>JAAVYW010000060.1 GCA_022791315.1 Oscillospiraceae bacterium | reverse complement strand
TGTCCACTCTTTCTTCTCTCTGGCTGACTTCCAGCAGCAGCTTGCTGTCTATAACCGCCGCTCCAACAACTTTCCGATGCGTCCACTCTCCTGGCTTTCTCCTCTCGAGTTCCTTGTCCAATTTGTTTGACAAACTTACACTGTTTGCCGTTGGCAAAGACGGCGAGGGGGCCAAAGCATCCCGACAGAGGGGAGCTTGGGGAAGGCGGCGTGTTGGCTGGGAGGTAGCCTGGGTTTGGTCACGATACGCCGCCCCGTTAGAAGGGGGATTTCGCTCATTGAGATGAGCGACCAGGACGCTGTCCTGGACCTGCCACCCTTTGGAAAGGGTGGACGGGAACTTTAATTTGCCTACGGCGCGATAGAGTTAGGATTCGCGGGTGGCGTAGGTGCGGATGATATTGACGCAGATGCGGACAGCGGATTCCATGGATTGGATGCAGCAGTATTCATACCGGCCGTGGCCGTTGCCGCCGCCGGTGCCAAGATTGGGGCAGGGGAGGCCCAGGAAGGAGAGACGGGCGCCGTCAGTGCCGCCGCGGACAGGGGGATGGATGGGGGTGAACCCCTCTTCGGTGATGGCCTGGGAGGCGATGTCAATAAGGTGGCGGTGGGGGAGGACTTGCTCCATCATGTTGTAGTAGTTGTCTTCCAGCTGTAGGTCAACGGTGCCGGGGCCGTATTTCCCGTTGAGGAAGGCGGCGATAGACTGGAACAGGGCTTTTTTCTGCTCAAACAGGGTGCGGTCATGGTCGCGGATAATATAGGCCATTTTGGCAGTCTCGACATCGCCGGAGAGGGTGGTTAAGTGGAAGAAGCCCTCCCGTTCCTCGGTACACATGGGGCTTTGGAAGGTGGGGAGCATCTGCTGGAGTTCCATGGCGATGAGAAGGGCGTGTACCATGCGGCCCTTGGCCCCGCCGGGGTGGATGCTGGTGCCGTGGACGGTGATTTTGGCGTTGCAGGCGTTGAAGTTCTCGTACTCGATTTCGCCGATGGAGCCACCGTCCAGGGTATAGGCATAGTCGGCGCCGAAGTCTTTGACATCGAAGCCGTCGGTGCCGCGGCCAACCTCCTCGTCGGGCGTAAAGCCCACGTGGATGTCGCCGTGGGGGATTTCCGGGTGCTCCATCAGGTATTCCACGGTACAGAGGATTTCGGCGATGCCTGCCTTGTCGTCTGCGCCTAAGAGGGTGGTGCCGTCGGTGGTGATGATGTCCTTGCCTTTGAGGGCCTGGAGGCCGGGGAACTGGGCGGCGGGGAGGACAATGTTTTTCTCCTGGTTTAACACAATATCGCCGCCGTCATAGTCCCGCACAATTTGGGGGCGGACGTCTTTGCCGGTTAAGTCGGGGGCGGTGTCCATATGGGCGATGAGGCCCAGGGCGGGCACTTTTTTCTCTGTGTTGGAGGGCAGGGTGGCAAAGACAAAGCCCTTATCTGTGAGGCGGGCGTTTTGCAGGCCGATGTCCTCGCACTCCTGGCGCAGGGCCTGGGCAAACGCCAGCTGGCCGGGGGTACTGGGATAGGTGGGGGATTCGGGGTTGGACATGGTGTCAAAGGACACGTATTTCAGGAAACGGGTGGAAACGTCAGTCATGGGAAAACAGCTCCTTTTTAGTTTTTGGGAATGGATTCGATTTCGACCCAGGCGGGGAAAAAGCCGCAGGAGGCGGCAATGCGCTGGGAGGGGAGGTTGGCGGTGGCGGTGCCGTAAAAGGGGATCTTGCCCCGGCGGAGGATTTCGTCCTTTAGCAGCTGCACCAGGCGGCGGCCAATGCCGGATTTCCGGTGGCCCGGCAGGACGTCGATGCCGATTTGCCAGAGCGCGGGGGTATCCGCCGAGCAGGCGGCCAGGCCGATGATTTGGCTCCCCTCCAAGGCGGCCACGGCCAGCACGTCGGGGCGGGCGGCGTGTCCACCCAGGGCGTTGGAGAAGGTATCCTTATCCGGGATGGAGGGAATGTCTTCTTGCTCGTACCAGCGGGTGGGGAAGTCGATGGGGGGAGGGGAGGGCTGCGGGTCGGGGAGGTACATATGGTGGCTCTGCCAGAGGGCTTGGCCGTGCTCCCGCAGCGTTTCTTCCAGCTCGAACAGGTTGTTTTCCTCAAAGAGCCAGATGCCCTCCCGGCCTGCGCTCCACTGCTTGAGCCAGGGGTGGAGGCAGGGATCGGCAGAGATCACGGCGTTGCCGCCCAGGGTGGCCATGGAGAAGAAGCGGGGCTCGGGGCTGTAGGGGCGGCGGCCGGGATTGGCCTTGGGGGTGGTGATGACGGGGGCGTCCCGGTCGAAGTCCTGGGGGAGGCAGTTGTATTCCAGGGCCAGCTGGGCTTTCAGATGGGAGAGGAGGGCGGGTTTGTCCATGGGATCACCTCTTTCGTGTTTTACTATACCATATTTTGGCCCTGGTTTCAACTGACTTCACGGGGGGATGTGAAAAAGCAGAGGGGGATTGCTTGCCATATCCCGGCGGGCTATGCTATACTGGCAGGCGAAAGGGGAGATTTTTGTGGAAATCCATATCATTGACAGGGAACACAGTGGGGATATTAATATCAAGAACGAGCCGTTCCCCCTCTTTGGGCGGATGGTGCCCACCTATGACGGGGAACACTGGGGGTACACGGTGGAGCGCTTTGCCCAGACGGAGGAGATGTGTTTTCCGGACGAGAACTATGACTTTGACCGGATGGCGGAACACAGCACCTTTCTCGGGGCCTATGAGGGGGGAAAGTGTATCGGGCTTGCGATTGTGCAGGAGGGTTTTTTCAAGTACATGTACCTCTATGACCTGAAAATCAGCCGGGCGTTCCGGGGGACGGGCGCGGGGCGGGCACTGCTGGAAAAGGCGGCAGAAGTGGCAAGTGGCAAGGGCTACCGGGGCATTTACACCCAGGGGCAGGACAACAATCTTGGGGCCTGCCTCTTTTATTTAAAGTGCGGCTTTGCCATCGGCGGGCTGGACACCAGGGTGTATACCGGCACATCCCAGGAGGGGAAGCGTGACATTATATTCTATTTAGACAGATAAGGGGGGATTGCTGTGAAAGAATGGCGGGAGGAGCTGCTGGACGGGGGGCTGCGGGTGGTGTGCTCGCCGGAGCACCGGTTTGGGACGGACGCCTTTTTGCTGGCGGACTTTGCCGCGCCAAGGCCGGGGGAGGTTATCTGCGACCTGGGGACGGGCTGCGGGATTATCCCCTTCCTCTGGCTGAGGCCGCCCTTCCCCAGGGGGAAAAGCGAAGACGGGCGGGGGAGATGGCCGGGGCGTATCTACGGGGTGGAAATCCAGGAACAGGGGGTACGCCAATTTGCCCAGGGGATAGAGGCCAACGGGGTACAGGAGACGGTCTTCCCTGTGCCGGCGGATTTCACTGACCGGGAGGCGCTAAAGGCCTTTATGAAGCCGGGGACATTGGACATGGTGAGCTGCAACCCGCCCTACAAGCCCGCCCGCACAGGGATTTTAAGCGGGGAGGAGAGCCACCGCATTGCCCGGCACGAGACCTTTTGCACCCTGGGGGAGGTGTGCAAAACAGCGGCGTGGCTGTTAAAGTTTGGCGGGCGGTTTTGCCTTTGCCTGCGGCCGGAACGGCTGGCGGAGGCCTTTGCGGCCTGCGAAGAGGCCGGGCTGGCCCCCAAGCGGCTGCGCTTTGTGGCCCAGCGGGTGGGGAAGGAGCCCTGGCTCTTTCTCCTGGAGGGCAAAAAGGGCGCAAAGCCAGGGCTGCGGGTGCTGCCGGAGCTGCTCATTGAGCAGGAGCTGCCAAAGGGGGGCACCGCCTTTTCCCCGGAAATGCTGCGCATCTACCACAAGGCGGCCCCGCTGCCCCGGCGGGAGAGCAGGGAAGAAAAATGTAAATAGGCAGAATACACAAGGGTATGGTGTTGAAAACTGCATATCAAGGTAAAATAGACAGTTTTTGGAAAGTGGAAATTACGGATTGTATTTTAGTACAAGATGTGTCGAACTTTTGAAAAAAGGGGCCATAAATCTTGTGTCAAGAGTTTTTTTGTGGAAAACAAAAACTTGTTTCCAGATTTATACTGAGTTTGTCTGGAAAAGCTAGGAGAAGCCTGGGGAAGTTTCCACCCTTTCCACGAAGTTTTCCACAGAAGGCCAGGGGAAAATGGGGGTGAAAATGACAGAAAAAGGGGAAAGGCCAAGGAATGAGGAAATTGGGATATACAAATAGTATTATTTAGGCAAAAAGGGGAAAGACGGGTGGATTTATGGCTGTGGCCTGGGGCTTGCGGCAGTTGACAGTAGGGCGAAAGGGATGGTATACTTTTCCTTGGAAAAGAGGTGGGGAGATGAGACGGGCAGAGAGGGCTGTGGAGGCTGTGAAGGGGGATATTCTGGGAAAGCGGGTGCTGGAAGTGGCCTGCGGGTGCGCAGAGTTCTCCCTCTGTGCAGCGGGGCTGGCGGAGCGGGTGGACTGCATCGACCTGGACAGGGGGCGGCTGGATGAGCGGATTGGGGACTGCCCCAACGCCACCTTCCGGCAGATGGACGCCACGGCGCTGGAATACGGGGACGGGGAATTTGACACGGTGGTGCTCTACAATGCCGTTGCCCACCTGGAAGCCGTGCTGGAAAAGGCGCTGGAGGAGGGCAGGCGGGTGGCGGGACAGGACGGGTGCCTGTATGTCATCAGCTCTGTGAAGATGGACAAGGCGGTGATTGAGGAGAAGCTGCTCCCCCTGCTGCAGAGAGAGGGCACGGCGTTTGCCCTGGAAAGGGACAGGGTTTTTACTTACCTGCGGGTGGGGAATGCCTAAATCCCGGAAAAATGCGGATACTAGGGGAGAGGGCGGCTGCGCCGGGCCCGGCGGGGGAGAAGGAGAACCGGGCAGGCGGCCCACTGAGACAAAAAAGATGGAAGGGAAGAAGAGACAATGACCAAGGACGACATTACCAAAGTGAAGGCACAGGGGTTTTTGCTCAACCGGGGGACGCAGAAGTTTAACGGGCGGGTGATTCCCGAGGGGTGCGTGTTTACCGCAAAGCAGCTGGCGGCTGTGGCGGAGTGCGCCGAACAGTTTGGGGACGGCAGGATTGCCATGACCTCCCGGCTGACAGCGGAAATCTCGGGGATTGACTATGAGAAAATCCCTGCGGCACAGGAGTACCTGGCCCAGAAGGCAGGGCTCACCTTTGGGGGCACCGGCGCAAAAATCCGGCCCGTGGCCGCCTGCAAGGGCACAACCTGTGTCTTCGGCAACTGCGATACCCAGGGGATTGCCCGTGAAATCTATGAAAAATACTACGTGGGCTGGGGACAGGTGGTGCTGCCCCACAAGTTTAAAATCGCCGTGGGAGGATGCCCCAACAGCTGCATGAAGCCCAATCTCAACGACTTTGGGATTGAGGGGCGGAGACGGCCGAACTATGAAAAGGACGGATGCCGGTCCTGCAAGGTGTGCCAGGTGGCACAGAACTGCCCCATGGGGGCTGCTACCCTCCAGGACGGCAAGCTGGTGATTGACGAGGGGAAATGCACCAGCTGCGGCGTGTGTGTGGGGAAATGCCCCTTTAAAGCCGTGGCCCATGAATCGGAGCGGCGGCTGATGATTTACATCGGCGGCACCTGGGGGAAGAGGCCCCGCATGGGAACCCCTCTGCCCAGGCTGGTGGCAGAGGAGGAGGTCTTCCCCCTGCTGGAAAAGACCCTCTTGTGGTTTAAGGCCAACGCCTTCCAGAAAGAGCGGCTGGGGGTAGCCCTGGACCGTATCGGCGTGGAGAAGGCCATTGCCCAGATACTGGACAGCGACGAGCTGCTGGAGCGGAAGGACGAGATTCTGGCTGCGCCGGTGCTGACGAGAAAATAGGGTTTTTCAGGTTGGGGATTGGAAAAGCAGGCTGCTATACGCACAATAAATTTGTGACAGAAGGGCCTGGCCGCTGTGGCGGGAAGGAGCGGACCTTAGTATAGCTTTAGTTGCCAAGGGGATATTGTTATCTGTTTGAGAGGCGTATTTTGTCTTTTCCGGGGAGGGGAGGCTAAATACGCCTTTTTGGCGTGGGAAAATGGGATGTTGGCAGTGCTGGCACTGTGCTTCGGGGGGATTCCAAAGACGGCGGGGTATGGCCCGGCGGAAAATGTGGTGGCGCTGACAGATGAGTGGATTACCGCTGTTCGTGGGATAGGATACGCTGGGACGCCGGAGCTGGCCGTTGAGCTGGTGGGGAAACCGGATAGTAGCTATTGGTGGGGCAGGACTGGGGAGCAGCGTTTTTCTGCGGGGCACGGGCCCCTTTGCAGCCACAGCGGCGGGATATGGTTCAGGGGGCTGGCAATCCCACGGGAATGGGTGCCGGAAAGTGGTGCGAATGCGGCGAGACGATGGAAGGGAAAAGCCACGACTTTGCGTGGATGATTGAGCGGAAAGCCGCCGATAGGGAGGCGGGAATGCACTGCGATGCAAGGGCGAAAGTGGAAATCTCCGTGGCTGGGGAGGCCTGAGGAGGGAGAGGCTACCGTTGCGTAGGAGAAGCCCTTTGGGCCCGAGAGGGAGGAAGGGCTAGGGGAGACAATGGGGAACAGCGCAGACGGGCGAAGCGGGCTACGCAGCCTGGGCTGTGCTGCTGGCGGCGGGAGCTGCGGAGGTGCCGAGTTGAGGAAGGGAAAGGCTGAGAGGCCGATAAAAAAGGGGACTTGCCGGAGGGGTAATCTTTTTTATGTCAAATTAATTACAAAATATTGACAATACGGAAAATGAATGCTATAATAGGGACAACTTAATCAGAAAGGAGCGGATTGGAATGCGTACAAATTTTACTTCGAGCAGCCATGGGTTTAGGAGGACGGCGCTGAGGTAAAGAGAGGGCTGTCCTCCGTGGGTTTTTAGGAGGACAACAATTTGAACCGGGATTTTATTATGAGGCACTGGTATGCCAGTGTGTACGAGCAGTTTGAAAACCAGACGAATGATGTGGAGTTTTTGCTCTCTGTGCTGAAGGAGCAGTGCGGGGGAAAGCCCCAGCGGATTTTGGAGATGGCCTGCGGGGGCGGGCGGATTGCAGTGCCCCTGGCAAAGGCGGGGCATGATGTCACGGGCTTTGACCGGGACCCCTACATGCTGGAACGCTGCTATGCCCGGATGAAGGGGCTGCCCAACCTCCGCTGCTACCAGATGGAGGGCGGCGAAGAGGACTGGGGCAGCGGCTATGATGTGGTGGTGATGGCCGGAAATGTGCTCATGAACATCGAGGGCGAGGAGGATTACAAGGGAGCCCAGCGGGCTTTTCTCCGCCGGGCGGCAAAGGCCCTGCGCCCCGGCGGGCACTTGTATCTGGATTTTGAGTTACATAAGGACAACGAGAAGGTGTTCCCCTCGCTGGAGCCCATGTACTACTTTGAGGGGAGCGACGACTACGGCACCAGGGGGCGCACGGCCAGCTACGGCGGCTGCTACGACCCGGTGACGCGGCTGTTTGTGTGGGCGGAGCACTGGGAGCTCACCGCAAACAATGGGGAAGAGATGATCTGCCATGTGGAGACCGGCTGCCAATACCTCCCCGCTTGGGAGGAAGTGCAGGAGTGGCTGGAGGAAGCGGGGCTTACGATGACCCACGGCTACCACAACTTCACGGCGGAGGCCATCCCCACACCCCTGCGGGAGGATACCTGGCGGGCCACGGTGTGGGCGGAAAAGAAATAATATCGATGCAGGCAGGACCCACCAGCGTGGGTCCTGCCGAAGCACGTCGAACTTGTTCGACGCGCTTCTAGAGGGTACCGGGTACCCCCTAGATACCATGCCGGTTCCTACAGAACCGGCATGGATACCCCCGGTTTCGCGCACTGTGGCGCGAGTTAAGCGTGTCGAAGATTCGACACGCCGGATAAAAATCAGGCGCATGTCCTGATTTTTATGATTTTAAAATAGGGGACTTTTCCGAAAATTAGGTTTTTCGACAGTCTGAGGCAGGCCCTACGCTGGTGGGGCCTGCCGTTTTTGAGGAGGGAAAACGATGGAAATTAGGGAGATTCAGGATGGGGTGGAAAAGGCGGCGCTGTGTGAGGGCATCCTACGGGCGCTGCCGGAGTGGTTTGGGATTGAGGAATCGCTGCTGGACTATGTGGAGAAAGTGAAGAAGCTGCCCCTCTGGGCGGCCTTTGCGGGGGAAAAGGCCATTGGGTTTGCGGCGTTTTTGGAACACAGCCCCTATGCAGGGGAGGTGTGCGTGATGGGGGTGAGGCCGGAATACCACCGGAAGGGCGTGGGACGGCTGCTGGTGGGGCAATGCGAGGCCTTTGCCCGGGGGAAGGGGATGGAATTCCTCACGGTGAAGACGCTGGACAGTTCCAGGGAGGACGTGGGGTATGCCAAGACCAGGGAGTTTTACTATGCCATGGGGTTCCGGCCCTTGGAGGTATTCCCCACGCTGTGGGACGAGGCCAATCCCTGCCTGCTTTTGGCGAAGTATTTGGGATAGGGTATGTGTTTTGGGTATTGCCGGGGATGCAAACGGGGTATTTGCTATTTTGGGGCGGAGGAATTATAATGGAACCATCCCAACAGGAAAGGACAGATGGAAGATGATGGAATACCGGCAGCTTCCCCACGGGGAGAAAAATGAGAAATTCAGTGTGCTGGGCCTGGGGATGGGGGGCATCCAGAGGGCGCCCGACGAGGAAATAGAGCATACCGTGCGGAGGGCCATTGTGAACGGGGTGAATTACTTTGACCTGTGCGGCGGGGCGGCCAATGTGTATGCGCCCTTTGGCCGGGCAATCCGGGCGGTGGCCAGGAGGAAGATTTTCTTCCAGCTGCACTTTGGCGCGGTGTATGACGAGGAGGGGAACTACGGATGGACAACCGACGCCGAGCGCATCAAACGCACCTTTGACTGGGAGATGGAAACCCTGGGCGTGGACTATATTGACATGGGGTTTCTCCACTGCATTGATAAGGTGGAGGACTTTGAAAAGCTGGAGCAGGGCGGCATTGTGAACCTGGTGCAGGAGTTAAAGCGGCAGGGTGTGGTGCGCCATATTGGATTTTCCTCCCACACGCCCCAGGCGGCGAACCGGATATTGGATACCGGGTTTATTGACATGATGATGTTCAGCGTCAATGCTGCCTATGATTTTGAGTACTCGGACGACCTGGGTATGGGAAGCGCCGGGGAGCGGGCGGCGCTGCTGCGCCGCTGCCAGGAGGAGGGGGTGGGTATTTCGGTGATGAAGCCCTTCCACGCGGGCAAGCTGCTGGATGCCAGGGAGTCCCCCTTTGGCCGGGCAATGACCAGGAACCAGTGTATCCAATACGCGCTGGACTGCCCCGGCGTGCTCACTGTTGTGCCCGGTGTGCGGGGGCTGGACGACCTAAACGAGCTGCTCACGTTTCCCGATGCCGCGCAGGAGGAGAGGGATTACGCCTTTATCCGGGAGCTTACGCCCAAGGATATTGAGGGGCACTGTGTATATTGCAGCCACTGCCACCCCTGTCCTGCGGGCATTGACATCGGGCTGGTGAACAAGTACTATGATTTGGCAAGGGCTGGGGATGAGATGGCGAAAAACCACTACCGGAAGCTGGGGACGAAGGCCTCGGCCTGCCGGGACTGCGGCCACTGCGACCGGCGCTGCCCTTTCCAGGTGGAGCAGAGCAGGCGGATGAGGGAAATGGCAGAGTATTTTGGGGAATAAGAGAAAAGCCCCCTCGCCGGAATACAGCGAGGGGGCTTTCCCATTTTCATTGATATTGCTCCGGAGAATCACAGCGGGCAGCTGGAACATTTTTTGACGTCTTTTTATTTTGGGATTCTCTGGATTCCGCTATTGTTTTCCAAGAATAAAATCAATAATCCGGCTGGTAAAATCCCCCTTTTTCATCCGCTCAGGGTGCCCGGTGCGGATTGCCTTTATCCGGCTTTCACCAATAACGCCGGTAAAGGCCCAAAGGTGCATGGCCTTTTTGCCGCAGGGGAAGTCTTGGTATTGGGAATCTTCTATCCGGTCAAATGCCCTTTGGATTGCTTCATCATAGCCTGCGTTGGTGTAAAACACGATATGCCGGGGGCACAGCAATGCAATTTCCCGCCGGAGATATTCGGCGCAGCTGATTTTGGCGTCCTGTATTGTGGTGTCAACGGTATCGGAACGATTGCATTTAACCATGTTGGTAAGAGCAATTTGCTCCCAAGCGTTCTCTTCCCCATAGACTGCGTTGGCGATAGCTCTGGTGTACCCCCAAAAGGCCCAGCCGCTATTGTAGTACAAATCTGCTGCAATAACGGTGGCGTCTTCCACCGTATCCATATAGAAGGGCGCTTCCACGATACTGCCTCTAGCCGCTTTGCCGACGAACAGAATCTTATAGGGGCTTTCCTCATAGGAAGTGCCTACATGCCATATCGATATGGGTCGGGAAAGGCCTGTACTTGCTTGCCGGCACCGTTGACAGGCCTCGCTCTTGCCAAGATGATACTGTAGGTACATATCAAAAATGGACTGTTCCCATCGATTCATAGCGGGGGTTCCAGATTGTTCTCTGCACTTTGAGCCTGACATGATGATGCCCTCCTCAAGATAGAAACAGTCAATTCTCAAAAGACTGACTGTTTGACAGACCTAATTCCTATATCAGGATACTGGGAAAGAGTAGTGAAGTCAATATTTTTCATCAATCTCAGGGAAAGGTGAGGCTCATTCAGCTGGATTCTCTTTTAAAATCCGCTCGCTCAGGCGCTTTAAGTCGTCCAGGGTGGAGAGGGAGGAGGATTCCCGGCGGTAGGATGCTGCGCCCCGGAGGCCCTTGAGATACCAGGCGGCGTGTTTGCGGGCCTCCCGGAGGGCGGCGTGTTCCCCTTTTTCGGCGCACATCATTGTCACCTGGCGCAGGAGGAGGGAGAGGCGCTCTTCCAGAGGGGGCGGGGGGAGGAGGGTGCCGTCCTCCAGATAGGCGGCGATTTGGGCGAAGACCCAGGGGGCGCCCAGGGCACCCCGGCCCACCATCAGCAGGGGGCAGCCGGTCTCCTCCAAAATCCGCAGGGCATCGGGGCCGCTGGCGACGTCGCCGTTGGCGATGACAGGGATGGGGACAGACGCCCGCACGGCGCGGATACAGGCGTAGTCGGCCTGGCCGGCGTACATCTGCTGGCGGGTGCGGCCGTGGACAGTGAGGGCGTCGGCGCCGTTTTCGGCGCAGATGCAGGCGAATTCCACGGCGTTTTCCGAGGAATCGTCCCAGCCCTTGCGGAATTTTACGGTGACAGGGAGGGAGACGGCCTCTTTGACGGCGCGGACAATTTCCCCTGCCAGGCGGGGGGATTTCATCAGGGCGCTGCCACCGCCGCCGTTTGTGATTTTGGGGGCAGGGCAGCCCATGTTGAGGTCGATAAAATCCGCGCCGGTTTGGGCTGCCAGTTTCGCCGCCTGGGCCATGGTGGCGGGCTCATTGCCGAAGAGCTGGACGGCAAAGGGGCGCTCGGCTTCGGAGAAGGCCATGAGGCTGGGGGTTTTACGGTCACTGTAGCAGAGGCCCTTGGAGCTGACCATCTCGGATACGGTGAAAATCGCGCCAAATTCCCGGCAGAGCTGGCGGAAGGGGGAATCAGCCACCCCGGCCATGGGAGCCAGGGCCGCGCCACGGGGGAGGGTGAGGGGGCCGATTTGGACGGTGGTGGGCATGGGGGAGGGCTCCTTTCGGTGGGCTGGGTGCACGCCTTAGTTTGGTATCGATACGCCGCCTGGGAGAAGGGGCATTTCGCTCATTGCGATGAGCGACCAGGACGCTGTCCTGGACCTGCCACCCTTTGGAAAGGTTGGACGGAAACTTTCATTTGCCTACGGCGTGATAGAGGGAAAAAGAGAGGGCTGTTGTGAAAACAGCCCTGAGGGGTTACTTTTTCTGGCTTTGGGCTCTTAGGCGGGCGGCCTTGTCCAGGATGCGTTTGCGCAGGCGGATGGTTTGGGGGGTGATTTCCACCAGTTCGTCGTCTGTGATGAATTCCAGGGCTTCCTCCAAGCTCAGGTTCTTGGGGGGGACGAGGCGGAGGGCCTCGTCGCTGCCGGAGGCGCGCATGTTGGTGGCGTGCTTTTTTTTGCAGACATTGACGATGATGTCCTCTGCCTTGGGGGAGGAGCCCACAATCATGCCCTCATAGACCGGGACGCCGGGGCCGATGAACAGGGTGCCCCGTTCCTGGGCATTGAACAGGCCATAGGTGACAGAGTCCCCGGTTTCAAAGGAGACGAGGGAGCCGGTGGCGCGTTTGGGAATCTCGCCTTTATAGGGCTCGAAGCCGGCGAAGATGGAGTTGAGGATGCCCTCGCCCTTGGTATCGGTGAGGAACTCGCTGCGGTAGCCGAAGAGGCCGCGTTCGGGGATGAGGAATTCAATGCGCATCCGGCTGCCGATGGGGGCCATGGACAGCAGTTCCCCTTTGCGGGAGCCCAGCTTTTCCATGACAGAGCCCACAAAGCTCTCGGGGACATCGATGACGAGCTGCTCCATGGGTTCGTGGAGTTTGCCGTCCACGGTCTTGGTGAGGACGCGGGGGGTGCTGACGGAGAACTCATAGCCCTCCCGGCGCATGGTTTCAATGAGGATGGACAGGTGCATCTCGCCCCGGCCGCTGACTTTGAAGCTGTCGGTGTTCTCCCCGTCTTCCACCCGCAGGGAGACGTCCTTTAACAGCTCCTTGTATAGGCGCTCCCGCAGCTGGCGGGAGGTGACAAACTTGCCCTCCTTGCCGGCAAAGGGGGAGTCGTTGACGGCAAAGGTCATCTCCACAGTGGGGTCGGAAATCTTGACAAAGGGGATGGCCTCCACACAGTCGGGGGCGCAGATGGTGTTGCCGATGGTGATGTCAGAGATACCGGAGAAACAGACAATGTCCCCCACTGTGGCGGACTCCACCGGCTGGCGGGTTAGGCCGTCAATTTGGTACAGATTGGCCAGCTTGGCTTGGAAGGCCACCTCTTTATCGTGGTAGTCGGTGACAGCTACGGTGGAATTGGCCTTGACAACCCCCCGCTCTACCCGGCCAATAGCGATGCGGCCCACGTAGTCGTTATAGTCGATGGAGGAGATGAGCACCTGCATGGGGCCTGCCTCGTCCCCCTGCTCGGGGGGGATATAGTCCACAATGGTGTCTAACAGGGGGCGCAGGTCCGTGCCCTGCTGCTGGGGGGTGAGGGTGGCGGTGCCGTCCCGCCCGGAGCAGAAGAGCATGGGGCTCTCCAGCTGCTCGTCGCTGGCGTCTAAGTCTAGGAGCAGCTCCAGGACTTCGTCTACCACTTCCAGGGAGCGGGCGTCGGGACGGTCGATTTTATTCACCACGATGATGATGCGGTGGCCAAGCTCCAGGGCCTTTTGCAGGACAAAACGGGTCTGGGGCATGGGGCCTTCTGCGGCGTCTACCAGCAGCAAAACACCGCTCACCATCTTGAGCACCCGCTCCACTTCGCCGCCAAAATCGGCGTGGCCGGGGGTGTCGATGACGTTGATTTTGACATCGCCATAGTGGATGGAGGTGTTTTTAGCCAGGATGGTGATGCCCCGCTCCCGTTCCAGGTCGTTGGAATCCATGACCCGGTCCTCTACCACCTGGTTCTGGCGGAAGGCGCCGCCCTGGCGCAGCATCTCGTTGAGCAGGGTGGTCTTGCCGTGGTCAACGTGGGCGATAATCGCTATGTTTCTCAAATCGTTGCGAATCAAGGTCTCGTTTCTCCTTTATTTTGGGTTTGGGCTCTTTATCAGGTTTGTGCCTATGATGCCATAACACAAGGCCACGGACGGCTTTGGTTCTGGCGGGGGCAGCCGCTTTTTAGGCTGTGATAGAATAGACACTTGGCGCAAATGCGCCAAACCCGCGCCGCGTATATTGTCCTTATTATACCATAATTTTCTGCATATTGCACAAAGAAAATCATTATCATTTGTGACAAAATTTCGGGGGATTTGCCCTGATTTTTCGATAGCGGGAAGGAAAACTTTGTGATGAGGCTTGGAAAAACGAGGGAAAAGTGGTATAATAAAGGGGAAGAAAGAGGAGGGTGAGATGGCGTGGGGAACTATCAGATTACGGTGGCGAGGAGCTGTGATTGGGAGACGGTGTATGCGGCCAAGCTCACCTGTTTTCCCTTTGAGCGGCGGGACTACAAGCCCTTTGCCCAGGGGAGGCTGTGCCTTTGCCCGGAGGGGCTGCATGTGCAGCTCATCTCCTTTGAGGTGAAGCCCTTGGCTGCGGGCTCTGTGCCGGAATCCAGCTGCCTTACCCTGGCGCTGGGGGAAGGGGGCCGCGCCCCTGTGCTGCGCATCACGGCGGACAGCACTGGGCGGGCCCTGGCCTGGCTGGGGGATGCGCCTGTGGAAGCGCCGGAGATAACCCCTTTTGCCGGGGAGGACTTGCAGGGGATTTACTGGGGCGTGAAATACTGCTTGGGGCAGGAGAGGTTGGGGCAGGTGTTTGCCCGGCCGTTGGAGGCGGGGAGGACAATTTGGGGGAATCTTGTGACCTCCTGCCTGGGAGGGGACAAGCCCTTTTTTGGCACGCTCTATCCCACAATTCCCCAGGGGGGATGGCTGGAGAAGGCCCCGGAACTGGGGGAGATGGAGCTGGTGGAGTTTTGAGTTTGGGCTATCGATGCCGGAGAGAAAGGAACTGGTGAAGATGAAAGTTTTGCTGAAGCTCGTAATGGGTCTGATGTTGCTGGCGGCCGCAGCCTATGGGGTGATGCGGTTTATTGACAAAATCTATGAGAAGCTGGGCACAGACTATGTGGAGTTCCCCTGCGATGTGGAGGGGAAGCCGGAGGAATAGCGGCGGACGGGGAGACAGGCGGGGTGCCTGAGAGGGGCGGGCCGGACAAGTTGCCCTTGCGGCAGCTGCGGCCCGTCCCCTTTTCCGGTTAAAACGGGACAAGGGGGAGGAAAGACAGATGAGGAAGGTCAATTTGATTGCCGTGTTTACGCCGGATGAGAGCAAGCTGCTCTTTTGCCACCGGAGGAAGGACCCATACAGGGGAAAGTATAACCTGGTGGGGGGAAAGCTGGAACCGGGGGAGGACGGGCTGGAAGCCGCCTACCGGGAGCTCTGGGAGGAGACGGGGATTACCAGGGAGCAGATTACCCTGGCCCATATGATGGATTTTACCTATTACGACGAGGGCTGCCGGCTGGAGGTGTATGCGGGCACGCTGCGGGAAGAGGTTGCTGTGGCGGGGGAGGAGAACCCGCTGGAATGGCTGGGGATGGACGAGGATTTCTTTTCCCTGGAAAAGTTTGCGGGGGAGGGGAACATTGGGCATATTTTGGAGCATATGAAGAGCTATAGGGGGGAGTGAGGGCCTGTTTGCCATTGGCAAAGGTTCTGGCAGAGGAGGGGCTGCGTGGAGGGCGGCCCCAGGCTTTGCCTTTGCTGGCCCGGAAATTTTTCCTATGGCGCGATAGGCCTGTGGGGGAGAATGGCCTGGAATTGGAGGTTTAGATGGAGATGGAACCCAAAGGGAAAGAGGCGAGCATGAAGATGGTTGGGATTGTGGGGCTGGGGCTCATTGGCGGGTCCATGGCCAAGACGGTGAAGCGGTGCATGGCGGACTGCGTGGTGGCGGGGTATGACCTGGATAAGGGCGTGGAGGAGAAGGCGCTGCGGGATGGGGCCATCGACCGGGCGGGGGTGGAGGCCGTGCTGGAGGCGGATTTTATCATGGTTGCCCTCTATCCCAGGCAGACAGTGGAATTTGTGAAACAACACGCCCATGCAATGCAGGCCAATACCCTGGTGATGGATTTATGCGGGGTGAAGCAGCTGGTGTGCCGCGAGCTGGGGCCGTTTTGTGCGGATAGGGGGCTGCGGTTTGTGGGGGGGCATCCCATGGCGGGAAGGGAGTTCTCGGGGTATGACTATACCCTCTCCTCCCTCTTTACTGGGGCCAGCATGATTCTCACGCCCACTGAGGCCTCAGACGAGGCCCTGCTGGAGGGGCTCAAGGGGGTTTTCCGGCTGCTGGAATTTGGGAAAGTGGTGGTGACTACCGCGGAAAACCACGACAAGATGATTGCCTTTACCTCTCAGCTGGCCCATGTGGTGTCAAACGCCTACATCAAGAGCCCGGAGGCGGACCGGCACAACGGATACAGCGCCGGGAGTTACAAGGACTTGACGCGGGTGGCAAGGCTCAACGAAGTGATGTGGGCCGAACTCTTTTTGTGCAACCAGGGCCCCTTGCTGGATGAGATTGACACCATCATAGAGAACCTACAGAAGGTGCGGGAGGCTATTGCGGAGGGGGATGCGGGGCAGCTGAAGGCGCTCTTGAAAGAGGGGAGCGACCGGAAGCGGGCCATTGACCTCTTTGCAGAATAGGGAGAAGAAGGGCACAGACAGGAAAAGGCAGCCGCTTTGACAGGGCGGCTGCCTTTTTGGGCTTGTTGGCGGGCGGGGAAGTTAGCGGATGGGCGTTCCAATCTGTTTATCCAGCCTCCAATTCGGTGCAATGCCATCATCCGCCCAATACTCATCGACTGCTACAATTTTATCGTTAATAACCTGGATAAAAGAGGTTACATGAAAGGACAGCGTTTTATCTCTGGGATATACATGGGTTACTGTAATAAATAAATCGTTTGTTTTTTCGACTCTTTCTACTTCACCGTCCCAGGTGCCGGGGTATTCACAGTTTGCAAGGAGGAATTCCTCTACGTTAAAATGCTCATTGGTGCAGTGCCAATTGATGTAGGCGTCCTTGTCAAAGTAGGCCCTGATATTCTCTGGATTTTGGCCTAAAAGAGCTTTCCAAAATTTGTATATATCCACAAAGCCTTGCCTCTCTTTCATTGGGGATTGCTTTATTCCATTCAGCCTGGGCCGGGAGGGGAAACGCGGGGATTTTGGCAGAAAATGGCGGCAGCCGGGAGGGTTCCTGGGCTGCTGCCATTTTGATTTTTAGAGAATCATCACGAATGTCCCGGCAGTGATGAGCGCCGCGCCGATGAGGGCCTTGGGGGTGACGGGTTCGTGGAGGAAGAGGAAGGCCATAGCCAGGGTGAGGACGATACTGAATTTGTCAATGGGCACTACCTTGGACACATCACCCAGCTGGATGGCCTTGTAATAGCAAAGCCAGGAGGCGCCGGTGGCAAGGCCGGAGAGCACCAAGAACAGCCAGGACTTGCCGGTGATGTTTTTGATTTCCCCCTGGGCACCCACCACGAACACCATGCCCCAGGACATCAGGAGCACCACGGCGGTGCGGATGGCGGTGGCTAAGTTGGAGTTGAGGCCCGTGATGCCCACCTTGGCTAAAATGGAGGTGAGCGCCGCGAAAATTGCCGAGAGAACGGCGTAGATAATCCAGGAAATACTTTGAAGCTGCTGCATGTTGAAATCCCCTCTTCTTCTGTTTACCTTCATTATATTACTGTACCTAATAATTGTCAAGGGGCTGGGAACTTCTTTTTAGATTGGCGCTGCCAATGCCGCTTTTTGAAGTGATGCGCCAAAATATCGGAATCGCAGGTTAGGGACGGCGCATAGATACGAGGGGATAGGGACGGCCCTGCTGGTCGTACTCGCTTTTTTGTAGGCTTGGAAGCCAAAAACGTTTGGCCTGTGGATTTTGTTCGTTTACGGTTAATTCTTGAATCTTGTAGTGCTCGATACCGTACTGCATCAGGCATTTCCCAAGCCCTTTTCCCATGAAAGCAACCGGGCGCCCATCTTCATTTTCTGCCATGATGAGATGTGCAACAGCAGTGAACGCCTGTGGGACATTGTGCTGAATCCTTCCCAGTCTGACAGGAACAGGTGTGTTGCCTCTCCTGATTTTTCCCATACCTCTAATAACTGCTGCACCAAGATGGGGGGCCTGTCTTGCAGCCCTATTATTTTCACAATGAGCCCCTCCAAATCGGATTTTATAGCGCTTGGTTCTGTTCAAAGCGCTTTCTACGTTTTTGGCCGGCAGTGCTTTTCTAAAAAGAGAAGGCGGGAAAGGGGGCCTTATGGGCCGGGCCTTTCCCGTGTTCCCGGTGCTCAGACGTTAAAGCGGAAGAGGACGATGTCGCCGTCCTGCATGACGTAGTCCTTGCCCTCCAGGCGCACTAGGCCCTTTTCCTTGGCGGCGGCCATGGTGCCGCAGGAGACGAGGTCGTCATAGGCCACTACCTCGGCGCGGATGAAGCCCTTTTCAAAGTCGGTGTGGATTTTGCCAGCGGCCTGGGGGGCCTTGGTGCCCTTGGTGATGGTCCAGGCACGCACCTCCTGCTTGCCGGCGGTGAGATAGGAGATGAGGCCCAAGAGGGAATAGCACTCCTGGATAAGGCGGTCCAGGCCGGACTGCTCCAGGCCCAAATCGGAGAGGAAGAGCTTTTTGTCTTCTAAGGACATGTCGGCAATTTCCTCTTCCATGCGGGCGCAGATGGGCAGGGTGCCGGCGTGCTCGTCCTGGGCGATGGCCTTGACCTGCTGGTAGTGGGGATTGCTCTCCACGCCGCGGGAGAAGTCATCCTCGCTCAGGTTGGCGGCATAGATGATGGGCTTGCCGGAGAGGAGGGGGGTATCGTGCATCATTTCCAGCTGCTCCTCGGTATAGGGGAAGGAGCGGGCGGATTTGCCCTCCTCCAGGTGGGCCTTTAATTCCTTAAAAAATTCCGCCTCGGCGGCAAATTTTTTATCCCCCTTGGCGGCTTTGGCGGCGCGGTCAATGCGGCGCTCCACCATGTCAAGGTCGGAGAAGATGAGTTCCAGGTTGATGATTTCGGTGTCCCGTTTGGGGTTTACGCTGCCCTCCACGTGGACAATGTTGTCGTCCTCAAAGCAGCGCACCACGTGGACAATGGCATCTACCTCCCGGATATTGGCTAAGAATTTGTTGCCCAGGCCCTCGCCCTTGGAGGCGCCCTTGACAAGGCCTGCGATGTCCACAAACTCGATGGTGGCGGGGGTGTATTTGTCGGGGTCGTACATCTTTGCCAGCACGTCCAGCCGGGTGTCGGGTACGGTGACCATGCCCACGTTGGGCTCAATGGTGCAGAAGGGGTAGTTGGCACTCTGGGCGCCGGCATTGGTGATGGCGTTGAAGAGGGTGCTCTTGCCCACGTTGGGCAGGCCCACAATTCCTAGTTTCATAGATTTCATGCTCCTTTTTCGTCTGCGGTGATGTTCAAAGCAATTATACACCCAATCGGCGCAGAGGGCAAGGTGGGATTTGCAGACTCCTATCAATCCGGCGTTACCGATGAACCGTTTGGATTTTCCTGCCCTTGGGCGCTTTGCAAGGGAGAGATTTCAGATTGTCCCAACGGCCTGAAAGGGGGGCAGAGGTTGCTATTTGCGGGGATTTTGATAGAATGGGAGGGGGCTTAAGAAAATCTTCACTTTTTCTCATGGGGAAATTGAGGAAAGAGGGGGGATTGGAGGGTATACTGGAGGGAAGACCGGGAAAGGGGAGAATGGGATGGCGGACAGAATATTGGTAGTGGACGACGAGGCGGAGATTGCGGATTTGATTGAGGTGTATTTGCAGAATGAAAACTACACGGTGTTTAAATTCTATTCTGCGCAGGAGGCCTTGGCGTGTATCCGGACAACGGAGCTGGATCTGGCGCTGCTGGACATTATGCTGCCGGACATAGACGGGTTTTGCCTGTGCCAGAAAATCAGGGAGAGGCACACGTACCCCATCATCATGCTCACGGCCAAGGACGGGGAGACTGACAAAATCAACGGGCTGGCCCTGGGGGCGGACGACTATGTCACCAAGCCGTTCCGGCCGCTGGAACTGGTGGCGCGGGTGAAATCCCAGCTGCGCCGCTACAAGCGGTATAACCCGGCGCATTCGCCCGGGGAGGGGAAGGGGGTGCTCCTGCACAGCGATTTGGAGCTGGATGTGGAGGCCCACCGGTGTATGGCGGGGGGAAGGGAAGTCACCTTGACGCCTACGGAGTTCTCCATCCTGCGGATTCTCCTGGAAAACCGGGGGAAGGTGGTGGGGGCAGAGGAGCTTTTTCACCGGATTTGGCAGGATGAGTACTACAGCAAGGCCAACAACACCATCACCGCCCATATCCGGCATTTGCGGGAAAAGCTGGGGGACACTTTGGACAAGCCCAAGTATATCAGGACCATATGGGGAGTGGGGTACAAAATTGAAACACAGTGAAAAAGATGAGTTTGCGGCGTTCCGGGCAAAAATTATGCGGCGGGTGTGCGGCAACGCCCTGCTTTCGGTTGCAATTGTGGTGGGGCTGTATCAGTTTTTGTGGAAGCAGCGGCTGGGGGACGTGGTGGTGGGGCTGCTGGAGGGGCTGGGCTTTTACCACGAGAGGGCTTTTCGGATTTACCACGAGTATTTCCGCGGATACCGGGAAGTCTACTTTGCGGCGGCGATGGTGCTGGTGTTCCTCCTGCTGCTCTGGCGGCTGTTCCGCTGGATGAGCCGGTATTTCGCAGAGATGAACCAGGGGGTGGAGGTTCTGTTGGCGGACGAGGGGGAACAAATCCGGCTCTCCCCGGAGATGCTGCCCTTTGAGCGTAAGCTGAACGCGGTGAAGCAGGAGCTGGGGCGGCGCAAGGCAGAGGCCGCGCTGGCAGAGAAGCGGAAGGATGAGCTGGTGATGTACCTTGCCCACGATATCCGCACCCCGCTCACCTCGGTGATTGGATACCTGAACCTGCTGGAAGAGGCGCCGGACATGCCGGAGGAACAGCGGGAGAAATACCTGCGCATCACGCTGGAAAAGGCATACCGGCTGGAGGGGATGGTGCGGGAGTTCTTTGAGATTACGCGCTACAATTCCCGGCAGATTACACTGGCAAAGGAGCCGCTCAACCTCTGCTTTATGCTGGTGCAGCTGGTAGACGAGCTGTCGCCGGTGCTCTCCCGGCGGGGGAACACCGTTGAGATAGAGGCGGACGAGGGGCTGACCCTCTGCGCCGACGCGGACAAGCTGGCAAGGGTGTTTGGCAACCTGCTGAAAAATGCGGCGGCATACAGCGAGCCGGGGACGGAAATCAGGATTTTTGCCCAGCAGCGGGAGGGGAAGGTTGCGGTCTCCTTCCAGAACAGAGGGGGGGAAATCCCCGCCGAGAAGCTGGCGGCGCTGTTTGACAAGTTTTACCGGCTGGATGAGGCAAGGCTATCGGACACCGGCGGCACAGGGCTTGGGCTGGCAATTGCCAAGGAGATTGTCCTGCTGCACGGCGGGGACATCCGGGCCCAGAGCAAGGGGGGCGCTGTCACCTTCACGGTGGAGCTCCCGGCGGGGGAGGAAACCCTGTAGCCCTGCAAAATGAAAAATTAGGATTTTCTTAGGAATTTCGCGCGTTTCCCTTCAAAACCATGGCGCTCTTATCTGGTAGGATGGGTACTGGTAAGGACGCTATGGTTTTTTAAACGGGAAAGGAGCAGGAAGATGAAGAGGATACGGGGTAGGAGAAGACAGAGAGAACGGGGATGGTATTTGGCAGGGGCGGTGCTGGCGACGCTGCTGGCCCTGGGGCTGCTGGGGAGCCTGCAGGGGAGGCCCGCCGGGGCCGCTGCGGGGAAAGCCAAAATCCCGCCGGCAGCCTATACGGGGGCGGGGAGAGAGGAGGGCAGCGACAGCAGCTGGCCCCTCACGCTGGTGAACCGGTGGAACCCTGTGCCGGAGGGGCATGAGGTGGAGCTGGTGGCGGTGGAGGGGGGCGAGCAGGTGGACGCCCGCCTTTACGGGCCCCTGACGGAGATGCTGGAGGCGGCCAGGGAGGGGAACCTGGGCCAGCTGCCCATTGTGGTATCGGGATACCGGACACAGGAGGAGCAGCGGGAAATCTATGAGGACAGGATGGCCCAATACCTGGAACAGGGCTATTCGGAGCAGGAGGCCAGGGAGGAGACGCAGCGGTGGGTGGCTGTGCCGGGGTGCAGCGAGCACCAGCTGGGCGCTGCGGTGGATATCAACGGGGCAACCTATGACGTGTATCTTTGGCTCCAGGAGAACAGCTACCGGTACGGCTTTATCTTCCGGTATCCCGGGGACAAGACCGGGATTACCGGCACGGCAGAAGAGGTTTGGCACTACCGCTATGTAGGGGTGGAGGCGGCTACGGAAATCCACGAACGGGGCATTTGCCTGGAGGAGTATTTGCAGGAGCGAGGGGGACAGGCCGGGGGGCTGGTGTGCCTTTTGGCCGGCCGAGCTGGGGGCCGCTAGGGGGAGCGGGAGCATGGGGCAGCTGGGCCGGGAAGCGGGTTTGGGGTTTGGGATCTCTGCGGCCAGGGGGCGGCTTCAAAAGGTTCAAAGATTGTTCAAGAAAAGTTACAAAAACTCTTTTAATCTGACATGGAATTCTTGTATAATAGGAGAGGATATAGGGATTTCCCCACAGGCCGGACGGCCAAACAGAAAGGGTGAGAGAAGGATGGCGGCAAATAAAATCCTGATAGTGGACGACGACAAGAACATCTGCGAGCTGCTGCGGCTCTACATGGAAAAGGACGGGTATACCGTGGCGCTGGCCTATGACGGGGAGGAGGCCCTCTCCCGTTTTGCCTCGGAGGGGCCGGATTTGATTATCCTGGACGTGATGATGCCCAAGCTGGACGGGTGGCAGGTGTGCAGGGAAATCCGGAAAAAATCGGAGGTGCCCATTATCATGCTCACCGCCAAGGGCGAGACCTTTGACAAGGTGCTGGGCCTGGAGCTGGGGGCAGACGACTACGTGGTGAAGCCCTTTGACGCCAAGGAGATTGTGGCCCGGGTGAAGGCCGTGCTGCGGCGTACCTCGCCGGCGAAGACAGAGGAAGAGGTAAAAGAGGTGGGCTATGACAAGCTGACGGTGAACATGACCCGCTATGAGCTAAAAGTGGACGGGCGGGTGGTGGACACGCCCCCCAAGGAGCTGGAGCTGCTCTTCCACCTGGCCAGCAACCCCAACCGGGTGTATACCCGCGACCAGCTGCTGGACGAGGTTTGGGGCTTTGAGTACTACGGCGATTCCCGGACAGTGGACGTGCATGTGAAGCGGCTGCGGGAAAAGCTGGAGGGGGTCTCGGACCAGTGGAGCCTCAAGACGGTTTGGGGCGTGGGCTATAAATTTGAAGTGAAAGAATGAGAAATACACTTTTTTCTAAATACTTTGCCATCTGCGCCGGGCTCATTATGGCGACGCTGGTGTTTGTAGGCGGCACTTTTTTGGTGCTGACCTCCAACAATTTCCGGGCGGAGAAATACGAGTTCCTTAAGCGGAACACGGATATTGCGGCGGCGCTGACCCTCAATAATTACTGGGAAAACGGGCAAAGCTATATTGAGCGGGAGATTGTGACCGCCTCCTACAGCATCCTGGCCGGGGCCTGCGATGCGGAGTTTTTCCTCACAGATGCCCAGGGAAAGACCCTGCTGTGCACGGAGGGGCACGCCTGCCGCCACCGCTCCTACACCATCCCCGACCGGATTTTGGAAAAGGCCGAGGCCGGCTCTTTTTCTGACCTGGGGTTCTTAGGGGGGATTTACAAGGGGCAGTATTTCACAGTGGCTTCCCCGGTGATTTTGGAGGACGGGCAGCTGCTGGGGGTGGTCTTTGCCTCCACCAGCGCAAAATCGCTCACCCTCTCCTCCATGCACACGCTGAAGCTCTTTTTGCTGGCCTCGGTGACGGTGATGGCAGTCTCGTTTATTGTGCTCTACTTTGTGACGAGACGGATGACAAGGCCCCTTACCACCATGGCAAGGGTGGCCCAGAGCTTTGGCAAGGGGGACTTTTCCCAGCGGGTGAAGGTGGACAGGCTGGATGAGATTGGGCAGCTCTCCCTGGCCTTTAACAACATGGCGGATTCCCTCTCGGTGATGGAATCCATGCGCCGCAGCTTTATTGCCAATGTGTCCCACGAGCTCAAGACCCCCATGACGACCATTGGTGGGTTTATCGACGGGATACTGGACGGCACCATTCCCCCGGAGAGGCAGGAGGCCTATCTGAGGATTGTCTCCTCAGAGGTGAAGCGGCTCTCCCGGCTGGTGCGGGCCATGCTGGGGATTGCCAAGATTGAATCGGGCGAGGTGGAGCTGAACCCCGCCTCTATCGACATCCATGATGTGATTTGCAGCATCATCTTCACCTTTGAGCAGCGCATTGAGGAAAAAAACCTGGATATCCGGGGGCTGGACTGCGACAAGGTGTACATTGAAGGGGACCAGGATTTGATTTACCAGGCCATGTATAACCTGGTGGAGAATGCGGTGAAGTTCACTGGGCAGGGGGGATATTTGGAATTCTCCTTCCAGCCCTCGGGGAACTCGGTGTGTATCGGGGTGCGCAACAGCGGCAAGGGGATTTCCAAGGAGGAGCTGCCCCGGATTTTTGACCGGTTTTACAAGAGCGACACCTCCCGCAGCCTGGACAAGACCGGCGTGGGGCTGGGGCTGCACATTGTGCGCTCGGTGATTAACCTGCACGGGGGGGAGATTGTGGTGCGCAGCGTGGAGAACGAGTACTGCGAGTTCCTGGTGACCCTGCGGCAGCCTAAAAATAGCCAAACCCGGTTAAAAAAGAGTTCAAATATGCAATGAAAGGTTTATAGCCAGTTCAATGGGAGTTAATATTTGCAGCCTATACTCTGTATTGTAAGGAAAAGACGGGGCCGGCGGCTGAGGCCGGAACCGAGAGAATAGGCGGCAGGGAGGTTAATTGTGATGAGTGATTACCGTCAGTTTGAAGGACAGCAGGAGGGGCCGGAGCGGCAGGACAACCTGAACAGCCCGGAGGGGGGCTATCCCCCCCAGCAGGGGGCAGCACCCCCGGAGGGGACACCCCAAAACGGCGGCTACAGTTACGGGCAGGACCCCGGATACCAGGCACCCTATGGAGGCTATTCCTACAACCAGAACCAGTATGGGCAGTATCCCCAGGACAGCACCCCAAGCTATGGCTATAAAAAACCGGCGCAGCCGGCCGACGCCAAAAAGGGGGAGGAGTACCGCTGGGACTTTGAGGAATACAGCGTGCCGGGAGACGGCGCTGCCAGCAAGCCCAAAAAGAAAAACCGGGGGCTCAAGGTGTTTGCCGCGCTGATGTGCGGGATTTTCGCCCTGGGGGTCATAGGGTTTGCGGGGTATGGCGTGTACTCCATGGCGATGGGAGGCGAAATCCAGGACAGCGGCCCCCTGGACAGTTTGGGCGGGGAGGGGGAAGGGATTCCCAGTGAGCCGGAGAACAACGCCCAGCTGATTTTGCACAACAAGCCCGCTTCCAGCAAGCCGCTGGCAGAGCCCAGCGCCACAGGGGAACTGAGCGCAGTGGAGATTGCAGAAAAGGTGCGGCCCAGCATTGTGGGGATTGTGACCTATGCGCCCACAAACGGGTTTGGTTCCTCCGGGAACAGCGCGCTGCCCTTCCAGGCCTCGGGGCTGGGGTCCGGCATTATCATGTCGGAGGATGGGTATATCATCACCAATGCCCATGTAATTGAAGGGGCCTATGGGGTGAAGGTGATTTTGGACAACGAGGACGAATATGAGGCGGAAATCGTGGGTTCGGACAGCAAGACCGACCTGGCGGTGATTAAAATTAACGCCTCTAACCTCACCTATGCGGAATTCGGGGATTCCTCGGAATTAAAGCAGGGGGAGACGGTTTATGTCTTTGGCAACCCCTATGGGTTGAGCCTGGCAAATTCCATGACAAAGGGGATTGTCTCCGCCATCAACCGGCAGCTAAAGGGGGACAGCTACACCATCAATAGCATCCAGACCGACGCGGCCATCAACCCCGGCAACTCCGGCGGCGCGCTGGTGAATGAATTTGGACAGGTGGTGGGCATCAACTCCGCTAAGATTGCCGAGACCGATTATGAGGGCATTGGCTTTGCCATCCCCATCTCGGAGGCCAAGCCCATCATTGATGAGCTTATCCAATACGGCTATGTCACCGGACGGGTGAAGCTGGGGGTGCAGGTGGTGCCCATCGACGAGACGCTGGCGAAGTATAACAACATCCCCACCGGGATTATGCTGGTGGGAATCGATGAGGACAGCAGTTTTGTGGGCAGCAATGTGGCTGTGGGCGATGTGATTGTGGAGGTGAACGGGACCGCAGTGGCCGACACGGAGGTATTGGCAGGGCTGCTAAAGGAATTTGACCCTGGGGACCAGGTGAAGGTACGGCTCTACCGCCGGCAGCAGAACGGGATTGAAAAGTATTTTGAAGTCACGGTGCCGCTGGTGGAGGACCGGGGGGCATAGGGATTCGATGGGGAGAGCCCCGCGCTGGGAAAGACGGCGCGGGGCTCTTCTTTTTATGGGGGCGCTCCCTATGGGCGGGGTTTCCATATTGGAAGGCAGGGCCGCTTTGCCTTAGGAAAGTGTAGGGGTGCGCGCTGGGAAGAAGAAAAGGGCAAGACAGACCATGGTGGTTTGCCTTGCCCTTTTATGTTGTGCAACTCACTAGGACACTTTCGGAGAAGGTGCCTGTGAAACAGGTTTATTTTCTGTTTGGCCTTCTTTTGATGCCCAACAGCCTGATGAAATCGGGGAACAGTGAGGTATCCACTGGCTGAAACATCATCCATTTCCCGTCATGGTAGGTTTGCGCTTCGTCGTATCGTTCTTGTACTTCTTTCGTGTAATGCTCCCTATCTGCCTCAAATTTTAACCGTTCGGCTTTCCCTAAGATAACCAGGAAACCCACGCAGTTCTCTCTTGCATATAAGGCGCACAGTGTTTTGCCACCCCGGCGGTATTTATATTCATAGGTCCAGGCTTTACCGCCTTTCCCCCACAGACAGTCCATATCATATGTTTCGTCAACTAAGGCACAGAGCCGGTTCCATACATCATAGAGAGAATCCCCGACGAAAGCTGCCAGCTCCTCTTTGCCTGGTATCGTATCAAGCATACTAGCCCTCTGCATAGCTTCCAATTTCCGTTTAGCCCATGATAAACAGCATCCGCCGGAAACAGGAATTTCCCAGCGGATGCTGGCAGGCCGCCAAAGGGGCCAATGCCTTTCGTATTATACCATCACGCCCACAGGGCAGCTGACCAGGAGATGGCCGTCCAGGCAGCCCAGATGGAGCAGGGCGGGGGGGCACTGGTTTTGCTCTACCAGGATGCGAGCCACAGGGTCTTCCACCTCTTTGCGGATGACGCGGATGAGGTCGCGGGCGCCGCTCTCTTTGCCAAAGGCCTCTTCGGCGATGCAGGCCAGGGCGGCTTCGTCATAGGTGAAGGTGATACCCTTTTCGGCCAGGGGGGATTTCAGGTCGTCCAAGAGGAGGCCGGCGATGCGCTGGTAATCCTCCTTGGCGAGGGGACGGAAGACCACGACCTCGTCTACCCGGGCGAGGAATTCCGGGCGGAGGAATTCCGACAGGGCCTTGCGGGCCCGGTCGGCAGTGGAGGCGGCCTGGTCCCGAGCAAAGCCCACGCCGGTGTCCTTGAACTGGGAGCCGGCATTGGAGGTCATCACCACCACGGTGTTTTGGAAATTCACGGTGCGGCCATGGGCGTCGGTGATTTTGCCCTCGTCCAGGATTTGGAGGAGGATGTTCATCACGTCGGGGTGGGCCTTTTCGATTTCGTCAAAGAGCACCACGGAATAGGGGCGGCGGCGGACTTTCTCTGTCAGCTGGCCCGCTTCGTCATAGCCCACATAGCCGGGAGGGGAACCCACAATGCGGGATACCGAGTGCTTTTCCATGAACTCGGACATGTCCAAGCGGATGAGAGGCTCCACGCTGTCAAAGAGCTCGGTGGAGAGGGCCTTTACCAGCTCGGTTTTCCCCACGCCGGTGGGGCCCACAAAGATAAAGGAGGCGGGGCGCTTGCGGGCGCTCACCTGCACCCGGCTGCGGCGGATGGCAGCGGACACCAGCTCCACGGCTTCGTCCTGGCCCACAATGCGCTTGCGCAGGGTGCCTTCCAGGTTGGCTACCTTTTGCAGATCGCTCTCCCGGATTTTGGAGACGGGGATACCGGTCCACAGCTCGATGACTTTGGCCAAATCGTCCTCTGTCACCTGAATGTCCGAGGCCTGGGCCTCGGCCTCCTTGAGCTGCTCCCGCAGGACGATTTCCTGGGCGCGCAGCTTTGCCACCTGCTCATAGTCCACATAGGCGATGTCCTGCTCCGCCAATTCCAGGGCGCGGGTGGTGATATGGAGCTCGCCCCGCAGCTTGGAACACCGGGAATGGGCAGGGCTCTCTAAGGCGCGGGCGGCGGCGGCTTCGTCGATGAGGTCAATGGCCTTATCGGGGAGGAAACGGTCGGTGATATACCGCTCGGAGAGGGTGGCGGCGGCACGGATGACAGTATCCGGCAGGCGCACCTCGTGATAGGCCTCGTAGTAATGGCGGATACCCAGAAGCACCTGGACCGTGTCTTCTATGCTGGGCTCGTTGATGGTTACGGGCTGGAAACGGCGCTCCAGCGCGGCATCTTTTTCGATGTGTTTGCGGTACTCGTTAAAGGTGGTGGCGCCAATGACCTGGATTTCCCCCCGGGAGAGGGAGGGCTTGAGGATGTTTGCCACATTCATAGAGCCCTCGGCGTCCCCTGCGCCCACCAGGTTGTGTACCTCGTCAATGAAGAGGATGACGTTGCCCGCCTTTTTTACCTCGGCAATCAGGCCCTTGACCCGGCTCTCAAACTGGCCGCGGAACTGGGTGCCTGCCACCAGGGCGGTTAAGTCCAGGAGGTAAATCTCCTTGTCCAAGAGCTTATAGGGCACCTCCCCCTTGGAGATGCGCTGGGCAAGGCCCTCGGCGATGGCGGTTTTGCCCACGCCGGGTTCGCCGATGAGGCAGGGGTTGTTCTTGGTGCGGCGGGAGAGGATTTGGATGGTGCGGTAAATCTCCTTATCCCGGCCAATGATGTTGTCCAGCTTGCCTTCGGCGGCCCGGGCGGTGAGGTTGGTGCAATAGGCGCCCAGCATCTTGCGGTCGGGGTCTTCCTCCGGGGGCTTTTTCAGGCGGCGCTTGCGCTCGCTGCCCGGCTCCTTTTGGGAGGAGGGTTTTTCCGGCAGGCCGGAGGAGTCCTCCTGCAATTTCATCAGCCCTGCGATGCCGGAAAAGATGGGCGGCACGGTGTGGGAGCCGCCGGGCTGGAAATCCTCCCCGTGGTCGTTTGACTCCAGCAGTTCCATCAGCTGGTCGTTGTATTGGTCCAGCTCGTCCAGCTCTTCGTCTCCCAGGCCCAGTTTTTCCATAATCTGGTCCACCGGCTGGAGGCCCATCTCCTTGGCGCAGCGCAGGCAAAGGCCCTCGTTGACCATTTTACCGTTTTCCAGCCGGGAGGTGAACACCACGGCCAATCTCTTTTTGCATCGCGTACAATACATGGCACTCATAATTTATACCAAACTTTCTTTTTTAAAGTGTGTGTTTTTAGGCAGACAGGGATACGCTAAATTAACAATAGGGGAAAGAGAAAAACTGCCTGTGAACGGTTCTTCAATATTTTATGAACACCTGAACTTAAAACGGCACTTGGTGGAAGGCCAGGGAGAAGAGCTTGCTCTGCTCGATGAGGCCGCGGTTGAGCCAGGAGACGCTGTCGGCGGTGATGAGGAGAAAGAGGGAGGCGAAGATGGCGAGCAGGAACACCCACAGCAGCCCGCTGAGGCCCCCCAGCGCGCCGCCCAGGATTTGGTTGAGCCCGCTTACCAGGGGGATATGGCCGGTGAGGCCGCCCGCCAGGTCGGCCAGGCGGCGGAAGACAAAGAGCAGGATGACAAACACAAAGAGGAAGAACACCATACCCAGGAAGGAGAGGAACACGGGCTGGAGGAGGTTTTCCGTCAGCGTCTGGGCGATGGCGGCGGTGTCGGGGTTGACTAGGCCGTCGATGAGCTCCACAGCCTGGTTCAAGTCAATGGAGAACAGGGAGAGGAGGCCGGACACCCAATCGGGCAGGCTTTGGAGGGAATGGGTGAGGTTTTCCGCCAGGGACTTGGTGACATCGCTCTCCAGGTGGTAGTTCATCAGGGCGTCCATCAGGTGCTCCCGGATAAAACGGTGGAACACCAGCTCGGCCAGGAAGCGGGAGGCGATGACGCCGCACACCAGCGCCGCCACAAACCCCACAAAGGACACGATTACTTTGACAAAGCCCTTGCGGTAATAGGAGAGGATGTTGACAGCCAGCACCGCGACACAAATCAAATCCAAAATCCAGGGTATGTACTTCATAGGCACCTCCAAAATGTAAACAGGCTGCGGGGATGGATAGGCTCCAATAGGCAGGCCTCTCCCCGCCTGCGCGCACTTTCGATGATAGCACAGGTTCCGGGTCGAATCCCCGCGAAGGGGGGTTAGAGGGGTTCTTCCAGGGGCTCGTCGATGGGCTCGTCAAGGGGTTCTTCGGTGGGCGCATCGTCTGAGGGCTCCTCCTGGGGGGAGGATTCCAGCGGGGGGATGGGGGCGTCGTCGGAGGAGGCGGGCGGGGGATCCTCCGGCGCGGAGCCCTCCGTAGAATCCTCCGGGGTGTTTTCAGGCGGTGTATCCTCTTCTGGAGGGGCGCCGTCTGCCGGAGAATCGGGGCCTGGGGTTGTATTCTCTGGGGTGGTGGGCTGTTGGAGGGTGGGGGTACTGGGCTCGACGGGGTCTTTGGATTGGTCCTTCTGGGGATTGGCGGGCTTTTCCTCCACGAAGAAGAGGGAGCGGAAGAAGTTCACGGTATCATCCCAGAAATTGCCGGTTTTGCGATCGGGCTTTTGGCTGCCGTAGGACTCCTCCACCCGCTCGCCCAGGTCGTGCTGGGAAATGGAAGAGGAGGAGAGGATATAGAGGCTGTTGCCGTGGAGGGCCATATCCCGGTCGCTTTCGTCGATGGCGACGGAGCTGAGAAGCTCGCCGGTGTTGCCGTCCAGGGCCAGGACCATGCCCCCCTCCATCAGCAGCACCCGGTCGCCGCTGACCTTGAGCTTTGAGACCTGGCGCACCTCATAGGCCGAGCGGGTGGGCTCCTCGGGGGAGCGGAAGACGCAGAGCTCCTGGCGGTAATCCCCCAGGGAATCGGCCAGCACCAGGGCGGTACAACTCTCGCCCATGGCGAAGGAGACCAGCTTCATGCCCCCGTAGGGGAACTGCTGCTCCACCTGGCCCTCCCGGGAGAAGCGGTAGTAATTCTGGCCGGTGACAACCTCCAGGGAATTGCCGGAGAGGACGCAGCTATAGACCATTTCGCCGGGGAGGTCCAGCTTGAAGATGGGGTCGGAGGAGCGGAAATTGAAATAGTAGATGGTGGACTGATAGGCGCCCTGGGCATCGGTGGAGATGGTGCCCACCAGGCCGCGGCTCTCGTCCAAATCCAGGCAGGTGATATAGCCCTCGGTGGTGTACCAGCCGAAGGCCACCTCGCCGCCCCGGCCGTAGACGGTGAGGCTGCTGCCGAAACTGTCCCGGGCGGTGGCAATGCCCACCTTGCCGCCGGAGGAGACGGCCCCGGACAGGATGGTCTCGGTGCTCTTTTTCTCAAAGGAGACACTGCTGCGGGTGCCCATTTGGAAGCCCACAGAGCCCCGGTCGTAGAGTACATAGTATTTCCCCCGCACTTTGAGGGTGGGGGACTTATAGCCGTGCTGGGTATCCCGCAAAAGGCGGCCGCTGGTGCTATAGGCCTGGAGGTTGGTCTCAGTGAGGGCCAGGGGGGCGCCGGAGAGGGTTTCCAGGCCCTTGGCGTTTTTGGAGCTAAGGGTGACAGGGAAGCCAAGCCCCCGGTTTGACCCGGTGATGTTCTCGCTGATATAGGTTTGAATCTCGGCCTGGTCGGCGTATTGGAAGAAGAGGAAGGCCCCCACGGCCAGGAGGATTACCAGGAACAGGCGGCCTGTCATGGTGGCGAAAAAACGGCGGATACCCTTTTTCCGCTCCTCGGCCCGGCGCTGCTTTTCCCGCTGCCGGCGGTAGTCGTTGAGGTTTGTCACCTTTGCCATGGGTGGGGGGTTCACCTTCCTTTCTCTTGGGGTGGAGGTCAATAGAAGACCCGGTTGAGGGTAAGGCCCTTGGCGGGGGCAGTGAAGCCGGCGCGGGCACGGTTGCGGGAGAGGAGGATGGGGCGGGGGCTCTCGTCGGGGAGCTTGTGCTGGTGAAGATCCAGCAGCGTGCCCACCAGGATGCGCACCATGTGGTAGAGGAAGCCGTCCCCCTCCACCTGGAAGCGCACCAGGCTTTCCCGGCGGGTGACGGTGAAGCGGGTGAGGGTGCGCACCGGGTCGATGTCCGCACCGCCTGCGGCCCGGAAGGCGGAAAAATCCTGGCGGCCCAGGAATTCCCCGGCCCAGGCGTTCAGCTTGCCCTCGTCCAGACGGGGGGCGAAGCGCCAGGCGGTCTCCTCATAAAAGGGGTTGCGCAGGGGGGAATTGTAGATGTCGTACTGGTATTCCTTGCCCTTGGCGCTATAGCGGGCGTGAAAATCAGGCGGGGCCTCCTCACAGGAGAGGACGCCGATGTCGGGGGGGAGATGGCTATTTAGGGCCAGGGGGAGCTTTTGGCAGGGGATGGGAGAGGCGGTGCGGAAGCTGCACACATAGGCCCTGGCGTGGACGCCGGAATCGGTGCGGGAACAGCCCTTGAGTTCCACCCGCTCCCCGGTGACGGCGGTAATGGCGCTTTGCAGCGTGCCCGCCACGGTGACGGCGTTTTGCTGCACCTGATAGCCGTGATAGGCCGTGCCGAGGAAGCTGAGGGTGAGCTTGAGGTTGCGCATGGGATTCACCGCCTTTCATAAAACGAGCCGGGAGGGCTTGAGGCTTCGGGGCGGGCGCGCCTGCAAAGCGGCCCGCAAAGACACGGGAGCCGGCGGCCGGATTTGGGCAGGGCCATCCTCGCCACAGGCAATTTTCAAGGCCGGTGGAGTCGGCCTTTGCCAGAGAATCTGGCCTTTGTCGGTGGGGAGGGGGCTGAAAAAAGGGGGGGTTACAGCAGGCTGGGCAAAAGCAGATTGCAGAGGATGACGCCAGCCAGGAAGAGGGCCATGACGGCGCAGGAAATCAGGTCGCGGGAGCCAAGGTGGAGCTGCTTCATGCGGGTGCGGCCCTCGCCGCCGCGATAGCAGCGGCACTCCATGGCAAGGGCCAGCTCGTCGGCCCGGCGGAAGGCGGAGATAAACAGCGGGATGAGCACCGGCACCAGGGCCTTTACCCGGTCGATGAGGGAGCCGGTCTCCATATCCGCGCCGCGGGCCTTTTGGGCGTTCATGATTTTATCCGTCTCCTCAATGAGGGTGGGGATAAAGCGCAGGGCAATGGTCATCATCATAGCCAGCTCGTGGACGGGGAAGCGGAGCTTTTTCAGCGGGCCCATCAGCCGTTCCAGGCCGTCGGTGAGGGAGATGGGGGAGGTGGTATAGGTGAGGAGGGAGGTGCCTGCAATGAGGCACACAATGCGGATGGACATAATCACCGCTGTGTAGACCCCTTGGCGGGTGATGGTGATGACCCACCAGGAGAAAAGGGGGTCGCCGGTGATGAAAAACATGTTGAGGACAGAGGTGAACAGGATAATGGGTAGCACGGGCTTGAGGCCCTTGAGCATCATTTTTAAGGGGATGCGGGCCAGGAAATAGGCGCCCAGGAAAAAGAGGATGCCAAAGGCCAGGCCCACCAGGTTATTGGCTAAGAACAGCATCACCACATAGGCGACGGTGAGGATGAGCTTGATGCGGGGGTCCAGCCGGTGGACGGGGGAGAAGCCGGGGAAAAACTGGCCCAGCGTGATGTCTTTAAGCATGGTGTACCTCCTTTCCAAAGAGCCTTTCCAGTTCCCTGACCCCCTGCTCCACGGTGTAGATGCTGCCGCTTACCGGCATCCCCTGGGCTTTTAGCAGGGAGAACACCTTTGTCACCTGGGGGATGGAGAGGCCTAGGGACTCCATATCCCCGGCACGGGCAAAGACGTTTTCCACGGTGTCGTGACAGTAGAGGCGGGAGCGGTTCATCACCAGGGCCTCGTCGGCGTACTTTGCCACGTCTTCCATGCTGTGGGAGACTAAGAGCATGGTGTTTTTCTCCTCTTGGTGGTACTCCTTCAGCTGGCCTAGGATGCGGTCCCGGCCCTTGGGGTCCAGGCCGGCGGTGGGCTCATCCAGCACCAGGACCTTGGGGTTCATGGCAATGACGCCCGCAATGGCAACCCGGCGCTTTTGGCCGCCGGAGAGCTCAAAGGGGGATTTTTGCAGCAGCTCCTCTTTTAAGCCCACGAACTGGGCCGCCTGGCGCACCCGCTTGTCAATCTCCTCTTCTTTGAGGCCCATGTTCTTGGGGCCGTAGGCCATGTCCTTATAGACGGTCTCCTCAAAGAGCTGGTATTCCGGGTATTGGAATACCAGGCCCACCTGGAAGCGGAAGGAGCGGATTTTCTTGGGCTCGGCCCACATGTCCTGGCCGCCGATGAGGATGCGGCCGGAGGTGGGCTTTAGCAGGCCGTTGAAGTGCTGGATGAGGGTGGATTTGCCCGAGCCGGTGTGGCCGATGACACCCACAAAGGCGCCCTCGTTGATGCGCAGGGACACATCCTCTACCGCGTGCAGCTCAAAGGGCGTGCCCTGGCCGTAGATATAGGTGAGATGTTCTGTTTCGATGGCGTATGGCAATGGAATCATCCTTCTTCAAGCGATTTGTCCGGGACCGGGCCGCAGAGGGCCAGTCCAATTTTACTCTGTGGGGCGGGAATGTGCAAGGGGGAAAGAGGGATTTTTTGGGGAATCAGGCGAGGGAGCGCCAATAGGCCAGGAGGGTATCGGCGCACTCCTGGGCGGTGAGCACGTGGCCGGGGAGCACGTGGCCGGGGAGGCGGCAGCCACCTTTTTGCAGCAGGTGGAGGAGCTCGGTGGCCTGGGGGACATCCAGGCCCACGGATTTGAGGGTTTCCACCTGCTGGAAGACCTCATAGGGGGTGCCGTCCAGCAAAACGCGGCCGTCGTCCATCACCACTACCCGGTCGGCCTGGGCGGCCTCGTCCATGTAGTGGGTGATGAGGACAATGGTGATGCCGTACTCCTTTTTCAGGCTTTGCAGGGTTGCCATCACCTCCTTGCGGCCCCTGGGGTCCAGCATGGCGGTGGGCTCGTCCAGCACCAGGACCTTGGGGCGCATGGCGATGACGCCCGCAATGGCAACCCGCTGCTTTTGGCCGCCGGAGAGGCGGTGGGGGGCGTGCTCCCGGTAGGAGAACATGTCTACGGCCTTGAGGGATTCATCGACCCTCCGGCGGATTTCCGCCGGAGGGAGCCCTAGGTTTTCTAAGCCAAAGGCCACGTCCTCCTCCACGACAGTGGCGACGATTTGGTTGTCAGGGTTTTGGAATACCATGCCAATGCGCTGGCGGATGTCGTACACCCGCTCCTCGTCGCAGGTGTCAATGCCGTCTACATAGGCCTTGCCTCCCATGGGGAGGAGGATGGAGTTGAGGTGCTTGGCAAAGGTGGACTTGCCCGAGCCGTTGTGGCCCAGGACAGCCAGGAACTGGCCTGCGGGGATGTCCAGGCTCACCCCCCGCAGGACGGGAGGGGCCTCCTTGCCCTCTTCGGCGGGGTAGGAGAAGGTCAAATTTTCGGTGTGGATGATGGGCTCCATGTGGTTCACTCCCTTTCTGGGGTTTGGCCCGGCAGGGCTTGGCCTGCCCGGAAGGCGGCCAGGGTTTCAGGGCGGAAGGCATAGACGGCGGTGCTGCCGCAGGGGAGGGGAAGGCCGGAGGAGGTCACCGGCAGGCCAAGCTCGTCGGCAGCGGCAGAGCCGGGGAAGCGGCGGCCCACAGTGGTTTCCAGCACATAGGACATCACAGAGGGGGAGAGTCCGGTGGTATAGGAGTTGAGCAGGAAGAGGAGCGGGGTATCGGACAGGGCCCCGGCGCACAGCTGCACCAGGTCGAAGACCTGCTCCTCCAGCTTCCAGACCTCGCCGCCGGGGCCGCGGCCATAGGACGGGGGGTCCATGAGGATGATGTCGTAGGAATTGCCCCGGCGCAGCTCCCGCTCCACGAACTTTTTGCAGTCGTCCACAATCCAGCGGATGGGGGAGTTTTCCAGGCCGGAGAGGGCGGCGTTGTCCCTCGCCCAGGAGACCATGCCCTTGGAGGCGTCCACGTGGCAGACGCTGGCCCCTGCCGCGGCGCAGGCCAGGGTTGCCCCGCCGGTATAGGCGAAGAGGTTCAGCACCTTGACCGGGCGGGAGGCACTGCGGATGACAGATTGCAGGAAATCCCAGTTGACCGCCTGCTCGGGGAAGAGGCCGGTGTGCTTGAAGCCGGTGGGGCGGATGCGGAAGGACAGGCCCTTGTACTGGATGACCCAGCTCTCAGGCAGTTTTTTGCGGAATTCCCAGTGGCCGCCCCCCTCCCTGGAGCGGAGATAGGCGGCGTCGGCCGCAGCCCACTGGGGGGAACGGGGGGTGCGCCAGATGATTTGAGGGTCGGGGCGCACCAGGCGGGCGGTTTGCCAGCGCTCCAGCTTTTCGCCGTCGCCGGTGTCCAGGATTTCGTAGTCTTGCCAGTGGGAAGCGGTTCTCATGGTGGGGATGTCCTTTCTGTTGATGGTCTGGGGGTGTCTGGGGCGTGCAGCGGTTCGGGCTGCGCCGGTGGGGCTTCCAGCGGCGGCCGGGGGCCGCGCCGGAAGGTTAGGGCCTGACGGCGAGACGAGTTGGGTGCCGCTGGGATTATTTTTTAATTCGCTGCTCAATCCAAGAGGCCAGGGCTGTGGCGGTTTCTCTGGTTTTGGTTTCGTCCTTGCCCTCGGCCAGGACGCGGATGAGGGGTTCGGTGCCGGAGACACGGACAATGATGCGGCCCTCGCCCTGAAGGGAGTCCTCGGCCTTTTGGACCTGGGACTGGATTTCGGGGTCAGATTCAAAGAGCTGCTTTTGGGCGGCGTCGGCCTTGATGTTGACGGACTGCTGGGGGTATTTTTTCATCTGGTTTGCCAGGGTTTCCAGGGATTTGCCGCTCTCTTTGACAATGTGGAGCACTTGCAGGGAGGTGAGTTCCCCGTCGCCGGTGGTGGCGTGCTCGAGGAAGATGGTGTGGCCCGACTGCTCGCCGCCGATGGCGTAGCCATTCTCCCGCATCTCCTCCAGCACGTACCGGTCCCCCACTTTGGTGGCTACGGTAGTCATGCCCTGCTCCTTGGCAAAGGCGGTGAGGCCCATATTGGAGAGGATGGTGACCACCAGCGCGCCGCCGGGGAGCTTGCCCTGCTGCTGAAGATGCTGGCCCACAATGGCCAGGACCTGGTCGCCGTCCACCAGGCTGCCCTGGCTGTCCAGCATCAGGCAGCGGTCGGCGTCGCCGTCGTAGGCCACGCCGGCGTCGTAGCCGCCCTTTTGCAGCTCGGCCCGGAGGGAATCCATGTGGGTGGAGCCGCAGTTTAGGTTGATATTGCCCCCGTCGGGGGTGTTGTGGAGGAAGGTGACGGCTGCACCGCACTTCTCAAAGAGGAGCCCTGCTGTGGCGCTGGCGCTGCCGTTGGCGCAGTCCACTGCCACGCGCAGGCCGGACAGGTCGCCGGGGATAGTGCCCAGCAGGTGGGAAACATAGTCCTCCACGGCCTTTTGGCTGTGGGAGACCCGGCCCAGGGCCAGGCCGTCAGTGAGGGTATAGGGCTTGTGCTCGCCCAGGATGATGGCCTCAATCTCATCCTCGATGCTGTCGGAGAGCTTATAGCCCTCGTGGTTGAAGAGCTTGATGCCGTTGTACTCCACCGGGTTGTGGGAGGCGGAAATCATGACGCCCATGTCGGCGTCGTAGCGGTTTACCAGGTAGGCCACGGCGGGGGTGGGGACAACGCCCAGGATTTCCACGTCCGCGCCCACGGAGCACAGGCCCGCCAGCAGCGCCCCCTCCAACATATCGGAGGAGATGCGGGTGTCCTTGCCGATGATGACCTTGGGGCGGTGGCTCACGTGCTTGGTGAGCACAAAGGCCGCCGCACGGCCCAGCTCCATTGCCAGCTCGCAGGAGAGCTCGGTGCCTGCTACGCCTCGCACCCCGTCTGTTCCAAATAATCTACCCATATGAATCCTTCCCTTCTCCTTCACGCATTTAAATTATAATAGTGTCAGTTCCATCTGTACATAGAGGCCCTGCTGATAGGTAATCCGGAAGCCCATCCGCTGGTAGAGGGAGGCGGCGGGCTCCAGGGTGATGCGGGTGTCTAAAAACAGCTTGCGGCAGCCTGCGGCCAGGGCGTGGGCCCGCAGGGCGGCCAGAAGGGGCTTTGAGACGCCCTTTCCCCGGAAGCCCCCCTGCACAAAGAGGCGCTTGACCTCGCCGGTGGTATCGTCCTTTTTGCGGAAGGCGATGCAGCCCATGGGCTGGCCGTCTTCCAGGGCCAGCCAGACAGCCTCAATGGCCTCTTGGCTGGTGTAGCGGGTGTAGTATTTTTGGTCGGGGCCCAGGAAATCAATCATGAAATCGTCGTGCCGGGAAAAGAGCGCCAGGGCACGGGGGTCTTCCGGCGTGGTTTTGAGAATCTCCATTGTGCAGGCCTCCTTATGCTGGTGCATGGCTGTCCATAAATGTTAAAAAGGCAATCAGGTTGTCGGCCAGGGCATCGTCCAAATCCGTCCAGCTGTAGCCGTAGCCGGGGAAGAGGGGGCACAGAAACTGCCCCTTCCCCTGGTGCCGGACAGGGACGCGGGCCAGCGGGCGGGTCCCCTGCCTGTCGGTCTGGACACAGTAGCGGCAGCCGTCGCACTGCTTGGTGCGGGACAGGATGAACTCCCTTAGAGGCCCGGGCATGGCGTCAAAGTGGGAGAGGTAGGGCTTTAGGCCGTGGGGGATGCACAGGCCCAGGGAGACGGGGGCATCCTCCTTGGGACGGAAGGGCGGCAGCATGGCGGGATAGGCGGCTGCCATGCGCTGTTCCAGGCTGGCATAGGTCATTTTGGGGGCCTCATTTCTCTATTATGTTATGTTTTCCCGGGAAAACAGGTGAATCCCGGGGAAAATCAGTCCAATGTCTGCTGGCCGGGGCGGGTGATGCCCAGATGGCGATAGGCCAGGGAGGTGGCGCAGCGGCCCCGGGGGGTGCGGGTGAGGAAGCCCAGCTGCATCAGGTAGGGCTCGTAGACGTCTTCCAGGGTGACGGATTCCTCCCCCACAACAGCGGCCAGGGTGTCCAAGCCCACGGGGCCGCCGTCGTAGTTCTGAATCATGGCTAAGAGCATGCGGCGATCGTTTTGGTCCAGGCCCAGCTCGTCGATTTCCAGGCGGTCTAAGGCGTCTTTGGCAATGGCCTGGGTGACGACGCCCTCGCCCAGGACTTGGGCAAAGTCCCGCACCCGCTTGAGCAGGCGGTTGGCGATGCGGGGGGTGCCCCGGCTGCGGCGGGCCAGCTCCATGGCCCCGGCCTCCTCGCAGGGGACCTCCAGAATCCGGGCGGAGCGGCGCACGATGCGGGCCAGCTCCTGGGGGGTATAGAGCTCCAGGCGCAGCAGGACGCCGAAGCGGTCCCGCAGGGGGGAGGTGAGCTGGCCGGCGCGGGTGGTGGCGCCCACCAGGGTGAACTTGGGCAAATCGATGCGGATGGAGCGGGCCGAGGGGCCTTTGCCAATGATGATGTCCAGGGCATAGTCCTCCATGGCGGGGTAGAGCACCTCCTCCACCGAGCGGGAGAGGCGGTGGATTTCGTCGATGAAGAGGATGTCGTTTTCCGACAGGTTGGTGAGCAGGGCGGCCAAATCGCCGGGCTTTTCAATGGCGGGGCCGGAGGTGACGCGCAGGTTGACGTGCATCTCGTTGGCGATGATGGCGGAGAGGGTGGTCTTGCCCAGGCCGGGCGGGCCATAGAGCAGCACATGGTCTAGGCTGTCGCCCCGCTGCTTGGCGGCCTCGATGTAGACTGAGAGGTTGGCCTTGGCCTTCTCCTGGCCGACGTATTCCTCCAGGGTGGAGGGGCGCAGGCTGGCCTCCACATCCCCCTCCTCGGCGCTCTGGTATTCCGGCGCCACCATTCGGTTTTCAAAATCGGTCTCAAAATCCTTTATCATGGCCTTTCCCCCTTTGCGTCAGGTCGGCGGTGTGTTACTTCTGCTTTGCCAGCTTTTTTAAGGCCTGGCGGATTAAATCCTCCACGCTCTCCTCTTCGCCGCAGCCCTTTAGGGCCTGGGCGGCCTCGGACTGGGAATAGCCCAGCACCAAAAGGGCGCTGACTGCCTCCCCTAGGTTGCCTGCCCCGGCGGCGGGGAGGGGCGAGGCAGCGGGGGAGAACCCTCCCGCAATTTCCTGGCTGCTCACTTTGTCCTTTAACTCCAACACGATGCGCTCGGCGGTCTTGCGGCCGATGCCGGGGGCGGTGGTGATGAACTTAATGTCGGAGGAGGCCACGCAGAGGGCGAATTTCTCCGGCGACATGGTGGAGAGCAGGCCCAGCGCCGCCTTGGGCCCCACTCCGCTCACCGACAGCAGCAGCCTAAAGCAGGCCAGCTCGTCCTGGCCGGAGAAGCCGTAGAGGTCCAGGGCATCCTCCCTGACATTTAAATAGGTGTAGAGGGTTACGGTATCGCCTATGGCGGGGAGGCGGCCGAGGGTGGTGAGGCTGGTGAAGCACTTGAAGCCCACGCCGGAGCACTCCACCACCGCCATATCCATGCCCTTTACCATCAGTTTTCCTGTTATACTGTAAATCATGCGTGTGGCTCCTTTCTTTGGGCAAGGCCGAAAGCCCCGCTAGGCCTACGGCCTTTTGTTGGCGCTTCATTTCTCCCGTGCCAGCGGAGTTGACACTGCACATATGGGGCATTGGCCCATTTGCACACTTGGAGAAAGAATGCCTGCTTCGCAGGCTATGAAGGCGCCTGCGGGCGGGGGCTCCCTTGAAGAGGGGGCCTGGGTACGGTTTTCCCCCGAAAGAAACAGTTAGAGGCCGGCCCGGATGCTCCGGAGCTGGGAGCCGGAGGCGTGGGCGTGGCAGATGGTGAGGGCCAGGGCGTCGGCGGTATCGTCGGGCTTGGGGACTTCCCGGAGCTTGAGGAGGCTGCGGGTCATTTCCATCACCTGCTTTTTCTCAGCCCGGCCATAGCCCACCACGGACTGCTTGACCTGGAGGGGGGTGTATTCCGCCACCTCCACTTCGTTTTCCATGGCGCTGAGGAGGATGACCCCCCGGGCCTGGGCCACGGCAATGCCGGTTTTCTGGTTGTTGGTGAAAAACAGCTCCTCAATGGACATCACCTGGGGGGAATACTTTTTCATGAGGAAATCCATGTCCCGGTAAATCGTCTGGAGCCGGGCAGGGAAGGGCTGGCCGGCAGGGGTGGTGATGGCCCCGTAGCCCAGCACCCGATAGGCCCCGCCCCGATAGTCGATGCAGCCGTAGCCCACAATGGCATAGCCGGGGTCGATGCCCAGGATAACCATGCGCTTGCCCTCCTTTTGATGGAATGCTTGTCCTGGCTTTTGCATATTCTTACTATATCAGAATCATAGCCATAGGCCAATTCATCGGTTGTGGTGTAACATGCACAGCCCGCTGACAGCGGGCACAAGATAGCAAAGCTATCTTGCCCTGCGCATATTATATCATAGCTACGCCCAAAATGGTATCCGGTCTTTTGGGACATTTTGCCGAGGTTTTGGGCAGGTTGCACAAAGAAAGGGGAGAAAATCTCTTCATTCCCAGAGGGATTTTTTTGAATTTTTTGTGAAGAAAATCTTGAAAAATGAAAAAGAATCGTGTATAATACCTCTTGTCCCTTTGAGAAAACTAAATATGGACAATTAGCTCAGCTGGTAGAGCATTCGCTTGACGTGCGAAGGGTCAGCGGTTCGAGTCCGTTATTGTCCACCAGGGGTGCTGTTCCTGCAATAGTGGGGGCGGCATTTTTTTGCCCGGATTTTGAAAGAGAGCCTATAGTCTAAGAGGTTCGCTCCGGGCCGTTGTCCCTTCGCTTTGCTGCGCGCAGCCCGCGGAGGAGGGCCACACTTGCAGAATAGAAGAAAACTTCCGATGTGTGTGTTGTCGGAAAATTTGCCCGCTGCGGGGAATTACAATGAGACGCTCACCTGCGGGCGTGGGAATGGTTTTTTTGACAAGCTGAGAGAGCCTTTGGGCTCTCTTTTTTTGTTTGGCCGGGCTTTTACCCGGCGTGGGTGCGCCTGCGGAAGAGACCCGAAATCCAAAATTACCAAACGAATTTTTATTTTGTTGACATTTTTATGGATATATAGTAAAATAAATTTACATAAAAGAAAAAGAGTTCTAGGAGATGGAAGGCCTGTTTGCCTGGCGATGGGCGTAACAGAGTTGAATTAGGGGCTTGACAATGTAACGGAGCAATGTTATTATATTGGAAACGCGAGAGGAGTGATGGGGATGCGAGAGCGGAATTGCAGGCTTTATGACTATTTTTCGGGGCCATTGCGGATTTGCCCGGCGCCGGTGTTGGCGAAGGTAGGTGTAACAATCCTATCGTCTGTGCTGCCGGCGGTGCAGGCTTTGACTACGGCGGCCTTTGTGGATATGGCGCTGGCCCTGTTTGCGGGGCGGGTGGGGGCAGAGGCGTTAATACCGAGCCTGCTGGTACTGCTGGTGCTGATGCTCTATGACAACCTCTCGGGGACGCTGGGGCAGCTGCTGACGGATCGCATCCGGCTGCGGGTGGACAGGGCTTGCAGGGGCTGGGCGCTGGAACAGCGGGCGGCACTGAAATATTGGTACGTGGAGGACAATGATACATGGGATCTGATCACCCGCACGGCGGATAAGCTGCCGGAGCGGATGCGGATTGGGTTTGACAGCCTGGTACAACTGGCGGGCATTGTCTTCCAGATTGTGTCGGTGATGGGGATTGTTTTTGCCCAGGCCTGGTGGATCGGGGCGGTGATGCTGGCGTGCTTTGTGCCGCTGCTGTTTTTGGCCCTGAAGGGGGGAAAAGCCACCTACCAGGGACAGGTGGAGGCCGAGCGCCACCGGCGCCGGGCCGACTATCTGGCCAAGGTACTCTCTGGGCGGGAGAGCGTGGAGGAGCGGGCCCTCTTTGGATACGGGGGAGAAATAAACCGGGAATGGTATGAGAAATTTGAGCAGGCCCGGAAAACCCAGCTGAAGGTTGATATGAAATACTTTATCCGGATGAAATCCGGGTCTTTGGCGGCGGTGGCGTTTACCACGCTGATCTGCGGGCTGCTGCTGGCACCGGTGGCCAGGGGAAGCATGACGGCGGGGGCCTTTATCGGGCTGCTGACAGCGCTGGGGAGCTTATACAGTCTGCTCTCCTGGGGGCTGGCCTACTACGCCAAGGAGATGGCAAACGGGCGGGAATTTTTGAAGGATGTGAACAAATTCCTGGCGCTGGAGCGGCAGGAGGATGCGCTGGCCCTTCCGGCAGGGGGAGAGGAGCTTCGTCTGCTGGAATTTGACCATGTGTCTTTCCGGTATCCCGGCAGCGAGCACTATATTTTAAAGGGCTTTTGCCTCTCAGTCACGCCGGGGCTGCACTATGCCTTTGTGGGGGTGAACGGGGCGGGAAAGACCACGGTGACAAAGCTGCTCACGGGGATGTTTGACTATGAGGGGAGCATCCGGCTGAACGGGAAAGAACTGCGGGAAATCCCGCTGCCAAAGCGCAAGGCCATGTTCTCGGTGGTGTATCAGGACTTTGCCCGGTATCAGATTTCGCTGGAGGAGAATATCCGGCTGGGGGATGCGGCCCACATGGACCGGGACGCCCTGCCCGCAGCAGAGCAGGCGGGGCTGGCGGAGCGGATTGCCGCGCTGCCAAGGGGGATTGCCACCGACCTGGGAAAGGCCAGGGAAGGGGGCGTGGACCTCTCCGGTGGGGAATGGCAGCGGGCAGCCATTGCCCGGGCTTTGCAGAGCCCCGCGCCGGTGCGGATTTTGGATGAGCCCACAGCGGCGCTGGACCCCATGGCAGAGAGCCGGGTGTATGAGACCTTTGGGGAGATGAGCAAGGGGCACACCACCATTTTTATCACCCACCGGCTGGGGGCTGCCCGGCTGGCAGACACCATTGTGGTGCTGGATGAGGGGAGAGCGGCAGAGCTGGGGAGTCATAATGAACTGATTGCGCTGGGGGGCATCTATGCCCGGATGTTTGAGAGCCAAAGGAGCTGGTATCAATGAGGGAGAAAAAAGAGCAAATCCGGATGCTGCCCATGGTGGGACGGCTGACACCCTTGGTATTTCGGCAAGCGCCGGTGCTGTCGGTATGGATGATTTTGCTGGCGGGGCTCCATTCTCTGGCGCAGATGGTTTCGGTGCCAGTGAACCAGATTTGCTTTGACCGGGTGACGGCGCTGGCCCAGGGGGAGGCGGGGCTGCCCTATGCGCTGTGGGGGCTGCTGCTGGTGGGGGCAGCGGGCATCCTGCGGGAGGCCATGAACGGGATTGACAACTATCTTATGAATGTGTATTTTGAAAAGGTGGCCGGGAAGCTGCAAAAAATATTCCATGACAAGGCCTCCCGGCTGGCCCCGGCGGACTTTGAGGACACGGAAAAGCTGGATGCCATGGAGAAGGCCCTGAAGGGGAAGGACAACGCTGTCTTTTTCGTCGGGATGCTGATTATGGCGGTGTGCTTTTACGGGGTGTACTTCTTTGCCATGGGGTGGTATCTCTTCACCCTCAAGCCCATTCTGGCGGCGAGTATTGTGCTGGTGTTTGTACCGGTGGCGCTTTCGCAGATGGTGAAGACCAAGGTGTTTGCCAAGGTGGAGGACGAGGCCGCGCCGCTGCGGAGGGAGACGGACCACTATGCCCTGTGCATCGGGGGGCGGGAGTTTTTCAAGGAAACCAGGCTTCTGGGGGCGTTCGGCCATTTCTGGAAGCTGTTCCGGGATACGCTGGCGAAGCTCCAGAAAAAGGAATGGTCGGCCCAGGTGAAAACCGGGCTGCTGGAAATGGGCATGAACCTGCTGGCGGCGCTGGGGTATGTAGGTATCCTCCTGTTGCTGCTGGACGCGCTGTTAAAGGGCGAGATTACGGTGGGGGCTTTTGCGGCAGTGTTTGGCTCTATTGGGATGCTCTTTGGCATCATGCGGGAAGTGGTGTGCAGGCACGTCGGGCAGATTACCCAGAGCCTGGGCACGGTACACAATTTCGTGAAGTTCCTGGATATGCCGGAACGGGGCGGACAGCAGGGGGAAGTGCCGGAACACTTTGACGTGGTGCTGGACAACGTGAGCTTTTCCTATCCCCACGGGGAGAAACGGGCGGTGGACAGGGTGAGCCTGAGAATCGCAGACGGGGAGACGCTGGCAATCGTGGGGGAGAACGGCTCGGGGAAATCCACCCTGGTGCGGCTGCTCACCGGGCTCTATTCCCCGCAGGAGGGCACGGTGCGCTTTGGCGGGGCGGACGTGAGCACCCTTTCCATGGGCACGGTGTTTTCCCGGATTTCGGGGGTGTTCCAGAAATTCCAGCGGTACCAGATGACGCTGCGGGAGAATATCGGCATCAGCCTGCCGGGCGGGAAGCGGGACGACGAGAGCCTGGCCCCGGCCTGCCGCCTGGCAGATGTGGACCCGGCGGACCGGGATTTCCCCCAGGGCATGGACACTATGCTCTCCCGGGAATTTGACGGGGTGGATTTATCCGGCGGGGAGTGGCAGCGGGTAGCCATTGCCCGGGGGTTCCGGCGGCCCCATTCCCTGATTGTGCTGGATGAGCCCACGGCGGCCATCGACCCGGACGAGGAGACCAAGGTGTTTCACCGCTTTGCCAAGATGGCCCAGGGGAAGACTGCGGTGATTGTCACCCACCGGCTGGGCTCCGCCAAGCTGGCCGACCGGATTGTGGTGATGAAGGAGGGGAGAATCTGCCAGAGCGGCACCCATGAGGAGCTGCTGGCAGCGGGGGGCGAATATGCCCGGATGTACAAGACACAGGAGCAGTGGTACCGGCAGAACACGGCGGAAGCGGCACTTTGATGTGCCGGAAGCGGGAATCCCCCTGGACATCCCAGACGTCCAGGGGGACTTGACTATCTCCGGTGCAAAAGGCGCTGCTTGGCGGCGCGGAATTTGGCCATGCAGCCGCTGGTGTAGAGGATGCCCAGCAGCATCACACCGAAGGAGAGGCCCAGGCAGAAGCCGGAGAGGGCGCCGTTGATAAAGGTCTCGGAGGGGCCCAGAAGGTTTAGAGCGAGATAGGCCAGGAAAGAGAGGGCGCCTGCGATGAAAAAGCTGCACATGCGCTTGGCTAGACGCTGTTTTTCCCTGTTGTTGTAGTCTGCGATGTCTTTTAAGGTGCCTTTGGTGTCTTGGGCCATAGGCTTTTGGCTCCTTTCGCCGGTTAGGATTTCTTTGAGTTCCACTGCATAATAGTCGGCCAGCTGGATGAGCAAGTCAAAGTCGGGCAGGGTACGGCCGGTTTCCCAGCGGGAAACCGTGCGGCCGGAGACGCCCAGCTGCTCGGCCAGCTGTTCCTGGGTGAGGGCCTTTTCCCGGCGCAGTTCCTTGAGGAGGGCGCCGGTCTTTGCCATATCCATGATGAAAATCCTCCTTTCGGCTTTTAACCTACCATAATTTTAGGGGAAGGGACAGGACACAGAGTGAGAATCCGGCCAGGCGGATTGCCAAATTGGGGGAAAAGGGGTATAATAGGGGAAATTTGAGAAGGGAAGCCCTTGCGGCAGCGGGGGCGAGGGGGATTGTGATGAAGCGGCTATGCGTATTTGATTTGGACGGCACTCTGGTGAACTCCCTGGGCGACCTGGCGGACAGCGCCAACTTTGCCTTGGAGAAGCGGGGGTTCCCCACCCATCCCAGGGAGCTCTACCGCTATTTTGTGGGGGGAGGCATCCCCAAGCTCATCCGGCGTATTTTGCCCCAGGGGACATCGGAAGAGGAAATCCGGGAGGTACATGACCTCTTTGCGCGGGAATACGAAATCCGGTGCCTGGACACCACGGCCCCCTATCCCGGTATCCTGGAGCTGCTGGAGGAGCTGGAAAAGCGGGAGGTGGGGGCGGCTGTCTTCAGCAACAAGGACCATGGATTTGCCGCGCGGATTGTGGAGGCGCTCTTTCCCGGGCAGCGGTTTGCCTTTGTGCAGGGGATGGGGCAGGGGATGCCCAAAAAGCCCGACCCCGCTGGGATGCTGCCCCACCTGGCGGATTTGGGGATTTCCCCTGGGGAGTGCCTCTATCTGGGGGATTCCGGGGTGGATATGCGCACGGCCAATAACGCGGGCTGCCTGGCGATTGGGGTGCTCTGGGGGTTCCGGGAGCGGGAGGAGCTGCTGGAAAACGGCGCTGCCCAGCTCATTTGCTGGCCGCTGGAGGCCTTGGATTATCTGGATTAGAAAACCGGCCCCGGTGTTTTCCGGGGCCGGTTTTCTAGGAGGCGGGGAGGGTGATGCGGTAGGCTTCGTTGAATTCGTCGTGGCGGATGTCCTCGTAGGTGAGGAGGATTTCAGTCTCTGAGAGCCACTCTACGCCGAAGTGGACGGTTTCCATAAAGCCGGAGCCAGGGTAGCTCCAGATTTTTTTGTCCCACAACAGGCCCTTTTGGAACACATCGGGGCGGCACAGCATGTCGTACTTGACAACAATGGTGTTTGTGCCTGCGGGGGAGGTATAGGTTTCCTCCTCATGATACCCGAAAAACAGGGCGCAGCACCGCAGCAGGGCGATGAGGAGCAGCAGGACAAGGCCTAAGCAGGCGAGGGTTATGTATTTTTTCGCTTTCATTTCTCCCGCGCCCCTTTGTGGGCGCTTGCCCCTTTGTGGGGTCCCGGCTGGGCGGGGGGCTGGAAGCCCGAGACTTGGCCCCGCTGGATTGCGCCGAAGATGCGGCGGCGGAAGCCCTTGTCCTCCCGGCAGCGGGAGGAGACGAATTCCTTGGCAGCCTGGCGGGCCGTGACACCGTCGGCCGGGCAGCGGCTCTTGGCCACGGGGAGATGCTGCTGCGCCGCGCAGCCGGAGACCTGGGATTCCTCCAAATAGAGGAGGGGGCGGATGAGGGTGAGCTCTTTGCGGGAGAGGTAGCTCACGGGAGAGAAGCAGCCGATGCGGCCCTCGTGAAAGAGGTTCATGAAAAAGGTCTCTACGGCATCGTCCATGTGGTGGCCCAGGGCGATTTTGTTGCAGCCCTGCTCCTTGGCTGCGTCGTGCAGCGCACCCCGGCGCATCCGGGCGCAGAGGCTACAGGGGTTTGCCTCCTGGCGCACCTCAAAGATGATGGGGCCGATGCCGGTGTCCTTCACCAGATAGGGCACGCCGTGGGATTCTGCCAGGGAGTGGATAGGGCCATAGTCTGGGCGGGGGGAAAAGCCCATGTCCAGGGTGATGCCCACTAGGGAGAAGGGGATGTCCAGAAATGCCCGCAGCCTGCACAGCCCCTCGAAGAGCACCAGCGAGTCCTTCCCACCGGAGATGCCCACGGCAACCCGGTCCCCTGGCACAATCATTTGATAGTCGGTAATCGCCTTGCGCATGGCGCTGAGTATTTTCTGCATGGGACGGCTCCTTTCTCTGAGGACGCAAATTTTGCCCGTTTTGCGGCGTTGGCAGGGAGGGATTTTATCCCGGTTATCCCACCTGGGTCAGCACGCCGTCGGAGATGAGGACTTGGCGGGCGGCAGCTTTTGCCACGGTGCTGTCGTGGGTGATGAGCAGGATAGTTTTGCCGCTGTCGTGCAGCTCCCGCAAAATCTGCAAAATCCCCTGGCCCGAGCGCTCATCCAGGTTGCCGGTGGGCTCGTCAGCCAGGAGAAGGCGGGGCTCCATAGCAATGGCCCGGGCGATTGCCACCCGCTGCTGCTGCCCGCCAGACAGCTCCTGGGGCCGATGGTCCCGCCGCCCGGAGAGCCCCACTTTTGCCAACGCCTTTTTTGCCATTTCCTGCCGCTGCTTTTCCCGGACGCCCCGGTAGAGCAGCGGCAGCTCTACGTTTTCCTGGGCTGTGAGGGTGGGAACCAGGTGGAAGCCCTGGAAGACAAAGCCGATTTCCCGGCCCCGGAGCCGGGAAAGGCGTTCGTCGGAAAACGCTGTTACATCTTCGCCGGCAAAACAATAGCGCCCGCTAGTGGGCTGGTCGAGGCAGCCGATGATGTTCATCAGCGTGGATTTTCCCGACCCGGAACGCCCGATGATGGACACAAAATCCCCCTGGGATACCGTGAAGTTCACCTCTGACAGCGCCTCTACCGGCGTGGTGCCTGCGTAATAGGTTTTGCTCACCTTTTCTAATGTAATGAAGTCCATAGCAGCCCCCTTCTATCCCTCCAGCTGAGGGATGGTCTCGGTTTGGCCTTGCGGCCCGATACCTAGTATCTGCCATTCCCTCCTTACGATACCACGGCTTTCCCATGCTGGCAAGAAATTTTTCTACTGTTGCTTTAAGTTCTAACAAATATAGAGTTTACTCTAAAATAATACTTGACATAGGGAGAAAAACGTGGTAAGATAAAGACATAGAAAAGAACATATGTTTTATAGGATGAGGAGGGCACCGGATGGAGAAGATGATGGAGAGCTATCGGGAGACGATGGAGAAGCTAAAGGAGCGGAGCGGGGAGCTGGAACAGCAAATGGCGGCCCTTTTACCGGGGGTGGAACGGGACAAGCTGGAGGCCAGGAACCGGATTTTGCAGCAGGAGATACGGGAGATGAGAGGGGCGCTGGCAATGATGGCGGACTACTTAGGCGTGGAAAACAGGGGGAGCAAGCCCACGGGCTGCCGGGTGAGCGGCCTTGTGCAGCAGGAGGAGGCGGTATCGTGACGCAGCTCAGCCTGGAACAGCTGGAGCACTTTGCGCTGCGCAACGGGCTCTGCACCGGTGGAGAGTGGGAGGACCCGGAGGAGCAGGAGAGCTACCTCAGCGGGCTGCAGCTGGCCCGCAAGCGGCTGCCGCGCATTTTAGAGGGGGTGCTCACCCCCAGGCAGCGGGAGTACATCACCCTCTATTTTTTTGAGGGGAAGAGTATCCCCTGTATTGCCAGGGAATTGCAGGTGAACAAGTCCTCGGTGCAGCGGGGGCTGGCGGCGGCCAAGCGGAGCTTGGGGGAAGTGCTGGGATATTTTATGGATTGAGAGGGGAAACTGGAAACAGGCGGGCTGCGGGAGAACGCGGCCTGCCTGTTTTTTGCAGTATGCGGAAAAAATTGATTTTGGTTTTAAGAGGACATCGCTTTGCACAGGCACTTTTGCATAAAATGCGGTTTCCGGTTCACAATAGGGATAGCAGGCAGGAAACCAAGCCAAGAGCTCATCCGCAGACGGCCGGACAGTGTGTCTGACGGCTCTGTGCTGTGGCCCCTGCGGTTGCGGACGGGCCGCTTTGCGCGCGCCCGGGCAACGGATGGGCTCAAAATTTTTCATAAGGAGTGCAAAGGCCATGGGAACAATGAATACAAAAGAAAATGGGGGCCGGGGATTTGGCGGGAAGGGTTTTTACGCGGCGCTGGCCCTGTGCCTGGTGGGAACGGGCGTGACGGCGTGGATTGCCGTGAACTCCACGGTGAAGGATTTGGAGGAGGCGCCTGAGAGCAAATCCCTGGAACCGCTGACCTCTAATGCGGACACCCTTACCCCGCAGGAAATTCTGGATTTGAATCGGGAGGCGGAGAGCCAATGGTCATCCCCAAGTTTACAGGAAGCAGACACAAAATCAGACAATGTGCCCGTTACTTCAAAGGCGGATACGCAGGATTCCTCCTCGACTGCCTCTTCCTCTGCGCAGTCCTCGGATTCCTCTTCCGTTTCTACAGAGAGTGCAGGAGAGCCGGCGCAATCCGTCTCCTCGCAAAACGTGCTCTATATGCTGCCGGTATCCGGTGACATTATCGGGACATTCAGTGGCGGCGAGCTGGTGAAAAACCCCACTATGGGAGACTGGCGCACCCATGACGGCATCGACATCAAGGCCGACGCCGCCACACCCGTGAAGGCGGCCGGAGGCGGGAAGGTCTCGAAAATCTACAAGGACGGCATGTGGGGGAACACAGTGGAAATCCTCCATCCCGACGGTGTAACCAGCATTTACTGCGGCCTCAACGATGAGCTGGCCGTAAAGGCGGGGGACACAGTGGAGATTGGGCAGACCATCGGTTCGGTGGCGGAAAAAATCACCGCCGAGGTGGCGCTGGAAACCCACCTGCACTTTGCCATGAAAAAGGACGGCGGTTTTGTAGACCCCATGACGACGATGGGAAAAGAATAGAAGGAAAAAGCCCTCTCCCGTGCGGCAGCACGGGAGAGGGCCTTTTGGTTTGCCCGGATGGGGGCTAGAGCGAAATCTTTCTAGGTACTTGCCGGCGCCAGCATTCTAACTTTACAGAGGGAAAGGGAGCCCGGGAAAAGCGGCCCCCTTTCCCCAAAAGGGCGGGGGCGGGGGGATAGAGAGGCTTAGTGAAAGCATGTCTGCCCCCGAATGAGCCGAGGCGAACTAACATCGGGGCCGCACCGAGCCCGCTTCACCTGGCCTTGTCACTGCTAAAGGGGGAGAACGCTAACAACCGGAGCGTCCGCCGACACCCGAGTGACCCCTACCGATACTGCCAAATCTGTATAGGAGCTTTGCTCCTATACAGATTATACATAGGGGCTTGCCCCTATGGGCCTTTCGCTTCCCTGCGGCAAGGCAAGGAAGCCGCTTGTCGGTGCGGGAACCGACAAGACTAGGCCGAGATGAAGCCTGGGCCTGTTTGCCGTTGGCAAAGGCGGCGAGAGGTTGCGATGTGATGGCGATAGGGGGAACTGGGTGGAAGGCGGCGTGTTGGCTGGGAGGTAGCCTTGGTTTGTTATCAATACGCCGCCTGGGAGAAGGGAATTTCGCTCACTGTGGTGAGCGACGGGGGCTTTGCCCCTCGACAAAGTCAAGCCTGCGGCTTGACTTTCAAGAATCGCAAGGCGATTCTTGCCAGACCAACGTAGTTGGTCTTCACCACCCTTTGAAAAGGGTGAACGGAAACTTTACTTTGCCTACGGCGCGATAGAACCAAGCTGGGAGTGACGCCGGGAGAGGGGAAGCCAAAAGCGCTAGAGCAGGCCCTGGGGAGTGAGTTCCAGCACACGGGTGCAGACCTGTTCCAAGTAGGTGCGGTCGTGGGAGACACTGATGATGGTGCCGGGAAAGGTGGCCAGAGCTTGGCGGATAACAGGGGCGGAGAGGGGGGAGAAGTTGCGGGTGGGTTCGTCCAGAAGAAGGACGTTGCTCCCGCCCCAGGCCATGGCGAGAAAGAGGAGCTTGGCCCGTTGGCCGCCGGAAAGGGCTGCGGCAGGGTGGTCCATTTCCTCGGCTTTGTATTTCATGGAGCCTAAGAGGGTGCGGGCGCGGGTGATGTCCTCTTTCTGGCCGGAGGGGGCCAGAAGGTCTACAGGGGTTTTGTCCCCCAGGAGGGAGTCGCCGTAGTCCTGGGGCATGTAGGCCGCGCGGATGTCGCGGCGGGACAGCAGTTCCTCTGCCACGCGTTTGAGCAGGGTGGATTTGCCGGCACCGTTTGCGCCGACGATGCCGATGCGTTCCGGGCCTGTCACCCATAGGCGCAGGTGTTCCGCCAAAAGACGGTTGCCGGCGGTGAGCTGGGGGAGGTCCAGGCGCAGGATTTCTTTGCCTGAGGGGATGGCAGAGCGGGCGGGGTCAAAGGAGGTGAGGATGGCTTCCTCCCATTCGGGCATCTCGGTCAGATTCTCCTTTTCCCGCTCAAAACGGCGGCCCATGGAGAGCACGGAGTGCATTTTCTTTTTTAAGAGACGGCCGGGGCCATCCCGTTCCGCGCGGGAGATGGTGCTCTGCTGATGGTCTACCTTGTCCCGGATTTTGCGGTAGGTGGCCATCTTGGCGTTGAACTCGGCCTGCTCTTTGCGGGCCTGCTGTTCCTGGCGGGCAAAGCCGGCCTGGCGCTGGGACACATAGGAGGAATAGTCGCTGCGGGCCACGGTGCAGCGGGGGAGTGTGCGGCGGCGGAGACGTTCCAGGTGGAGGATGAGGTTGGCGGTGTGGGAGAGGAGCGTCTCGTCGTGGGAGATATAGAGCACCGGGGCGGGACAGCGGAGGAGAAAGCCCTCCAGCCATTCTAAGGTGGGGACATCCAGGTCGTTGGAGGGCTCGTCTAAGAGCAGGACATCGGGGCTGTCTAGGAGCAACAGGGCAAGGCGCAGCTTGACCCGCTCGCCGCCGGAGAGGGTGCCCAGGGGGCGCTCGTCCCAGAACAGGGCGCTGGTTAGGCCTACCTGGCGGGCGGCCCGCTCCTGCTCCTTGGGGTTGGCCTCTGCCCAGGCGGGATTCCTCTGGCAGAACTCCCACACCGGCAGGGAGAGTTCCCCGGGGGTGAGCTCCTGGGCCAGGTAGCCTTTGCGCAGGCCCTTGTCCTGGATTTCGCCTGTCCACTCCACATAGGGGTCTACGGATTCCCGGTCAAAGAGGAGCTTGAGCAGGGTGGATTTCCCGTTGCCCTCTTCCCCGATAATGGCGGCACGGTCGCCGGGGGCCAGGGTGAAGGTGAGGCCCTCGATAAGGGTGGTGAGGTCCTTTTTGTGGATTAACGTGAGGTTCTTTACTTGCAGCATGATACGTCCCCTCCTTTTGGCATCAGAAAAGCCGCCCCCTTGGCAGAGGACGGCTTGCAGGACAAAAGGACAGGAAAGCGCACAGATACACTGCTCCCTGATGGCCGCAAAATCCGTCTTCACGCCACAAAAGGCTTGCCCTGCCCAATTGCAAGGCGGCTTTTGTTGTTTACAGCGGAAAAACTAGATTTTACAGACGCATCTTTTCACCCATTTCTGTTTGAGATGGGGATAGTATAGCATGGGAAGCGGGAGATGTCAAGGGTTTCTTTCCGGGGGTGGGAGCGCAGTTCCGGCAGGGCTCTTTGTCACTCGTCCTCCCGTTTCCGGTATTGGGTAGGGGTTTCCCCGGTAATCGCCTTAAAGGCCCGGTTGAAGGAGCGGATGTTGTCAAAGCCGCACTCGTAGCAGATTTCGGTGATGGTCTTGTCTGTGCCCTTCAGCGCTGTGACGGCGCTGCTGACGCGGATTTGGTTGACGTATTCGTTTAGATTGCATTTCATGTGCTCGGTGAATTTGCGGGAGAGGTAGTAGGGGCTGATGGAGATGCGCTCGGCCAGGTCGGCCAGGGTGATTTTTTCGGTGTAGTGGTGGGAGATATAGGTGAGGACCTCCACAAACCATTCGGAGTACTTGCTGCCCCCTTCCCGCCGGACCAAGGTGAGCTGCTCCAGCACCAGGGCCATGACGAGATTGATATAGCCTGCCACCAGGTCCACACTGCGGCGCTGGTCCAAGAGCTCCTTGGCCTTGCCCAGATAGCGGAGAATCTCCACTGCCGCAGGGGAATCCAGGATAAAGGGGCTGACGCTGCGGTATTTCGTGAGCTTATCCTTAAAATAGGGGACGAGGGAATCGTCAAAGATGCACATCAGGTCGTGGCAGGGGCCGGTGGCCTCGTAGCTGTGGAGGGTGTTGGGGAAGGAGATGCTCATATCCCCCCGGTGGAGGTAGTTCGTCACCTCGTCATTCGTCACCTTCATCTCCCCGTCCAGGATACAGAGGATTTCAATGTGCTGGTGGAGATGCTGGGGAAAGGAGATTAAGTGCCCGTGATAAATGGAAATAGGGTCGTGCCTGGATTCATAAAAAAACATTCCGCTGCCTCCGTCAAAAAACCGGTGAGTTTTCTGTGTATATTATAATCAATACAGCAATATTTGTCCAGAAAAAATCAAAAAAATGCACAGGCTACCGCTTGCTTTTGTGCTAAGATATAGTTAAATGTGATAAGCTGCTTTTTAGATGCCTATGGGGCATGGGCAGCGCGCCGCGCTTTTTGGGCGTGGCGGGAGAGGAGAGGATACCTATGGCGCATCAACACGCGATTATCGGTTTTGGCGGTATGGGCACCTGGCACTGGCAAAATGTCACCGAGCGGGTGGACGGGCTGGATGTGAAGGGGATTTACGACATCCGGGAAGAGGCCTGCCAGTCTGCGAAGGAGAAGGGGCTGCATGTGTATGCCTCCCTGCAGGAGCTGTGGGATGACAAGGATGTGGACTTGGTTACGATTGCAGTGCCCAACAATTTCCACAAGGAGCTCTCGATTGCAGCGCTGCGGGCGGGGAAAAACGTCATCTGCGAAAAGCCTGTGACCCTCAATGCCGGGGAGCTGGAGGAGATTATCAAGGTGCGGGATGAGACCGGCAAGCTCTTTGCCGTGCACCAGAACCGGCGCTGGGATAAGGACTACTGCATTGTGAAAAAAATTCTGGAAGAGGGCACCATTGGAACGCCCTATTATATTGAGAGCCGGGTGCTGGGCTCCCGGAGGGCCATGCACGGCTGGAGAGGCCACAAGGTGAACGGCGGCGGCATGGTGTATGACTGGGGTATCCATCTGCTGGACCAGGCTATGAACCTGATTGATTCCAAGGTGGTTTCGGTGGACGCCCACCTGTTCAACATTTTCTCCGATGGGGTGGACGACAACTTCAAGCTGTTCATGCGGTTTGAAAACGGAGTCTCCTATCTCATTGAGATTGCCACCAACTGCTTTATCAACCTGCCCCGCTGGCATGTGACCTGCAACGACGGCACTGCCGTGGTAGAGGACTGGGCCTGCAACGGCAAGATGGTGAAGCTCAACACCGACGAGGAGATGGCCTGGGACGACGAGATTGTCTACACGGAAGCAGGCCCCACCCGCACTATGGCCCCCCGGCCCAAGCAGACCACTGCCGAGCTGGAGCTGCCCAAGGTGGAGACCGACTGGGCGGACTATTATAAAAATATCCTGGATGTCATTGACAACGGCGCAGAACTGATTGTGAAGCCTGAGCAGTCGCTGCGGGTGATGAAGGTGATTGACAAGACCTTTGAATCCGCTGCGCTGGGGCATGGGCTGGAGTGCTATCTGTAATACAGATACCGTCTTTCCCTCATAAAAAGAAGGGTTCTTGAGATGAAAAAAGTTTTGATATTTGCAGGCGGATGGGACGGGCATCAGCCGGAGCTGACCTCGGTTCGGTTTGCCGGGATGATGGAGAAGCACGGCTATGAGGCCACCATCATCCATGACTTAGCGCCCATGGCGGAGGTGGATTATCTGATGCAGTTTGAGCTGCTGGTGGCCTGCTGGACCATGGGGGAGATTCCCAGGGAAGTGGTGCAGAGCATTGCCAAGGCAGTGGGGGCGGGCGTGGGCCTGGCCGGCTGCCACGGCGGCATGTGCGACGCCTTCCGCCAGAGCACAGAGTGGCAGTTTATTACCGGCGGACAGTGGGTGAGCCATCCCGGCGGAGACGGCATTGAGTATACGGTGAACGTCCGCCACGGTTCTTCGCCCCTGGTGGAGGGGCTCACTGATTTCCCGGTAAAGAGTGAGCACTACTATCTCCACATTGACCCCTCGATTGAGGTGCTGGCCACCACCCGGTTCCCCATTGTGCCCTATTATCACATTTCCAACCGACCGGTGGATATGCCGGTGGCCTGGACAAAGTTCTGGGGCAACGGGCGGGTGTTCTATACCTCCCTGGGCCACCACGACGATGTGTTTGACAACTCCCCTAACGCCGCTGTGCTGATGGAGCGGGGTATGGTTTGGGCTGCAGAGGGCCGGGAATATGCCCGCGCCCACGGCCTCACCACCGAGCGCTTTGAGAACACGGCACAGATGTATTAACGCGATCACCTCGCCAGGGGAAGGAGGGCCTGGCACAAGCGACCTGCCAAGCTCCAAAAGATGGTGCCAGCGGCCGGACTGGCCAGGGATAAGCCGGCGGCTTGTCAAGGTCAGCGCAGCTGACTTTTGCCCTGAAGGGGCGGGGGTATAGAACATGAAAAATTATTAGGAGTATCCCCTTGGCCGAAAGGCCGGGGTGATGATATGAAAACAAGGTAAGGAGAGGATTTCCCATGATGAGAATTGGTATTGTGGGCGTTGGCGCTATCAGCGGCATTTATCTCAAGAACATTACCAACATGTTCCAGGAGATTGAAGTCATCGGCGTCTGCGACCTGATTCGTGAGCGTGCCGAAAAGGCAGTGGAGGAATACAATATCCCCAAGCTGTATGAGGACATGCACGAGCTGTTTGCCGACCCCGAGGTGGACCTGGTGCTGAACCTGACCCGCCCCTATGAGCACTTTGATGTGACGATGGGCGCGCTGAAGGCCGGCAAAAACGTCTACTCTGAAAAGCCCCTGGGCGCCACTTTTGAAGAGGGCCTGGAACTGGTGAAATATGCCAAGGAGCACAACCTGCTCATCGGTGGCGCTCCCGATACCTTCCTGGGCGCTGGTATCCAGACTTCCAAGAAGCTCATTGACGACGGCTTTATCGGCGATGTGGTGGGCGCTTCCGCTTACATGGTCTGCCGCGGGCATGAGACCTGGCATCCCGACCCCGAGTTCTACTACAAGTTCGGCGGCGGCCCCATGCTGGATATGGGCCCCTATTACATCACTGCGCTGATTAACCTGCTGGGCCCGGTGAAGTCTGTGGCTGGTATGTCCAAAATCACCTTCCCGCAGCGCACCATCACCAGCGCCCCCCACTACGGCGACATCATTGATGTGGATGTGCCCACCTATATCACCGGCCTGATGCAGTTCAGAAGCGGTGTAATCGGTACCATCTTCACCACCTTTGACGCCTATGTGGCTGAGGTGCCCCGTATTGAAATCTATGGCTCCAAGGGAACCCTCTCGGTGCCTGACCCCAACACCTTTGGCGGCCCTGTGCGCCTCTACCGCGCCGCAGGTCCCAAGCCCTTGAAGGGTGACCCGGCCCTGATTAAGCCCGAGCCTCCCAAGTTCCAGGAAATCCCGCTGCTGTTTGACTATCCTGATAACAGCCGTGCCCTGGGTCTGGCTGACATGGCAAAGGCCATCGAGACCGGCCGTGCCCGCCGCGCCAGCAGCGATGTGACCCTGCATGTCATCGAAGTGCTCACCAGCTTTAACAAGTCCTCTGCCGAGCACCGCTTTGTCGATATGACTACCACGATGGAGCCTGCTGCTCCCATGGTACAGGGCCTGATGGCTGGTGTGCTGGACTAAGAGATTCCATAAGGCGATTGTGATTCTCCCTGATTTTGGGGGATGATAGGAAAAGGGCATCCGGCTTTGCCGGATGCCCTTTCTTCTCTGGAGTTTGAGTTGGGTGGTTGACATTTTAGCGGGAAACGGGTATACTAAAAATAGAAAGGGCGCTGCCGATAGACGGTTGGCCCTTAAGATGCTTTTACTTTAAGGAAGTAACCGCACTTTTGGGTAGGGGCGGTTACTTCTTTTTACTCTGCAAAAATAAATTGCAGATGGCGATGATGACTAGACAAAGTTGTAAAACTTCGGAGATAGTCACAAGGCAGCCCCCCTTTCCAGAGGATTAGGGGGCAGAAGCCGCCCCCTGAAAAGAGGGCCAACCGCTACCGTTATGGACAGCGCTGAAAGAAAAATCTTTCCTGTTCTTAATATAGCATAGGAATCGACAGAAAGCAACAAAATTAGCTTGACATTCTGAGGGGAAGAGGGTAAACTAATAAATAGAAAGGGCGCTGCCGATAGACGGTTGACCCTAAGTGCTTGTTAGAGAAGTAACCGCACTTTTGGAGAGGGGCGGTTACTTCTTCTTATTCTGCAAAAACAAATTGCAGATGGCGATGATGACTAGACAAAGTTGTAAAACTTCGGAGATAGTCACAAGGCAGCCCCCCTTTCCAGAGGATTAGGGGGCAGAAGCTGCCCCCTGAGAAGAGGGCCAACCGCTACCGTTATGGACAGCGCTGAAAGAAAAATCTTTCCTATTTTTAATATAACATAGGAATCGGCAGAAAGCAACAAAAAATGAGGAGAGGGAACAGGTGATTCCCCTCCTCATTTTGCTTTTATCGGACTGCCTCTACGGTTAGCTTTGAAAAATACTCTTTTATCTCCTCTGGCCCGCCCATGCCGCTGCCGGGCTTGGTGACAGCGGCAGTGCCGCAGGCTGCGGCAAGGCGCAGTGCTTGGGGGAAGGGCATATCCCGCTGCAGGGCCAGGGAGAAGCCCGCCGCAGTGGAGTCCCCTGCGGCGACGGTGGAGCGGACGGGGACAGCCAGGCCGGGGACAAGCCAGGCCTCCTCGCCTTTTACACCCAGCAGGCCGCGTTCTCCCAGGCTCACCAGGACAAATGCGGCGGGCAGGCGCCGAGCTGCCTTGGCGAGCGCAGAAAGCTCCCGGGTTCCTCCTTCTATCCCCAGCAGCTTGGCAAGCTCATATTCATTGGGTTTGAGGAAGAGGGGACGGAGCTCTTGGAGCTGTGGGAGGGAAAAGGCCAGGGTATCGAGCCCCAGGTGCACCGGGTGGAGCGACGCGATGCGGGAGAGGAGGGCACAGACTTCCTGGGCAGCCAAGCCGTTGGGCAGGCTGCCACAGACTAGAAGCAGGCCGGAGGATATGCCGGAGAAGAGGGAGAGGAGCAGTGCCTCTAACCGGGGGAGGGCGTCTCCGGGGGAAAAGGTGCCGGAGCGGTCGAGTTTGATAAGCGTGCCGTCCTCGCTGGTGAGGGTGATGTTTTCCCGGATTTTGCCGGGGAAGGGGATGGGGCGGAAGTCCACCTCGTCTGGGAGCAGGGATTGATAGTAAGGGAGGTTTTCCAGCCCGCAAAGGGCAACGGCGTGGTTGGGTACATCCAGGCGGGAGAGCAGGCGGGAGACATTGACGCCCTTGCCGCCAGCTTCTTCCCGTTCGGACAAGACCCGGTTCAGGGACTCATGGCGCAGCGTATCGGTGTGGAGGGACAGGTCAATGGCGGGGTTTAGGGTGAGGGTGGCAATGCGGTCAAAGGACATGGGGATGCTCCTTTCTGTGTGCTAATCACCGGCAAAGAGCTGGACGGCGAAGTATTCATAGGTTCCGCCGATGCTACGGCGGAGGATGACGGTTTCGGAACGGGTGAAATGGGGGTCGGAGAGGTTGCGGGCATGGCCGGGGCTGGCGAGCCAGCCGGACATCCAAAGGGCGCCGGACTGGGCGGAGGGGGCGCTGTCCCTATAGTATCCCAGGTTTTCCCCGGCAAAGGTGAATGAGGCGCCGGATTCTGCCAAGGCTGTGTTGAAGGAGCTGCCGTTAGGGCGGCTGTGGGAGAGGGAGCCGGTTTGGGCCAGCTCTTGGGCCCGCAGGAATGCGGCTTGCCGCAGGGAAAGGTCGCCGGAAAGAGGGGGGAGGCCCAGGCCGGCCCGGTGGGAGGCCAGGAGCAGGGAAACCTCCTGGGCAGCTTGCCGCTGCTCCTGCCACTGGGGTGCGTGGGGGGAGAGGAAGAAAAGGGCTAAAAGAAGCGATAGGGCCAGTTTGCGGATGCTTTGGATTTTCATCTTATCCCTCCAATACAGTTTTATTATAGGGGAAAAGAGGGGGGAGGTAAAGGGGGAATGGAAAAATAGAGAGAGGAGAAGGCCTGGGCCTACATTAGCGAGGAGCCAAAGCGATTAGTAACAAACCAGTCACAATCATGAATAAAAATTTTCTAAAATAAAAACTAAGACACTCCAATAATTACCGGAGCTGGGACGTTTAGGGGATGAAAGTGCAAAAAAGTAACAACTGCGGAAAATAAGTTACAAAAAAGAAACAAAAATTTGCAAAAAAGGCTTGATTTTCCGGGAAGGATGTGTTATAGTAAGTTTGCACTTGAGGGATGGGGTTTCGCCAACGCCCCGCTCTCTTGAACCAAAGAAATTTTATAGGAGGAATGTAAAATGAAAAAAGTACTTTCTTTAGTACTGGCTGCGGCTATGACTATGGGCATTGCTGCGACATCTTTCGCTGCCATGAAAGATGAGATTAAAGATACTAATGCAACTCATGCCAGTCTGTCAACAATGAAAATCGGAGCAGATAACTATGTTACCTTGGATAAGGCCGTTGGTACGACTGGTATTGATGTTCTGGAGCTGGATGGAGCCGACCAGGAATGGGAGATTCCTGCAGGAAAATCTATGAACTACAGATACCATGTAGTTGCTGTTGCCAATGAGAAGGACGCAAAGGGCAATGTTATCACCTACAACCACTGGAATTTTGTTCCGAAGATTTCTGTAAAGGGTCCTGCTGAGGTTACCAAGGATGAAATCGACAAGGAAACCTTTAGATGGTACACTGCGGGTAGCAAAACTTATTTGTCCTTTGATGTTAAATTCACCCTGAAAGCCACGAACCTTGATGCCACTGATTATAAGGGTGTGGTAATTAACTACGGTGTTGACAAGAAGGATGTTGCCAACAGAAGCGGCCTGAAGGGGAAAACTGTAAAAGATTCGGGAACCATTTCTGCTGGTTATAGCAACGAGGACATCGATGACCTGTATGATGAGGTTGTGAATAACTTCGATGCTATGAGAAATTACGATGAGACGAACTTTGATGTAGATTTGGGCGGTAACCCTGTGCTTCCTTCTTCTATCGTTCGTTTCTTGGCTAGAAACCTGGGCAACTCTGAGACTGCTACCTTCGTAATGGACAATGGCAAGATGACTTCTTACAATGAGGAGAATGCTTCCACCTATTTTGATGGTTACACTACTCTGACTCTGAATAAGAAAGCATTTACTGCTCTGAACAATGGCAAGCACATCAATGTTGCTTATAACGGCGACCAGGGTCCCTGGGAAGATCAACTGACTGATGTCGATTTCGAGTATCAGGTGTTCAACTTTGTGACTCATCGCCCGGATGTTGTTGGTACTTTCTCTGTAGAGTATGACTGGAACAAAGATGATCTTCATGTATATCTTATGCATGATGACGACATGACCCTTGAAGAGGTTGAAGTTAAGGACACTGACAACTACACCTATGGTGACGTAGTGTTCGAAGGCCCCATGACCAGATATCTGATTACTGAGGGTGCTCTTGACCTCGAGGCTGTTGGCGACACCGACGAGCCCATCGAAGACGATGACCTGATTGACGAGCCCGTAGAGGACGACGACAAACTGGTTGACGAAGATGGTAACCCCATTGAGGACAACCCCGGCACTGGTTCCTCCAATGCTATTTCTCTGGCTGTAGCTATGGCTGTTGTGTCCCTGGCTGCTGCTGGTCTGGTTGCTTCCAAGAAGGCTTCCAAATAAGATAACTTCTTATCGAAGAAGCTGAACTAGTTGGCGTTGAAGGCCGGTCTCGCAAGAGGCCGGCCTTTTGATGCTGTGAGGCTAATTTTATCGCTTGACAAACCAGGCGGGTGTGGGTATAATAAAAATGAAAAGGCACTGCGATAAGCGGTTGGCCTTAAGTTACGTTTTTATTATTTCAAAAAACCGTCACTTAGCCGAGTGGCGGTTTTTGTCTGCCGGTTTACTAATCGTGATTGTGACCTTGAAAGGCCCAATATGGAAAGTAATCCGCATAAGTCTCACCTCCTTTCGGAGGATATCGACCAACCGCCTACCGTTTTTGCAGTGCCTTGCCTTTATTTTACCTGTTTCGTCAGGATTTGTCAATTCCCGATATAGTATTTGGGATTGACATATGAAGCGAATATGGGTATAATAAGGATGAAAAGGCACTGCGATAAGCGGTTGGCCTGGTAGTGGATTTTTAATTTATCTTAAAAACCGTCACTTGGCCGAGTGGCGGTTTTTGTCTGCCGGTTTACTAATCGTGATTGTAACCTTGAAAGGCCCAATATGGAAAGTAATCCGCATAAGTCTCACCTCCTTTCGGAGGTTATCGACCAACCGCCTACCGTTTTTGCAGTGCCTTGTCCCCCAAAAAGGGGACAGCTTTATTTTACAGGAAATGTCGTTTTTTGTCAATCTGGAGTTTGTGCGTTAAACTGTTTGAGCGGCCCCATTTTCAAGCACAGCTCTGGCCTGGTAAACCAGGCTCAATACTTGTTCGTCAGATAGGCCCAGAGAGCCGAGGGCCGGCAGCGAGATTTCCAGGCCTTTGGCGATGCGCCCTAAAAGCGCTAGCGAAACATTTGCGCAGCCGTGTTCGATGTCCCGCAGGCGGGCAACGCTCACATGGGATAGTTCCGCTAGCTTTCTCTGGGAGAATCCTTTGGCTTTCCGGAGCAGGGCAATATTTTCCCCGATTTGAAAGGACCGTACCTCTGGCGGCGTATACGATGGCTTTTGAATGACGGACCGGATTTCACTGTCGGAAAGTGACAGGATGCCGAGGGCCAACGGAGAGACACCCAGGGCAATTGCTATACGGCGGAGTGTGTCAATTGTAGTGTTTTGACAGCCAGTTTCAAGATGATGCAGGAGCGGGGAACTGATATTGGAATACTCTGCCAGCTGTTCTTGGGACAGGCCTTTTGCTTTGCGTAATGCGACAATGTTTTTTCTGGTTGTAATTAGTACTGTCATAAAAATACCTCCTATCCCACAGGGTAGGAGGTATTTTTAAAAAAGTTTATAAAATATATATAATTATTATTATAAATGGGAATTAAACTTAGAGACTATACTATAAAAAGGCTCCCTTTTTAAAAAGGGAGCCTTTTGGGACGTTATTGGGCTTATTCCTCGGTGACTATGGTGAGCTGGTGCAGGGCGCGGGTGCAGCAGACATAGAATAGGTTATTGTCCTGAGAAGTAAAGCCTTGGGTGAGTACGATTACTTGGTCAAATTCCAGGCCTTTCGCCAGGTAGGCGGGAAGGATCACGCGCTTGCCCAGGGAGACGGGGGCAGTGCCGTCTATGCAGGTGATGCCGGGAATGCCCCGCAGCTGCTGGTGGAGGGCAGTGGCCTGGCGGCCTGTTTTTACAATGACGGCACAGCCCTGCTCGTCTGCCTGGGAGAAGGCCTGCTTGACGTAATCCGCCGTATCCCACACCGTTATCACCTGGGGAGTGGGGCCGTGGCGCTCTACTTTTTCCCCTTGGAGGCCTAAAATCCGATCGGCAAAGGTGTTGATTTCCCAGGTGGAGCGGTAGCGTTTTTCCAGGGCTTTCAGGCCGCTGCGGCGGGGGGAGAAGGCGTCCAGCATGTACTGGAAGCCCTCCCGGCTGTCAAAGAGGGCGGGGGAGAGGATTTGGGAGGGGTCCCCCAGGATGGTGAAACGGGCATTATAAAACCAGCGGCCCAACATCCGGTAGTGGAGGAAATTGTAGTCCTGGGCTTCGTCCACCACCACGTGGAGGATGTCCCCGTCCGGCTTGCAGAGGCCCAGCAGCAGGCGTAGATAGGCAAAGGCCGCGGCGTCGGGATAGGAGAGGCGGCCGGAGGCATAGGCCTTTGCAAAGGCTTCGCCGGTCTTGGGCTCCCAGAAATCGGAGAGGAGCTCTTGATAGAGGGCTGCTTCGTCCAGCGCGATAGAGGAAAAGAAGGTTTCCCGGAGCTGATGGTACTGCTGCATCCAAGCCAGGCGCACATCCCGGTCCAGGTCGGCGCTGTCTAAGTAGAAGTTGTCCCCGTTTTTAGCCAGAAGGCGCTGGCGCAGGACGCTGAGACGGCGCTGTTTATAGGTTTCCGCACGGGAGACAAAGTAGGTGGAGACTTTTTCCAGGCGCTGCACCATGGTGAAAGAGGGGACGCAGCTGCAAAAAATCTCCTGCATCTCCTGCCCGGAGAGGATGACAGTGCCTTCGCCGTCTGTCAAGTCGGTAAAGGAGGGGCCTTCCTGGGTCAGGCGGGCAATGCGTTCCTCCAAAAAACGGGTGAAAGGGGCAGAGGTTTTTTGCCGGGTTTCCTCCAGCTGGGCGGGGGTGTATCCAATCGTATAGGCCTGCTCCAGATAGGCGGGGAGCTCCTCCTGCTCCTGGCGGGGGGTGGCGGCGGAAATCAGCTGGGGCATGGTGAGCTGGCGCACATTTTTCTCCCCCAGCTCGGGCAGGACGCCGGAGATGTACTCGCTGAAATAATCATTGGGGGAGAGGATGAGGATGTTGCTCTCATTGAGCTTATTGCGGCGGCGATAGAGCAGGTAGGCCACCCGGTGGAGCGCCACAGAGGTTTTGCCAGAGCCTGCTGCCCCCTGGATGACGAGGATTTCAGAGTCCTCCTCCCGGATGAGGGTGTTCTGCTCCCGCTGGATGGTGGTGACAATGGGGCGCATCTTTTCCTGGGCGTCGGCAGAGAGGATGCTCTGCAAAATCTCGTCTAACACTGTGACAGAGCTGTCAAATGCCTCCTTCATTACGCCGTGCTCTATGCGGTACTGCCGTTTTAGGGTGATTTCCCCGCTGATTTCCCCGGCCTCGCACTGGTAAGAGGCGCTGCCCAGCTCGAAATCATAGTACATGCCTGCGATGGGGGAACGCCAGTCATAGATATAGACATCAAAGCTCCGGTCGTCCACCAGGGAGCCGGAGCCGATATAGACCTGCTCGGCCGGGTCGCCCGGCTCGGCAAAATCGATACGGGCAAAATAGGGGCTCTGTTTCATCCGTTTGAGGCGCACCCACTCATTAAAAGTCTCGCCAAAGGATTCGGTGTACTTGGCGGCCACGGCTTCCTCAAAATAGCTCTCCTTGGAATCCAGGTCAATCCGGTTATCCCAGATGTACTTGCGCTGCTCCCGGGTGGTCTGCCGCAACAGCTCGGCCTCTTCCCCGTAGGCGGAGAGCTGTTTGTCGATTTCTGCCTGGGTCTGGGCAAGATGAACCTGCTCCTGCTCCATCTGTGTTTGTTCCAGCATGGGTTATCGCGCCTCCTTTTGGTGCCGCCAGTTGGCAGGCACAATCCTCGTTTTTTGTCTACTCTTCTCTTTTTCGCCCGCATTGTCACTATCCCTAGGGATATTTTGTCGAGCGTACGCAGCAGGGTCAGGAGAAAGCCAGATTATCCTCAAAAATCAGAATCGCAATTAAGGATTTCGTAATTTCGCAAGATGACGGCCGGGCCGCGGAACCCGAAGGCATACTCCTTACACAGCCGGGGGGCGTCCTGGGGCGTGAAGCGTTCCAGGGGATTTTTGAGGAAGGGGGGGAACTGGGAGAGGGCGGCGTTTTGATTGAGAGGGCAGGACTCTTGGCAGAGGTCACAGCCCCAGACCAGGCCGCTGCGGCGGATGAGGGCCTGCTCCTGGGGGGTGAGGGCACCCTTTTTTTGGGAGACAAAGCTGGCGCACTGCTGGGGGAGAAAGCCCTGGGGCGTCAGTGCGCCGCCGGGGCAGGACTGGCGGCAGGCCCCGCAGCCGGGGCAGCTGGCGGGATGGTAGGCAGGGTATTCCGGCAGGGGGAGGGGGGTGACAAGCTCGGCTAAAAAGACATAGGAACCGTATTTCTCATTGATGATTAAACCGTTTTCCCCCTTCACCCCCAGGGCGCCACGGTGGGCCAGGGATACCTCGTCAAAGGGGGAACTGTCGGAAAAGGCGGCGAAGGGGTGGTTATACTGCGCTTCCAGCTCCCGGCAAAGGCCACCCAGGAACTCCGCCGCCACCTGGTGGTAATCCCGCACACAGGCGTAGAGGGAGAGGTTGCGGCGGGAAAAAGCCGCCACCCGGTAGGGAAGCAGCAGGGGGAAAACCGTCTTGCTCCCCGCGGGGATGCGGCGGGATGCGGCACAGGGGAAGACTTTGAGCGAATCTTCATAGGGCAGGGCGGCGGAAAACTCGATGCCGTTTTGCCGGAAAAAGGGTTCCAGAAGGTGGGACATGGGGATGCCTCCTTTTGCGGATGGATTGAGTCAGGCCAGGGGATGGGGGAACTGGCGTTGGCGTGCGGGGGATACACAGGGCTGGGCGGCAGAGGGAGAAGGATTTGTTTTGGATATGGCTAGAAGCCAAGAGGGGCGCTCAGGTTTCGCCCAGAATGGACAGGAGCTGCACGGCCCAGAAGGTGAGTTCGCACCAGAGGGCGGTATCGGTTTTGTGGGAGGGTTCCAGGGCGATTTCGCTGTAGGGGGTGGGGAATTCCAGGGCCTTTTTGAAGACGCGCTTGTGGTGGGGGCTCTCAAACCTCACCCGCAGGACGCCGTCCTGCGCGATGGCCTCCTGCACTGCGTCGGCGGATTGGCGCACCACGTCAATTTGGCTGCCCCCGACCATGGCCAGATGGGTCAGGGTTTTGCGCAGGGCGGTGCCGGCGGGCTTGGCGGGCTCAAAGGGTTTGAAGGGATAGCGATAGGCCCACAGCGGCACAGAATAGCTGCCCCCAATTTTCACATGCAGGTTGCTGCCCTCTTTCACAACCCGGCTATGGTGGTTGACAGCCTGGGCAAAGGCAGAGACCGTCGCCTCGCTGCGCCAGGACTTTGTGTGGGCCAGGGTTTCCAGGTGGTATAATCGAAAGACTTGAAAAGCGGTGCTTTTCAAGTCTGCAGCCTTTGAGGCCGCAGAGAACCGCTTTTGCGGCTCTGTTTCGCATTACGTAGTCAAAAGCGCGCGCTCTGCCCGCTCACTCCAAAACAAGTATCTGTTTTGGAGTGCTTTGACTATATTGGCAGGGAAAATAGGTGTCCTGCTCCAGATAGGGGTAGTTGTATTTCTTCTTGCTGCGGGGGTGGAAGCTGGTGATGTCCTCTAGGGAGGTGATGCCCAGGAGGCTCTCAAAGGCACGGTAGGAGGGGGAGGACCTCTTCATCGTCTCCATAGCCCAGCAGGGCCTGGCAGGTATACACCAGCACCATCAGGCCTCCGCCGTTGGCAAGGCCCAGGTGCCGGTTACGGAAACGGGCGGCCTCTTAGGAGAATTCATTTTCAAGAATTTCGTCGTTTCTTAGGGAAGAAATGAAATTTTTGATAATAGGGCTGCTTTTGGGAATGGCATAGTTGGAGAGGAGCCGTGCCGCCGCCTCCCCGTCTTGGAGCGGGGTTTCCTTGAATTTATCCCAGGAGTGCATGCCGATGCCGATATACCCGTTTGGCTTTACATAGCGCTCAAGCAGCTTGTAGGCAGGGGTCTCCAGCACTTTTTCCAGCAGGGCCTGTTCCTGCGGCTTTGAGATGTCCTGCAATATCTCCCTGTGGGGGCGGTATTTCAGCACGTCCCCGCCGTTTTCCAACAGGAAATCAATGGATTTTGAGAGCGACATGGGGGCTCCTTTCCAGAAAGTACAAAGGGCCCGCTGCACTGCGGCGGGCCCTTTGGCACTGCGGGGTTAGTCTTCTTTTTCCTCCGGCGTTTCTGGCTCTTCGGAGTCGGGGGTTTCCTGGGGGCTGGGCTCAGGCGCGCCGGGGGTGGGAACCCCGGGCGCCGGGGCGCCGTAGCCGCCGGGGGTGTAGTGGGGGGCTGCGCCGGGGGCAGGGGGAACCCCAGGCCTTGGATAGCCGCCATAGGGCTGGGGGCGCTTGGCTGCGGCCTTCTTGGCGGAGCGGGTGCAGAGCCAGACGATGAGGGTAATGATGCCGCCCAGGATAGCCACCCACAGCAGGAACCAGAGAATCAGGGGCAGGCCGCCGATAACAGCTACCAGCAGGTTTTCCAGGCTGTGGCGCACCCGCTCGGTGCTGGCGGCGAACTGCTGGCTGATGCGCTCGCCCAGGGTGGTGGGCATCTCCACCACGGGGGTGATTTCGTAGACCTCCGCCAGGTTGATGTGGACAGTGGAATACTGCACCAGGCCGTCGTACTTGCGCAGGGTGGTGGTGAGGTTTTCGATTTGATAGCGCACATCGGAGAGGGCCTGCTCCAGCTCGATGACCGCGGTGAGTTCCTCGGCTTTGGAGAGGATTTCCAGCAGGCGCTCCTCCTGCATCCGCAGGGATTCCAGGCGGGCCTGGGTGTCAAAATACTGGTCGGTGATTTCGTTGCTCTCCACGGTCTTGTTATAGACATTGCCAATGCCGCCGGTATCATTTAAAAAGGCGCTGAAATTGCCGGCGGGAATGCGCAGCTGGTAGCTGGCATTGCGGCGGGAGCTGCTGGAATAAGTATTGCCCTCCACGGAAGAGGACTCCACGAAGCCGCCGTATTCCTCCACCTTTTGCTCTAAGAGGGCAATGGACTGGTCGAACTCCTTGGTCTCGATGGAGAGATAGGCGTTGCGGATGATTTTCCGGCGGTCCAAGTCTCCGGCGGAATTGCTGCCGCTTTCCCCGGGGGTGGGTTCTACCGCGTCGTCATCCCAGGCGATGTCTTCCCCCCATTCCGCCTTCTCGTCCCAGCCAGAGACGCCCCCGTCCTCAGACATGCTATAGCTGGGGGAGGAGCTGGTGTCCTGGCTGGCAGAGGGGGCGCTGGCGCTGTTGTCATAGGAGGCGGAGCCAGAGCCGGAGGAGCAGCCGCTGTAGACCAGGCAGAGGCAGAGCATCCCGGCGATGGCGGCAAGAAGCTGCTTTTTCATGGTATACCCTTCTTTCTTGGGATAGTTCGTGATTTTATCTATAAAACAAATGGAATAAAGGATTTATTGGGGAAAAGGGGGCAAAAAGGCGCACAGGGAGAGAGGGTTCCCCGTACGCGCTTTCAAGATGGTGTTTACTTTTTACGCTTTTACGGCTACTCTGACACAGGCAGGGCGGCGAAGAAGCTCTCCAGGGTGAGGGAGGGCAGGTTGAGGGAATAGAGCTGCTCCCGGATATGGTGGAGATAGTGGGCGTCGGAATCGCTGAGGAAAAATTTGCCCGCCAGCACGGGATTGGCGGCTGTGAGTTCTTCCCGGTGGGAGAGGTCGGCCATCTCGTAGCAGGGGAAGGGGGCGTCGGGGGGGATGAACCCGTACTGGGAGAGATAGCTGTTGGCCTGCTTATCAATATGGGCGGGGACGGCAAGGCCGCCAAAGGAGGATACCAGGGGGAAGACCTCTTCCATGGAGATGTCGGTGGCATTGATGAGCAGGTAGGGGAACTCGCCGGTGGGGTTATCCTCCCCGTCCATGATGACCTGGTGGCCGAAAATCTCCACGTCGTTTTCCACCTGCATTAGGTGCTGCTCCACGTAGGCGTCGAACGCCAGGGCGCCTTCCAGGGAGCGGAAGAGGCAGAGGACATGGATTTCCTCCGCCGTGGTGAGCTCCATGGCGGGGACGATGAGCAGGTTTTCATACTGCCGGGCAGCCTCGACGAGGGCAGGGACGTTTTTGCAGGTGTTGTGGTCGGAAAGGGCCACCACGTTGAGGCCGTTGAGATAGGCCATGCCTGCAATGTTGCCGGGGGTCATGTCGTCGTCGCCGCAGGGGGAGAGGCAGGAGTGCATATGTAAGTCGTAGTAGGCGGTCATAACAGCTGGCCGATGGCGGCGGCGGTCTCATAGATGGGCTGCTGGCTCTTTAACACCGTTACGCCCTGGGTTTCGGCCTTTTGCAGCATCTGGGCGTCGCACTCCATATGTTCGGCCACCACGATGCAGGAGACATCGCACAGCACCGCCACTGCCACTGCGTTGATGTTCCCCATCACCGTGACCCAGGCGCTGTCGGCCGGGGCACGGCCCATTACGATGCTCAACAGGTCGCAGCAATAGACCTTTGTGACCTCCCGCTCCAGGTCGTCCCCCTCGCAGGCAATTTCCAGGGACAGTTTCTCGCTCATCTCTCGGATTGTCATGGGTTGTTTCCTCCTTTTCTATGCCGGGCTGCTATTCCCCGTTGCGCAGCAGTTTCATGATGCAGTCGCTCTCCTTGGCAAGGCCCCGCACCACGTCCTCGGCCAGGGCGCGGCAGGAGGGGGCGCCGCAGGAACCGCAGTCCAGGCCCGGGAGGTCCCCGGCGATGCGTTCCAGCTCATTCATCTTATGTAAGGCTGCCTGGAAGTCGTCGTCCAGGCTGAGGACAGAGGCGTATTCCAGCTCTTTGTCCCACTGGATTTCGGGGATGAGGCTCTCGGCGTGGTTCATAGCCACGGGGAGATATTTCCGCAGCTTTTTTAGGCGCGCCTTTGCCACATAGGGGTTTTCCACCGTGAGCACGCCCCCCACGCAGCCGCCGGAGCAGGCGTTGAGCTCCACAAAGTCCAGGTCGGTGAACTTGTCGTCCTCCAAATCCTCCAGCACCTTGATGACGTTTTCGATGCCGTCGGCGGCCAGGTAGTTGTCGCCCAGGAGGGCGGCGGCCTCACCGCCAGAGGAGGCCCAGCTGACCCCGATTTTGCCCGCGGAGGAGAGCTCCTCCATCTCCTCGGGGCGGCTGTCAACGTCCTCCATATAGGAGATGAGCTTGGGGTAGACATCGCTGATAGCCACCACGGCGTCGATATCGGATTTCTCGGAGACCAGGGGCATTTTCACCGCCGTGACCTTGGCGGGGCAGGGGGAGATGAAAATGACGCCGATGTCCTCGGGTTTTAATTCCGGGTGCTGCTCTAGGGCCTCCCGGCGGGCCAGCTTGGCGGCCACGTCGATAGGGGCGTTTAGGGGCAGCACGTGGTCGATGAGCTCGGGGAAGCGCACCCGGATGAGGCGCACCACTGTGGGGCAGGCCGAGCTGATGACCGGCTTTTCCACCCTGCCCTCGCTCATGATGCGGCGGGAGATGTCGGAGACCAGCTCTGCCGCCTTTGCCACCTCGAACACCTGGTCAAACCCCATTTTGAGCAGGGCGTTGAGCACGATATCCACGTCTTCCAGGTTGTTAAACTGGCCGTAGAGGCTGGGGGCGGGCAGGGCGATGGTGTAGCGGAAATGCTCTAGCACCGGGAGCTTGTCGTAGATTGCCTTTTTGGCGTGGTGGGGACAGATGCGGATGCACTCCCCACAGTCGATACACCGCTCCGCAGTGATTTGGGCTTTCCCGCCCCGCACACGGATTGCCTCTGTGGGACAGCGCTTGATGCAGTTGATACAGCCCTTACATAACTCTTTATCCAGCATGACCGAATGAAAGAACTGCTCCATTGTCCTCACCTCAAAAACTTATTTGCCGGGGGATTTAGATGGCGATGCGCATGGTGACTGTGGTGCCCACGCCCACGGTGCTGTCGATTTGCATGTCATCGCTGTACTTTTTCATGTTGGGCAGGCCCATCCCCGCGCCAAAGCCCAGGTTGCGCACGGTGTCGGGGGCGGTGGACCAGCCCTCTTTCATGGCCAGGCTGATGTCGGGGATGCCGGGGCCCTGGTCTACCAGCTTGATTAAAATGCCCTCGGGGCCCACCTCTACCGTGGCCTTGCCGCCGCCGGCATGGATAACCATATTGATTTCCCCCTCATACATGGCGATGGCCGCCTTGCGGATGGAAGCGGGGTTGACCCCGATTTTTTTCAGCGCCTTTTTCAGTCCGGAGGAGGCTTCCCCTGCGCGGGTGAAGTCATCGCCCGGGACATCGTATTCCAGTTTTAGAATATCCATTTGAGACCTTCCTTTCCGGGGCCTTGCCCCGCCCTACCTCAAAAAACCGCAGCTTGGGAATCAGTCGCCCCCGTGGAGGCCCTTGGAATAGAGAAGGCCGCAGGCGGTGAACATGCGGTGGGGGGTCTTCATCAGGACAATGTCGTGGGCCGAGGCCAGGCGGACAATCTCCTCCGTGGGGGACTTGCCCCGGACAAAGACGATGCACACCATGTCCATCATCTCGGCAGTGCGCACCACCTGGGGGTTCATCAGGCCCGTGAGGAGGACAGACTGGTCCTTCACAAAGGCCAGCACGTCGCTCATCATATCGGAGCCGCAGGCGGTGTGGACCTCGCTGTCAAGGCTGTCTTCACAGCAGAGCACCTGGGCGTCCAGGATGTCTTTTACATCTTTGATGGTCATATTTTTTCGCTCCATTCCGCCGCTTCGCACCGGCATAAACTGGGGAAGGCCTGCCCAAGGGAGAACCCGTCCTGCGAAGGGGAGAGGACGGCGCAGGGAAGGAGGCCGCGAACGGGAGGGAGAGCCCGGACCGGCGGCCGCCAAGCCCAAAAAAACGGAGCCAGCGCGCACTTTGCCGCGAAGGGGAGGGAACCCAAAAACCGAAAAGCAAGCACACCGCTGCACCCTGGCACAAAATTTCCCCTTTGGACATATCCAATACATATTACCCCATCAGTATAACATATTCTGTGAAAAAGGGACGCTAGAAAATTGCACAAAAAATTTTTCCTTTCTTTTACATATCCGGAAAATCAGGCCCGGCCCGGGAGAAATTCCCTAAAAAAACAGGGGGATTTGGGCAAAAATACTTCGCGAAATGACGGGATAAAGCTAGATTTTTGTGAGATTATCTGATATACTGAATAGACGTAGGAGTAAAAGGCGGCATTGGAATGGAACGCAGTGCAGCCTGTTGCTGTATAAGGAGGTTTAATGAAATATGGCGATGAAAAGCAGCGTCCCCTTTACGGGGACAAAGGAGCAGGAGACGGAGCTGGCGGCTGTGATTACCGAGCATAAGGGACAGCAGGGCGCTCTCATTCCCGTCATGCAAAAGGCGCAGGAAATCTACGGCTATCTCCCCATTGAGGTGCAGGAGCAGATTGCCCTGGGACTGGGAGTGCCGCTGGAAAAGGTCTACGGCGTGGCCACCTTCTATGCCCAGTTTGCCCTCAATCCCAAGGGGCAGTACAAGATTTCGGTTTGCTTGGGTACGGCTTGCTATGTAAAGGGCTCCGGCGACATCTTTAACAAGCTGCGGGAACTCTTGGGCATCGACAGCGGCGAATGTACCCCTGACGGGCGCTTTTCCCTGGAGGCCTGCCGGTGTATTGGCGCCTGCGGCCTGGCCCCTGTTTTGACTGTGAACGACGACGTATACGGCCGCTTGACTGTGGACGACGTGGAAGGCATTGTGGCAAAATATAACAATTAGGATGAACCGGCTATGATGACTGAACTCTCTCTCAACGTACTGGACGTGGCCCAGAACTCCGTGAAGGCGGGGGCCTCCCTCATCCAGCTGGGCGCCGTGCGGGAGGGCAAATGGCTCACCCTCACCGTGGAGGACAACGGCTGCGGCATGACCGAGGAACAGGTGGCCCATGTGACCGACCCCTTCTTCACCACCCGCACCACCCGCAAGGTGGGGCTGGGGGTGCCCTTCTTTAAAATGGCGGCCGAAATGACCGGCGGCGATTTTTCTATTGCCTCCCAGGTGGGGGTGGGCACCAAGACCACGGCAAAATTTGACACCGCCCACATCGACTGCATCCCCCTGGGGGATATGTGCAGCACGGTGGTCTCGCTGATCCAGTGCAACCCTGACCGGGACTTCGTCTATCGCTATGAGATCGACGGCAGGGGCTTTGTCCTGGACACCCGGGAGATGAGGGAGGAGCTGGGGGACGTCCCCCTGGACACCCCCGAGGTGGTGGAATTTATCCGGGAATTTATCACCGAACATACAAACGGCGTGGACGGGCAGGCGGAATAGCCCCCGACAAGCGCCGGCAGCTCCAGGAAAGGAATGAAACAGAACATGAAAAGTCTTGCAGAACTGAAAGCAATCAAAGAGAGAATGCAAAACGGCGTGACAATGCGGGGCGACCACGAGGGCAGCACCCGTGTGGCCGTGGGCATGGCAACCTGCGGCATCGCTGCCGGGGCGCGCCCGGTGCTCAACGCCTTTACCGAAGAGGTGGCGAAGCGGAACCTGGGGAGCAGCGTCATGGTGACGCAGACCGGCTGCATCGGCATCTGCCAGTATGAGCCGGTGGTGGAGGTCTTTGTGCCGGGACAGGAAAAGGTCACTTATGTGAAGATGACTGCGGAAAAGGTTGCCCGTGTGGTGAACGACCATATTGTCAACGGCAACGTCGTCACCGAATACACCATCGGCGCCAACGCGAAATAAGGAGGAAAAGCAACATGTATCGTTCTCACGTACTGGTCTGCGGTGGTACCGGCTGTACTTCCTCAGGCAGCGCTAAGATTATTGAGACGCTGGAGTCCGAAATCGCAAAGGCGGGCCTGGCGGAGGAAGTGAAGGTCATCCGCACCGGGTGCTTCGGCCTTTGCGCCCTGGGCCCCATTATGATTGTCTATCCCGAGGGCTGCTTCTACAGCATGGTGCAGCCGGACGACATCCCCGAAATCGTCAGCGAGCATCTGCTGAAGGGGCGCATCGTCACCCGCCTGCTCTATCAGGAGACGGTGCAGGAAGACAATGTGAAGTCTTTGAACGAGACCCAGTTCTATAAAAAGCAGGTCCGTGTGGCGCTGCGCAACTGCGGCGTGATTAACCCCGAGAACATCGACGAGTACATCGCCGTGGACGGCTACGCCGCGCTGGGCAAGGTGCTCACCGAGATGACCCCCGACGACGTGATCCAGGTCATCAAGGATTCCGGCCTGCGGGGCCGCGGCGGCGCGGGCTTCCCCACCGGCACCAAGTGGAGCTTTGCCAAGGCCAGCAAATCGGATCAGAAATACGTCTGCTGCAACGCCGACGAGGGCGACCCCGGCGCGTTCATGGACCGCTCGGTGCTGGAGGGCGACCCCCATGCCGTGCTGGAGGCCATGGCCATTGCAGGCTATGCCATCGGCGCCAATCAGGGCTATATCTATGTCCGCGCCGAGTATCCCATCGCGGTCAAGAGATTGGAAATTGCCATTGGACAGGCCAGGGAATACGGCCTGCTGGGCAAGAATATCTTTGATTCCGGCTTTGATTTTGACATTGAAATTCGTCTGGGCGCAGGCGCTTTTGTCTGCGGCGAGGAGACCGCGCTGATGACCTCCATCGAGGGCAACCGCGGCGAGCCCAGACCCCGTCCTCCGTTCCCCGCAGTGAAGGGACTGTTCCAGGAGCCCACTATTCTGAACAACGTGGAGACCTATGCCAACGTGGCCCAGATCATTCTGAAGGGCGCGGATTGGTTTGCCAGCATGGGTACCGAGAAGTCCAAGGGCACCAAGGTGTTTGCTCTGGGCGGCAAGATCCACAACACCGGCTTGGTGGAAATCCCCATGGGCACCACTCTGCGGGAGGTCATCGAGGAAATCGGCGGCGGCATCCCCAATGGCAAGAAGTTTAAGGCGGCCCAGACCGGCGGACCCTCCGGCGGCTGTATCCCCGCTTCCCACTATGACGTGCCCATCGACTACGACAACCTGATTGCCATCGGCTCCATGATGGGTTCCGGCGGCCTGATTGTCATGGACGAGGACAACTGCATGGTGGACATTGCCAAGTTCTTCCTGGAATTCACCGTGGACGAGTCCTGCGGCAAGTGCACCCCCTGCCGGATTGGCACCAAGCGGCTGTATGAGCTGCTGGACAAGATTACCAGGGGCAACGGCACCATGGAAGACCTGGACAGAATGGAAGAGCTCTGCTACTACATCAAGGAAAATGCCCTGTGCGGCCTGGGACAGACCGCTCCCAACCCGGTGCTCTCTACCCTGCGGTATTTCCGCGACGAGTATGAGGCCCACATCAAGGAGAAGAGATGTCCCGCCGGCGTGTGCAAACACCTGCTCTCCTTTACCATTGACCCGGAGAAGTGCAGAGGCTGTACGCTTTGCTCGCGTGTGTGCCCGGCTGGCGCTATCACCGGACAGGTGAAGAATCCCCATGTGATTGACCCGGCCAAGTGCCTCAAGTGCGGCGCCTGCATGGAGAAGTGTAAGTTCGGCGCCATCATCAAAAAGTAAAGGAGAAACCGAAATGGATATGGTAAATGTGAAAATCAACGGCCTGCCTGTCTCCGTGCCTGCCGGCACCACCATTCTGCAGGCCGCGCGCCAGGCCGGGATACATATCCCCACCCTGTGCTACCTGAAGGACCTGAACGAAATCGGTGCCTGCCGCATCTGCGTGGTGGAAGTGAAGGGCGCCCGTTCGCTGGTGGCCTCCTGCGTCTATCCCGTGAACGAGGGCATGGAAGTGTTTACCAACACGCCCAAGGTGCAGGCCTCCCGCCGTACCACGCTGGAGCTCATCCTCTCCACCCACGAGAAGAAGTGCCTCTCCTGCGTGCGCAGCGGCAGCTGCGAGCTGCAAAAGCTCTGCCAGGAATACGGGGTGGAGGAGAGCACTTTTGCAGGCGACAACCCTGTGTATGAAATCGACAACTCCGCCTACCATATGTTCCGCAACAACAACAAGTGCATCCTGTGCCGCCGCTGTGTGGCCGTTTGCCAGGGGAACCAGCTGGTGGGCGTTATCGGGGCCAATGACCGTGGTATCAAGACCCACATCTCCAGCCCCTTTGACATGGATTTGGCTGACACCACCTGCATCTCTTGCGGGCAGTGCATCACCGTGTGCCCCACCGGCGCTATCGGCGAGAAGGACGACACCCAGAAGGTGTGGGACGCTCTGAACGACCCCACCAAGAAGGTTATCGTCAACACCGCCCCCTCTATCCGGGCCACCCTGGGCGAGTGCTTTGGGATGCCTATTGGCACCAATGTGGAGGGCAAGATGGCGGCTGCGCTGCGGCGCATCGGGTTTGACGGCGTGTATGACACCGACTTCGGCGCAGACCTGACTATCATGGAAGAGGCCCACGAGTTCCTGGAGAGAGTGAAAAACGGCGGCACCCTGCCCATGATTACCTCCTGCTCCCCCGGCTGGATTAAGTTCTGCGAGCACATGTATCCCGAGTGCATCCCCAACCTCTCCAGCTGCAAATCTCCCCAGCAGATGTTCGGCGCCATTGCCAAGACCTGGTATGCCCAGAAAGAGGGCATCGACCCCAAGGATTTGGTGGTTGTGAGCATTATGCCCTGCACGGCCAAGAAGTTTGAGATTACCCGCGACGATATGAGTGCCGCAGGCGAGGGCATCCCGGACACTGACATCGCCCTCACCACCAGGGAGCTGGCCAGGATGATTAACCGGGCTGGCATCAGCTTCACCGACCTGCCTGACGAGCAGTTTGACGCGCCTCTGGGCGAGTCCACCGGCGCGGCGGTCATCTTCGGCGCCACCGGCGGCGTGATGGAGGCTGCCCTGCGTACTGCCGTGGAGACCCTCACCGGCGAAGAGCTGCCCAGCGTGGAATTCACCGAGGTGCGCGGCACCCAGGGCGTGAAGGAGGCCACCTACCATGTGGCCGGCATGGACGTGAAGGTGGCTGTGGCCTCCGGCCCTGTCAATGCCAAGGTGCTGCTGGATAAGGTGAAGGACGGCACTGCAGACTACCACTTTATCGAGATTATGGGCTGCCCCGGCGGCTGTGTCAACGGCGGCGGACAGCCTGTGCAGCCTGCCGACGTGCGCAACAACGTGGATTTGAAGGCGCTGCGTGCCGCTGCCCTGTACAACCAGGATGCGGCCATGCCCCAGCGGAAATCCCACGAGAATCCCACTATCCAGAAGCTCTACAAGGAGTTTTTGGGCGAGCCCGGAAGCCACAAGGCGCATGAGATTCTGCACACTTCGTATGTGGCGCGGAAGAGAGTATAAATTAGGGTTTGAGAAAAAGAGCCGCTGCGGGAAAACCGCAGCGGCTCTTTTGTGCAATAGTATCATGTATTAGGAACAGCGAGAACAGCAGCCACACAGAACGCAAGGTGTTGTTCTATCAATCAGGTAAAAATGGGTATTGACAATTTGGGGCACGAGTGGTGAAATTAACTCGTGCCCCAAATTGGAGGTGAGGCTGTTTGGCACGCAAAAAACCGGGCCCCCATCCAGAGAAGCCACTAGACACTCAGATTAAAACACGAGCCGACAAGGAAACAATGGAAAAAATTGAGTATTGCATGGCAAAACTCAATATCACACGCTCTGAGGTTTTAAGACGTGGTGTTCACAGTCTGTATGAGAGCCTACAAGAAAAATGAAGGAAGTGGCGCTAACCCGCTAAAGCATCACGCCACTTCCCCAGCCGACTATTGCCAAAAGGCAAAAGCGACATAACTATTACATCATGCGTCAGCTTTCCTTGCAAGCAATATCGGCTAAAAAGGGGAGGGGAAACATCGGAATGGTGCGTAGCTGCATAACAAAGCAGAGCAAACCCGCAGAAGCGTTTACAGTATCATGTATCAAGAATAGTGAGAACGGCAGCCGCGCAGGAGGCAAAGAACTGTAGAACTCCAAAGAGACCTTTGACTTTGCGGCGTCGGTAAGCTATAATATTAGCGACCCCAAAAAGCGAGGTGATAGGATTGGGGAATAAAAAAATGGGACGTCCTACCGATAACCCCAAGGACATTTCTCTGAAAGTCCGCTTTGATAAAGAAACAGCCGCGAAGCTGGACGAGTGCGTTGAAGAACTCAAAGTATCAAAAGCGGAAGTAGTCAGGCGAGGAGTTCATATGGTACATGACGGCCTCAAAAAGAAGTAGAAGGAAGTGGCGCTAACTCGACAAAGCATCACGCCACTTCTTCCCAAGCCGATATTGCCAAAAGGCAAAAGCGACATAAATATTATATCATGCGTCAGCTTTCTTTTCAAGCAATATCGGCAAAAAAGAAAGGACGGTTTAAACGTGGAAAACATTCTGGAAATGCTCACCGCTTCTATGGCAGATGGGCAACAAGACCTGCCGGACGCATACCTGGATGCCGGATGTAAAGCCGGGAACCCAGTGGACTTTGACCGCTTCCGCTTTGCGTCCCATTTTGGGGCGCAGCTTATGGACAAACGGATAGAAGGGCAAGGGGGGAATGTGTTATGAGAGAATCCATATTGGATGACCTTTATTATGGCAGAATCAGTCCGTGGGAACGTCGGCGTGTACGCACCCACGAATTTAAGGAGATTTCCAGCCAAATTATTGCCATAGAGGAACATTTCCGAAATTTGTTGCCTCCTGAGGAATTTGAAAAGCTTGAGGAATTGCAGGAATTACGGGGGCAGGCTGACGCAATCGAGAGCGAAAATCTCTTCGGATATGCTTTCAGCACAGGAGCATTGATGATGATTGACATATTCGATTATGAGGGAAATGATTGACCGGGCAGGAAAGTAAATCACACACAGAGAGGGTCGCTATAAGGCGGCCCTCTCTTGCTTATGGTGTGGTGTTAATGATGATATACTGCATCGTTTCGGGAAAGCAGATAAACGCAATACTGGTTCATGCTGATGCCTTCCTGCTTTGAATGCTCTGCCAGCAGCTTGTGAAGGCTGCGAGGGATGCGCAGCTTAAACTGCCCGGAGTAGCTTTCTAGGGAATCGGGCTCTGGAATGGGAAGGCCCTCTTCCAATGCAGCTTGCAGCCATGCTTTTTTAGCGTCTGCGGCGCTTTCCACAGCAGATGCAATCGTCTCCCCGCAAGTGATACATCCCGGAAGCTCGGGATAGGAGACGACAAAGCCTCCCTACTCTGTGTCCTCTATGATTTCCATTCGATAGGAGGTTGCCCTATATTCATCTAAGGTTTTCATCGTTTTTCTCCTCGCTCTCTATCACTTGTCTTACCATCTCCACATAAACCCTCTTAATGGGGTTGTGATTTGGTATTGTAATGGGGAAACGGCCTGGCTTTTGGAACGTATACTGGCTGCTGCTGCCTCTTGGCTGGCTCATTTCGTATCCATAGGCTTCCAGTATCTGTCGCAGCTCTGCAAAACGCAAATCTTTGGAAAGGGCATAAATGCGTGCTAATAGTTTATCCGAATCTCTCCATAGTTTCATGATATGTGATACCTTATTTGGTGTCAATGGATTTTGAGCGGTTCTTTGCAAAAAAGATTTGCAATCACCCCCTGGGATGGAGTATACTATAAGTTGTATTGTTATGGCCGCGCGGGAAGGGGGAGACGGGATGCGGGAGATTTATCTGGACAACAGCGCCACAACGCCAGTGGATGAAAAGGTGCGGGAGGCGATGATGGAGGCGCTGGGGTGCTATGGGAACCCCTCTTCCCTCCACAGCAAGGGGCTGGAGGGGGAGCGGATGGTGCATGCCGCCAGGAAGCAGGTGGCAAAGGCGCTGGGGGCGAAGGAACAGGAAATCTACTTCACCAGCGGGGGGACGGAGGCCAACAACACCCTGGTGCTGGGGGCGGCCCTGGCCAAGCGGCGGCAGGGGAATAGAATTGTCACCACGGCGATTGAGCATGCCTCGGTGCTGGAGAGCGTGAAGTTTTTGGAGGAGCAGGGGTTTGAATGCATCTATGTGCCGCCGGAGAGGGACGGAAATATAGACCCCGGGAAGGTGCTGGACGCGGTAGACGGGAAGACGGTGCTGCTGAGTACCATGCTGGTGAACAACGAGACAGGGGCTGTGCTGCCGGTGGGGGAAATCGTCCGAGAGGCAAAGCGGAAAGCGCCGGGGATGCTGGTCCACTGCGACGCGGTGCAGGCCTTCGGGAAGCTGCCGGTGAAGGTGAACACGCTGGGAGTGGACCTCCTCACGGTGACGGCGCACAAAATCTATGGGCCCAAGGGGGTTGGGGCGTTCTACAAGGCCAGGCAGGCTAGGATTCTGCCGCTGCTGCATGGAGGGGAGCAGCAGGACAAGCTGCGGCCCGGGACAGAGAACACGGCCGGGATTGCCGCCTTTGGAGAGGCCTGCCGGCTGGCCGGGGAGCGCAGGGAGGCTGACCTGGCCCATGCGGCGAAGTTGAATGCCTGTCTGCGGGAGTTGTTGAGGGGGCTATCCTCGGTGGAGATAAACTCCCCGGAGGATGCGCTGCCCTATATCCTGAACTTATCGGGGAACCGGGCGCGGTCGGAGATTATGCTGCACTTTTTGGAGCAGCGGGGTATCTATGTGTCCAGTGGGTCGGCCTGTGCCAAGGGGGAGGGGAGCCATGTGCTGAAGGCCATGGGGCTCCCTGACCGGCAGCGGGACACGGCGCTGCGCATCAGTTTTGGGCGGCAGAACACAGAGGAGGACTGCGCGGAATTTGTGAAGGCGCTGCGGGAGGGCTTGGAAACCCTACGGTATTAGGGGCTGCCAGAGGATGGCTGGGGACTACGGACGAAGAAGGGGAAGAAGAGGACAATGCGGGAAATTATCTTGATTAAGAACGGGGAAATTGCGCTGAAGGGGCAGAACAGGGCCACCTTTGAGGACATGCTCATCCGGAATATCCGGCGGCGGCTGAAGCCGCTGGGAGAGGTGGGGATACGGAAGGCACAATCCACCATTTACATTGAGCCCAAGGGGCAGATGGATTTGGATGAGGCGGTGGAGAGGTTACAGAAGGTATTCGGCATTGCCATGCTGGAGCGGGCGGCTGTGGTGGAAGAGAAGGACATGGGCAGCATCAAGGCTGCGGCGGAGGAGTACTTACGGGAAGTGCTGGGGCCAGCCCGCACTTTTAAGGTGGAGGCCAAGCGGGCGGACAAGGATTTTCCCCTGAAATCTCCGGAAATCAGCCGGGAGATGGGAGGCTTTTTGTTGAGCAAATTCCAGCCGCTGCGGGTGGACGTACACGCCCCGGAGGTGACGGTGACAGTGGAAATCCGGGACTTTGGGGCTTATATCCACGCCAAGCGGATTCCAGGGGCCGGGGGGATGCCTGCGGGCTCCTCGGGACGGGGGCTGCTGCTGCTCTCGGGCGGGATTGACAGCCCAGTGGCGGGGTACATGCTGGCGAAGCGGGGGGTGGGTATCCACGCTATCCACTTTGCGGCGCCGCCCTACACCAGCGAACGGGCCAGGGACAAGGTGGTGGAGCTGGCGGCCAAGGTGGCGGAATACGCCGGGCCGGTGAGCATGTGTGTGGTACAGTTTACCAAAATCCAGGAAGAGATACGGGATAAGTGCCCAGAAGAGTTTTTTACCCTGATTATGCGGCGGTTTATGATGCGCATTGCCTGCCGGGTGGCGAGGCATAACCACTGTGACGCGCTGATTACCGGGGAGAGCGTGGGGCAGGTTGCCAGCCAGACGATGATGGCGCTGCAATGCACGGATGCGGTGTGCGACCTGCCGGTGTTCCGGCCGGTGATTGGCATGGACAAGAGCGAGATTATAGAGCTGGCCCGGAAAATCGACACCTTTGAGACCTCAATTTTGCCCTATGAGGACTGCTGCACGGTGTTTACCCCCCGACATCCCAAAACCAGGCCCCATCTGGACCAGGTGGAGGCCGCAGAGGGCAAGCTGGATGTGCAGGGGCTGATTGATGAAGTGATGGAAGAAGGGCTGGAGTTTTTCAAAGTGGCCGCAGAGGAGTAGCCGCTTTGGGGTACTGAGAGACGGGATAGAAGAGCGCTGGGGTTTTCGGTAATTGGGTCAACGAAGTTAGGTTTTGCCGCTTCTTCGGGGAAGGCTAGAGACAGGTTGGTGGGGAAGAATTTTGGGGAATAGAGGGGCTTAGTGAAAGCATGTCTGCCCCCGAACGAGCCAAGGCGACCTAACATCGGGGCCGCACCGAGCCCGCTTCACCTGGCATTGTCACTGCTAAAAGTGGGAGAACGATAACACCCGGAGCGTCCGCCGACCACCGAGTGACCCCTGCTGACACTGTTGGGGTACATAGGGGCAAAAGCCCCTATGGGCCTTTCGCTTCCTTGCGGCAAGGCAAGGAAGCCGCCTGTCGGTGCGGCCATCCGCGAAATCCGTACCGCTCAGGCAAACCGCGAGCGGACTCTTGAAGCCCGCAGCAAACTCGAGGAGGAGAAGCGCAAGCTCAAGGA
>JAAVYW010000006.1 GCA_022791315.1 Oscillospiraceae bacterium | reverse complement strand
GTTCTATGCTGACGGGGACTTTGCGTTTTTCTCTGACGCTGTAAGTCGGCTTAACACAAATTCCGCTCTGTTTAATGACTTCGATGAAAAAGCGTACGCCGATGAGAAAACAGCGTTTTTCTCCATCTTGACCGACTGCATGGACGAAATGGAACTGGAACTTTGGCTGGAGCGGGCTTTGGAAGATGGGAACCGGGCATTTCAATCCATGCTCTTTAACAGACTGGATCGAAATGATGAGATTGATGAATTAAAGGAAAAGCAGGAGAAAGAATGGGCCGAAGCGCAGGCGGCGGAATACCGGGCTGTGGGCGTTACGATGGATGGAAAGGACTATTACTATGCGGGCCGGCTTGTCAATATCTTTTTGGATATCCGGCCCAACAAGTCCGTTTACACGCTGAATATGAACCCAAAAGGAACTGTCAATATCAAAATAATCCGTGATGCAAATAACAAAATCACGGGTGCCGCCTATATGACCGAAGCGGAGGTGACGGAACTTCTGGGAGATATGGGCGGTGACGACAATGACTGACAGGAAACAGCCGGGGCAGGACTTGGCATCCCCAGGTTATTCCCGCCAATCTGGAAACGATATCTAATGGGGAGATTGTCTGGCTAGGGGAATACACGCTGTCCGATGGGGACAGGATTTGGTGACGTTTCAGCGGAAACGGGGAATGGCTTTGCCAAACCTGGAGATACCTATTTGAACACAACCTATCATTCTGTGAAGGACTTGCGCCAGGAAGATGAAACACTGGAATGTTCCGCAAGTTTCACTGTTAAGCCGCCGGTAAAACCTGGAATTGGAAATAGTGCGATGCTTGCCTTGCAACATTTATCAGGTCTTGGTCGCCTGGACCTATATAGCAGGGGATTAAAACTACGTTAATAGCGCATGTATTCGAGCTCCTCAATTCCAAGTTAAAGTAGAGAGGAATTGACGGGAAAAGGCATGGAGAATTCCATGCCTTTTCTGATAGTTAGAGCAGCAGGCCCTTGAAATTGTTCTGCTCACGAGACGCGCCCCTTTCTCGATTTCTTCTATCCCTATCGTAACCCATCCCCTGGCGATAATCAAGCAAAAAACCTCTCTATCTTACTGTGGCAGGCTCCTTTTTCCGGGACTTTTCAATGGCCTGCCAAATCGCCGTCACTAGGAAGACTGCCAGGACACCGAAGAGGGTGGAGACAAGGCGGAAAAGAGCGTATTGCAGACGGAGCTCGGTGCCGGGCAGGGTCATTGTCACCAGGATGAAATTGAGGGCGCCGATACGAGCTTGGAAGGCGGGGGCCTTTGCCAGCTTGCAGCCGAAGACTGTGAGCAGCAGGCCCGCCGTGCCCAGCAGCAGCGCCAATGCGGGGGAGCTGGACAGGATTTCCAATAGAATGACCCCTATGCCCAACGCGCCGCCTACGGCTGTCACCGTCAGGCGGGTGATGCCGGCGCGGAGGGTCAGCGCCCGGCTGTCTTGGGCGGCCATGACGGCGCTGATGGCGGCTGTCATGGTTTGCAGATGGGGAACCCACTGCCCGGCCAGCAGGCAGAGAGCCGCCGCTGTCACCATCCTTACCTCGGTCTTGGTGAGAAAAGACTGTTTAAAATGTTCGTTCCATGTCATGGGGCATCGTTCCTTTCAATTATTTCTGTACCTTAATAATAGCAGGAAAGGGGGAAATTGTCAAGGCGCCTTATTAAAATATTTTTTTGGTGGAATGATTTTCTTTTTGAAAGAGATGTGGTACAATAGACTCACGCCTGCGGCGCAGGATTGGCGTGCTTGCGCCTAGTGTCTATTCTATCAAGGGATGTGTTGTTGTTAAGGAGGTTTACAATGAACTACACCTTTTCTGATAAAATTGTATCGCTGAAGCCCTCGGCAATCCGGGAGATTTTGAAGATGGCCTCTGACCCCAGTATTATCCCGTTTACAGCGGGGAACCCCTCATCGGAGGCGATTCCGGCGGAGGTAATCCGGAAGTTTTCGGCGGAGATTTTGGAGCAGGAGCCTATGGCGGCGCTGCAATACAGCATTACCGAGGGGTATCCCAAGCTGCGGGAGGCGCTGAAGGGTTTTTGCCGGGAACGCTATCAGGCCTTTGACGGGGAGAGGGATGATTTGATTATCACCTCGGGGGCACAGCAGGCCATTGAGCTGGCCTGCAAAGTGCTGTGCAACGAGGGGGATGTGGTGCTCTGTGAGAACCCCAGCTTTGTGGGGTCGCTCAATTCCTTCCGCTCCTACGGCGTGACGCTGAAGGGGGTGGCGGGGGACGAGGATGGGGTGGACATGGCAGCTTTGGAAGAGGCCATGAAAACCTATCATCCCAAGTTCTTCTATGTAATCCCCAACTTCCAGAATCCCTCCGGGCGCACCATGAGCTGGCAGCGGCGGCAGGAGGCCTATGCCCTGGCAAAACGCTATGGGGTGCTGATTTTGGAGGACAACCCCTACGGCGACCTGCGCTTTGCGGGGGAGCCGGTGCCCACCATCAAATCGCTGGATGAGGAGGGGCTGGTGATTTACTGCGGCAGCTTTTCCAAAATCCTGGCGCCTGGGCTGCGGGTGGGGTTTGTCAGCGCGCCGGCGCCTATTATTGCCAAGATGACCGTGGGCAAGCAGGGCAGCGATGTGCACACCAATATCTTAGCGCAGATGATTGCCTACCGGTTCCTCACCGAGGTGGATTTGCCCCGGCACTTTGCCGGGCTGGCGGAGATTTACCGGCACAAGTGTGAGCTCATCCTCTCGGAGATGGACAGGCAGTTTGACAAGCGGGTGGCCTATACCAGGCCCCAGGGTGGGCTCTTCGTGTGGTGTACCTTCCCGGAGGGGACGGATATGACCGGCTTTTGTAGGGCGGCCATCCCCCAGGGGGTGGCGGTGGTGCCGGGGACGGCCTTTGTGGCGAATGAGGCCACGGACGTCTCCTATTCCTTCCGGATGAACTACTCTACCCCCAGCGACGAACAGATTGTGAAGGGGATTGCAATCCTGGCCCGCCTGATGCGGGACTATTTAAAATAACAAGAAAGGGGCCACGGCAATATGGAAACCACTGTTCCGGCGCGTAAAAAAATTACCTTTTCCGGAATCCAGCCCACCGGTGTGTTTACACTGGGGAATTATCTGGGGGCTGTGAAAAATTGGGGACCCTTACAGGACGAATACCGGTGCATTTACAGCATTGTAGATTTACACGCCATCACGGTGCGGCAGGATGCCAAGGCGCTGCGGGAACAGGCGCTGCGCTGCTATGCCCTGGTGATGGCGGCGGGGATTGACCCGGAGAAGAGCATCCTCTTTTACCAGAGCCATGTGCCCGCCCACGCGGAGCTCAGCTGGGCGCTGGGCTGCCACACCCAATTTGGCGAACTTTCCCGGATGACCCAATTTAAGGATAAATCGGCAAAACACGCGGATAATATCAATGCAGGGCTCTTTACCTACCCGGTGCTGATGGCGGCGGATATCCTGCTGTACCAGACTGACCTGGTGCCGGTGGGGGACGACCAGAAGCAGCATGTGGAGCTGGCAAGGGACATTGCCGGGCGGTTTAACGGGGTTTATGGAAAGACCTTTGTGGTGCCGGAGCCCTATATCGCCAAGGCGGGGGCCAGGATTAAGAGCCTGACCGACCCCACAGTGAAGATGTCCAAATCCGACCCCAATCCCAATAGCTTTATCACTATCCTGGACCCGCCGGAAACCATCCTCAAAAAGTGCAAGAGGGCGGTGACGGATTCGGATATGCAGGTGCGCTATGGGGAGGGGAAAGACGGCATCAACAACCTGATGACTATCTACTCCGTGATTACCGGCAAGGCCTTTGATGCCATTGAGGCGGAATTTGAGGGCAAGGGCTACGGCGATTTCAAGACTGCTGTGGGAGAGGCTGTGGCAGAGGAGCTGCGGCCGGTACAGGAGAAATTCCGGCAGCTGATGGAGGCGCCCGACTACCTGAAAGAGTGCTACACCAGGGGCGCGGAACAGGCCGCCGCCCTGGCAGAGCGGACGCTGGCAAAGGTGTATAAAAAGCTGGGGTTTGTGGCGAAGGGATAAGGGCCTGTTCGTTTCCTTTGCGAGGGCAAAGGGAGACGGCCCGCCACTCCGGGGAGCCCGGGGGAGGCAGAGGACGGAAAAATGACGGAAGTTCAGAGGAGAGATTTTAGCTTATGGCGGAAGAGAAATACATTGTGAACGAGGGGAAAAATGAGGTCATTGAGGTGGACGGGGCAAAGTACCGCCGCCTGTGCCTCAAGACCCATATCATCACTGACAAGGACAATATCATTGATGTGGCGAAAACCTACGGCGCGCCCTACCTGGAGCCGGGGGACATCCTGTTTATCACTGAGAAAATTGTGGCCTGCACCCAGAAGCGGGCCATTCCCATGGCGGACATCCATCCCCGCCCTTTGGCGAAATTCCTATGCAAGTTTGTGCTGAAGACCCCTTACGGCATTGGCTTGGGGATTCCCGAGACAATGGAGATGGCGCTGCGGGAATGCGGTACGGTGAAAATCCTCTTTGCGGCGGCGGTTTCGGCGGTGGGGAAGCTCTTCGGGGTGAGGGGCTGGTTCTACCAGGTGGCAGGCTACCGGGCCAGGGCTATTGACGGGCCCTGTGAATTCACCATCCCCCCTTACAACAACTATGTGGTGCTGGCCCCTGCGCAGCCGGACAAGGTGGCAAGGGAGATTTCCGACGCCATCGGCTATCCTGTCACCATCACCGACATCAACGATTTGGAGGGGCAGATTTTGGGTACCTCCGACCCCAAGATGGACCGGGACCTGCTGGTGAAAATCCTCAAGGACAACCCCATCGGCCAGGAGAGCCAGCAGACGCCCATGGGGATCATCCGGAAAGTGGGGTAAGGTACGAGGGCACGGCCAGGAGGCTGTGCCCTTTTGGGTTTTTGGGGCGGAGCAGAGAGGAGAGACAGGAAATGCGGATTCTCAACACAATGGATAAAATGGCGGATTGCTTTGTGGACGGGAGATTTTCAATGTCTGCCTGGCAAAAATACATAGGGAGGTTTTCCCCGCAGCTTGCAGAGAAATGCAGGCAGGATGCCATGGAATATGACCTTGAGCGGGACGTGCTGCCGGTGCTGAACGCCGCCGCAGCTGACGGGGAAAAGCTGCGGGAGCTAAGGGATTCCTTTGACGCAGTGACGGGCAGGTTCAGGCAGCATATCGGGAAGCTCTTTGCGGAAGAGCCGGAAATCGACATTATTTTGTATCTTGGCCTGTGCAACGGGGCCGGGTGGGCCACGGTGTTGGATGGACGGGACGTTGCCTTGCTGGGGATTGAAAAGATCATCGAGCTGGGCTGGCAGGATGAGGAGAGGATGCAGGCGCTGGTGTTCCATGAAATAGGGCATATCTGGCACAAGCTGTCCGGGCACTTGGAGCTACAGGCCTCTTCGGCGAGTGAAAAATCCCTGAAGCAGCTCTATCAAGAGGGCATTGCGATGCGGTGCGAGCAGATCCTGTGCCAAAATGACAACTTATATCGCCGGGATAAAGGCGGCTGGCTGGACTGGTGCCGGGAAAATTTGCCGGGTATCAAGCGGGAATACGCGAGGCGTGTGCAAAGCGGGGAGGGCACGCAGGACTTTTTCGGGGACTGGCACAGCTATCAGGGGTACAGCGACGTGGGGTATTATCTGGGGTGTGAGTTTATCAAATATCTGGAAAAGGGCGCGCCCCTCATCCAGATTGCAAAGTTAAGCCTTCCGGAAGTGGGCAGGGCATTTGACGCGTTTGCGCGGGAGGGGAGGGCCGGATCGTGAGCGACGTACTGCAATTTGCGGACAGAGGGGAATTCCGGGCGTGGCTTGCGGAGCACTGCCTGTCAAGCGAGGGGGTTTGGCTCCTGTTCGGCAAGGCCGGGGGGCCGAAGACCATCAGGGCGGGGGAGGCGCTGGAGGAAGCGCTCTGCTTTGGCTGGATCGACGGGCAGATGCAGAGCATTGACGAAAAGGCCTATCGGAAGTACTTCGCCCTGCGCAGGGGCAAAAGTAAGTGGTCGGAGAAGAACAAGGCCCTGGCGGAGAGCCTGGAAGAGCGGGGGCTGATGACCGATTTCGGGCGGGAGAAGATACGGGAGGCCAAGGCAAACGGGCAGTGGGACGCGCCAAAGCCCCAGGCGGTGACAGAGGAGCAGATTGCCTGTGTAGCCGCAGTGCTGGAGGGGCACGAGCCCGCCTGCGCCAACTTTGCGGCCATGCCCCTATCCGTGAAGAAGACCTACACGCGGGCGTATTTTGACGCCAAAACAGAGGCGGGCAGAGAGAAGCGGGTGGCCTGGATGGTGGACAGGCTCAATCAGAACCTGAAGCCGATGTAGAGGCTGGGCACGCTTGGCATGGAAAAAGCAAATCCCCGGGAATCCAAAACAGGTTCCCGGGGATTTGCTGCGCCTGGGTTATTGGGGGTCATGTTGGAGGAACTGGATAAGGGCGTCCAGGGAACGGCGGTCAGGCGGGGTGATGTCGGCAGGGAGGGCATCCGGGGGGAACCAGCGCAGTGCAGAGAGCTCCTCGGCCTGGGGGGAGAGGGCGCCGGTGAACTTCCGACAGAGGTAGTGGACGCCTACAATGGACACTTTGTCGCCGTTGGAATAGGTGTAGCGCATGTCCTCGCCGGAGAAGGCACCGGGGAGCTCTGGGCAGCCAGCCATGAGGCCGGTTCCCGGCGGGCGGCGGCCTCTACCTCCTCGCCCAGCTCGACGCAGCCGCCGTGCATGCCCCGGCAGCCGTTGTCCCTCCGCCGCTGTAGCAGGAGCTGGCCGTTTTGATACACCCACACACCTGCTCCCACGCAGAGGATTTCGTCGTGGCCCACTTTTTGACGGATTCTCGGATATAGCCCATAGGGGGTAGCCTCCTTTATTCTCTCGTTTTTGCAGCTTTTCCCAAGGCGATAGACTGGGAAAGATAGCCCAAGCTCTCCCGGCGCAGGCGGGAAAAGGGGAAGCCGCCTGCGGAAAACACCCTTCCCAGGGGGAGCCAGACAGCTAAGAGGGTACCCTCTAACAGGATGCGCCGGAGGAGGGTATCCCAGGGGCGGGGGGTGAGTTTTGCCAGGGTTTGGGAGCCAAAGAGGATATGGGGCGGCTCGTCCTGGAGCATCTTGGCGCAGATGGTTTTAAGGGCCGGGGAGGAGGTGCAGGCCGAGAGGGCGTCATAGTAGGACAGGGCGATGATTTCGGCTGTGATGAGGACGGTGAGCTCGCATTTGAGGGAGCCAAGGCGGCGGAGGCGGCGAAAGCACTTGTCCAGCCGGGAGGGGCGGGGGAATTCTGTGGGGGAGCCGGGGGATTGGCCGCGGGGCAGGGCGCCGTGGAAGGTGAGGAAGGCCCGGAGATAGGCGGAGTGGGCGTTTTCCTCGGCGATGAAGCGGGTGAGGGCGGGGAGATAGGGGGAATCACCGGAGCGGGCGGCATAGGAGGAGGCAGCAGCCAGGAGATGGGCGCCGTCAGAACACTCGCCCTGGGCGAAGGCGCGCAGGGAAGGGAAAATGCGCCGCCGCTCCGCCACGGAGAGGGGGATTTCCTGGGAAAAGTCGGGGGTGAGCTGGGGATTTTGGGCGAAATAAGCGTCCCAGTCCCCATCTGGGGGAAGGGAGAGAGAGGAGAGCTCTGTCACGGGGGAATCACCACGCTTTTAAAAGATTTTTGGGGGCTATTCCAGGTTCCCTGTGGCGTAGAGGATGGCGGTGCAGGCGGCCAGGGGGGCGGTTTCGCACCGGAGGATGCGGGGGCCCAGGGAGACGGTGTGAAGGCCGGCGGCTGCGGCCTGGGCAGCCTCCTCGGGGGAGAACCCGCCCTCGCTACCAATGAGGAGGCCGATGTCGCCAGAGGAGGGGGCCTTTTCCAGCACTTGGCGCAGGGGGAGGGAGGCCTGCTCATAGAAGAAGAGGGAGCAGGGGAGGGCGGAGAGCTCCCGGAGAGCCTGTTCCAGGGGGATTTGGGGATGGACGGCGGGGACGAGCCCCCGGCCGCTCTGCTTGGCAGCGGAGAGGGCGATTTTTTGATAGCGTTCCCCTTTCTTGGCGGCGGATTTGGGGTCGGGGCGGGAGACGCAGAAGCGGGAGAGCACAGGGGTGATGGAAAAGGCCCCAAGCTCCACGCATTTTTGGATGATCCATTCCAGCTTGTCGCCCTTGGGGCAGCACTGGTAGAGATGGAGGCGGAGGGAGGGCTCGCTACGGCTGGGGGACTGGGACAGCAGTTCCAGGGACACCTCCTGGGGGGACAGGGAGAGGATACGGGCCTGGTAATCGGAGCCCTGGCCGTCGCAGAGGGTGAGCCGGTCGCCGGGGCGCAGGCGCAAAACCTGGGCGATATGGCGGGCGTCCTCGCCCTGGATGAGGGCGTGACGGGTGTCAATGGATTGAGGGAAAAATCTGGGCAAAGCGGGATACACCTGCTTTCTGTGGAATGGTGGGGGATGGGGCATTTCGGGAAGGGGGGGTTAGGAAAAGGCTTGGCCGGGGGAGGCGGAATATACCTTTTGAGAGGGAGGCTAGAAACGGCAGGGGGGAAGAGATGGAGGGAATAGAGAGGCTAAATGAGAGCCCATCCGCCTCTGAACCGGCCAAGGCGAACTAACATCGGGGCCGCACCGAGCCCGCTTCACCTGGCCTTGTCACTGCTAAAAGTGGGAGAACGCTGGCATCCGGAGCATTCGCCGACACCCGAGTGACCCCTGATGACAATGCTGGGGCCCATAGGGGCTTGCCCCTATGG
>JAAVYW010000059.1 GCA_022791315.1 Oscillospiraceae bacterium | reverse complement strand
TGTCTTGTGTTATACTCTTGTTCATGAAGGATGTGGCCTCCTCTCGATTGTGTTGGTGTGACAACTCAACTTTAACCGATGTGGCCGCTTCCTTCTACTTTTTTCTTCCTCTACTGTCCAATTTCTATTGTACTCCTACATAAACCCTGCTGCCGGGCCTGTATTCACGCTTTACAGCGGGGCGTGTTCATGGTAGAATAGAGAGGCTGGCAAAAAAATCCCCGCGCCCGGAAAACGGGACGCGGGGAAGATACTAGATGCAGGAGACCGGCACATACCATTTGGGGATACGGTTGGCATAGGCCTTGTGGTCCTCATAGGTCACGGCAAAGCGGTGCTGCATCCGGGCCACCTCATCGTCGCCGAATTTTTTGGCCCAGTTGATGCTCACCAGGGAGGCATAGGCGGAATAGACCGATAGGGCGTCCCAGAAGGAGTCGTCGGGGTCGCCGTCAAAATAGCCGTGGAGCTGGCCTAGGGAGAAGAGGATACTCACCTCCACATCAAAGGCCTCCAGCTGGTCGAATTCCTGGTAACGATCGCCGCAGCCCTGGCGGTGGAAGCCGATGATACCCAGCTCCTTTTCCGGGGTGAGCACCAGGTTGGATACCTTGAAATCCCCGTGCTGATAGACCGGCGGCAGGCCCACCCGGGTCTTATCCAGGTTTTCCTTTACATAGGCAATGACCGGCTCGTCGCCCTTTACCCGCACGTCGCTCTGCTCATAGCGGGAGAGGCGCTGGAGCATCAGGGCCTGGGGCTCCTGCTTGGGCAGGTCGGCGGGGTCAACGGGCAGGCCGTGGATGGCCTTTAGGATCTTTCCGGCCTGCACCCCAAGCTGATACTGTTCCTGCTTTGTCATGCTGGGGAGCAGCTTGTCCAGCGAATCCCCCTCTACCCAGGAGAGCAGGGTGTAGGAGAAGCTGCCCTGGGCGCACAGGCCAAAGGCCAGCGCCTGGGACATGGGGAAAGGCAGCGTATTCCACCGCTGTACACGGGCGTATTCCCTTTTCTTCTCTTCATAGAGGAAGGAGTCTGCCAGGCGCAGCAGCAGCTTTTCCCCGTTTTTCTTTTGAATAAAGAATTTCCGGTCGTTAGACCAGTTACCGGTAATTTCCCGGATAGTCTCCCAATCTTCGCTTCCATGAATGTCTTGCATCACCTGTTGCATCTTAGGCATTGTAGAATCAATCCTCTCTGCCAGCGGCTGTATTGTTTCGCAGCGCTGCTCCGCTGGAGGCGGGGCAGCAATCCCTGCTTCTATTCTACCATGGGAACGGGAGGGAATCAAGCGGCAGGGAGATTTTTCAGAAAAGATTTGTGTGGAAAAGAGAAACTTTTTGCTTTTTCGGGCAAAAAAAGCTATAATAAGCACAGAGGCAGCGCAGCCGGGGAAAATGGCCCCGGCCAGGGCGCCATTACCGGGTTTACCAGAAAGGACGGCGGCGGCAATGAAGCTCTTGGCTATCGACTCCAACAGTTTGCTCAACCGGGCGTTTTACGGCATCCGTATCCTGTCCACAGAGGACGGGGTGTTTACCAATGGGATTTATGGGTTTATGAATATCTTCCTCAAGCTCCAGGCGGATTTGAAGCCGGACGGGGTGGCCTTTGCCTTTGACCTGCCGGCCCCCACCTTCCGCCACCAGGTGTTTGAGGAGTACAAAGGGCACCGCAAGGCCATGCCGGAGGAGCTGCGGGGGCAGTTCCCCCTGCTCAAGGAGCTGCTGCGGGATTTGGGCTATACAATTGTAGAGTGCGAGGGCTACGAGGCCGACGACATCTTAGGCACCCTGGCGGCAGCCTGCGCCGGGCGGGGGGACGACTGCATTGTGGCCACCGGCGACCGGGACAGCCTCCAGCTGGTGACGGACCAAGTGCAGGTGCTGCTGGCTACTACTAAGATGGGCAAGGCGGACTACACGCTGTATACCCCCGAGACGGTGCAGGAGAAATACGGCGTCACCCCGGCACAGCTGATTGACGTAAAGGCACTGATGGGCGACAGCTCCGACAATATCCCCGGCGTGGCAGGGGTGGGGGAGAAAACGGCCCTCTCCCTCATCGGGCAATTTGGCTCGCTGGAAAAGGTCTATGCCGCCATCGACGACCCCGCTATCAAGAAGGGGGTGCGGGAGAAGCTGGTGAAGGACAGGGAGATGGCCTTTATCAGCCAGAATTTAGCCACCATTGAGACCAACGCCCCAGTGCCCTTAGAGGGGAGCGCCTATTTGCCAGGGGAGGGGGATTTGCCTGCGGCGCTGCGGCTTTTGCAGCGGCTGGAGCTGAACAGCCTGATTCCCCGGCTGATTCCCGAAGAGGTGCGAAACGCCCCGGCCGAGACAGGGGAAGAGGGGGAAACGCCCCTGGCCTTTGTGCGGGAGGCGGAGCACTTTGACGCGCTGGAGCTCTCGGCGGTCATCCGCAGCGGGGAGCGGCTGGGGCTGCTCTGCGACTGGGAGGAGGGGCAGCTGGCCCGCTTTACCGTGATAACGCCGGAGCTCTATTACCCCTTGGAAGCGGGGGCAGAGGGCTTTGAGCAGGCCCTCGAGCTGCTGTGCGAAAACGCCGGGAAGGTGATGACTTACCAGGCCAAGCCCATCTACCACTGGGCGCTGGAAAAGGGCATCCGGCCGGGGGTTTTTGGGTTTTCCCTGGATTTGGCAGCCTATGTGCTGGATGCCTCGGCCAAGGACTACGCCCTTGGGCTGCTGTGTGAGGAGTACAAAATCCCCTATGACCGGGAAAAGGCGGGGAAGAGCACCGACTTTGCCCCGGCCTTCTGGCGGCTGGCTACCGCTATGGAGGAGGCTGTGAAGGGGCACGGGCTCTCCAAGCTGCTGACGGAAATCGAAGACCCCCTGTGCCTGGTGCTGGCCTCCATGGAGAAGCTGGGCTTTTTGCTGGACAGCCAGGGGCTTGCCAGCTTTGGAGAGGGCATCCGGGAGGACTTGGGGAAAATCGAGGAGAAAATCTATGAACAGGCGGGGGAGAAGTTCAACATCAACAGCCCCAAGCAGCTGGGGGAAATCCTTTTTGAAAAGCTGGGGCTGCCCTGCAAGAAAAAGACCAAGACCGGCTATTCCACCAATGTGGATGTGCTCCAAGGGCTGCGGAACATGCACCCCATCATTGACCTGATTCTGGAGTACCGGAAGCTCTCCAAGCTCAGCTCCACCTATGTGGAGGGGCTGAGGAAGGAGGTGGGGGAGGACGGGAGAATCCACTCCACCTTTAACCAGACCGAGACCCGCACAGGGCGCATCAGCTCCCTGGAGCCCAATTTGCAGAACATCCCGGTGCGCACGGAGCTGGGCAGGGAACTGCGGAAATTCTTTGTGGCGCCCCCTGGGCGGGTGCTGGTGGACGCGGACTATTCCCAGATTGAGCTGCGGGTGCTGGCCCATATTGCAGAAGACGAGACGATGATAAAGGCCTTTTTGGAACACGAGGACATCCACCGCAACACGGCGGCCCAGGTGTTCCACATGCCGCCGGAGATGGTGACCTCCCGGATGCGCAGCCAGGCCAAGGCGGTGAATTTTGGGATTGTCTACGGCATCAGCGCCTACTCCTTGTCGGAGGACATTGGGGTGACGGTGAAGGAGGCGGACCAGTATATCAAAAGCTACCTGGACACCTTTGGCGGGGTGAAGCAGTATATGGACGAGACAGTGAAGCAGGGGGCGGAATTGGGGTATGTGAAGACCCTCTTTAACCGTATCCGCTATGTGCCGGAGCTGGCGGCCAAGAACCGGATTTTGCAGGGCTTTGGCAAGCGGGTGGCCATGAACACCCCCATCCAGGGCACAGCGGCGGACATCATCAAAATCGCCATGGTGCGGGTGTACCGGCGGCTGCGGGACGACGGGCTGGACGCCAAGCTGATTTTGCAGGTACACGACGAGCTGATTGTGGAGGCAGATGCCGCCCTGGAGGACAGGGTGAAGGACCTGCTGCGGGAGGAGATGGAACAGGCCGCCTCCCTGCGGGTGCCGCTTGAGGTGGACGTACACACAGGGGATACCTGGTACGCCGCCAAGGGATGAGCAGCAGATGTTACACTGGGAAGGACAGAGAGGAGAGCAGGGGAAATTGAAGATTATGTTTATCTGTACGGGCAACACTTGCCGCAGCCCTATGGCAAAGGCATTGATGGAGCGGGCGGCCCGTGACCTGAAGGTGCAGGACAAAATCATCTGCGACAGCGCGGGGCTGGCGGCGGCCCCCGGCCGGGGAGCCAACGAGACCGCTATCCTGGCCGCGCAGGAATTGGGGATGGACCTGACCGGGCACTGCGCCAAGCAGGCCACCCCCCAGATGCTGCTGGAGATGGACGCGGTGGCAGTGATGACGCCGGACCAATATGCCTTTTTAAAGGAGCACCTGCCCCAGATGGAGGGGAAGATTTATCTGCCGGAGAAGGGGATTCCCGACCCCTTTGGGGGGACGCTGGAGGACTACCGCCGCTGCCTGGACAGGCTCAACCGCTGGGTGCGCAAGCTGCTGCTGGAGCTCTTGGAAAAGGAAAAGGGGCAGGGGAATGTGTGAAATCCTGCCCCTGGGCGAGAGGCACTTGGCCCAGGTGGTGGACATTGAGGCGGCCTCCTTCTCCGACCCCTGGAGCGAATCGGCCTTCCGGGGGGAGATGGAGAACCCCTGTTCCCGGTTCCTGGTGGCGGAGGAGGCCGGGCAGGTACTGGGGTATCTGGGCATGCAGCTGGTGCTGGACGAGGGCTATATCTCCAACGTAGCCGTGGCAGCCCCCTGCCGCAGGCAGGGGATTGGCGCCAAGCTGATGGCGGCGGCGGTGGGCATCGCCCGGCAGGAGGCCCTCTCCCTGCTGACGCTGGAGGTACGGGTGAGCAACACAGCGGCCATAGCGCTCTATGAGCGCTATGGCTTTCAGGCATTGGGGCGGCGGCGGGGGTTTTACCGGTTCCCCCGGGAAGACGCCTATGTGATGACGCTGTTTTTAGAGGGGAAGCGATAGCCCTTTTCAGGAAAAAGCGCCCAATTTTGCCCTTTGCAATACTCCTTTAAGGAGAAAAGAGCTTTGGGCAATAGAGGAACTGAATAAGAACCACCCAGCCCCCGCAGAAAGCCAAGGCGAACTAACTGCGGGGCCCCGCCGAGCTCGCTTCACCTGGCCTTGTCACTGCTAAAAGTGGGAGAACGCTAACACCTGGAGCGTCCGCCGACCACCGAGTGACCCCTGCCGACAATGCCGGGATAAATAGGGGCAGAGCCCCTATGGGCCTTTCGCTTCCTTGCGGCAAGGCAAGGAGCCAGGCCAACGAAGGTTGGCCTTTGCCTGCTCGGTGCGGGAACCGACAAGACTGGGCTGAGATGGAGATTGGGCCTGTTTGCCGTTGGCAAAGGCAGCGAGGGCGAGGGAAGTGCTGTGGCAAAGGGGAGCTGGGAGGAGGGCGACTTGTGGGCTGGGTGCGTAGGCTGGGCCTGTTATTGATACGCCGCCCTTTAGAAGGGGGATTTCGCTCATTGCGATGAGCGACCAAAGGCTTTGCCTTTGGAAAAGTCAAGCCTATAGCTTGACTTTCAAGAATCGCCTTGCGATTCTTGCCAGACCAACGCAGTTGGTCTTCACCACCCTTTGAAAAGGTGTGGACAAGGCCAGCTTCGCTGGCCCGGAAACTTTAGTTTGCCTACGGCGCGATAGCCTCACGCTGGGAAGGGACGCCACAGAAAAAGTGGCCCACCTAGCCCCGAAGGGGCGGAAATCCCCAAAGAATGACGAAACAGAAAGGGAAAGACCTATGCTGATATTGAGTTTTGAATCCTCCTGCGACGAAACAGCCGCCGCACTGGTGCGGGACGGAAGGACAGTGGAGAGGAGCCTAGTGCGCTCCCAGGTGGAGGAGCACCGGCTGTACGGCGGCGTGGTGCCGGAGATTGCCTCCCGAAGGCATATTGAGGCCATTGCGGGGTTGTATGGCGCAGTATTTGAGGGGACAGGGTATGGGATGGAGGATGTAGAGGCCGTGGCTGTCACCTATGCGCCGGGGCTTATCGGGGCGCTGCTGGTGGGGGTGAATTTTGCCAAGAGCCTGAGCATGGCCTGCGGCAAACCCCTGGTGCCGGTGCATCATCTGCGGGGGCATATTGCCGCCAATTATCTGGCGCATCCAAAGCTGGAACCACCGTTTCTTTGCCTGGTGGTATCCGGCGGGCACAGCCATATTGTGGAGGTGCTGGATTATACCCAGTTCCGTGTGGTGGGGCGTACCAGGGACGACGCGGCGGGGGAGGCCTTTGATAAGGCGGCCAGGGCGCTGGGGTTTCCCTATCCCGGCGGGGTGTACATGGATAAGGCGGCGGCACAGGGGAACCCAAAGGCCTATGCCTTTCCCCATCCCAAGCTCTCTACGCCCTATGATTTCAGCTTTTCAGGGCTCAAGACAGCGGTGGTGAACCTGCTGCACAACGCCAGCCAAAAGGGGGAGGAGCTGAATCCCTATGATGTGGCGGCGGCGTTCCAGGAGACTGTGACGGACATCCTCACGGAAAAGCTCTTTGGGGCGGCGGAGGAACTGGGGTATCGCCGGATTGTGGCGGCGGGCGGGGTGAGCGCCAATTCTGCCCTGCGGCGCAAGCTGGAAGCCGGGTGCCGGGAGAGGGGCTGGGAATTTTTTGTGCCGCCGCTGGCCCTGTGCGGGGACAATGCGGCCATGATTGGGGCCCAGGGGTATTATGAGTACCTGGCCGGCGTGCGGGGCGGGCTGGATTTGAACGCCTATGCCACCATGGAGATTTGAGGGGGCTGGGGCAAAGAGGCTGGACAGCCTGTTTTGAAGGAGGAGAGACAGATGGGAGAACGGTATGAGCTGTATACCAGAGAGCACGAACCTGCGGGACGGGATTGGGCGCCAGGGGAGGAGAGGCCGGAAGGGCTCTTTACCCTGTGGGCCTGGGCGGTGTTCCGCAGGAGGGACGGGCGGATTCTGCTGGCAAAACGGCGGGCAGACGGGCTCTGGGAGGTGCCGGGGGGAAAGGTGCGCTCCGGCGAGAGCAGCGGGGAGGCTGCGGCCCGCAAGGCGGGAGAGGAGCTGGGGCTGGCAGTGAAGCCCTTGCAGGGGCGGATGGTGAAGACGGTGTGCCTCGAGGAGGCGGGCAGTTTAGCGGACATCTGGCTCTTTGAGGGGGAGTGGAGTGTCAAGGAATTGGCGCTTGCCGGGGAGAAGATAGCAGAGGCCCGGCTGGTGGGGCCTGGGCAGCTGGAACGGCTGAAGGAACAGGGGGGAGTGCTCCATTCCCTGGCGGGACAGGTGTTTTTCCAGCTGGACGGGGGATATCTGGCCCGCTGCGGGCTGGATTGCCGGGAATGCCCGGTGTACAAGGCTACGGCAGCAGGGGATGAGGCGGAGCTGGAACGGCTGGCAGGGCAGTACAGCACGCCCCAGTGCAGGCTGAACAGGCATAACCTGCGCTGCGGGGGCTGCTTTTCCGGGGAGGCGGACCGGAACAAGATGTGCGGGGGGTGCGCCATCCGCAAATGCGCGTTGGGGCGGGAGAAGAAGGGCAAGCCCGCGGCCAACTGCGGGCGCTGCGCCGAGTTCCCCTGCGCGCTGGCGGAGCAGCTGGTTCCGGTGGGGATGAAAAGCCGCAATACCCTGAACCTGATTGCCGGGCATTTGGAATAGAAGGAAAATTTCGCAGGTTTTTTGCCGATTCTCTGAAAAAACACTTGCTTTTCTGGCGGGAATCTGATAAAATATCTGATGTTGACTTATTCTGACGTAGTTAAAGGAGGTGCAGTATATGGCAAAATGTGATATCTGCGGGAAGGGCGTTACTTTTGGAATCAGGGTTTCCCACTCGCACAGACGTTCCAATCGTGCTTGGAAGCCCAACATCAAACGTGTTAAGGCCATGGTGGATGGTTCCCCCCGCCACATCTACGCTTGCACCCGTTGTTTGCGCTCTGGCAAAGTTACCCGTGCCATCTAACCAAGCTATGATTGCGTAACGAAAAAGGCCTTCTTGCGTCGTGCGGGGGCCTTTTTTTCTTTGGGTCTCATGGCCCCGCCCTCCCAAAAAGGGGAGGGTTTCACAAGAGAATGGGAGGAACACACATGGAGAAGACCGAGCGGCTCTATGATTTAGACAGTTCCCTGCGGCGGTGCAGCGCCCTGGTGAGGGTATGCAGGGAGACGGAAAAGGGGTATGAAGTGCTGCTCTCGGCCACCTGCTTTTTTCCCGAGGGGGGCGGGCAGCCCGCTGACCGGGGGACAATTGGCGGGGCTGCGGTGAAGGATGTGCAGCTGCGGGAGGGGGAGGTCATCCACCTCTGCGACGGGCCGCTGGAACCGGGGAGCCGGGTGGAGTGCCTGCTGGATTACGAGCGGCGCTTCCTCCACATGCAGACCCACTGCGGGGAGCACATCCTCTCGGGGATGGTGCTGCGGGAGTACGGGCTGCACAACGTGGGCTTCCACATGGGCGAGGGGTACAACACCGTGGATTTCGACGGGGAGATGACCCCGGAGATGTGCAGGCAGGTTGAGGAGCTGGTGAACCGGGCCATTTGGGAAAATGTGCCGGTGAAGGTGTGGTATCCCGACGGGGAGGCGCTGGAAAAGCTGCCGCTGCGCAAAAAGCCGGAGGTGGACGAGCCGCTGCGGGTGGTGGAAATCCCAGGGCTGGACTGCTGCTGCTGCTGCGGGACGCATACGGCGGCCACAGGGCAGATTGGGCTGCTGCGGATTACCGACCAGATGCGGTATAAGGGCGGGGCCAGGCTCACCTTTGTCTGCGGGCTGGACGCGCTGCGGGCCAGCGCCGGGGAACACGCGGTGCTGCGGGAGCTGGGAACGAGGTTTTCCTGCAAGCCGGAGCAGGTCCCCCAGGCAGTGGGGCGGCTGGAGGAAGAGCTGGGGCTCTTAAAAAATGCCCTGGCAGGTAAGGGGCGGCATCTTGCAAGGCTGCTGGCGCTGCGCTTTGAGCGGGAGGCAGTGGAGAAGGACGGGGTGCGCTATTGCCTGGGAGAGGCCAGGGAACTGGACCCTGGGGACTGCAAGACGCTGGCCCTTTCCCTGGCGGAACAGGAGAACACGGTGGCCTTTGTGCTGGGCGGCGGGGCCACTCCCCGGTATGTACTGGCGAAACACCCTGACACGCCGGCGGATTTGCAGGCCATTTGCCGCAGGGTGAACGAGGCCTTCTCCGGCAAGGGGGGCGGCTCGGCCCTGCTGTGCCAGGGGACCCTGTCTCCCGCCCTCTTTGGGGCAGTGAAGGAAGTGATTTTGGCCTGAACTGTTGGAAGCGATTGGGTTTAAATGGATGAGAGAAAGGGGGCTTTGTATATGACCACGAGAATCGTGATTGTCCGGTAGCGTTGGCTATGGGACAGGAGAAAAAATAGTGCTTTGTGTGCTTTTGCCATAGCCGATGCTATTCCTCAAATGTGAGTTGCCGTTTTTGGCAGGATTACAAGGGAAGGAATGGTATAAGACTACATGGGCTATCGAAAGGCAAATGAGATTTTGCCCGCCAAGGTGGTGGCGTTAATCCAGGAATATGTGGACGGAGAGGCAATCTATATCCCCAGGAAGCCGGAAAACCGGGCAAAATGGGGCTCCGGCACCCGGATTCGCAACGAGCTGCGGCGGAGAAATCAGGAGATATACCGGGAATACTGCATGGGGAGTTCCCCCGAGGCGTTGGCGCAGAAATATTTCCTCTCGGAAAAGAGTATCCAGCGCATTGTCCGGGAGGAGAAGGGCTGAATCCCGCGCGGGGTTCCTGGGGAAGGCTGAGGGGGAAGATGCCCTGCTCGGCCTTTTTTCATAAAAATTTATGAGGTGGAAACGGGGGCGGTGCGGTGCTATACTGGGGGCAGGAGGTGTTATGATGCCTGAGACATTTTTTGCCTATCACGCGGTGACAGAGCGGCCCATGCCGCCCCGGATATGCCTGGACGAGGGGCACCCCAACGGGGTGAGGGCCAGGGTGGAGGCCCAGCGGGGGATTGTGGAGGACATCTGGGCAAACCCGGAAAAGTACCGGGAGGAGGAGCTGCCCTACCCGGTGAAGGTGGCGCTGCGGGAGCTGGCGCTGGAAAAGGTGCGCCGGGAAAAGTACCCGGGTTACCCCTCCCGAATGGGGTGCCTGTATGTGTCCCGGACATGGCAGGAGGCGCGCCATTGGGCGGAATACTTTGACAGCCTGGGGCGGCAGGTACTGGGCGTGGTGAAGCTGCGGATAACCGGCGCTTTCTTTGCGGGGGACGCGGCCAAGTGCTTTGACGGCACAGTGGACGAGGCGGAAAACCTGCGGCTGGCAAGGCGCTACTGGGAGAACAAAACCACCCCCCAGGACGAACGGCCCATTGTGGAACTGCTGGCAGCTGGGACAATGGAAATTGTGGAGGAGGATTCCCTGTGGAAGAGATAATACACGGCTATCGGGACGACGCGGGGCTGCGGGGCAGCTTTAACCGGCTGGCAAAGGCCACGTTTGGGATTGACTTTGAGGACTGGTATCAAAACGGGTTTTGGGACGGCCGCTTTGACCCCTATTCCCTTGTGGTGGACGGGGAAGTGGTGGCGAATGTGGCGGTGGATTACACGGATTTCCGGGTGGACGGGCAGGTGATGCCCCTGCTCCAGCTGGGGACAGTGATGACCCGGCCCGACTGCCGGAAGCGGGGCTATATCCGCCGCATCATGGAGGAGATTGACCGTGATTTTGCAGGGCGGGGAATCTATCTCTTTGCCAACGATAGCGTGGCGAAGTTCTACCCCAAGTTCGGCTTTTTGCCGGGGCAGGAGTACCTCTATAGCCGGGAGGTGGAAAACCACGGGCCGGGGGAACTGGAACAGGTGCCCATGGACACGCCCCAGGCCTGGGAAAGGCTGCTGGACACCATGGCCCGCAATGTGTTCTTTGGCCGCTGCGATTTGGTGAACGGCAGGGGGCTCGTGATGTTTTACGTGAGCAAGTTTATGCAAAGGGACGTGTACTGGCACCGGGAGAGCGGCACCTATGTGATTGCGGAGCACAAGGGGGACAGCGCCCAAATCCACCAGGTGTTTTCCAGCACTGTGACAGACCTAACCACTGTCCTGGGCTTTTTGGGGGAGAAGACGAAGCGGGTGGCCCTGGGCTTTGTGCCCCGGGAGGGCGACGGCTTCACGGCGGAACCCCTGGTGGAGGAGGACACCCACTTTTTTGTGAGAGGGCAGGCGGCGGAGCTTTTCCACAGGGAAAAGCTGCGGGTGCCGCTGCTTGCCAGGGCATAGGAGAAAAAGGGGATTGCTGCGGCAGCCCCTTTTTTCTGCCCAAAATCAAAAAATGGGCTTGACTTTTGTGGAGGGGTATGATATAGTAACGACAGAACAAATGTTCTGTAGGTGAGAAAAAAGAATAGACACTGCCAGATAAGCCGCCGCCCTCCCCACGGGCGGCGTCGGGGGCGGATTGAAAATACAGCACCCCAAATGATGTGAAAATCCGCCCCCGAAATTTTGCCCTCCTTTTGCGGCTGGAGAGACCGTGTAAACGGTTTCCCTGGCCGCCTTTTGCTTGCTTGGGGACAGGAGGAAAAGGCCCGCGAAGCGCAGTCAAGACCACCCTTTTTAGAGGTGGTCTTGACTGCGCAATTTATTCTCCGAATGCAGAGAGAAATTTTTCTATGGTTTTTATGGTTTTGGATGATGTACTCCCACTATAAGGGAAGTACATGTACTATGAGGGATTACATTTTCAGACAAATTAAGATATTATTCCCTTATGGGAGTAGATTGTATGAAAAATGGAAGCAGCCTTCTCGTTGAAATGGGAAACCGCTTATGCCAGCAGCGCAAACAGATGAAATTGACACAAGAAAAATTAGCCGAGTTATCCGGATTGTCTGTCAAAACAATTATTTCCGCAGAAAAGGGGCAAAAAGCCCTTCGCCCCGAAAATATCATTCGGATTTGTCAATTACTCGAGATGGACATTTCTTATTTCATGACGGGAGAACTATCACAATCCAAAGATTTATCATCACTGAATCATCAAGAGCGCATAGCACTTGATAAAATTTTAGATGCGTTTCTTTCAGTTTGTGGCGAAACGCAAGAACTGTAGGGAAGAAGCATCCTCTCTATGCGGAGCTCTAGGGGGAGCGTCTATGACAATCGATAAGACGACGGGAAAAGGTTGTGCTCAGAGCATCCTATCGAAAGTGGTCGCCAGGAGGCTTGTCGATGAGGGGATTGCGGGGAAATCCATTTCCAGAAGACCCAATAAACTGAAATGCGGCGCATACCATTTGCTGCGCGTGGTGAACTACGGAAGAGCCAGCCTGTATGTCAAATTGGAGGGGGAGTACGGGCCCAGGAAAAAGCCGCTGTGGGCGCCCTCTTTCCTGGACGCGGAAACGTGGGAACATGCGGTCAGCCAATTTCAAAACTCCGGCAGCCTGGACTACAATGTGGAAAAATACCTGCTTCCCGAAATGGAGGAATACGTGCAGAGCTTTTCCGAGGAGGAGCTGCTCTCTATCACAAGGGATTTCCTCATCGGGCAGGGCGTGCTGGACAGGCCGGTCTCCCGGCGCGGGCAGAAAACCTATTATTTCAACGAAAATGAAGTCTATTCCATGAATGAGAAATCAAATCCATCCCCATATCCAAGGCGGTTCCGGTTTGGGCTGTTTGAGACGATAGGCGAAACCTGCTTTAATATGAACGTGTGGCGCAAGGCTGTTGCCCGGTTTAAAATCGGGGCGACGCTGGAGGAGTGTATCCGCGTTTTTTTGGCAACCGAGCTGGAGCACCACAGCCCAGAAAACTTATCGCCCATTGACGGGCTGGTACAGTACATTGCCCCGCCTGCCTATGAGCGGGCTCCGGAGAACAGAGATAAATCGACCTTTGACTGGGTTCGCATCACAGTCGGCCTTCCCCGGTACCGGTTCGATTCCTGGGACGCCCTGCGGGATGAAGTGAAAAAGTATCAAAAGGAAATCTTCCGGCGCGTGCTCCAACGATTAAAAGACGACCGCCAGTTCGAGAAATACGGCCTGCCTATCCAATTTCTCAAAGTAAGCAATGTGACATTGCTGCACGATTTTTCGCTGGAGTTCATTTTTGAGCCCAAGGTGCAGGACAAGCCCTGCGACGGCGACGGATTGTAAAATTTCTGGGAATAGTCTTTCCTTTCCCGCCGCTTTGTGCTATGATAGAGGCAAAACGGGAAACCGAAGGGGTTGGAGAATTGAATAACTGGCTGATGACTTTGTTTGCCCGGGCGGCGGTGCTCATCCTCTGCCTGCCCGTCCATGAATGCGCCCACGCCTATGTGGCCTACCGGATGGGGGATTCCACGGCGAAAGACCAGGGGAGGATTACGCTGAACCCCCTGGCCCACCTCTCCCCGGTGGGGGCGGTTGCCATCCTGGCCTGCGGCATCGGCTGGGCAAAGCCCGTGCCCATTGACGCCCGCTATTTTAAAAACCCCAAGCTGGGTATGGCCCTCTCGGCCCTGGCGGGGCCGGTAGCCAACCTGCTGTGCGGGCTGGTGGGGATGGTCTTATTTAAGATTTTGGCCTATTCCCCCCTCTACGATTTGCGGGCAGTCCAGGCGGTGGGGACGCTGTTGCTCTATATTGTGCGGGTGAACCTCTCGCTGGCGGTGTTTAACCTGCTGCCCATCCCGCCGCTGGACGGTTCCCGGCTGGCCACCTATTTCCTGCCCCGCAGGCTCTATTTCCAGCTGATGCAGTATGAGCAGTTTATCATGATTGGGCTGCTGGCCGTGCTGTGGCTGGGCCTGCTGGACACCCCGCTGCGCATCCTCAACAACGCCCTGTTTATGGGCATGGACTGGATAACCGGCTTTATCGATGTGATAGGCCGGTGGTTTTTGCTGCGATGAGCGGCTGCTGCTTTACCCTGGGGGAGTGGCAGGGGCCCCTGGATTTGCTGCTGCACCTGATTGCCAAACACCGCATGGACATCTACGACATCCCCATCACGGAGCTGCTGGAACAGTACCTGGCCTACCTGGACAAGACGCCGGAGCGGGACCTGGACGAGGCGGCGGAATTCCTGGAGATGGCGGCGCGCCTCATCTATATCAAGACCGCCATGCTGCTGCCCAGGCCGGAGGAGGCCGAGAGCTTAAAGCAGGAGCTCACCGGCGAGCTGCTGGAATACCAGCTGTGCCAGGAAATCGCCAGGGAACTGGGGGCGCGCAGCACCTACCAGGAGGTCTTTGCCCGGGCGCCGGAACAGGTGGAGGACGACGCGCCCTATGCCGTGGCCCACGACCCGCTGCTGCTGCGCACTGCCTACCTGCTGCTGGCCGGCAAGAGCGGGAGGAAGCTGCCGCCCCCGGCCCAGTCCTTTTCCGGGATTGTGCACCGGCGGTTTGTGCCGGTGGCTGCGCGCATCACTGTGATTTTGACTTTGCTCTACCGCCGGGAACGGGTGGGATACCGGGAGCTCTTTTTGGAGAGCCGGGACCGCTCGGAGCTGGTGGCTACCTTTTTGGCCGTGCTGGAGCTGGTGCGCATCCACCGGGTGGCGGTGGAGGGGGAGACGCCCCAGGATCTGGCGCTGGCCTTTGTGCCCCTGGGGACAGGCGGGCAGGCGGCGGAGGAAAATTGGGAAGAGGAACTACAGGCAGGCGCCGCTTTTTGGGACGACCCCCTGCCGCAGACGGAAGGGGAGAAGCCCGATGACCTATGACACCCTCAAACGCACCTTGACGGCCCTGCTCTTTGCCGCAGGCGACCCGGTGGAGACGGCCCGGCTGGCCGAAATCACCCAGTGCAGCCGCCCGGCCGTGCTGGCCGCGCTGGATTCCCTTCAGGAACAGTGGGAGCAGGAGAACAGCCCCTTGGAGCTGCTCTTTTTGGGGGAGAGCTGCCAACTGGTGACCCGGCGGGAATTTGGCCCCTATATCAAAGAGCTGCTGCTCATCCGCAAAAACGCCAAGCTCTCCCAGGCTGCCTTGGAGGTGCTGGCGGTGATTGCCTATAACCAGCCCATTACCCGCGGCTTTGTCGAACAGGTGCGGGGGGTGGACAGCAGCAGCATTGTGACTTCCCTGGTGGAGAAAGGGCTGGTGGAGGAGCGGGGCCGCCTTGACCTGCCGGGCCGCCCCATTGCCTACGGCACCACGGAGAATTTCCTGCGCTGCTTTGGCTTGGGCAGCCTGGAAGAGCTGCCCCCAGTTCGCAAAGACGCCCTGCCTGCCTCGGAGGAGGCCTAAGCCCATATCCCGGAAAACAGAGAGAAAGGTGCTATACGGATGGAAAAAATTGACCCTATGCAGCCCCCGGAGGCAGACAAAGGCAGGCCGGGGAAGGACTGGAAAAAGGAGCTCTTCAGCTGGATACGCACCCTGCTGGGGGCGGTTATCCTCTTTGTGCTGCTGACCCAATTTGTGGTGGTGAACGTGACCGTGCCCACCGGCTCCATGACCGACACCATTGAACCCGGCGACCGGGTGATGGCCCTGCGGGTGCCCTACTACTTCCGCCCGCCGGAACGGGGGGACATTGTGGTCTTCTATAACCCGGACAACGAGTCCGAGCTCTACATCAAGCGCATCATTGCCCAGGGGGGGGAGACTATCCAGGGGATTGACGGGGTAGTGTATATCGACGGCGAGCCCCTGGAGGAGCCCTACATCTACGGCGAGCCGGAGGACAGCTTTGGGCCCTATGAAGTGCCGGAGGGCTGTTACTTTATGATGGGGGACAACCGCAACGGGTCGTTGGACGCGCGGTTTTGGGAGAACAAATTTGTCTCCCGGGAGAAGATTTTGGGAAAGGCCTATTTCCGGTATTTCCCCAGTATTTCGGGGCTGGAATAGGGAAAAGCAGATGGGGCGGCGCAAAAAGTCCTGGGCTGGCAAGCCTGGGCTTTTCTGCGCCCTTTGCCTCCCAGGGGAGGGGAATCGAAAGGGAAAAACGGCTCCCCAATTGTATCTAATTTGTGAATGAAAAGAAATCAGATTGTAAAATCAGGAAAATTTTTAAAATATCAGCCAAAAGGGCTTGATTTTTCTGGAAAAATGATTAGAATAGGTATTAGCACTCGAGAATAGGGAGTGCTAATTTAAATGAGTTGATGGATTCCATTCAAAATAAGGAAAGGATGTTTTACCATGACAATCAAACCTTTGGCAGACCGTGTTGTAATTAAAATGGTGGAAGCCGAGGAGACTACGAAAAGCGGCATCATCCTGGCGGGAAGCGCCAAGGAAAAGCCCCAGGTGGCCGAAGTAGTGGCTGTGGGCCCCGGCGGAATGGTGGACGGGAACCAGATTGAAATGTATGTCAAGGTGGGGGACAAGGTTATCACCAGCAAGTATTCCGGCACGGAGGTCAAGGTGGACGAGGAGACTGTCACCATCGTGCGGCAGGCTGACATCCTGGCTGTTGTAGAATAAGGATACCTATCTTTGAAATAAGTTTGGGAGGCTAAAACCATGGCTAAGAAAATTATCTATTCGGAGGACGCGAGAAAGGCCTTGCAGAGAGGCCTGGACCAGCTGGCTGATACCGTGAAAATCACCCTGGGCCCCAAGGGCCGCAATGTGGTGCTGGACAAAAAGTTCGGTTCCCCCCTCATCACCAATGACGGTGTCACCATCGCCAAGGAGATTGAGCTGGAAGACGAATTCGAGAACATGGGCGCCCAGCTGGTGAAGGAAGTCGCTGTGAAGACCAACGACGCCGCCGGCGACGGCACCACCACCGCCACCCTGCTGGCCCAGGCGCTGGTGCGCGAGGGCATGAAAAACGTGGCTGCCGGGGCTAACCCCATGGGCATTAAGAAGGGCATCCAGAAGGCTGTGGCCGCTACGGTGGCCTCTGTGGTGGAGAACTCCAAGAAGGTTTCCGGTTCCTCTGATATCGCCCGTGTGGCCGCTATCTCCGCCAGCGACGAGAGCGTGGGCACCCTGATTGCCGACGCCATGGAGAAAGTCACTGCCGACGGCGTGATTACCCTGGAAGAGTCCAAGACTGCCGAGACCTACAGCGATGTGGTGGAGGGCATGCAGTTTGACCGGGGTTACATCTCCCCCTACATGGTGACCGACACCGAGAAGATGGAGGCTGTGATTGACGAGGCCCTCATCCTCATCACCGATAAGAAGATTTCCGCTATCCAGGATTTGCTGCCCCTGCTGGAGCAGATTGTCCAGTCCGGCCAGAAGCTGGTTATCATCGCTGAGGACATCGAGGGCGAGGCCCTTGCCACCCTGCTGGTGAACCGGCTGCGGGGCACCTTTACCTGCGTAGGCGTCAAGGCCCCTGGCTTTGGCGACAGGAGAAAGGAAATGCTCCAGGATATTGCCACCCTCACCGGCGGTACTGTCATCAGCGAGGAGATTGGCTTGGATTTGAAATCTGCTACCATGGAGCAGCTGGGCCGGGCCCATCAGGTCAAGGTACAGAAGGAAAACACCATCATCGTGGGCGGCGCTGGGGACAGCGAGGCCATCAAGGCCCGTGTGGCCCAGATTCGCACCCAGATTTCCACCACTACTTCCGAGTTTGACAAGGAGAAGCTCCAGGAACGCCTGGCGAAACTCTCCGGCGGCGTGGCGGTTATCCGCGTAGGCGCTGCCACGGAAGTGGAGATGAAGGAGAAGAAACTGCGCATTGAGGACGCCCTGGCTGCAACCAAGGCCGCTGTGGAAGAGGGCATTGTGGCCGGCGGCGGCGTGGCGCTGATTAACGCCATCCCCGCGCTGGAGAGAATGCTCCCCTCCTGCCAGGACGACGAGAAGACCGGCGTAAAGATTGTACTGAAGGCACTGGAAGAGCCGGTCCGTCAGATTGCCGCCAACGCCGGGCTGGACGGCTCTGTCATCATCGACAAAATCAAGCGTTCCAGAAAAGTGGGCTACGGCTTTGACGCTGCCAACGAGACCTATGTGGAGATGATTCCCGCCGGTATCGTTGACCCCACCAAGGTGACCCGTTCCGCATTGGAGAACGCCGCCTCTGTGGCCTCCATGATTCTCACCACTGAGTCCCTGGTGACCGACATCAAGGAAGAGGCCCCCGCAGCTGCGGCCGCTGCCCCTGGGATGGGCGGCATGGGCGGGATGTACTAATCCCCCGCAAATCACAACTCAAAAAGGCGCAGGCATTTTGCCTGCGCCTTTTCTGCGCGCTTTCTTCTATTCCGGCAGGTACCAAAAGGAGTGGAAGCCATAGAGATAGGTGCGGGCGTTTACACATTAAAAAATATTATAGGTTTAATTTGTAAAAGTAGAGAAATAATATATAATCATTATAATAGATAGACAAAAGAGGCCAAGAAACATTAATATACAAATCACAATACTCATGCGCTTACTAAAAAATTTCCCAAATTTAATACTAGAACTTGAGACGGAGACCCTCTGCAATTCCTCTGGCAATAAATTAATAAGTTTTTGATATGTATTTCCACTAGCCTCCAGCCTTTTGGAATAGCCAATAGAAACATATAAAAACACAAGAGACAGAATGAGCGCAACAATGGGAAAAAGTATTTGAGGAAAAGCAGGCAAATCAACGTTTAAAAACGAAGCTAAATTGGGCAAAAATAGGACAATAAGCGTTGCGTAAAAATACTTAAAAACTTGCTTCCATAATAATTCATCTCTATGTTCCCATTCAGATAAATAAATATCCATTAGGTATAATACATTTTCTATTTCAATTTTATTTATATTAAATATAATTTTTTTCATTATAAATCTCTCCATATAAATACTAATTTTATATTATACTAATTCCTCTTAGAAGTCAATATGAAAACAGAAAAGAGGGTGTCCAAAGAAGAGAGTTAAGGTGAGAAAATGGGATGCAGACTCTCCTGTTTCCGGTATTTTTTTCTGTCTCCCGGCGCATGCTGTTAGTGCAGAAAGATTTACCTGTTTTTTACCCGAAACTGGTCGTGAATTTTATCTTCTTTTGGTAGAATCGAGACGTTGGATAAGATGAGATGGATAAGCCGGTAAATCCGGGAAGGGAGCGTATGCGGATGGACATTTTTGACGTACTCACTTTAATCGGGGGGCTTTGCCTGTTTCTCTTTGGCATGAACCTGATGGGGCAGGCCTTGGAGCGCAGGGCAGGGGACGGGCTGCGGGCCCTGCTGGGCAAGCTGACAGGGAGCCGGTGGGCAGGGCTGCTCACCGGGCTGGGCATCACGGCGGTAATCCAGAGCTCCTCGGCCACCACGGTGATGGTGGTGGGCTTTGTAAACTCCGGGCTGATGGCATTGCGGCAGGCCATTTATGTGATTATGGGGGCCAATGTGGGCACCACTGTCACCGCCTGGCTCTTGAGCCTGGCAGGGGTGGGCGGGGGGAGCCTGGTGCTTAAGCTGCTCAAGCCCAGTTCGTTTACCCCTATTTTGGCCCTCATCGGCATTATCTGCACCCAGTTTGGGAAAAACACCAAGCGCAAGGACACTGGGGTTATCCTGCTGGGCTTTGCCACCCTGATGACCGGGATGGAGACCATGTCGGGCGCAGTGGCGGGGCTTGGGGAATCCCCGGCGTTCCGCAGCCTCTTTCTGCTCTTTGACAACCCCTTACTGGGGCTCTTGGCCGGGGCGCTGCTGACGGCGCTATTGCAGTCCAGCTCGGCCTCGGTAGGGATTTTGCAGGCGCTGGCGGTGACAGGGCAGGTCTCCTACGGGGCGGCCATCCCCATCATCATGGGGCAGAATATCGGCACCTGTGTCACTGCCATGCTCTCGGCTATCGGGGCCAGCAAAAACGCCAAGCGGGCCGCCATGGTGCACCTGCTGTTCAATGTCATCGGCTCAGGGGCCTACCTGGGTGTGTTTTGGATTATCAAGGCCGCCTTCCAGCCGATGGTATTGGCAGAGCCTGCCGGGCTGCCGGGCATTGCCTTTGCCCACTCGGCCTTTAATGTGCTGTGCACCTTGCTGCTGCTGCCCCTGGCCGGTTTTTTGGAAAAGCTGGTGTGCCGCCTGGTGCCGGAGGGGAAAAAGGAGACAGAGGAGCAGACCTGGCTGGACGAACGCCTGCTGGCCACCCCTGCCATTGCCCTGGAGCGCTGCCGCGATGCCGCGGCGGAGATGGCCCGCATTGCCGGGGAGGCCCTGGAGGAGGCCCTAGGCTGTGTAAAGGACTACTCTCCCGGGCGGGCGGAATCGGTGAAGCAGAAGGAGGAACAGACGGACCGGGCCGAGGACGCCCTGGGCACTTACCTGGTACGGGTGAGCGCCCTGCCCCTCAGCGCTGCCGACAGCGGGGAGGCTGCCGGGCTGCTGAAGGTCATCGGCGACTTTGAGCGGATTGCCGACCACGCTGTGAACCTCACCCAATCGGCCAGGGAGTTGCAGGCCAAGAACCTGCGCTTCTCCCCCCAGGCCGAGGAGGAGCTGAACACCCTGCGCCGGGCAGTGCGGCGGATTCTGAACCTCTCGCTGGACGCCTTCCTGCAAAACGACCCCCAGGCCGCTGCCCTGGTGGAGCCCCTGGAGCAGGTTATCGACCAGCTGAAAGAACAGCTGCGCACCCGGCACATCCGCCGTTTGCAGAGCGGGGAGTGCTCCATGGGCGCGGGCTTTGTGTGGACTGACCTGCTCACCGACCTGGAGCGCACCTCCGACCACTGCTCCAACATCGCAGGCTGCGTGATGGAACTGGCCCACCGGGATTTGAACCTCCACGAGTCCCTGCGCACCCTGCGCAACGAGAGCCCTGAGTATAAGAAAGCCTTCCAGGCCTTTGCCAACAAGTACGCCCTGTTTTCCCAGCAGGAATAAAAAGCTGCGGATAGCCCTTGACAGTGGAATCCTTTTCTGATATTATGATATTACGTAATTACGTAAAAATCAAAAGGAGAGATTCAAAATGACAGAACGGGACTATGGAAAAGAGCTGGACGAGCTGCGGGCCCAGGTGCAGGGGCTGCTGGAGGCCATGCCGCAGAAAGCGGAGGAGGAACTGTGGGACACAAAGCCGGTGTGGGCAGGGGAGATTGCCAAGATGTCAAAGAGCCGGCACAGGACGACAGAGGATGCCGACCTGCTGCGGGTGCTGGACCGGCTGGAAGACCGGGCGGGCGGGCAGAGGAGCAGCGGCGGGGTGGCCTACACAGGGGTCTTTGCCCTGGCAGGGGAACAGTCCACCTGGGTACGGGAGGACATTGACACCGGCTGCCTGCTGGCCCTGCTGGAGGACGGCACGGCAGGGGAGGTGCTGCGTTCCCTGGGCAGCCGGGAGCGGATGGCCCTGCTGGGAGCCCTGCTGCGGGGAGCGCGGACAGTGGCCGAGCTGGTGGAGGAATGCGGCTTTGGCTCCACAGGGCAGGTGTACCACCATCTGCGCCCCCTGACGGCGGCGGATTTGGTGGAGGAGGGCCCCGAACGGGGCCGCTACCGGGTGAAGCCCCACCGGGTACAGGGGGTCATCATGCTGCTGTGCGGGGTGTATGACCTGGTGGATAAGAAGTACAGCGGGCAGGGCCAGAGCTTTGCGTGAGGCCGCCCAAAACCAACGCCGCAGCCCACCAGAGAGCCGCGGCCCTACAGGAGAAAGGCCAAGCCGGTTGGCTTGGCCTTTCTCCTGTAGGGGAGGGAATCGTCAAAAGAAATAGCGGGCTAGGGAGGAGTATGTCAAAATCTGTAAAAATATCTAAAACTTATCCAGAAAATTTTGGTAGATAGCCAAAGTTTGGACATTTTGTAAATATCTCTTGTACATTTTGTTAATCTGCGATAAAATATCTTTGTGCCGGACACATCGCTCCAATGAAAAGCAGTGGGGGTTGTGTTTGGCTTTCCTAATTTAAACCTTTAGGAGGAGAGAGTTAATGGAGAAACTATTCAAGCTCAAAGAGAACGGCACCACAGTACGCACCGAGATTGTGGCCGGTCTCTCCACATTCATGACGATGGCCTACATCATCGCCTTAAACCCCAACTTGCTCACCGGTTTCGGCGCGGAGGGGCAGGAGCTGTGGAACGGCGTGTTCCTGGCCACTTGTATTGCCTCGGCTATCGGCACCATTGTCATGGCATTTTTAGCCAACAAGCCCTTTGCCATGGCCCCCGGCATGGGCCTCAACAGCTTTTTTGCCATCGTGGTGGCGAATATCGTGGGCCTCACCGGTATGACCTATGTGGCTTCCTTCCAGGCGGCGCTGGTTATCATCTTTATTGAGGGCCTGGTGTTCCTGGTGCTCTCCATCTTCAACATCCGGGAAAAAATCGTGGAGGCCATCCCCCTGGGTGTGCGCCTGGGTATTGGCCCGGCCATCGGCCTGATGCTGATGAACATCGGGATTGGCTCCAACGCGGGCATCTATTCCGAGAACGGCGGCCCCTTCTTCATGATGCGGGATTTCTTCGGCGCTTTGACCCCCAGCCTGGCAAAGAGCAACATGGGCTCCGGCTATTCCGCCATGGTACTCTCGGTTGTCACGATGTTCATCGGCCTGTTTGTGATTGTGGCGCTGTCCCACAAGAAGGTGAAGGGCTCTGTGCTCATCGGCATGCTGGTGGCCTCTGTGATTCACTGGGCGGGCCAGGCAATTTTCCTGGGCACCAACCCCTTTGAGTCCCTGAAAACCGCCTCCTTCCTGCCTCCCTTCGGCGACATGGCCCAGACCACCCTGTTTAAGCTGAACTTCCAGGGCTTTGTGGAGATTGGCTGGTTTACGGTCATCACCCTGGTGATTACTTTCTGCATCATTGACATGTTTGACACCATCGGCACCCTGGTGGGCACTGCCTCCCGGGCCGGGATGCTGAACAAGGACGGCAGCATGCCCAAGATGAAAGAGGCCCTGCTCTCTGACGCCGTGGGTACTCTGGCCGGTTCTGTCACCGGTACTTCCACTGTCACCACTTTCGTGGAATCTGCCGCAGGCGTGGAAGCGGGCGGCCGTACTGGCCTCACCGCCCTCACCACCGGTATCCTGTTCCTGGCCTGCATGTTCATCGCCCCCATTGCGGCCATTATCCCTGCCGCTGCCACCTCTTCGGCGCTGGTATATGTGGGCGTGCTGATGCTCAGCAACCTGAAGAAAATCGACTTTGACGACATGACCCAGCTGCTGCCGGTTGCCATCATGCTGATTGCAATGCCCATTTCCGGCTCCATCGGCCACGGCATTGGGCTGGCCCTGATTTCCTACACAGTTATCAAGGTCTGTTCCGGCAAGGCCAAGGACGTCTCGGTACTCACCTACGTGCTCTCGGCTATCTTCTTACTGAAGTTCTTCCTGGTTGCCTAAATTTTAGAAAGAAAGCAGGGGCCTCTAATGGGCCCCTGCTTTTTGCTGCCTTTGCACTGGTTCAGCCCCGCCAAACCAGTGCAAAGGCCAGGAGGATTGCCAGGAAGCAGAGGTTTGCCACGGTGAAATACCGGAAGTACCTGCCCTTCACTTGGCCTTCCTCCCGCACAAGGAGTTTGTAGGAAATCAGGCTTGCCATAGAGGCAATCAGCGTCCCGAGCCCGCCCAGGTTGACACCGACGGCCAGGGCGGGTAAGTCCCTTGTAAACCCGGAGAGCAGCAGCGCTGCCGGGACATTGCTGATGATTTGGCTGGCCGCTACGCCTGCCAAAATCTCATGGCCCGAGACAATCTGTTGCAGCATCCGGGAAAAGGCCGGGAGCCGCCCGAGGTTGCCGATGAAAATGAAAAACCCCACAAACGTCAGCAGCAGGCTGTAGTCGATGCGGCGGAAAATGGTTCTGTCTGCCAGGAACAGGGCAGCGGCAGTTACGCCAAGGGCCACGCCGTAGGGGATGACCCTAGCCACGGTTAGCAGGTTCAGCACAAAGAGGGCACTGTAGGCAGCCAGCCGGGGACCATGCCCAGAGAGCTTTGCCCGCTGGGCAAAGGAGACCTGCACCGGCCCACGGCAGGCCCTGGCCTGGAACAGGCTCCAAATGAGGAGGAGAAAGAGCGAGACCAGGGTATAGGGCAGCATCAAGAGGACAAAGGCCCCCAGGGAGAGGCCGGACTTGCCGTACAGATACAGATTCTGCGGGTTCCCGATGGGGGTCAGCATGCTGCCGAGGTTTGCGGCGATGGTCTGCAACACCACGGTGGGGACAAGCAGCGGCCCTTTGGCCTCTGGCCCAACCATCCCCAGGACAATGAGGGTAAAGGGCACAAAGGTGATGAGGGCCACGTCGTTTGTCACCAGCATGCTGGAAAAGAAACAGAGCAGGACCAGGGTGAGCACCAGCTGCCAGGCCCGCTTCACCCGCCCCAGGAGGGCCTGCGCCGCGCACTCAAACACGCCGCATGTTTGCAGCCCCGACATGGCGCCCATCAGGCAGAACAGGATAGACAGCGTGCGGAAATCTACATAATCCAGATATTCCCTGTCCGGGGGGACAAAAAACAGGGAGACAACGGCGAGGAGAAACGCCGCACACAGCACCGTTTCCCGCTTAAAGAATTGAATGAGTTTTTCTTTCATAAGGCCCTCTCCTCAAAGATAAAATATGGCAGGTGGCGTCGTGGCTTAATCTGGGGCAAGCCACTGGCTACTCCCATTATACTGGAAAGGCTCAAAAAGTAAATGCTCCGGAACCTGTAAATTTGACACTTTCTGCCTTGTTTTGCGGGGATTCTTGTGCTAAAATAGAGACAAATGACAACGGCCCTGGGATGAGGGCAAAACTTGGGAGGAATGAACTTGAAGCGGTCTTATACCATGGAAATCGCAGGGCTGGAACGGGAGCTGCCCCTGTGCAAGGTGTCGGATAATCTCTATATCGCGGCCTTTATCATGTTCTCCGACGTGGAAATCACCAGGGCCTGCGCGGCGGATCTGCTGAAGCTGGCCCCGGAACACGACATTATGATTACCGCCGAGGCCAAGGGCATCCCGCTGCTCTATGAGATGGCGCGCCAGGCCGGGCAAAACGACTATATTGTGGCCCGCAAGGCGCCAAAGGTATATATGGACAACGTGGTGACAGTGAATGTGCGCTCTATCACCACTGCTAAGGAACAGACCCTCTGCCTGGGCGACCGGGAGGTGGGCCTGCTGCGGGGACGCAAGGTGCTGATTGTGGACGATGTTATCAGCACCGGGGAATCCCTGGAGGCGCTGGAAAAGCTGGTGGAAGCTGCGGGCGGCAATATTGCCGGGCGCATGGCTGTGCTGGCCGAGGGGGACGCCGCCAAGCGGGATGACCTCATCTACTTAAAGGAACTGCCCCTCTTTGATAAAAACGGCGAAATCATGGCCTAAAAACCGGATGCTAGGGAGCGCCCCAAAGCCTGGGGCGCTCCCTATACTTGAGAAAAAGGAGCAAACAACATGACGCGGATACTGGCGTTTGACTATGGGGCCTCCAGCGGGCGGGCCATGCTGGCGCAGCTCAAGGACGGCGCTATCACGATGGAGGAAATCCACCGCTTTGCCAATGAGCCGGTGCAGGTAAACGGGACGCTGTACTGGGATGTCCTCCGCCTGTTCTGGGAGATGAAAGAGGGGATTCGCAAGGCTGCCCTGGCCGGGGGCTTTGACTACCTGGGCATTGACACCTGGGGGGTGGACTTTGGCCTCATTGACAGGGAGGGGCGCTTGCTGGAAAACCCGGTGCACTACCGGGACGCCCGCACCGACGGCGTGCCGGAGCAGTTCTTTGCCCGGATGGGCCGGGAGGCGCTCTATGGGAAAACCGGTATCCAGCTGCTGAACTTTAACACCGTGTTCCAGCTCTTTTGGCTCTCCCAAAACCGCCCCGAGCTGCTGGAACGGGCCGACAAGCTGCTCTTTATCCCCGATTTGTTCCACTTCTTCCTCACAGGGGAGAAGTACAACGAATACACTATCGCCTCTACCTCCGCCCTGCTGAACGCCGCCACAAGGGGCTATGACGAAGCGGTGCTGGCTGCCGCCGGGGTATCCCAGAGGCTCTTTTGCCCTATTGTGCAGCCTGGCAGGGTTATCGGCTCCCTCAGCGGCGAGATTTGCGCCGAGCTCGGCGCCCCCAAGGCCAAGGTGGTGGCTGTGGGCTGCCATGACACCGCCTCTGCCGTGGTGGCTGTGCCTGCGGAGGAAGAGGGTTTTATCTATATCAGCTGCGGCACTTGGTCCCTCTTTGGCACCGAGCTGGCGGAGCCTGTACTCACCCCCCAGTCCTGCCAGATGAATATGACGAACGAGGGGGGATACGGGGGCACTATCCGTTATCTGCGCAATATCATGGGCCTGTGGCTCATCCAGCAGGCCAAGCGCACCTTTGAACGCCGGGGAGAGCAGGTGAGCTATGCTTCCCTGGAACAGGAGGCCCTGGCCGCCCCCGCCTTCCGCAGCTTTGTGGACCCGGACGACGACCTCTTTGTCAAGCCGGGGGACATGCCCGCCCGGGTGCAGGAGTTCTGCCGCCGCACGGGGCAGCCTGTCCCCGAGAGCCGGGGGGAAATCATGCGCTGCATCTACGAGAGCCTGGCCTTTAAATACCGCTACGTATTGGAGAGCCTGGTGCAGGCCACGGGGAGGGACTACCGGGCCATCCACATGGTGGGGGGCGGCACCAAGGACGGCTTCCTCTGCCAGCTCACCGCCAACAGCTGCGGCCTCCCCGTTATGGCGGGGCCCATTGAGGCCACAGTACTGGGCAATATCGCCGTGTGCCTCCAGGCGGCGGGGGAGGTCTCCGGGCTGGGGGAGATGCGCCGGGTAATTGCCCGCTCTTTCCCTGTCCGCCGCTTCGAGCCCCAGGACACTGCCCTGTGGGATGCCTCTTATAGCCGCTTTTGCTCCTATGTGAAAACGAAATAGTAGAATAGGATAAGTCAAGTCTGTCCCTTTGCAAAATCCACCGAAGAAAGCGAGCGTGCCGGCGATGCCCTTCCCCCACAGGCCCATTTAGCAGCCCCTCCAAAACACACCATTTTAGATTTTGGAGGGTTTTCCTTGAAACGCATTGACAGACTTGACTTGTTATCCTTTTGCAATGGCCTGGTCTTTTTCGCGCCGGTGGCGCTGCTGGTGCGCACCCAGGCAGGGGTGCCGCTGTCCTGGTTTTTTCTGTTGCAGGCGGTGCTGTCCCTCACGGTTCTGCTCTTTGAGCTTCCCACTGGGCTGCTCACCGACCGGATTGGCTGCCGGCGCACGCTGCTGCTGGCGCAGGCCCTCTCCCTCGCCTCCCGCGTCCTGCTGCTGGCGGCCTTTCTCTGCCGCAGCTTGCCCCTGTTTTTCCTGGAGGCAGTGGTGGAGGGCCTCTCCTCCTGCCTCCTCTCCGGCACGCTGGAGGCCTATCTCTACAGCGTCAGCGGCCCGGAGCGCTATCCGGCCCGGATGGCGAAGGCGGCTAATTTTGGCACGGCGGGCTTTTTCCTCAGCACGTTGTGTTATGCAGTGCTCTACCGCTTTGGCGGCATCCCGGCCCTGCTGGCTGCCACGGCATTGGCCTGTGGAGCGGGCATCCCCTGCGCCGCAGGCCTTGCCCAGGGGCCGGGGCCAACCGGGGCAGGGCAGAGGCCGGCCAGCCCGCTCCCGCTGCTGCGGGACGGCCGCATGGCGCTCTTTACCCTTTTGGCAGCGGGGTTTTCCCTGGCGTTTTTGCTCATCAACTTCTTTTATGCCGATAAATTGCAGGCCCTGGGGCTGGACGAGGCCTGGCTCTCCCCCCTCATCCTGGGCTATTCCCTGGTGCAGATGCTGGCGGAGCGCATCCTGGAAAAGGCGCCGCCCGCTCGCCGCCGCCCGCTGATGCTGGGGAGCGTGCTGCTCTCGGCGGGGCTAATGGCCCTCTTTGCAGTGAGTAGCGCCCGTGCCCTGGTTCTGCCCGTCATGCTCTTGCTTCCCCTGGCGCTGGCTGTGCCGGGGTTCCTGCTGGAGAGCCTGGAAAACAAGTACATTGACCGGCTGGGCCAGGGGGAAAACCGGGCCGCCATCCTCTCGGCCATGAGTATGGGGGGCAACTTATTGGAGATGGGCTTCCTCTTTGCCTCCGCCGCCCTCTCCGGGGCGGGGGCCCAGGCCTGCTTCCTGGCGGCAGCGGGCCTGCTGGCGGTCTTCGGCTGCGCCGTTGCCGCCCTCTGGGACGGGAAAAAATAACACGCGATGGGAAAAGGGAAGGGCTTCGGCCCTTCTCTTTTTGACTGCACGGGTTTTGAAAAGGCCAGGAGCAGCGACAAGAGCTTGACAAATCTATATCGCAGTGCTATACTAATTTCGATATATCGCAGCTCGATATATTTTCTGTCCTAGAAGGGGGTGCTTGTGGATGGATGCGCATATTCGGAAAGTGTATGTCCCCATGACAGAGACCGGGTTTTACATCCTGCTGTGCCTCCAGGAGGAGAAGCACGGGTATGGGATTGTCCAACAGGTGGAGGAGCTCACGGGCGGGGAAATCCGCCTGAGCCCCGGCACGATGTATGGCAGCCTGGCCAAGATGGAGCGGGACGGCCTCATCTGCTTTGTCCGGGAAGAGGAGAAGCGCAAACTGTATCAGATTACCGACCTGGGCCGTCAAGTGCTGGACTGGGAGACCAAGCGGATTGAGCGGCTCTACCGCAATATGATGGAGGTGCAAGGATAATGTGGAATCAGAAAACAGAGTTCCACCTTTTCACAATCCCTCAATGGAAACAGGAGGAGGCATATCTCCGGCAGCAGCACCAGGCGGGCTGGAAGTTCACCCGTGTCACAGGCCTGGGCCTCTACCACTTTGTCTCCTGCCCGCCGGAGGATGTGGTGTATCAGCTGGACTATCCCCTGGAAAACCAGGGGGCGGAATACCTCCAAATATTTTCGGACTGCGGCTGGGAGTATATCCAAACCTTCTGGGGATACAGCTATTTCCGCAAGCCTGTCTCGGCCATGAACGGCCCGGAGGAGATTTTTGGCGACGACGAGTCCCGCCTGGACCTGATTCGCCGGGTGACAAAGCGCCGTCTTTTGCCGCTGTTTATCCTCTTCCTCTGCATCCTCCCACAGGCCTGGCTCCAGAGCCAGTTCCCCTATCCTGCCAATTATGTCCTCGCCCTAATCCTCTGGGCTCAGGTTGCCGTTTACCTCGTCCTCTTCGCCTGGTGCGGTTATTCTTTCTGGCAATACTGGAGGAATTACAGGCGGTAGAATCATCCATCAAAAATGAAAAAGGGGGAATCGCTGTGAAGCGTTTTCAAAAAGTCTATAGCCAAGGAACTGTTGATGTCATGGAAATCTGGGTTGACACGGAAACAGGTGTCAACTATGTGTTTCACCGGAACGGCAATGCGGCGGGTTTTACCCCGCTGTTGGATAAGGACGGGAAGCCAGTGGTGACACAGTAGAAGAGTGAGGGGCCTTCCAGGCAGCTTACTCTGGGGAGTGGACAAAGAGAGGTTTGGATGGCTGTGAGGACGTCTGGACTGGCAAGCGAGGGACTCCACGCTTCCATCCCAGCGGGCCCGCCAGAAGTAGATATAAGACCGGTTCCTGTTGTACTTCCGGCTGGCACGGCTGACCCCGTATTTCTCCGCATATTTCATTAGGGATTGCCTATAGGCCATGTCTTGTGTTATACTCTTGTTCATGAAGGATGTGGCCTCCTCTCGATTGTGTTGGT
>JAAVYW010000065.1 GCA_022791315.1 Oscillospiraceae bacterium | reverse complement strand
AGACAATGATGTCCTCCGGGTCCGTGGGGATAAACTTGTATTCCGCCCCTCGGCTCACGCTGAATCACCTGCCTTGATTTCGATTTGCACAGTAAAGGCCAGCTTCCCCGGATTGGACGGGTCAAAGAACAGGTTTATATCCTTGTATTCCGCGCGCGGCTCCCATTCCTCGATTGCCTCCCGCACCGGGATAACGGCCATGTTTTTCGCAGTGTTCATCGGCTTGTCCAGGAAGCTCATGTCCAGCCCAAAGCTCCGGTACATGGGGACGCTGCCCTTGGGCGTCGCCAGAATCACGGCCACGTTTCGTAGGATTTCCCTTACCCGATCCTCTTCCTTCAGCTGGATATTCGCAAGGTCCGCAGCCGAAACGGTGTATTCCATTGTCGCTTCCCCCTTATCCCGGTATGGTGAATGTCTGCCCCGGATAGATCAGGTTCGGATTGTTCCCTATCGTCTCCCGGTTTGCCTCATAGATTTTGGTGTAGTCCGCGCCGCTGCCGTAGAATCGTTTGGCAAGCGTCCAGAGGTTGTCTCCCTTCTTGACGGTGTAGGCTGTTCCGCCAGACCCGCCTCCGGGCCCGGGCGCCGCTGAAACCGGCACTTGGATTGTCGTTTTGGCTGCCGCTTTGGTCTGCGCCGCTCTACTGGTGTTCTGGTCTGCCCCTTTCCGGTATTCCAGGAGCTCCACCGATACCTCCACCGCGTACATACGCCCGGCCTCGTCGGTATACTCTATCTTGACTTCATGGCTCTGGATATTCCAGCGATATTTCCCGTATGCTTTCCCTCCTATGACCAGCCCCAGCGCCTCGCCGTCCTGCTCGTAGTTCCCAATCTTGGCGACCTCTTTCAACGGGTTCACGCCCATTTCCGCCGTCAGAAGGATGTCAAACGAAAAGCGGCTCGGGTCTATCCCGGTAAACTCGGTGAGGGCATAGGTGCCATGCCGCTGGTGGGTGGCATACCGGGCCGACCCGCTCCACTTCAAATTTTTCGGCGTGCGGAAGACCTCGCGGGATACCACAAAGGAAATCCCGTTTCCCGCGCTTTTCCCCAGATAGCCAATCAGCGCCACGGCCTTACACCTCCCAAAATCACCCCGTCCCCATCCAGCATGGGGAAGCAGAGCACCAGCACCAGATCGTTCACCTTTGGCATATACGGCTTGATCACCAGCTTGTGCTTGTGATCCGCGTAGTCCGGCTCCCCGTCTCTCGTCCCCTCCCACTCGGTTTCCAGCTCCGTCCACTGTGTTTCATCCCGATCCGCCACGGCAGACCCGATGCGGTCCTGATTGATGAGCACAGGCATCCAGTCCGATTCGATTTCCAGCGCATCGAACCACACCTTGGCAATATGCTTTCCTTCGTTTACTGCGGTCACTTTTCCCTCCCGCACAATCTCCTCCATCTGTAATCCCCCCCTAATAATTCAGCACCTTCCGTATCCTGATCTGCGTGGTGTATCCGCCGCCGCCCACCGTATGGATCGCCCTGGTAACGATGTATTTCCCGTCCCAGCCGCCCCAACCTTTGAGCCGAACCGTGACTCCCGCCACCAGCCCCACATCCCCCGGCAGGGTAAATGTGGCGGTTTTCGCCAGTTTGTTGTGCAGGCGCAGGCGTTTCTTTGCCAATGCCTTGGCTTCTCCCACGCTCCTGACCTTGGCCCTCACCTCCAGGCACTGATCCCCGGAAACATCCTCGTCCTCCGCCGTCCCTTCGATGCACTTCCCGGTACTCGGATCCACGCAGCGAACCCGGCATTTGGAATACTTGGCATCCGCCGAGCCGGAGTGCAGCTTGTACTTGATGTATCCGCCCTTTGCTCCCTTCTCGATGGTAAGGACGGCTGCTTTCGCCTCATATTCCGCCTGGTCATACAGCACAAGCTCCCCGTCTGTGGCTTTGATGGAGATGCCGGCGTCCCGGCACAGCTTCCGCAGAAATTCAATGTCGCTCTGCCTGGTCTGCTCCACCCGGTCATAGGACGGTTTTGTGCCGACCTCATACCGGCATTTCATGCCGCCGCCGACCGCGATTTCCGATGCAATGCCGGGCAGATTGTAATTTTGCCACACCCTGGATTTCTTGGTCTGGCGCAGGCCGGAGGAAAACGCAAGGCTGGAGGCGCTGATTGTCACCGTGGCCGGCGGGCCGGAGGCGTCCACGCTGTCCAGCTCAAACGCCCCCGTTTTCAGTTTCCCGCCCTTCTTCCAATATGCCGGCTTGATTACTGCACTGATAGACAGCTTGCCTCCCGCGGCGGCTTCCACCGCCTCCGCCAACCACTTCTCCAGCCATACTCCGTCCCGATCCTGCACTTCGATTTTCAGGTCGTCGGCCATGTCGTCCGTGTCATCCGTGTAAATCAGATTCAGCAAGTGGGGCTGGATGTCCCTGGTGATGTCCGTCCCACCGAACACAATCGCAACCGACGTCCGCCGGGCCAGTACCCTTTTTGCCGCGTCCGATTTCCGCAGGGTCAATTTCTTTTTCGTCGCGTCCGATTTCCGTAAAGTCAGCACCTTTTTTGCCATGTCGTTACCTCGCTACCGCTTCCATGGGGGTAGGCTCTCGCTGGTTTTCTCCATGATTTCCGGCAGGCGCAGCGCGACCCCTGCTGGGAACAGGAGCTTCCCCACATGTTCCAAATTCGCGCTGATAAGCTGATCCGTATAGTCGGTGCTTCCCAGCTCCCGATACGCGATAGCATCCCAAGTATCGCCCTGGACTGTCTTGTACTCGCTCATCCCATCACTCTCCTTTTCCTATCCGCCTCGGCTTCCTCCATCACTTCCAGAACGACGGCTTTCAGTTCCCCCCGGCTGGCGAAATTCTGCCAGGCGTTCACTGTCTCCGGCAGCGCCCCGGCCTCGATGTGGAAGTGCAGATCCATCTTCGGCCTGTCCACCGTGCCGCCTGCCCCCGCGACCCCCAGGGAAGATCGGGCGGGCTGGACGCCTTGGGCGGCGGTATACCGGGTGTATGCGCTATAGCTCTCCACCGCTTCCCTGGAAACGCTGCTCGGAAGAATCTGCCCCCCGCCGCGCATCCGCATCAGCTCCGGCCCCGCTTCTCCCACCCAGGCCCATCCCGGCAAGGCATTGTCTGTTCCTCCGGCATAGCCGCGGTTCCCGCCTACATACCGCACATACGCGCTGTAGTCTTCCACCGCTTCCCTGGAAACGCTGCTCGGAAGAATCTGTTCTCCGCCGTGCATCCGCATCAGCTCCGGCCCATTTTCTCCCACCCAGGCCCAGCCCGGCAAAGCGTTGTCCGTTCCGCTGGAATAGCCGCGATTCTCGCCTGCATACCATACGTCCTTTCTGTATTTCTCCGGGAACAGTACGAGATAAGCGGCCCGCGCAACATCCGCATAGGCTCCTCTCACCTGCGGGAGCATACTGGCCATCTGGTTGATATAGGCCTGCACGGTTGCCCGCCCGCTCTCCGCAGCCTCTTCCGACATATCCAGCGCCCCGATTTCCTCTTCCATATCGTCGATGAGCTGCCCCATCTGCTCCGTCAGCCCCGAGGTCCAGTCTGCCATATCCTGCGCGGCCTGGTCTATTGTCTCATTCACTTCCCCCACGGTGTTTCCCAATGTGGTAATTGCTTCGATGTTTCCATTGTTGATTTTTTCAACCATGTCCGCCGCCAGCGCCACGGCCTCCGGCGTTCCGCTCCTGATGTACGCCATCAGTGCATCATAATTTTCCTGTGTCAGATTGAGACTTTCCGCTGACTGGTCTTTGAGGAACTGGATGCTCTCTGCATATCCCTGCCAGTACGCGAGCTGGCTGTCCAAGGCGGCCTGTGCGGCCTCCACGGTAGCCTCCGCGTCCGCCCTTGCCTCCTCGAACAATCCAAACTGGCCGGAAAAGCTGACCGCCGCTTCCTCGTAAGCCTCCTTGTATGCGTCGGTCAATTCCTGCACTTTCTCCATCGTGCCATCCAGCGCTTCCCGTACCGCCGCCACACCCTCTGGTTCCTTCCCGAAATCGCCCATTGCGTCGAGCAATCCACGCGCCGCTTTTTCCGCCGCTTCCATTTCTGCCTCTGCGGCGGCCACAGCTTCCTCGTCCCTTGCAATAGCCCTTTCGTGGGCCGTGACGCTCTCCTGCGCTTGCCGCATCTCGTAGCCCACATCAAACAGCGCAGCTTCCAAGCTGTAATATTCCTGGGTGAGATACCACGTGGCATTTTTCAGTATCCCGTATTCCTCATACTGCCGTTGCGCTTCCGCATTTGCCTCAGCCCACAGCTCGTCCATTCGCTCGGTAATGGCTGCCTGCTTTTTGGTGGCATCCTCCAGCTTATATTTCGCGCTGGTCAGCCCGATTTCATTCTCCGCCGCCTCCAGCATGACGTCGTTGTACTTCTCCATCAGGGAGTTTAGGTACTCCTGGTAAGCCCGCTCCTTGGCGCTGCGCTTCCATTCCTCAGTGTTGGCGCGGAGCGCTTCGGTGGTGGTATTCAGGGCATAGGTTGTCCGCCCATACTCGTCCGCCGTCTGGCTGATGCAGTCGGACAGGCTCGGCATGACTTGGAGCAACAGGGCCAGGGTGTTTTGATACCGCTTCTGTTCCTCGTCGGAGAGCCGGGCCGCGTCGCCCATTTCCTCCAGCTTGTCAATGTAGCGGCTCGCCACGTCAGCCGCCGCCAGGGTGGACGCCGTGGTGTCCTCGTAGGAGGCTTTCGCCTCCTCCATGGCCGTGTCCAGCTCCCGCGCCGCCTCGGTCAGCTCCCGCACCGCCTGTCCGCCGTCCCGCGTTGCTTCTGCAAAGCCCACCACCGCCGCAGTCACACCGGCAATTCCAGCCGCGACAGCCAGCAGGACGCCCGCCGGGCCCGTGAACAGCGCCGCCAGATTGAGCGCATGAAAGACCTTCAGTGCGGCGTTGACCCCCACAATGGCAGTCCCCATAACTCCGAAAGCCGCTGCCCCGGCCATGATCCCTTTTGCCAGCGCCGGATTTTCCTGGATAAATTGATTTGCCCCGTTCAGCAGCTCGGTTCCAAGCTGGGTCAGCTCCCGCAGCTCCGGATTAAACTGTTCCCCAATGGTGCTTTGCAGCGCCTCCATGGCGGAATTCATAATGGTTATGTCGCCGTTCAGATTGTCCAGTTTCACCTTCGCCATCCGCTCCGCCGCCCCGGAACAGCCGTTAATCGAGGCATACAGGCTTTGGAAGTCCTCATCTGTAGCATTCAGGATTGCCAGCAGGCCATTGTATCCCCGCATCCCGGCAATCGCCATCGCGTTGTTGACCCGCTCGGCCTCGGTCATTTCATCAAAATAGCCCCGCAGGTCCTTTACCGTTTCCATCAGGCCCTTCATCGACCCGTCGGAGTTGACGGCGGAGTAGTCCAGTTCCCCGAACGCCTCCGCCGTCAGCGTCACGCCGTCCAGCAGCCCATTGAAGATATTGCGCAGTGCGGTGCCGGCACGGGAACCCTTCACGGCGTTGTTTGCCATCAGACCCACCATGACCGCTACGTCCTCGACGCTGTATCCCAGCGCCCCCGCCACGGAGGACGAGTTTTTGAACGTCTCGCCCATGATCGAGATATTGGTGTTGGATTTGGCCGCTGCCGCCGCCAGCACGTCCGCAAAGTGCGCGGCATCCGATGCTTTCAGCCCAAAGGCGGACAGATTATCCGTCACGATGTCGGACACCTGCGCCAGATCCTCATTGGCTGCCGCTGCCAAGCTGACTACCCCGCTCATGCCGGACAGCATTTCCTGCGCGTCCCAGCCCGCCATTGCCATGTACTCCATCGCGTTGGCGCTCTGCTGCGCGGTAAACCGGGTTGTCGCGCCAAGCTCCTTCGCCTGCGCCGTCAGCGCCGACATTTCCGAGGCGTTGGAATCGGCGATTGCCTCCACAGCGGACATAGCCTGTTCAAAGTCCCCGGCGATTCCCACACACTCCATGTAAGCGTCCGCGATTCCCTTCATGGCCCCGGCGATCCCGGCCCCGGCAATCGCGCCGCCCACCGCCTCGATCGCCTGCGCTCCCACGCTGCCAAACTCCTTCGCTCCCTCTGCGGCTTTCTTCTGCTCTTCGGTCAGCTCGTGAATTCTGGCAGTCAGCTCGGCATCCTTGCCCACGAGGTCGGATGTGCTTATCCCCGCTGCGTCCAACCGATGCTTCGTTTCGTCCAGTCGCGCATTTTGCTTCTCCAACGCCACCTTTGTGTTATCGATGCGCTGCTGAAGTTTCAGCTCTTCCCGCTCCAAGGCGATGGTAGAGCCTTTGGTTTCCTCAATCTGCTTGCTGAGCAGCGCTTGTTGCTGGTTCAAATTTCCCAGCCTTTTTTCCGTGTTCTGTACCGCCGCCGCCTGCTTCTCATAGGCTTTCACGTCCCGCTGAATCGCCTGGAGGTTTTTGATTTCCGTACCCAGCCGCACAAACTCCTGCTGCGCTTTGGTGAATGTGCCGGAAAACCCGCCGTTTAATACGGCATTCAAAACAAAATCAAAGGAATACTGCTTCTGCGCCACGCCTCGCACCTACTTCTTTTCGTTTAACTCATTGGTGGCCTGTATCCACCCGCCGAACTGACCCAGCGGCTCGTCCATGTAATCCAGCGGGGATCCTCCGTTATGCCGCGCCAGGAGAATACATTGCTTCCGGAGCCAAAGCCTTTCGGCTTTCACTCCGCACGCAGTAAAAAACCCCGCGCTTTCCTCGTGATCGCCTGGAAGTCTGCCATGGGCATATCCAGGATCGCCTGCCCGTCGATGATCCGCTTCCCCTTCTCGTCTCGCTCGGTGCAGGCTCTGGCCGCCATGCCCGCCAGGAAGTCCCCCGTAAACGCCGGGGATACCAGCGTGCGGCCCTTCATCAGAATCTCCTGCTCGATTTCCAGGTGATCTCGCCCCTTTAGCGCAGTCCAATCAAATGTCAAGGCTTCAAACGCACGCTCCTTCCACTGGAATGGGCTCTTGAATGTGTGGGTGTAGCTTTTGATTTCCGACTCGCGCTTGGCTTCCTCTGCCTCCTGTTCCGCAGCCGCCGCATCCTGCGCCACGCCCTCCATGTCCAACATCTTTTCCTTGCTCATGGATTCCTTGCTCCTTTCTGCAATTTGACAAGCGGCCCCCTCCATCGTGTGAAAGGGCCGCTTCCCGATTGTTAAATCATGCCCATAGCCTTCCGCACCGGGGAGGCGTTGTCCACCCCGTTAATTTCGTGGGTCTGGTTGAACTGGTCAATGTCAATGACCTTTGCCCCGTTCTTATACACCGTGTACCTGCACACGCTGTAGGTTCCGGAGGCGTCGGCGGCGCTGGCCGTCTGGATGGTTCCCTGGTTGATTTCCGTGGGCCGGATGGACATTTCAAAGCGAATCGATTCCAGCTCTTCCTTACGCGCCTCGCCGTCAAAATACTGGTCTGCCAGGTACAAGGCTACGTCGTGCCACTCGTTGGTGCCCAGCTGCACGATGGCGTCCGCCACGCTGGAAAAATCGATGCTGACCGTCATGGCCTCAATCATGCTTGCCAGGGGAATCGTCACATCGCCCATCAGCGCTGCGCCCGTGGCGGTGACGGTTTTGTACTTGATGGGCGGCATTGTCACCTTGCCAATGCCAATCAGTCCCCCTCCGTTCTCGTACAATAAATAGTCAATATGTCCATTAGGGTAGATCATGTCCTATTCCTCCTTACGCCGACAGCGCCGTTTCCATATAGCTGACATCATATTCTAAAATAAAGTCGATTTCCTGTGCGGGAACGGGCGGCGCGTTGTAGACGTGCAGTGTGATGATACCGTCCAGCAGGGAAGTCAGCGGGTTTTCCTCCGCCAGCATTTCCGCCCGCGCCCCGTAGAGGTAGCCGCCTCCGGTGAGCCCGCCCAGCCAGATGTTGCAGGTCTGCAAAATGCTGTCCCGCAGCGCCGGGGTCATGGGTTTGTCCAGCTTAGACCAGAACGTGCGGATCAGGGTGTTCCCGATGAAGTCAAACATCCGGGACACGGGAATGAACTGATCCTTTACGTCCGTATTGCCCGGATAACACGCGGTGTAGTTTCCCTTGGCCACCCAACCGGAATCCAGGAAATTCACCGCCGTGACAATGCCCCAGCTCCCGGCGATCAAATTTACCTGATCCCATGTGAGGTGAACCGGCGTGCCGTCTTCCAGCACACAGGCGTCCATTTTCAGATTTTTGTTGGAGGGGGATTCGTAGGGAATGCCCCGGTTCCCGGCGTCCACTGTCGCCATCAGGCCGCAGAGCTGGGTGGAAAGGTGAAAGCGGTAATCCCCAAGCTGCACCATGGGCCAGCAGAGAATTTGATCCGGGTCTACCATGCTGTTTTTGTTCTTCCAGCCGGAGAGCTGGGAGTATTCGGTCACGCCTCCTGCGCCGCTGTCCACATCGATCACGGCCTTACCCTTAAAGAGCCCGTTGATGGCCGCCGCTTTGGTGGCCATCACGGCAGCTACTACAGTATTATGAGACCAGCCGGGGGCGGCGATGAGATCGGGGACCAAGCCCACCGCCGTCAGGCAGGCATCCACCTGAGCCACACCCTCCACCGCATCGGCCAGCGTGGCCGCCTGGGGGTCTGCCGTGCTGTAGGCAATGTTCACTGCGGCCGCATCATAGGCGCCGCCATCCTCCAGCAGCTCCACAATGCACGCATAGGTGTCCGTGCTGTCCCGGTCGTAGAAGACGCTGTAGTCCTCGTCTGCCGCAAGTTCCCGCTCTGTGCCTGCCTCGCCCGTGCCCTCCTTCACCTTGACCCGGATAGACCCTGCCACAGCCTCGATAGGCAGGATGACCTTGTGGTCTGCCACGGTGTAATCTGCCGCTTCCACATCCTTTTTCATGGCGTCCAGGTCCAGGATGTTACAGAAAATCACCGGCTGCGCCCCGAAAAGCTGGAGATGAGAATACATGAACTCGCACAGCGTGTAGCTCTTCCAGTCATAGGAAAAGCCCAGCTTCTCCACCGCCTCCGCCCAGCTGGTCACCAGCACCGGCATATTGGACTTGGCAGGCTTTGCCGCAGACTGAACCGGCGCGGTTCCCACCACAAAGGGGATGCTCACCTCCGCCGTCTTCGGCGTCTGAACGGACGTGGACTGTTCAAAAACGTGTACTCCTAATTGAGCCATTGCTATTTACCTTCCTTTCCCGCCAGCTTTTTGTAATTGGCGTACAGTGCGTTGCCGGGGGTTTTGACCTTGATGCGGGCCTCCGGCAGCGCGTCGCCGGAAACGATGAGAGCCTTTACTGGCGGGTACGCCTCAATGGCCTCCGCCGCCTGCTTCAGCGCCTGCGCCCGTGTCCCCCGGTATACGGTTCCGGTCTGGATGTGCTTCTTGATGTTGGGGCCGATGTAAATATAAAAGCCGGAGGGACAAGTTCCCGCCCGGCTCTTTTTCTCGTTCCCCATGGTTTCCGCCCCTGTGACAGAAGCGGTGGTTTCTTTCTTCGTCATATGCTTTCCGGTCCTTTCCTTTTCAGATTTTAGGGTCTGTTTTTGGGATGCGGTCTTTCAGGTGGGCCGCGTTGTTATCCTCCGGCATCCAGCCGCGCACTACCCGCGCCGCATCGATTCTCGTCACCGGCGGCAGCTTCCAGACGGTTACCATCTCCCCCAGGTAGAACGGCGCTGTCCCCCGCTCTCCCGTCTCCGGATAGACCATCTGGTCGATCCCTTCCTTCAGGTTCAGCTCAAACACCCCGCTCAAGATGGGGTGCATCAGGAGCGCAATGCGCATTTCCTCCATGATGTTCAAAAGCGTCAGCCCGCCCTCCTGCTCGTCCGGGTGATAGACACAGAACACCGACCGGATCACGGCGGAGCTTTGCAGCTCCGGCCTGGATTCTCGGCCCGATCTCTGGTTGGCGTTCTTCAGCCCATCCTCACCCGTCACCGCCTGGTGGAGAATGAAGGGAGCTTTTTTATCGAACGACATCATATCCGGCAAGCGCGCCAGAAACACCGCCGCCGGCCTGGGGGACGGCTCCCGCTGATCCTGCTTTTGCCGCTTGACCGGCAGAATCAGCCCCTTCACCGTCTCCTTGGTAAACTCTTTCAGCGCATACAGCAGCCCCACTTTGGTCTCGTTTTCCAAGGTCACTCTCTGCATGGTCCTACCTCCAACCTGTGAGGATTCGGTATACCGCCTTGTCCAGCTCGCTTTCAAAACTCTTGTATGCCTTACCCGCCAGCTTTTCGGCCACCTCCTGGTTGCCCACCATCTGCGCCACGCTCGACCCCATCAGCTCTTTGATGGCTTCGCTGTCCTCACTCGTCATTCCTCCGGTTCGCGCAAAGATGCCGATGTGTCCGGAGCTCGGCATGCGCTGCACAAAGGCGCCGTTCCCGTATTTGGTCAGCGGGCTTGGAGCTGTGCCGCGGAACTGGCGCCCGCTGGCCTGCACGCTGGGATGCACCCACACCTCTTCCCCTTTTACAATGGCCTGCACCGTCCGATCCCTGTGTACCTCCGGCGTTTTGGGAGACCCGCCGAAACGGTACAGCGGTATCTTGTGGCCGGAGAAGGTGACCGTGGCCTGCACGCCGTTCTGGTAGCTGTAGGAAACCCGCACATTTTTCTCTGCGCGGATTCCCTCGTCCGTGATGTCATACTTCTCCCGGATGGTTCGGTTGCTCTCCCGCCGCAGCCGATCCACAGTCCGGCTCATGGAGGCTCTCACGGCCTTATCCGCGCCGTCCGGAATTCCGGCCAGCAGCGTCTTGGCCCGCTCAATAGCCGCCTGCCCCGCCGCTTCGTTGACTGTGACATAGATGAAGCCGCCCCTGCTGGTTCGCGCCTCCGTGTTCATTCGTCCACCTCCTCCAGCTTCAGCCGGAACATCCCCATTTCCGTCCCCGATTCCGCCACGCGGTATTTGTGGAAGAACATTCCGCCCGCTTCGTCGTTCATGGACAGCATGGTGCCCTGTTCCGGCTTGTTTCCCTTCAAGTCCTTTTCCGCCACATAGAGAACGATGGTTCGCTTGTAGAGCCCTTGGCCGAAATCGTGCTGCATCTGCATCACCGAGGAGCGCTTCCCCTCCTTCGGCCCGCTCTCTATCACGGTGATGTCCGGATACTCCACGCCGTCATAGCGGATCGTCCGCACCTCTCCATGCTCCTCCGGGTTGAGAAACGCGCCGTGAATATCCGCCGCCGCGCATTGCCGAAAGGTAGGCGGGGCCCATTCCGGTTCCCCGCCTACATCGTAATCAAACAGGAGTTTCATTTTCCAAGCTGCCCCCTGACCTGCTTGTAAAGCGCCGCCTCTGCCGTCCCCGGCGTATCAAGCTGCTTACGCATAGCAGGAAACCGGGCCGTGGAAACAATGAGCTGCCGCGCTTCGGGGTACTTCTGGATGAAATCCCGCAGCACGTCAGGGATTCCGCCCTGGAAGGTGGTGTACTGCCGCGCCATGCCCCGCACGGTCGGCCCGCAGTATACACACGGATTCGGGATTCCGGTGAAAATATCCTCCTCCGGCGCCTCCTGGCCGGGGCCAACGTTCTCGAACTGCTCCGGCGTTTCCTCGGTGGCTGTGGTGTTCTTCTGATCCTCTTTCTTTGTCTTCGCCATTTTCCTTCCCTCCATCAGCACACGGTAGCCACCAGCCAGCTATCCACCTTGTCCGGGATGGGCAGAGGCCGGGCACACGCTTCCAGCACCTTCCGCTCCGGCTTATGAGCGATGTAGTGGTGGAGCAGCCTGGGGGTTTCTGCGGTGATAAGCTGCCCCTCTTCATTGTAGTAGGAGCAAAGGCCATAGGCCCGCATAAAGTCCACGTCCGGGGAAATCATCACAATCATGTTATCGGGAATCATCCTGCGGAGCGCCGGTTTTTCCGGGTCTGTGATTCGATCCATATAGACCTCTTTGTAGGAGTAGATTTCCAGCCCGGAATCCGTCAGATACCCATGATAACGGACGCCGTTGGGGAGGTCTCGTGCGTTAAACTCTCCCGCCTGGTAACGCCGGTTGTCCATTTTCTCCAGGATTGCCTTGTCGTTTTTCAGCAGTTTCAGCGCATTCTGTCCGCAGATGATGCGATCCACATTGGCAAAGCCGTTGGTATAGACCATATCCGACCAGTCTTCCAGATTGCCGAGGATGTCTGCGCCGCTCTGCCCCCACTGTTCCGCGCCGGTCAGCACCACCTTGTTTGTGAATCCAAAGTCGATTTCCTCCTTGACGCCCTTGCCCACAACCTGGATCGCCCCGGTAGTCAGCGCCTGGGCACACATCCATTCCTCCCGGCGGCTGATGGCATCGTCAAGCCGCCGGTATTCCCGCACAAGCTGCTCCGCCGCCCGTTGCTCCGGCGTCCGCTCGCTGTAGAGGGTTTCGCCCGGTGCGCGGTGCATATGGCTTTCCGCCGTGGTCACAAGGTCCGGGTTCACCATAGGCGGCTTGTAGCTCTTGGTTTCGTATCCCTCTTCCTCCATCGTCTCCGCGCCCAGCTTCGGATGGACGAATGCCGCCATCTCGCGGTCGCCCTTCACAATATCGATGTCAACCTCTTCCGTTGCAAAGGTCTTGATGTTCGTGAAGAAAGTGTCCCGCAGGAACGTGTGGACAGGCGGGGCCTGCCGCACTACCTGTGCCAGGTATCGGGGCTGATAAATGTCAATCTCATTTGCCATAACTCTGTTTCCTCCCTATTTCAAAAAAATCCCGATGTTGCGCAAAGCAACCTCGATGTCTGCGGCAGTCACGCCCTCCGGCAGCGCCAGGCTGTCGGCAAAGTATTCTCCGGTGAGCCACACCGGCCCCTCCTCGCCCGCCCGGATGCTGTCCGGGGTGAGGCCGTAGATGCCGGCCTGATTGTCCGCCGTGATCAGCGCCAGCTTCCCGTCGCCGTCCAGCACCACGGGGGCATGGGCGGGGATGTCCGCCGCCGCCACCTTTGCAGCCTTGGCGACAGGCCCGACGCCCGCCTCAAAGTGGTGTGGGTCATAGCGGTATGTCTTTCCTGCAAGGTCCATACTCATGTCGTTTCCCTCCCTTTAGTTCTTGCCCGCCGCATCCTTGATCGCTGCGGTAAACACGTCCCCTTTGGTCCTGTCGTCGGGCGGGGTATTGATGATGCCGTTGACGCCGCTGTTCTCCGCATCCTTCTGCACCTGCGCCAGATAGGCCGTGCCCTGGGTTTTGGCGTTCTTCACCATCGCCTGGGCAAAGTCTGCCGCGCTCATGGGCTTTTCATACTTGGCTTCCGCCGCCAGCTTTTCGCTGCCGGGCAGGGCCATGTCCTCGATGCTCTGGATGCGCGTCCGCTCGGCGTTTGTCGCAGCCTCCGCCGCCGCCTGCTCGATTTCGTCCACCAGCGTAGGATAGGCTTTCCGCAGGTCATCTGCGGTTTTGATGTTGTCTTTCGGTTCCATGTCCTGTACCTCCTGTTCTTTCCCCGGCTGTCCCGCCGGTCCATTATCTACGACCCGCTTCACGCGGTTTCGCACAAACTCCGGGGCCTTGTCAAACTGCGCCCCCATGCTGACGCTGTTCACGAAAAGGACGCCGCCCCGGTTCTCATAGGCGACGCCCGCTTCCTCGTCTGTCAGCTCATCCACAAAGCCGTTTTCCTTGGCCTGCGGCCCGGTCCACCAGCTTTCCGCGTCCATCCAGGCCGTCACCTCATCCTTGGTGCGCCCGGTCTTTTTGGCGTAAAGGCTGATGATGTTTTCCTTGATGGTCGCCAGCGCCTCCAGATATTTTTGCAGCTCGGCCTCATTGGCGTACCCGCAGTACATACGCACCGGATGCACCATGTAGGTACTGTCGTTGGCGGCGATTGCCTGATTGCAGTGGCACGCAATGATGGTAGCGGCGCTGGCGCACACGCCGTCAATGCGGGCCGTCACGGTGGCTGCGTGCTGTTCCAGCAGATTTCCGATAGCCTGTGCCGCGAACACGTCCCCGCCGCCGCTGTTGATGCGAACCGTGATGTTTCTCACGTCCCCCAGCCCGGCCAAATCCTCGGCAAACTGCTTCGGCGTCACCTCGTCGCCCCACCAGCTTTGTTCCGATGCGATGTCGCCATACAGCAGCAGCTCTGCGCCGCCGTCTGCCTGGTTTTTAAACTTCCAAAATCGATTCGGCATTTTATTCCCTTCCTTCTGCTTTTTGGTATGAAGCTGCACGGCTCATCTCTCCCGGCCCAAAAACAGGTTAACAAAATATTGCTGGCCCTTTCCGGTAATCTTCGGGGTTTTGTTGACGCTGGTGTGCCCGTCGGAGTGGTTGATGACCGTCTCCTTGATCTCAAACAATCCCATCTCCATCGCTTTTTGCGTGGGCATATTGTAGTCCGTGCCCAGACGCTTGATGAGAAACCCCTTTTCCCGCAGCGTGTCAAAAAGCCGGTTCTGTCCTGTGTTCACGCCGTTCTGTTTCAGCAGCTTCGCCAGCTCTCCCACCAGAATGGAATTTTTCGAGGTACTGACTGAATCGGCAAACAGTACTTTGGGCCGATCGGATTCCACCCTTTTCTCCAAGGCCCTCCGCTTCCCCTGCTCCTCCTTCAGGGCAGTCAAAATCCGGATCATGGTGTCCGGATTGAGAAGGGCTGCTTTCAGGGTTTCGGGCGTCATGTATGCCCCGTGCTTACGGATGGAGGGGATCACCTCATGAGTAACCCATCGTTTGAAGGCTTTTGCCTCGGGCTTACGGCTTCCCAGAACCAGGGAATAAAGACCGGGTTCGTTGATGCAGTTGGTTTCTTGCGCTCTTCCGTGGGGGTCGGTTAAAACTACCCCCGATTTCTCATCATCGTCCAGTCTCCTAATTGCGTCTTTGTGATTCTGGATTTCCAACGCCCGACACACATCCACCGCCACAAACCACGGTTGGCCGTTAATTTTTGTTGTGCGAATCTCTCCAAATTCCGGATTATTGAAAATCATAATATCATTCATGGTGGTTCTCCTTTCGTTATCTGTCCTCCGGCGATTGGCTCCCTGTCTTGGGCGGCAGCGGCGGACTCAGGATTTCCCGGAGCTGGCGCATTTTCTCCGCTTCCATCATCCGCTGTTCCATGTTGCGCATGTAGTCCCCGCCGGTCATCTCCGCCGTTTCCCGCTGTGCCGTAGAAAATCCGGCTTCCACTCGTTTCAGGGCCGCGCTGACCTCCTGGATCGGGTTAAGGCTCGTTCGGGCCGGGCCCGGCCACACGCAGGCGCAGTAGGCCTTGCGGATTGCCGGGTCACCAAAAAAGCCGGGCGCATGGATTCGTCCCCGCGCCACTGCTTCCGCAAGAAACTGCTCATAAATCGGCTGGCAAAAGCTGTCCACAAAGTCGTCCCGCTTCACGTCGCACACCCGCCAAAACTCATTGAGCGCGCCCCGCGCCGAGCTGAAATTCTGTGTAAACTGCTTTTGCAGCACTTCCGCCGGTATCTCCATCGCAGCGCCGATCTCTTTTACCATGGCGTCAAAGAACGCGTTATAGGCGGTGTTTGGATGCGTCGGGTCTGCAAATGCCACGTCATCCCCCGGATTCAGGGAAAGGATGCTCCCCTGTCCCATTTCGATACTGCCCGGGTCTGCGCTGTCCACCTGCGCCTCCGGCGGTATGTACTGGCCGATAGGCATCCCGTTTTGCACCGAAGCCGGTTTGACAAAAATCGTGAAATACGCGCTGATTGCTGCGGCGTCGATTTCCGCCTGGGTATACCGTCCCAGCTGCTTCAGCGTTTCCAGAACCGGCGCAAGGATGGGTACGCCCCGGAGCTGGCCCGCCCGTTCCCGCGTCATGACATGGAGGATGTTGTGCCTCCCGGCTGTCCCATGGGCTTCCACCCGCGTCCAGTCCATCGCCCCGCTCTGTAGGGCAAGGCTGGACTGGGGATGCCGGCTGCATATCCAGTAGGCCACCACCATACCCTCCTTGTCCGTCTCCACGCCCTGGACGATGCTGTGGACATGATACCCCCTCACAGTATCCGGTGCAAGGCGGTCATATCCATCGGGGGAACAGATGCGGTCTGCTTCGATGATCTGCACCTTCGTGGCATATTGGCTTCCCGGTCGTTCCCGAAACGGCAGCAGCACAAAGCTGTCCCCGTTCATCAGGAACCCCATATAGGCCAGCTGCTGGAGCTTGTAGAAGTTCCCCAAACCGTCCGCGTCACATTCCGTCGTGTCCGCCCACAGCGCAAACTCCCGCAGGATTTTCCCCTGCAGCTCCTCCGCCTGCTCCCGTGTCAGCCCCAAAACCTCCCCGTCGATTTGCGGGGAGGGTATCAGCCCTCCCGCCACAACATTGGTGCAGAGCGTTTTCAATGCGGCACTGGCCGTCGGGATTCCCATATAGGAATCGCGGGATCGCTGTCGGAGCGTGTCGATGTTGTCCTCGATGTCCTCCTTGGCGCTCCCGCCGCGAAAGAGCCAGCCAATCAGGCTTTTCTTTGTCGTATTTGCACCATAATTTCCGTATCCGCTGTTTGTGACCTCCAGCGCCCTCCTCGCGACGGCGCGCTTTAGGCCCCGAACCGGGGAGACGGCGGCAACCGCCCGATCCAAGAAATTTTGCTTCGCCATTCTATCACCTTCTTTTCTCCATGAAAAAGCGCATATCCGTTTGCACGGAGATACTTTTCTAAAAAATTTCTATATTGATTGCAATTCAACTTGCACTATGATAAAATAATTTTGCAAAAATATTACAAAAAGTATGGGGAGGAATAAATAATGGCATTGATGCAATGCCCAGAATGCGGGAAAGAAATATCAGATGCAGCAAATTCTTGTCCGCATTGTGGGTATCCTATTTTACAAAGCACAGATAAATCGCCGGTAAATTTGGGAGTAAACGTGCCGAATCCGGAGGCAGATGCGCCGCGTAACAAGCAAAGCGGGAGGAAAAAGATTATTGCAATTTGTACTGTCCTCGTGATCGCCATTATTGGGATAATTGCGGGAATTGTCATACATAGGAACAACATGGAAAGGCGGGCTTCCGAGGAATATCAAGCATATTTGAACCTGGCGGTTGATAGCATGTTGAAGGGTGCCGCAGATGCGGAAAACTGCTGTGGACTGATACGCGACGTTTGGTATAACACCATATACAAAGAATCAGATAGCAAAACCGATAAATTCACAAAATCAGAATACAGTACATCAGGATTTAATTCTGACTTCAATACATCATTACAGAATCTATTTCAAGACGATAACTTTAGTGCATCAGTGGATGCGATCAGGGATCATCAGTCTGCTGTTGAGGACATTATGAAAAAACTAGGAAATCCTACAGAGCAGTATAAAGAGGCATATAGCGCAGTTCTGAAATTATACGAAGAATATTTGTCTTTAACTAACATGGCCATCAACCCAGCTGGCAGTTTAAAGACATTCACTGCTGATTTTAATAAATCTGATTCTGATTTTATGAAATACTATAGGGCCGCTCAAATATATGTAGATTAAATATTCTAGGCAAATCATCTCCCCGGATCGCCGCCCAGGCCGTCCGGGGTTTTGTTATGCGCTTTTTACACATCACGGGGAACAATCTGGTAAGCCCTGATATACCCCCCGCTCTGCTCCTCGCTCTCTGCCTCGGCCAGTTTCCCGGCCCAGTATTCCAGCTCTTTCCGTACATCGTACAGATCCGCCCGCGTCAGGGAGCGCCCTTCGATTTGGTATCGCTGTCCGGTTGCGATTGCCTCCTCCGCCGCAAGCCAGATTTTCAGTCTTTGCCTGCAAAGCTCTTTGCTGAATATTGCCATTGTGTCCTCACAAACTCCTTTCCCCATCAGCTTCCGATGCCGCCGCTCAATCTCCGCCATCCCTTCCGGCGGGCTGGCTGCCCTGCCCCCGGTTCCGGTTTCTGGAGAGGAGGGTTGTAGATTTCCAGCGCAGCGGTGGCGTAGTTGCGCAGATCAAGCGGCTCGTTGCGCTTGTATCCCTCGTCCCGCAGTACCCAGGAGACCGTCATTTTTCCTTTGCGGAACCGGGTGATTTTCATTTCGCTTGCCAGTCCCTTAAAATAGGTCGCGTCATACCCCGCGCCCTCGTCGGACGGGAAGTGGCAGTAGTTCGGCCCCTTCTCGGTGACGCGCAAGCGCTGGTAGACAAAATCCTTCCCCGCGTCAACGCCGATGGTAAACAGCGGCGTTTTGACCCGGTTGTCCGTGGAGGGGTTGCGGATGTACGGCACACCTTGTCCGCCCTTGCCCTTAATGGCAAACACATAGCGGTTAAACTTATCCACAGTGAAGCTGTAGACCTGATTGGAGCGGTAGCCGCTGTCGATGCACACTGCGGAAATAAAAAGTGCCGTCCCATCTCTCTTATGGAACGGTGTCAGCAGAAAAGCGTCCAGATTTTCCCACACAGGATTTTCCATCGTGTCCCCAATGATTTTCTGATAGCGGATGCCCCAGCTCTCCTTGCCGGCGCCCCAGCCCACAACCTCCACCTCGAAACGGTCCGCCTGTACGTCCACGCCCGCCGTCAGCACCAGCACATCGTCCGGCACTTCCGCGCCGTACAGCTCCCGCCGTGCGATGAGCACGTCCTCGTCTACCCGGTCGCCCGGCTCTTCCCATGTCTCGCCCAGCTCCGTGTTGACCCATGTTTTCATCTTTTCCGGGTCTCCCTGGCGCAGCAGCTCGGTTGCAAGCTGGTGCTTCTCCACCACTTCGTGCCAGCCGCAGAAGTTGGAGGCCAGCGTGTTCAGGTGAAAGCCCTGTGCCTCGGCGTTTGGATCCTTCGCCACAAAACGTCCGTGCTTCCCCTGGCGCTTCCACTCATATTCCCCAAACACCTCCCCGCAGCGCTCACACTCATACAGAATGGGCTTTGTCAGGTCGTCCTTGTCAAACTTGATTTGTCCCCACACAAGCGGCTGGAAATGGCCGCACCCAGGGCAGGGCACATTCCACTCCTCCATTGTGCTTTCCAAAAACTCGGTTTCAATCCGGCTGTGCCCCTTGACGGTGGGCGTGGAAACAATCACCGTTTTCTTGTCCCAAAAGGTGGTCTGCCGCTTCTGGGCCAGCAGCAGCGGATCACCCTCCGTCCCGGCGCTCTCCGGATAGCCGTCCACCTCGTCGGCCAGCAAAACCTTGATGGGCCGCATACGCAGCCCGACAGGGCTGTTTGCTCCCACGATGGTCACATGCCCGCCGGGGAAGTTTTTCTTCAGAATGGTATTCCCGCTGTACCGGCTCTTGGTGTCCACCAGCGCGGACAGCACCGGCATATCCCGGATCATGGGCGCAAGGAAATCCTTGGAAAGCGCCTGCGCCATGTCAAGGGTAGGCTCCATCACCATCACCGGCGCGGGATAGTAGTGCATATAGTAGCCCAGCACATTCATCAGCATCGCCGTCTTCCCGATCTGCGCAGCGCTCATGATGACCACTTTTCGGATATGCGGATTCCCGATGGCGTCCATGATCTCCCGCTGATAGGGCGCGTTGTCCGTATTCCATCGCCCCGGTGCGGCGGCGCTCTCCGCCGACAATACCCGGTATGTATCCGCCCACTGGGACAGTGTCAATGTGGGCGGCGGCTTCAGCAACGCGGCACAGCGCGCAAACATCGCCTCCGTCTGCGGTGCAAGCCCAACAATCCGCGCCCTTTTTTCTCTGTTGTCCATCATCCCGGCCACCCGCTCCCGTCCCCTTTCAAACATACTCTTTACACCGGCTGCTCGTTTTCTTCTTCCTCGTCGCTCTCTGCCAGCACCAGGAGTGTCCGATAATCAGACAGCTCCTCCAGCACTTCGTCCACAGCCCTTTTCATCTCATCAAAAATCTCCGCCTGGCCGCCTTCCATCTGCGCAAGGCGCGGGGACAACTTGGCAGGCAGCGTTAGGAGCTTTGTGCGGATGTTCAGGCACATAGCCTTGATCCCCTTTTCAATTTCCTCCGAGCTGTGCAGTGCCCCCCGCCGCAAATCGTTCTCCATATCCGCCGCTTCTCGCTTGGCACGGGTGAGCAGCGCCCGCTCGTCGTTCAGGTCGGTTTTCCCGCTCCCCTTCCGCAGATACAGGATGTACCGCAGGATGGTAGGCTTCATTTCATACAGGCCGGGCATCCTCTCGCTGAGAATCCCCTCATCCCGTAGCTGTCGTACCCGGCGCGGCGTCAACGCCAGCCAATCCGCCACGGCTTCACAGGTGTATAATTTCATCGTGCATCCTCCAATACCTTGTCCGGCAAGTCATCCGATTCTTCCAGGCCACCCACGTCCACACTGCCCGAGGCCCGCATCCGCAGAATGTCCAGCCGTTCCCGCTCCAGAGCAAGGCGAGCCGCGCTCTCCTCCAGGCCCCGCAGGCTGTCCGTGGTTTTTGCAATGCGCCCCTGCACCTTGTAAAGTGCCTCCTGCAAGCTCTGAATCCGCTTAAAGGCGCTGTCCTTCATGCTGTAGGTAATGTCGCTCTTTCCGCCCCGAATCTCCGTCACGGCGCTAAGATACGTCATGCCCTCTTCGGATTTCTCATACTCCGCAATTTTTCCCAATATCTTGTGCTCCCGGAATTTCAGAATCTTCATCTCGTGTTCCAGTGCTTCCCGTGCTTCCAGCGGCGTTTTCTCCACAAGCTCCCGCTCCTGATCCGTGAGCAGATCAAGAAAGACGGCGCTATAGGCTCCGTCTTTTTCCGCGTTCTTATTTCCCGGCGGCGCTCCCGGATGGGGCCCCGCCGCATTTTTCTTTCCCCGGCTGTTTTTGTTCCCCGGCTGCCCGCCCCGCTTCCTCTTCGGCGGAGGTGGCACCGCGTCGTCCCATTTATCCGCGCTCTTCCAGTTCCGCAAGGTCTGACGTTTCACGCCCAGCCGGTCGGCCAGCTCCGCCAGATTGACTTCCTCGCCACGGCTCCGGCGCTCTATGTATTCAGCCCTGGCGGTATCACGCTCCGCGCTCCGCCTCGCCAAAGCGCCGCACCCCCTTCCAATAGCAATGGCCCGCGCCGCCATGTCCCCGCATTGGAGCACAGGGCCTCGACGGGCGCAGGCCATAAAATAGAAAAGCCCGCAGCGTTTCCGCCACAGGCCAAATTCTCATATTATTATTTTAGCTCGAAAATCGGGACACAGTGTGCCACTTTTCCAAAGTTTACAAAATATTCACATTTTATCCCCGATTTTTCAGACCCCCTCCCTTTTTTCCGGCCAACGGGGGGAAGCCCCAAAAAATCCCTCACACCTAAAAAAATCGTGCGCTCACGGACCCGCAGGTGATGGGGAGTGCCCAGGGAGTACCTATGGCCCCCGGGCCGGGGCGGCAGTGGTCGTCTGGCCGGCTGCCGCCGCTGTACAGCTTGGTGATCCGGCGCGGCTGGTCTGGCCCGCTTCCCGTCCTTCGATCTGGCCTTGCCCCCACCCTCCGACCTGGCCCGGCTGGCCGGGGCGGATAGGGGGCGGCGTATCCCCGGTTATCGGGAGATTATCCCTTGCTTGTGTTCCCCTTTGGCCCGGCTGGGGTTTGGGTCTGCTCCACCTTGTGCAAAGCTGCTTCACTCATCGACGCAGCCTCTTCCACCATCGGCCCCCGATCCGGGTTTGGCTTCTGGCCCAGCTGATATGTCCCAGGGGATGGGGATGGTTTCCCGGCTGGCGGTGTGCTGTGCCGGTTGCCGTGGCCGCCGTCCTTTCTGCTGTCCGGTGTTGGCGGAGCTTGGCCCGCGTTCTCCCTTGCCCTGCCTTTGCTGTTGGATGCAGCCCCCGGGAAAGCCCGCCGGGGCAGATGGGCTCCCCTCTCCCGGCCCCTGGACAAGTATATATGCCTGCGGGCGCAGGAAAAAATTTTTTTATTTTTTGAAATTTGCTTCGCAAATTGTAAAAAAATAAAAAATTTTTGCCCCGTTGACGAATTTTTTCGGCGGCGCTATGATGCAGTCACACCGGACGGCACAGCCCGCCGGGACAGCAAACCGCCGCAAGGCGTCCAAGAAAGGGGAGGTGAACATGAACACGCCAAACGCCGTCGAACTGCTGGTGAAAGAAGCCAAGAGCACGGAGCGGCTGGAAATT
>JAAVYW010000089.1 GCA_022791315.1 Oscillospiraceae bacterium | reverse complement strand
AGATATTTACGGTCTTACCGTCAGCGAAGCAGACGGAGAAGTCTGTTTGAAAGTCAACAAGGGCAAAGGTAAGTATGCTGCCGAGTTACTGAAAATTCTTTGTGCTTGGAAAGAGCAGGCAGATAAGCTATCTTCCGAGGAAATCAGCAGGAAAGAGTACGACAACTGGCGTTATCACTATCCGCAGTTCGACACCACACAAATCTGGGCGAAAGTTCCCTCGCAGGAATTAAGCGATACGCTGGTGGAGGCATTTCAGGACAAGCTCAAAAAAGATGAATAAAGGAGAAAATCTATGGATAAAATTGTTCCAGCATTTGAAACAACATTATTTGACTCAACATTAAGTGACGCCTGTGTTGATATGGCCGAGCTTGGCATCGACAGCCTCTTAGACGAAGGTGTGTTTAAAAGTATTCCAATAGTAAGCGTTTTGGTTGGATTAGGTAAAACGGCCCAAAATATTCACGACAGAAATTTATTGAAACAAACTATAAAGTTTATCAATACTTTCAACGAAAAATCCATATCAGCTCAAAAGATCGAAAAATACAAGAATCATCTTGATAGCAACCCAAAGTATGCAGAGGAAGAATTAGGACGTGTCATTATTTTATTAAACTCAAATGTTGATCTAAAAAAATCAGAGTTGCTTGCAAAATTTTATCGTTCCTATGTAAATAGCGACATTGACTGGTCAACCTTTTGCGAATTATCAGATATTACATCTCGATTATTTATATCTGACTTACACCTTTTATTCGAAGTTAATAAAGGAAGCATTTCAGATACGAGTCAATGCCAAACATATAAAGCAGATAGATTAATTGCATTAGGATTATTGGATTCTGCAATGAAGTCCATGAGCATTGGTTCACTGTCAGGGAGTCAAACGCAAAGATATATTCAAGTTAATAATTTAGGAAAATTATTTTGCATAATTGCTCAACAATAAATAAAAAGCCCTTAGCTATGAGTTACTACCCACAGCTAAGGGCTTTATAATATGGATTGTTATATCAGAAAACCATTCTCTTTCATTCTCTAACCCTAAAACCACTGAATTACAAGAATAATCGCTCTGATATAACTGTTATCAATTTATTATCAAAAGACCTCTTGAAGTATCGCAAACCCGCATAAACACTGGGTTTTTGCGACCTCTCAGTTTATTCCCACTCGCCGAGTTAAATCCATTTCTAAACTTTTTTGTATAGCGGATTTGATTCGTCGTGGTTTTATTTGATACAGATTATCCTTATCCTAAGGTCTATTCGGACTTTTGCTATCAAAAATCTATCCAAGCCATCCTATCACGGGTTTTGCTTGAGATGCATGATTGGGTGGCTTAGGAGTATTATAGCACTAACAAAGCACTTTGACAATCTTTCCATACACTTTTAGGGTGTCTCCATCATGAATTTCAATAGGGTGGTATTCAGCATTATCCGAGCAAAGAAAGACCTTTCCATCTTTATGTAGCAGTTTCTTACAGTAAACTTCCCCGTTAAGAAAAAATGCACCACTTATACCATCAGCTATTTCACTTTGCTTTTTGACAAAGACGGTACTTCCGTTGGGAATATCCGGTTCCATACTGTCACCAGATACACGAAGCGCAAAGTCTCCATCCTCAACATCCGTTTCATATTCTACATAGGGTATGTCACTATCCAGTATGTTCTCGCCTAAACCAGCGGACAGAGGAATATCATATAGATGGATAATCCGCTTTTCCGGATTAGCTATTATATCAAATTCTTCGTTTGTGCGAATGTCTGCCATCCATTTCTGAATCTCACGGATTGCGTCCGGAATGTGTGATTCGATATGATCCGGATTCAAACAGTACATAAAACATAAAACTTCTTTGCAGGTACGCTGTTTTTCTTCTTCCGAAATAAAATGGTAAAAACTGAGATCGTCTTGCAACGCATAAATGCGTGTTTCAAAATGGCTTTCTCCATGGAGTACAAGACGGTACATAAGGTTTTCAAAATACCTGGAATGATT
>JAAVYW010000058.1 GCA_022791315.1 Oscillospiraceae bacterium | reverse complement strand
TGTCTTGTGTTATACTCTTGTTCATGAAGGATGTGGCCTCCTCTCGATTGTGTTGGTGTGACAACTCAACTTTAACCGATGTGGCCGCTTCCTTCTACTTTTTTCTTCCTCTACTGTCCAATTTCTATTGTACTCCTACATTATATATAAAACACAATTAGCCAGCCACTTGCCACCCACCCTACAGCATGGTATAATAAATAAAAAAACCAGAAAGGGGTTTTTATCATGCCAGTGCGCAGGACTCTTTTGTGGCCGGGGGGCCGCTATCGGGCGTTTACACTCAGCTATGACGATGGGATTGAACAGGACATCCCCTTCATTGCGCTGCTGAAAAAATACCGTCTCCAGGCCACTTTTAACCTCAATCCCGGTGTGTTCGGGGTGAAGGGCGAGGGTGGATATGATGGGATGAAGTTCCATCACAACAAAATCCCCAGGGAGCAAATCCAGGAGACCTATGAGGGCTTTGAGATTGCCAACCACACCCTCACCCATCCCTGGCTGGAACAGCTGCCCTCCGGAGCCATCGCTTACGAGGTAGCCGAGTGCCGCAAGCAGCTGGAGGACCTCTGTGGCCGCCCTGTCACTGGCTGCGCCTATCCCTTCGGCACCTATAACGACACCGTGCTGCGGGTTTTGGCAGAGTGTGGCGTCACCTATTGCCGCACAGTGGTGAGCACCCGGAGCTTTGACATCCCCAAGAACTTCCTGCTGTGGCACGCCACCTGCCACCATGACGACCCGGAGCTCTTCTCCCTAGCCGACCGGTTCCTGGCCGCCAAAAGGCAGCCGGGCGCTCCTCTGCTCTTCTATATATGGGGGCATTCCTATGAATTCGACGCCAGAGAGCACTGGGGCATGATTGAGGAGTTCTTCCAGAAAATTTCGGGCCGGGATGAGGTCTGGTATGCCACCAACGGGGAAATCTGCGACTATGTGCGGGCGGCGGACCAGCTGGTGTTTACCGCTGACGGCTCTGTCGTGCAAAACCCCACTGCGCAGCCCATCTGGCTGGACATAGCCGGGAAACCCGCCTGTGTGGAACCCGGCGGGCTGTTGCGGGTGCGGGGATAAGAGCCTGTCTGGCTGCCATCTGCCGCTTTGCCCTTTTGCCGCACCGGAAAAAGCCCCGGTGCGGCAAAATTTTCTTGACAAGTCTGGGGGATGCTGGTATAATAACATCGTTGACAGAAAAAGTTGTCAAAAACGGCAATTTGGTGGTTGACAAGCTCTTGGTTTTATGTTATACTGTTTCTTGCTTTCCGGGTGAGATGCTGGTGTAGCTCAGTTGGTAGAGCAGCTGATTTGTAATCAGCAGGCCGGGGGTTCAAGTCCGTCCACCAGCTCCATTTTCTTTTTACATGGGAGGTTTCCCGAGTGGCCAAAGGGGGCAGACTGTAAATCTGTTGTCTTTCGACTTCGGTGGTCCGAATCCACCACCTCCCACCAAGCTGTGACTGGTATCAGTCACAGCTTTTCTTTTGCTCTAAAACGGCAAAATGCCGCGGACTATTCCACTGGGAGCATAGGGGAGGCGGCAAAGGTATTGAGCTGGCGGCGCACCTCCCGCCATTGGGGCATATGCTGCTCCAAAATTGCCTGGAAGGCAGGGCCGTGGTTGGGGATTCGCAGGTGGGCCAGCTCGTGGAGCAGGACATAGTCCAGGTATTCCACCGGCCTTTGGGCCAGCTGGAGATTCAGCCAGAGCCTGCCGGCAGCGGGATTGCAGGTCCCCCAGCGGGTGGTCATATACTTGGTCTGCCAGGAGCGGCAGGATAGGCCGGTACGGGACTCCCAGAGGGGCAGGCGTTTCCCGGCCTCAGACTTTAGCTGGTCCCGATACCACTCCTTGACAAAGGAGGCTCTCCGCTGAAGCGTGTCCCCCTGGCGGAGGGACAAGAGGGCCTGGCCTTCCGCCAGGACGAGGGAGCGTTCCCTTTCAATGTGCTCCACTACCTGGAGGAGGTATTCCCTGCCCCAGACATGCAGGGGCTCCCCAGAAATGTATTGCCGCCGGAACGGTTTAGGGAGGGCCGCAAACCGGGCCCGCTGTTTTAAAATCCACTCCGTCCTGTCCTGCACAAACCGGCGGATACTGTTATCAGATAGGAAGCGGGGCGCAGAGACCCGGACAGCCCCATCCGGCGGCAGCACAGCCAGGCGGAGGGTCTTGATGTCCTTTTTGACGATTTCCACCGGGATGCCGGACACTTCGATTTGCATAGGGGTTCCTCCTGACTTTTAGGGATATGCCAAGGAAAAGCCGCTTGCAAAACAAGCGGCTTTTCGCAGCAAAATCAGGCGAGGGAACCCATGGGGTCCCAGGGCTCCAACACGATGGGCTCGGCAGCATAGGCCGAGAGCTGTTCGCTGGTGAGGTACTTTTTCTGCACCACAATCTGATACACATACTGGTCAAACCAGGCGTCAGACATGACATAGTAGCCGTCTTCGCCGGGCTCTTTGCCCCAGCTGTTCTCCACTCGCCAGCGGTTGGGGCGGTCGTTTTCATCCAGGTTGACGCCCTGGAACACCATGGCATGGGTCATCAGGCTCTGGCCGTAATCCAGCCGCTCCGCCTTTGTCATGGTAAACTCTGTGCTGAGGAGCGCCCCTACCTGGAGAATGTCCATGTCCATCACGCCGCTCCGGTCAGAGTGCTTGCCCACGTCACAGCCAAACCACACCGGACAGCCATCCTTCATCTGGGCGATAGCGGCTCTCTTCAGCTCCTCGATTCCCAGATTGAGGTAGCGCACAGCGCTGCCCTCTTTCACATTTCCCAAGAAGCGGACAGTATAGCTGCGCCCAAAGGGCTTATCCGCCGTGGGGGCGTTGATTAGGCTCACATAGTCATCCAGGTTCCAGCCGATGTACTTCTCATAGAAGCTGTGCGGCGTAAGGCCGGTATCCCGGTGGAAATTCTTGTCCTTGTCCCGGTATTCCAGGTCAAAGGCCTTGGGCGGCTTGCCCATGCAGATGCACAGGATACGGTAGACCTCCGCCATCATGGCCTTCTTTTCCTCCCGCAAGGCCTCTTGGCTGGCGCCTGCCTGGTACTTCCGCCGCAAAATGCAGGCATCCTCCCGCAGCTTTTCTGTCAGGTAGACGTTGACATCCCGGCTGGAGGAAGAACCGGCGGACTCAGGATAGGCGGATTTCGGGACAACGCCGTATTTCCGCACCAGATTGCAGAACATGTCCCACTGCCCCCCGTCTCCCACAGGCCCCTGGAGCAGGAAGGAGACCAACCGTCCATTGACCGGCTCCTCCAGGGTTTCCAGGATATTCTCTAAGAAGTAATTGGATTTCTCCAGCTTATCGTAAAAGAACAGGTAGGCCTGGGAGAGCTCAAAGTTTTTCAGCTTCTGCTCCTGTATCATGTGAAAGCGCATGGTATTCAGGGCAGCAAACAGCCAGCAGCGCCCGCTCTTTTCCTGATTGGTAACTGCCCCCTGTTCCAGGCTGAGGGAAAAGGCATAGTTTTTCTTCTGAGCCAGTTCACAGCTCTTTGCTGTATTCACCAGGCCGTTATTCACCACTGCGTTCATCGCCACCGCATTGACTGCGCTGCTGTCAAACGCCTCCTCAAAGGCCCGCAACTCCACTTCTGTAATCCCTGTGTTCATGTATTTTTCTCCCCTCTCTATGTGTTTGCCCGGCCTAGCTGCCGGGCAGTACTTATATTATAGCATGCTATCTATCCCATCGCAACTTTTCTTTTGCCCGATGGGTAATTCCCTGCGTCAAGGGGAGAGATAGGGGGAACCCGGCAAAAAAGTTTGCCTTTCCCTGCTGCGGCTACTTGCCAAAGCGGGGAAATGGTGCTATAATAAAGGACAAATTATGGGCCAAAGCGCCCCCGCCGTTGGAAAAGAAAGCAGACCCCTGGCGTCGTTAGGGGAGAACCTGTTTTCTTCTTTTTTATTGCCTTTTGCCAAGGGAGGAGATTGCGTGGAGATTATCCGAGCCGAACAGGGGAGCCCGCTGTGGGACCGCCTGATTTCCTATGCGTCGTGCTGTTCCTGGAAAGAGCCGGGGCAGCATCTGGCCCAGCTGCTGCGGGAAAACCGCTTAGAGGGCTGGGAGAGCGTGTTTGCGGCCCTGGAAGAGGGGCAAATTGTGGGTTCTGCACCCTCCTGAAAACCGATTACTACCCGGAAAACCGCTACTTCCCCTGGATTAGCACCATTTTTGTGGAAGAGCCCTTCCGGGGCCGCCGCATCAGCCACCGGATGATAGAGGCAGCGGCTGCCTATGCCAAGTCCGTGGGCTTTGCCAGGGTGTATATCCCCTCGGACATGACGGGTTTTTACGAAAAATGCGGGTTCCAAAAGATTGACGAGCTGGAAAACTACGGCGGGGACAGGGACAATATCTTTGCAAAAGAAATCTGAGCACAGAGAAAGGGACGGAAACTGAAATGGCGTCGCATATGAAAAACATGACAGTGGGGAAACCCTTGGGGCTCATCCTCACCTTTGCGCTGCCCCTGATGGTGGGGAACGTCTTCCAGCAGCTCTACACTGTGGTGGATACCATGGTAGTGGGCAAGGCGCTGGGGGTGGGGGCCCTGGCGGCCCTGGGGGCTGCCGACTGGATGAACTGGATGATGTTGGGCATTGTGCAGGGCTTTACCCAGGGCTTTGCCATCCCCATGGCCCAGGAGTTTGGCCGGGGCGACCATGGGGCGCTGCGGCGCATTGTGGGCTGCTCGGTGCTGCTGTCGCTGTTCTTCTCCCTGGGGCTGCTGGCTGTTGGGCAGGCCATTGCCAGGCCGGTGCTCCTGATGCTCCAAACCCCGGGGGAAATCCTGGGTGACGCGCTGCTCTACCTGCGGGTGATGTACTTTGGCATCCCCATTGTCACGGCCTATAACCTGCTGGCCAGTGTCCTGCGCTCCCTGGGGGACGGGCGCACCCCGCTGCTGGCTATGATTGTGGCAAGTGTCACCAATATCTCCCTGGACCTGCTCTTTGTGCTGGTGTTCCACTGGGGCATCGCCGGGGCAGCGGCGGCCACCCTGATTGCCCAGCTGGTCTCCGGCCTGTTCTGCCTCTACCATGTGGGCAAAATCAAGATGCTGGCCCTCTCCCGGCAGGACTTTGCCCTGAAAAACGGCCTGCCCCGGCAATTGCTGCTCCTGGGCGCGCCCATGGCGGTGCAGAACGCCATCATCTCCGTGGGGGGCATGATTGTCCAGGCAGTGGTCAACGGCTTCGGCGTGCTCTTCATCGCTGGTTTCACCGCCACCAACAAACTCTACGGCGTGCTGGAAATCGCCGCCACCTCCTATGGCTATGCCATGATTACCTATGTGGGGCAAAACCTGGGGGCGGGGAAAATGGGGCGCATCCGCCAGGGAGTGCGCAGCGCCACCTTGATTGCCCTGGTGACTTCGGCGGTGATTGCCGTGGTGATGCTCTTGGCCGGGAAGTGGATTTTGAGCTGCTTTATCTCCGGCACCCCGGAGCAGTTTGACCAGACCCTGCAAATCGCCTATCACTATCTCACCATCATGAGCCTCTGCCTGCCGGTGCTCTACATCCTCCATGTCTCCCGGTCGGCCATCCAGGGCATGGGCAATACCATGCTCCCCCTGGTCTCCGGCATCGCGGAATTTGTCATGCGCACCCTCACCGCCCTGTTGCTCCCCATGTTTATGGGGGCAAACGGTATCTTCTTCGCCGAGGTCATCGCCTGGGCGGGTGCGGATGTCATCCTCATCCCCAGCTATTTTATCATGCTGGGCCGTGTCCGGCAGCGCCTGTGTATCGGCGGGGAAACGGGGGAGGAATAGGCTCGCAGGGGAAGAAAAAACAACAGATGAAGGGGGACCTGGCGATGCGGGAAACAGCAGTGAAGCGGGTATACTCGGAAAACGCGGATTTTCAGAAATTTGAAGTGCTCAAGACCAACCGGAACAAGCGGTATAAATACGGGGAGTTCTTTGTGGAAGGGGTGCGCAACCTCAACGAGGCGGTGAAAAACGGGTGGGAAATCTCCTCCTTCCTCTATTCCTCTGCCCATGGCCTCTCAGGCTGGGCAGAGGATATGCTGGCGCTGCCGGGCCGCACAGTGGACTACGACCTGGCCCCGGCGCTGCTCACAAAACTCAGCGGCAAAGAGGACACCTCGGAGCTGATGGCAGTGGTGAAAATGCGCCCGGACGACCCTGCCCGCCTGCAGTTTGGCCCCTGCCCCCTGGCCGCCCTCTTTGACCGCCCCTCCAACCGGGGCAACCTGGGCACTATCCTCCGCTCCTGCGATGCCCTGGGGGTGGAGGCCCTGGTCCTCACCGGCCACGGCGTAGACCTCTATGACCCGGACACTGTCACCTCCTCCATGGGTTCCTTTTTCCGGGTGCCCACCCTGCGCCTGAGCGACAACAGCGCCGTGGAGTGCTGGATGGAGGGGATGCGCCAGGCCTATCCCGGCTTCCAGGTAGTGGGCACCAGCGCCCACGGGGATACCCTGCTGCAAAACCTGGACCTCACCCTGCCCACCCTCTTCCTCATCGGCAACGAGACCGACGGCCTGGCCCGCTGGTACAAGGAGCACTGCGATGTGCTGGCCGCCATCCCCATGTCCCCTGACAGCTCCGCCTCCTCCTTCAATGTGGGCTGCGCTGCTACCGTGCTGTTCTACGAGGCGGTGCGCCAGAGAGGGGAGTAGCACTCTCCAAAAACCGCTAAGACGGGCCGTCCCCCTGCCTCCGGGGAAGCGGCCCGCTTTTTCGCAAAAAAGAGCTTGACATAAATTTTTTATTCTTCTATCCTGGATTCCAGAGACAGCCGGCTGCTCTCCCATTTCATGGAATAAGGAGAGAAAATCATGCTTCACGAAATTTTTGAGGGCTCCCATTATGAAATCGGGGCCTCCTTCGGCCTGTCCCTGACCCGTCAAAACCGGTTCCTCCTGGAGGAAATTCCATTTCCCGTCACGGAAGAGCGCAGGCAGTTTGCCAAAGCCTGCCTGCCCGCCTACCGGGCCCATTTCCCGGAGATTTTGGAGGAGATTGCCGGGCTGGCCGCAGGGCAGCAGTGCAGGGAGGAGGAAATCCAGGCGCTTTTGTTCGGGATGTATGCCCTGCCGCCTGCCTGCGGCTGCTCCTGCTTTGCCGTCTCCCGGGACGGCCAGACGCTCTTAGGCCGCAACAGCGACTTCGACCCGGCGTCCGAGCCCTATAACACTAATGTCATCTACCGCTTTTCCCAGGGCGGCTCCTGCGATTTCACCGGCAACACCACAGCCTTCCTGGAGATGGAGGACGGCCTCAACGCCCATGGCCTGGCAGTAGGGCTCACCTTTGTGGTTCCCACTGGGGCGGAGCCCGGCCTCAACGCCGGGATGCTGCTGCGCCTCTTCCTGGAAAAGTGCCGCACCACCGCCGAGGCCCTGGCAATGCTGAAGCGCCTGCCCATCGCCTCTTCCCAGACCTTCACCCTGGCAGACGCAAAGGGAGAAATCGCCCTGGCCGAGTGCAGCCCTCAAGGGGTCGAGGCCGTCCGCCCTACGGCGGAGCATCCCTTTGTCTGCGCCACCAACCGTTTCTGCTCCGGAAAAATGGCGGGCTTCCAGCGGCCGGGCGCCGAGACCTGGCACTCCGATACCAGACAGCGCACCATGGAACAGGCGCTCTCCTCCTGCCGGGGCCGCCTCACCAGCCGGGAGGCCCAGGAGCTGCTGGCCGGGAAACACGGCTTCCTCTGCCAGTATGACCCTGCCTGCGGCACCGATACCGTCTGGTCTGTGGTCTACGACCTGTCCCGCGCTACCCTCTACCGCGCCGAGGGCAACCCCAGCCGCTGCCCCTTTTTCCAGGACAGCCGTTTTGCCTTTGCAGGGGAATAGGGCCCCAAAAAAGGGAAGCCCGGGAACCTGTTTCGGCTCCCGGGCCTCTGCCTTCCCGTTAGGTCTCTCTATCCCATGTGCTCTTTAAAAAAACGGCAGAACTGCTCCCAGTCATATTCCGTCAGCGAGTGCCCGCCGGTCTTCACATGGTAGGCCATGTTCCCCACCCACACCGGCTGGTTCGCCGGGGGCAGAGGAGCGGGGAAATCCGCGGGGTTGGGCACGGGCAGGCCGTAGAGCCCAAAGGCGTCCCGGCTCTCCAGCCAGGCCCGGAAGGCCCCCGGCGGGTCGCACCACAAATCCTGGTCCGAGGAGGTGACATAGAGCAACCGCGGGGCCACACAGGCCAGCAGCATGTGGAAGTCAAAGGGCATTTCCTCCTCCCGGTCGTTGTATTTCTTATACCGCCCGTCAAACCAGAAGGGGAAGCTGTCATTGATGTTTTTCACCGTCTCCCCCGTGGTCCCCCTGGCAATCACCGCCCCGGAGCACCCGGCGCTGTGGGGGATAACCAGCTTAAAGCGGGTATCCCGTGCCCCGGCATAGGCCGCCGCCTTGCCGCAGCGGGAGAAGCCGATGAGGGCGGAGTTTTGGCTGTCCACATCCTCCGGCACCGTCTCCAGATAGTCCAGAATCCGGGAGGCCCCAAAGCCCCAGATGGCAAGGGTGGCCCAGGCGGTGTCGGGCCGGGTCTCTCCCTCCCGCTCAAAGGCAGGGGCAAGCCCCTGGCGGAACCCATCCTCCGCATCCGCCTTGAGCAGGGGGCAGGGCACGCTGGCAAAGGCAAACCCCTGGCTGGTGACCAGCTCCACCGGCGGCGCAAACATCCGCTTTTCCTCCGGCACGTCCGTCACATCCCCGGCCAGGGCGCTGAAATACACAAACACCGGCGCGGGCCGCTTCTCTGGCAGGTACAGGCAGAAGGGGAAGGCGTATTCCCCATAGGGCCCCTTCACCGTGATTTCCACCCGGCGCAGCACGGCCTTTCCTCCCAGCGCCGGGGATTCACCCAGCAGCCGGAAGGATGTCTCAAATTCCTCGGGGCACACCCCGTAAACCTCTTCCGCAAAGAGCTTCACCAGTTCCTCCCGCCGCTTCTCCCAGCGGCTCACGTCCATTTCGCCCTCCCATAGCTTTGGCAGTCCCATTCTCTCTTCCTCCTTTTCACTTTCACTTGGCCTCTTTTCTTCGATTTTATCTCAAATTCAGCTTTCTGTCAATCGCCCGTCTCCACGCAGCCGCGCCCGCAGGGCCAGGCTATGCCAAGAGGTTGGCATTTGAAGTGCCCTCTTTGAGGGAGCTGGCGCCGCCGTCGGCGGTGACGGAAGGAGTCCCCAGGCAAACCCAAAGGGTTTGCCCAAAATCCCGTCTCCACGCAGCGTAGAGTCCCCCCTTTTCTACGCCGCGTGGGTGTAAATTTAACCGGATTTGCCGTATAGTCAAAGTATCCCAAAACAGATACCTGTTCCGATTATATAGTAAACTCGGAAAGGAGGAAAGCCATTGAATCAGGTACAGATAGGAAGGTTTCTTGCGCAGGAGCGGAAGAGAAAGGGCTATACGCAAAAACAGCTTTCCGAAAAGCTGGGGATTAGCGATAAGACCATTTCAAAGTGGGAGTGCGGAAACGGGTTTCCGGAGGTGTCACTGCTTTTGCCGCTGTGCGGGGAATTGGACATCACCGTCAACGAGCTCTTGTCCGGAGAACGGGTCTGCGAAGAGGATTATCGAAGAAAGGCGGAGGAGAATATGGTGAATTTGGTAAAAGAAGCGCAGGAGAGCAGGAAGAAAATCATTTTGTCGGCCATGGTGGCGGGCCTGGCCCTGCTTGCGGCAGTGCCCCTGATTGTCTTGTCCGGAGCGCTCTCCATGGAGACGTGGCTGCGGGCCCTGCTCATTGCAATCGGCCTAGTCGTTATCGCAATCGGGATAGCAATCGCCTGCATCCTGGACAGGGAAGCGGGGGCCTTTGAGTGCCCGGAATGCAAAGCCAGGTTTGTGCCGGAGATGAAAGACTATCTCATGGGGCCGCATACCTTTACCAAACGGAAGCTGACCTGCCCCCACTGCGGCGCACATCGGTACTGCAAAAAAGTGCTGACACGGCAGAAATGAGGCCTCCTCCGATTCAGCGGGCAGCCGCCTTTTCAGGCGTCTGCCCGCTTATTCATGGGAACTCGGAAGGGGATTTGTTCAATCTCCACAGCCTGCCCCCGCCACAGGCATAAAAAACCAGGAACATTCCACGAAATTAGCATAAATATTCAAATATCCCTTGAAATATGCAGAAATTCATGTATAATTATAACCACACGAGAAACAAAGACACCGCCGGGACCCGGCGTGAATTTTAGGAGGAAGCAGCATGGCAAAGAAACTGAACAAAGTGGTACTGGCCTATTCCGGGGGCTTAGACACCTCCATCATCATCCCGTGGCTCAAGGAGAACTATGGCTGCGAGGTTATCGCCGTGGCGGGCAACGTGGGCCAGGCGGACGAGCTGGAGGGACTGGAGGAGAAGGCCAAAAAGACCGGCGCCTCCAAGTGCTATGTGGAGGATTTGACAAAGGAGTTTGTGGAGGATTTCATCTTCCCCTCTATGCAGGCCGGGGCGGTCTACGAGGAGAAATACCTGCTGGGCACCGCCTTTGCCCGCCCCCTCATCGCCAAGCGGCTGGTGGAGATTGCCAAGGCCGAGGGCGCAGACGCCATTGTCCACGGCTGCACCGGCAAAGGCAACGACCAGGTGCGCTTTGAGCTGGCTATCAAGCACTTTGCCCCTGATATGCCCATCATCGCCCCCTGGCGGATGTGGGACATCAAGTCCCGGGACGAGGAAATCGACTATGCGGAGGCCCACCAGGTGCCCCTAAAGATTTCCCGGGAGACCAACTATTCCAAGGATAAAAACCTGTGGCACCTGTCCCACGAGGGCCTGGACCTGGAGAGCCCGGCCAACGAGCCCAACTACGACAAGATTTTGGAGATGGGCGTCACCCCCGAAAAGGCCCCTGAGCAGGGCGAGTATGTCACCATCCACTTTGAAAAGGGCGTGCCCACCGCTGTCAACGGGAAAAACCTGGGCGCGGTGGAGCTGGTGCTCAAGCTCAATGAGCTGGGCGGCAAGCACGGCATCGGCATCGAGGACATCGTGGAAAACCGCCTGGTGGGCATGAAGTCCCGGGGCGTGTATGAAACCCCCGGCGGCGCCATCCTCTATCACTGCCACCAGGTCCTGGAGACCCTCTGCCTGGACAGGGAGACCCAGCACTACAAGCAGCTTGTGGGCATCAAGTTCGCAGAGCTTGTCTACTATGGCCAGTGGTACACCCCCCTGCGGCAGGCCCTCACCGCCTTCGTGGACGAGACCCAGAAGACCGTCACCGGCGACGTGAAGGTAAAGCTCTACAAGGGGAACATCATCAACGCCGGGGTAGAGAGCCCCTACACCCTCTATGACGAGGAGGTTGCCTCCTTTGGCGACGACGACAATGCCTATAACCAGGCCGACGCCCAAGGCTTTATCAACCTCTTCGGCCTGCCCATCCAGGTCAAGGCCAAGCTGGATGCCAAGAGAAACAACCAGTAAGTTTTAGGGGTTCCCACCCCTAAAAACCAGGGTGCTGGCTTCATTTTGGGCTGGGAGGGCGGCCTGGTTCCGGCCCTCTGGTTGCCCGCAGACGCATTCCAATCCCGCACAGCGGGCAAATTTTCCGGTGGTTTGAGGAGGTAAGGCGCAGCCTGCCTCCCAAACCCCATTCTTGTTAGAAGGGATGAACAACACATGAAACTATGGGCGGGGCGCTTTTCCAAGGAGACCGACCAGGCAGTGAACGACTTTAACAGCTCCATTTCCTTTGATAGCCGGATGTACCGCCAGGACATCCGGGGCAGCAAGGCCCATGCCACCATGCTGTGCAGCGTGGGCATCCTCACGGAGGAGGAGAAAGACGCTATCCTGGGCGGCCTCACCCAAATCGAGGAGGATTTAACCACCGGTGCGCTGGCCTTTGACCCGGCAGCGGAGGACATCCACATGTTTGTGGAGGCGGAGCTCACCCGGCGCATCGGCGATGCGGGCAAGAAGCTCCACACCGCCCGCAGCCGCAACGACCAGGTGGCGCTGGACATCCGCCTCTATCTCCGGGACGAGATTGACAGCCTAATCCCCCTCGTCAAGGCCCTGGGCAAGGCCCTCTGTGCCAAGGCGGGGGAGAACCTCACCACGGTTATGCCGGGCTATACCCACCTCCAGCGGGCCCAGCCCATCACCTTTGCCCACCATCTCATGGCCTATGCCAATATGCTGGCCCGGGATTTGGGGCGCCTGGCGGACTGCCGCCGCCGCATGAACGTGATGCCCCTGGGCTCCGGCGCGCTGGCGGGCACCACCTATCCCCTGGACAGGGAGCTGGTGAAGGAGCTGCTGGACTTTGATGCCGTTACCCTCAACTCCCTGGACGGGGTCTCCGACCGGGATTTCTGCATTGAGCTGGCAAGCGCCCTGTCGATTCTCATGATGCACCTCTCCCGTTTTTCCGAGGAAGTGATTTTGTGGTGCAGCTGGGAGTTCCGGTTTGTGGAGCTGGACGACGCCTTCTCCACCGGTTCCAGCATCATGCCCCAGAAGAAAAACCCCGACATCACCGAGCTCATCCGGGGCAAGGCCGGCCGGGTCTACGGCGACCTCGCCACCCTCCTCACCATGATGAAGGGCCTCCCCCTGGCCTATAACAAGGATATGCAGGAGGATAAGGAGGCCATTTTCGACGCGGTAGACACCACAAGGCTCTGCATCTCCACCCTTATCCCCATGCTGGAGACCATGACCGTGAAACCCGCCAATATGCGGGCCGCAGCGGCGGGCGGCTTTATCAACGCCACCGACTGCGCCGACTACCTGGCCAAGCAGGGCGTGCCCTTCCGGGACGCCTATAAAGTCACCGGCCAGCTGGTGGCCCTGTGCATCGAGCAGGGGACCACCCTAGAGGAGCTCCCCCTGGCGGAGTACCAGAAGCTCCATCCCGCCTTTGCCCCGGATGTCTACGACGCCATCCGCCTGGAAACCTGCCTGGGCCAGCGCAAAGTCACCGGTTCCCCCGCCCCTGAGACTGTGGAGGGGCAAATCGCCGCCGCAGCAAAGTGGTTTGAAGATTAAAAACCTGCGTTTATGAACGCGAGTTGTGAAGAGAGGGCATTGATATGGAACAGAAGATACAAGTGGGCATTGTCGGGGCCACCGGCTACGCGGGGGTGGAGCTCATCCGCATCCTGCTTTCCCACCCGTCGGCCCAAATTGCCGCCCTGGCCTCCGTGAGCTTTGAGGGCAAGCAAATCAGCCAAGTCTATCCCGCCTTCCGGGGCATCTGCGACCAGACCTTAGTGAGCGTGGAGGACACGATTTCCGCCAGCGACGTGGTCTTTGCCAGCGTCCCCCACGGCGTCTCCGAGGAATTGGCAGTGAAATGCGTGGAGCAGGGCAAGCTGCTCATTGACTTGGGCGCCGATTTCCGCCTGGAGGCAGAGAAGGACTACAAGCAGTGGTACGGCCTGGACTATAAGCACCCTGCCCTCCATGGGCAGGCGGTCTATGCCCTGCCCGAGCTTTTCCGGGAACAGATTCAGGCAGCCAAAATCCTGGGCAACCCCGGCTGCTATCCCACCAGCATTGCCCTGGCCCTGGCCCCCGCCGCCAAGGCGGGCCTTATCTCCCCCGAGGGCATCGTAGTGGATTCCAAGTCCGGCACCACCGGCGCAGGCCGGGGCCTCACCCAGAACACCCATTTCTCCGAGTGCGATGAGGCCTTCTCCGCCTACAAGGCCGCCTCCCATCGCCATACCCCCGAAATCCAGCAGACGGCCTCCCGGCTCTTTGGCTGCCCCGTGGCCCTCACCTTTGTGCCCCACCTGCTCCCCGTGCGCCGGGGTATCTTCTCCACCATTTACACGCAGCTGGTGAAAAATGTCACCCCCGCCCAAATCCAGGCTACCTATGAGGAATTCTATCGGGATGAGCCCTTTGTCCGTGTCCTCCCCCAGGGCTCCCTGCCCAATATCACCAATGTGACCTATTCCAACTACTGTGACCTGGCCTTTGTCAAGGACGAACACACCGGCCGCCTGATTCTCTTCAGCGTCATCGACAACATGGTCAAAGGCGCAGCAGGCCAGGCCATTCAAAACATGAACCTAAAATTTGGCCTTCCCGAAACCACCGGCCTGATGTTAGTGCCCCCCGCGATTTAGGAAACAGCTCCCCAAATCCCCCCACGTCTCCTCGCCCCCCGGATAGAGGGAGCGGATTCTTAAGGGGAGGGGGAAAGCACACTTTCCCCCTCCCCTTAAGTGCGTTTCGTTTCCTTTTCGCATTAAAAGGAAACCGCCCGTCGGTGCGGGAACCGACAAGCTAGCGTGATATGCGAGCGAGGGCCTGTTTGCCTAGCAGCAAAGACGAGAGCGGGCAGAAAGTCCTCCCACAGGGGTGGGCCTTGCGGAGGGCGTCCTGTGGGCTGGGAGGTAGTTTTAGTTTGCGCCCGATAAAAGGGGGATTTTGCTCATTGCGATGAGCGACCAAGGGCGTTGCCTTTGGAAAAGTCGAGCCAATGGTTGGCCCAAAACTTTTAGTGTTGCTTCGCTGCGGTATCCCATAAAAACAGCACCCCACCATGAAAGAAATGAGAGAGAGGAATCGTCCATGTATTTCCATACTGACCTCAAGCAGCTGCCCGGCGGCGTCTGCGCCCCCGCAGGCTTCCGGGCCTCCGGTCTCCACTGCGGTATCCGGCCAAACACCGAAAAGCCCGACCTGGCTATGATTCTGGCCGATGTCCCCTGTGCTGCCGCCGGGGTCTATACCCAGAACCTGATGAAGGGCGCCCCCGTCCTGGTGACAAAGGAAAACCTGGCTGACGGCAAAGCCCAGGCCGTGATTTGCAACAGCGGCAACGCCAACACCTGCAACGCCGACGGCCTGGAGAAAGCCCGTGCCATGTGCGATTTGACTGCCAAAGCCTTAGGGTTATCCCCCCAGGACGTTATTGTGGCCTCCACTGGCGTCATCGGCCAGCCCCTGCCTCTGGAGCCCATTGCCCAGGGCATTGCCCCCCTGGTGGAATCCCTCTCCCGGGAGGGGGGGCACGCTGCCGCCACTGCCATCATGACAACAGATACTGTCTCCAAGGAATTGGCCCTGGAATTTACGGTGGACGGCATCCCCTGCCGCATTGCCGGGATGGCAAAGGGTTCGGGTATGATTCACCCCAATATGGCAACCATGCTCTGCTTCCTCACTACCGACTGCGCTATCACCCCCGCCCTCTTGGACAAGGCGCTCCACCGCTGTGTGGCGGATACGTTTAACATGGTTAGCGTGGACGGGGATACCTCTACCAACGATACCGTGGTACTCATGGCCTCCGGCTTGGCGAAAAACCCGGAAATCCAGGGGGAAGGGGCGGCCTATGAGGCCTTCTGCAAGGCGTTGTTCGATTTGCTTTTGTACCTCTCCACCCAAATCGCCGGGGATGGGGAGGGGGCTACCAAGCTGCTGGTGTGTTCCGTCACCGGGGCAAAGGACAAGGAGATGGCAAAGGCCTGTGCCAAGTCCGTCATCTGTTCCCCCCTGGTGAAGGCCGCCATGTTCGGCGCAGACGCCAACTGCGGCCGGGTGCTCTGCGCCCTGGGCTATGCCGGCCAGCCCATCGACCCCCATACGGTAGACGTGGATTTTGAGAGCGAAGCGGGCCGTATCCGGGTCTGCGCCCAGGGCAACGGCCTGGCCTTTGACGAGGAGGCCGCCAAGGCAATCCTGTTACAGAAAGAAATCCTCATCCATGTGGACCTGGGCCTGGGCGAGGCCTGTGCCGATGCCTTTGGCTGCGACCTGACCTATGACTATGTGAAAATCAACGGCGACTATAGAAGCTAATGGAAAAGGAGAAGAGCGGGATGAAAGACGGCCTGACAAACTTAGAGAAATCCGAGGTACTGGTGCAGGCGCTGCCCTATATCCAGAAATACGCGGGCAAAATCGTAGTGGTAAAATACGGCGGCAACGCCATGGTGAGTGAAGAGCTGAAACAGGCGGTGATGAGCGATATCGTGCTGCTGTCCCTGGTGGGTATCCAGGTGGTGCTGGTCCACGGCGGCGGCCCGGAAATCAGCGAGATGCTGCGCAAAATCGGGAAAGAGAGCCGCTTTGTAAACGGCCTGCGCTACACCGACCAGGAGACAGCGGAAATTGTCCAGATGGTGCTCTGCGGCAAGGTGAATAAGAACCTCACCGCCCTCTTGGAACAGCACGGCGGCAAGGCCCTGGGCCTCTGCGGCATGGACGGCGGCCTCATCCGCGCCAAGAAGCTGGAAGCGGAGGAAGACCTAGGGTTTGTAGGCGAAATCACAGCCATTGGCAGCAATACAATTCGGGACGCCTTAGAAAAGGGCTATCTCCCGGTGATTGCCACCGTAGGCGTAGACGATTCCGGCCAAATCTACAACATCAATGCCGACACCGCCGCGGCCAAAATCGCCGCCAGCCTGGGCGCGGAAAACGTCATCCTCATGACCGACACCCGCGGCCTCCTCCGGGACAAGGACGACGAATTCACCCTCATCCCCGCAGTCAATGTCAGCGAAGTCCCCCACCTGGTAAAGCAGGGCATCATCTCCGGCGGCATGATTCCCAAAATTGAGTGCTGCGTGGAAGCCGTCCGCCGCGGCGTGAAAAAAGCCGTCATCATCGACGGCCGCATCCCCCACTCCATTTTAATCGAAATGCTCTCTGACCAGGGCATCGGCACCATGATTTCTTAATTTGCCTTAGCCCTGTCGCGCCGTAGGCGAAGTAAAATTTCCGGGCCAACGCAGTTGGCCTTGTCCACATCTTCCCAAAGGGTGGTGAAGACCAACTGCGTTGGTCTTTCAAGAATCGCAAGGCGATTCTTGAAAGTCAAGCCAATGGCTTGACTTTTCCAAAGGCAAAGCCTTTGGTCGCTCATCGTAATGAACGAAATCCTCCTTCTAAGGGGCGGCGTATCGATAGCAAGCCCAACCTGCGTCCCCAGGCCTCCACGCCGCCCATCCCCATCTTCCCGCTATCACTATTGCTAAAGCCTCCACAGCCGCCTTTGCCGCCAGGCAAACAGGCCGCCGCACCCCAAACAGAAAGGAATGACCCACTATGACAACCAACCAGCTGATGCAGGAGAGCCAGTCCTGCGTGATGAACACCTATGGCCGTTTCCCCCTGGCCATCCAGCGGGGCAAAGGCGCAAAATGCTGGGACTTCGAGGGCAAGGAATACATTGATTTCACCAGCGGCATCGGCGTCAACGCCCTGGGCTTCTGCCACGAGGGCTGGGCCGCCGCTGTCATCGGCCAGATCTCCACCCTCACCCACACTTCCAATTTATACTATACCGCCCCCGGCGTCCAGGTGGCAAAGAAACTCACCGAATCCACCGGCCTGTCCAAGATGTTTTTTGCCAACTCCGGCGCCGAAGCCAACGAGGGCGCTGTCAAGCTGGCGCGGAAATACAGCCGGGACAAATACGGCGAAGGCCGCTATGAAATCCTCACCCTAGTCAATTCCTTCCACGGCCGCACTGTCACCACCCTCTCCGCTACCGGCCAGGAGGTATTCCACCGCAATTTCTTCCCCTTCACCGAGGGCTTTTCCCATGCCGAGGCCAACAACATCAGCGACGTGAAATCCAAGGTCACGGAAAAGACCTGCGCCATCCTCTTGGAAATGGTGCAGGGCGAGGGCGGCGTGCTCCCCTTAGAGGAGGAGTTTGTCCGCCAGGTGGCGGCCCTGTGTAAGGAGAAGGACCTCCTCCTCATGGTGGACGAGGTGCAGACCGGCATCGGCCGTACCGGCAAGCTCTTTGCCTACCAGCACTACGGCATTTCCCCCCAGGTAGTCACAGTGGCAAAGGGCCTGGGCGGCGGCCTGCCTATCGGCGGCTTCTTGGTCGATGAGAGCTGCCAGAATGTCTTGGGCCCCGGCGACCACGCCACCACCTTCGGCATGAACCCCGTCATCTGTGCTGGCGCCTCCTACCTCTTAGACCAGGTGAACACCCCTGCCTTCCTGAAAGACGTGGCGGAAAAAGGGGAGTACCTGCGGGAAAAACTGGCCGCCCTCCCCGGCGTGACCCAAGTCAGGGGCAAGGGCCTGATGCTGGGGGTGGAAATCCCCGGCAAACCCGCCGCCAACGTGGTGAAAGCGGGCATTGAGAAGGGCCTGCTCCTTCTCACCGCCAAGACCGCCGTGCGCCTGTTGCCCCCCCTGAACATCACCTATGAGGAAATCGACCAGGGCCTGGCTATTTTAAACGAGATTTTGAGCTGAACCGATTGAAAGCCTGCCGGCAGGTCAATCCGAACCCAGCCGCTTCATGAACACCTCGTCCCCATTTTTCGCCCTGCACCCCCTGGCCCGCACATATCCCCGTTTCTCATAAAACCCGGCGGCAGTATCAGTGGTGAGAACTGCAGTGAACATCCCATGCGCCCCAAAATGCTGTTCGGCCATTCCCAGCAGCCCTGTGCCGTGCCCCTGTCCCCGGAAGGGCTTTGCCACCCAGAACTCCCGGATAAACCCGCAGGTCTCCTCAAAGAACCAGCTGGTGAAGGCAATGGGCTGGAACTGTAAAAACCCAATCACCTCCCCCTCCTCCGTGGTGCGGAGAAAGGCGGCGTTGTTCCCCTCCTGGTTCATTTCCCGGAATAACCCCTCCCAGTCCCGGACTGAAATCCCAATCTCGGCAAAATACTGCCGGAAAGCGGCCTGAAAAGCGGGAGCCGAAAAATCCGTAATCAGTGTATCCAAGTGCTTCCTCCTCCATCTTTTTCTTGGGAGAGCCAACCTGTGTGGGCCCTCCCAACAAGTATTTTAGAAAATAATACCCCATTTTGCCCACATCTGCAAGGCAAAATGGCTAGAAAGGAATGACCTATCTCCATGAACCACCTCTTAAAAATGCTGGATTTATCCCCCGAAGAAATCACTGAAATTTTAAACCTGGCCGACCAGCTAAAATATGAGCAAAAGCACGGCATCCCCCATCCCCATCTGGCAGGCCAAACCCTGGGCATGATTTTCCAAAAGGCCTCCACCCGTACCCGGGTGTCCTTTGAGGTGGGCATGTACCAGCTGGGGGGCTCGGCGCTGTTTTTGAGCGCAAATGACCTGCAAATCGGCCGGGGCGAGCCGGTGCAGGATACGGCCCGTGTCCTCTCCCGGTTTCTCGACGGCATCATGATTCGCACCTTTGCCCAGTCCGAGGTGGAGGCCTTGGCCCAGTACGGCTCCATCCCCATCATCAACGGCCTCACCGATTTCTGCCATCCCTGCCAGGTCCTGGCCGATTTGATGACGATTCGGGAACACAAGGGCAGCCTGGAGGGCCGCAAGCTCTGCTATATTGGCGACGGCAACAACATGGCAAATTCCCTTATCGTAGGCGGGCTCAAGGCGGGCATGTCCGTCAGCGTTGCCACCCCCGCAGGCTATAAGCCCGACCCCCAGGTGCTGGCCTTCGCTGCCGCCTATCCCGGCTTCACCTGGACCGAGAGCCCGGCAGAGGCCGCCAAAGACGCCGATGCCCTCTACACCGACGTCTGGGCTTCCATGGGCCAGGAAGGGGAGGCCGAAGCCCGCAAAAAGGTGTTTGCAGGCTATCAAATTAACAGCGAGCTCCTTCAGGCCGCCAAGCCCGATGCCCTGGTGCTCCACTGCCTGCCCGCCCACCGGGGTGAGGAGATTACCGACCAGGTGATGGAATCCCATCCCGAAATTTTCGACGAAGCCGAAAACCGCCTCCACGCCCAAAAGGCCGTGCTGGTGAAGCTGATGAAGCGGGGATAAATCCATGAAACAGGTGGGCCGCTTTCAGGAAAGAAGTTACCATATGCCCCCGATTCGTAGAGCAAACCCTTAGAGACGCACGGCCGCAGGCCAGACGGATGAGGGCGAAACCAATGGCTAACTCTGCTTTACGAATTACCGTAACACCTGCTGAAAGCAGTTGCCTTTTAGCAGGTGCTTTTTATTATGGAATGTAGGGAGAAGAGATAAAATGGCAGATATGGAGATTTTAGAAGAGATGATTGCAAAGATTGAGGCATCTATTGATGAGTACGACGAGGCAGATACATCTGTAATATATGACAGCATAGATGCTATTACGAATGCGGGGTATCAGTCGGAGGCCATTGAGCCACTGTTGCAGCTGTTTGAGCGTCATCCGCTAGCCTATTTTGGCGACCCCGGTGGGATTGTGCATTTTATCGAACAATTCAGTGGGGAATATGAAAACTTTCTCGCAGAATCGGTAAAAAGAACCCCGGCCAGCACAACAGTTTGGATGTTAAACAGGTGTATCAATGCTGGGGAGCGTGCAGAGGAATTTATGGGGCTATTACAAGAAATTGCAGGCAGGACAGATGTTGCTAAGGATATAAAAGAGAGGGCACAGGAATTTGTAGACTTTCAAGCAAATCGTTAAATTTAACTTGTAAAAACAACATTTTATAGGTGTTTACACACTTCGTAGGATTTTAATAAAATCCTCGTTATATAAGGACAAAATCTAAGTAAAAAGGCGGCAGGGAGAAATCCCTGCCGCAAATTTTTTGAAAAAGGCCTTGCTTGTGACGCAACGTAATGATGTATAATACCTGATAGGAGGTAGACAATTATGGCAAAACACAGAGCAATACCACTTGGGTCTATGACAGTGGGAGAGGTTGCAAAGAGAATGGGAGTTACTGTCCGCACCTTGCAATACTATGACAAAGAAGGCCTGTTATCCCCTTCGGCGGAGAGCGAAGGGGGGCGCAGGCTTTATACAGATAAAGACCTAGTTATGCTACATCGAATTATATCGTTGAAATCATTGGGATTTTCTTTGGATGATATAAAGCATCGCTTAATTTCTTTAGAAACACCATCTGATGTTGCAAATGCTCTTACTGAGCAGGCAGATAGTATACGGGAGAAAATAGAACAGCTCACAGCTTCTTTGACCGCAATTGAGCAGCTAAAGGAAGAAGTGTTACAAATGCAGGCAGTCAATTTTAAGAAGTATGCAGACATTATTGTCAATTTGCAAATAAAAAACAACTCTTACTATCTCATTAAGCGCTTTGATGATGATACGCTTGACCATATCCGTAATCGGTTTGATAAGGAAAGCGGTTTGGAT
>JAAVYW010000057.1 GCA_022791315.1 Oscillospiraceae bacterium | reverse complement strand
TGGCGAAGGAAATGATGAACTACACGAAGATGAACGTGCTGGTACAGTCCGCCCAGGCGATGCTGGCCCAGGCGAACCAGCAGCCCCAGTCTGTGCTGCAGCTGCTCCAGTAATCCCTTTCGCAGTTTGTCTTGGATTCATTAAAAGCGCGCAATCAAACTCACCCCGCCGGGATTCCCCGGCGGGGTGAGTTTTGAATTTACCAGGGCAAACGCAATATTATACAATTTGTAATAATTTTTGCGTCAATCCATGAGAGGGAAGCGAAGTGTACCTTGGGGAAAGAACGCATGTTCTTTGGTTTGTAGGGGCGGGAGAAAGGGGAAGCAGGGGAATGGCAGAAAATGGATTTTACAACAGGTATACAAATTCTGTAAAAACCCTTGCATTTTCCCCCCTGTGCCGTTATAATAAAACGTGTAAGTGGTGAGAAGTGGTGAGTCTAGGTGAAACACCCCAAGATTTACCAATTCCGATAGAGAGGATGGTGGGGGACATGCTCATTGGCGAATACCGGCCAAACATCGATGCCAAGGGGCGGTTCAATTTCCCTGCCAAACTGCGGGAGGAGCTGGGTGAGAGCTTTTTCATCACCCGGGGGATGGATAACTGTCTCTTCGTGTACTCCGGGGAGGAGTACGAGGCTCTGGCCCGGCGTATCCAGGCACTGCCGCTTACCAAGGCAAAGGGGCTTCAGCGTTTTTTCTTTTCCGGCGCAGCCGAAGTGACCTGCGATGCCCAGGGCCGTCTGGTGGTGCCTCCGCTGCTGCGGGAGCACGCGGGACTGCAGCGGGAAATCGTCGTCATCGGCGCCTCCACCCGGGCGGAAATCTGGGATAGGGAGGCCTGGGAACGCCAGTGCGGCCAGCTCACAGACGAGGCTGTGGAGCTGGCGATGGAAGAGCTGGGCTTTTAAGGAAAGGCGGGGCTTCTTTGGAATTTGAGCATCAGTCCGTCCTGCTCCCCGAGTGTATGGAGGGGCTGCACATTTCTCCCGGCGGCATCTATGTAGACGGCACCGCAGGCGGCGCCGGGCACAGCCGGGCCATTGCGCAGCGGCTGGGCCCTAAGGGGCGCCTGCTGGCCCTTGACCAAGACCCGGATGCCGTGGCAGTGGCAAGGGAGCGGCTGGGGGGATTCCCCCAGGCAAAGGTGTGCCACACCAACTTTGCCCGCATCAAGGACGTGCTGCGGGAGGAGCAGATACCGGGGATTGACGGGATACTGCTGGATTTGGGCGTTTCCTCCCATCAGCTGGACACGCCGGAGCGGGGGTTCTCCTACCAGGGGGACGCGCCGCTGGACATGCGCATGAGCCAGGAGGGCTTTTCCGCCAAGGATTTGGTGAACACCTGGGAGCCGGAGGAAATCAGCCGGATTCTGCGGGAGTACGGGGAAGAGCGGTATGCCTGGGCCATTGCCAAGGCCATCGTCCGGCAGCGGGAAAAGGGCGTGATTGCCACCACCGGGCAGCTGGCGGAGATAGTCTGTGCCGCCATCCCGGCCAAGGCAGCCCGCTCGGAGCACAAGCATCCGGCCCGGCGCACCTTCCAGGCCATCCGCATCGCGGTCAACGGGGAGCTGGAGGCGCTTCAAACCGCACTGGACGACGCATTCGACTGCCTAAACCCCGGCGGCCGTTTCGTAGTGCTCACCTTCCACTCGCTGGAAGACCGCATGGTAAAGCAGAAATTTGCCGGGCTGGCAAAGGGCTGCACCTGCCCGCCGGACTGCCCGGTCTGCATCTGTGGCAACAAGCCAAAATGTGTTTTGATTGGCAAAAAGCCTGTTGTGGCCTCGGGAGAGGAGCAGGCGGCCAATCCCCGTAGCCGCAGCGCCAAGCTGCGCATTGCGGAAAAACTTTGAGAGACAGCCCGCCCGGGCTTGAAGACGATAGAAGTCCCATGAGAGAAAGGGGGAAACTCTGTGGCCGCTGCACGCACCGCCCGAAGGATGGAACCGCAGGTTCAGTCCAGGCCCCAAGTCACTGTAATCCAGGGAAGCAAGCAAAAGGCAAAGCAATTGCTGATAATTGGGGTGCGTCCGATGAAAATTGTGCTGACGTGTCTACTGCTGGGAATGATTGCCAGCGTGTGCCTGTGCTGCAAGGCTGTACTCACCGAAACGGTGAACGAAATCAGCGTGGCAGTGAAGGAACTGGAAGTGTTACAGAGTGAAAATGTCCGTTTGAACATGGAGCTGGAGGCCATGGTCTCCTTAAAAAACATCGAGGAATACGCCACGGAACAGCTGGGGCTTTCCAAGCTGGAGAAGTACCAGGTGTCCTATGTCACCCTGGATGAGGGGGAGCGGGTTGTCACCACCCAGGGGGACCAGGGGTTCCACCTGCTGGACCAAATCAAAGAGGGCTTTGACATCTTGTCGGGCCAGCTGTCGTAAGCGGAACGGCGGCAAAGACGAGGGTTATTGGAAGAGGGGTTGAGAAAGGGATTTTCTTGGCCTCTCTCTTTTTTGAGGAAAAGGGCAGCAGGCCGCCCGGCTTTCCCGTATATTGGGGCAAAGGGGCCGCATACACTGGAAGGAAACGGGATTTTTTAACCGCAACACTTGAAGACAACCGGCGCTTCCCGGCGGGAAGTCGGTGGCAGGGGAGGGACGCATATGGCAAGGGGACCCAGCAAGAGCATGAACCGTTGGTCGCTTATTGTCTTGATTTTCCTGATGCTGGGCTTTGTAATTTTGTCCGGCCGCCTGTTCTATTTGCAGGTTGTGGACCATGATTTTTACCAGAAGCAGGCCATTGACTACCAGACCAGGGAGGCCACCCTTTCGGCCAAGCGGGGCACGATTTATGACTCCAACATGAAAGTGCTGGCCCAGAGCGCCACTGTCACCACCATTACCCTCTCCCCCAACGACATCAAGAACGAGGAACAGCGGGACCTGATTGTGCGGGAGCTCTCCCGTATCCTGGAACTGGATGAAGACAAGGTGCGGGAGATGAGCCGCAAGAACACCTATTACGTGGAAGTGAAAAAACAGGTGGAGCGCACCGTGGCCGACGAGGTGCGCCAGTTTGCCAGGGAGAACGAGCTGGGCTGCATTGGCTATGTGGAGAGCAGCAAGCGCTATTACCCCTACGGCAACTTCCTCTCCCATGTGCTGGGGTTCACCGGCAGCGACAACCAGGGGCTGGCGGGGATTGAGGCCTATTACGACAAGTATCTCCAGGGCAAATCAGGGCGGCTGGTGAAGGCCAAGACCGCCAAAAACGGCGACATGCCCGTGGACTATGAGACGGTCTACGAGGCCCAGGACGGCTACAGCCTGGTACTGACAGTGGACGAGGTGGTGCAGCACTTTTTGGAGAAGCACCTGGCCGCTGCGGTAAAAGAGCACAGCGTGGCCAACCGGGGCACCGGCATTGTGATGAACGTGAAGACCGGGGAAATCCTGGGCATGGCCGTGAAGGACGACTACGACCCCAACCAGCCCTTTGTCATCGCCGACGAGGAGGTGCGCAAGGCTATTGAGGAGATTGAGGACGACGAGGAACGGCGCAGCCAGTTACAGACGGCACAGGAGCACCAGTGGCGCAACAAGGCCATCTCCGATACCTATGAGCCCGGCTCGGTATTCAAAATTGTGACAGCTTCCGCCGCGCTGGAGGAAAAGGTGGTTACGCCGGATTCCGGCTTTGTCTGCGAGGGCTCCATTGAGGTGGTGGAACGGAAAATCGGCTGTTGGCGCACCTCGGGCCACGGGCCAGTGTCCTTTATGCAAGGGGTAAAATACTCCTGCAACCCGGTGTTTATCACCGTGGGGCTGCGGCTGGGGCCCAGCCTTTTCTCCCAGTATTTCGAGGCCTTTGGCCTCACCGAACGCACCGGCATCGACCTGCCCGGCGAAGCGGGGAGTATCTATGTATCGGAAGAACGGATGGGCTCGGTAGAGCTGGCCAGCTGCTCCATGGGGCAGTCCAACAGTGTCACCCCTATCCAGATGATTACCGCCGTGGCCACTGCCATCAACGGGGGGTATCTGGTGCAGCCCCATATTGTCAAGCAGGTGCTGGACTCCGACGGCAATATCATCGAGAGCTTTGATACCCATGTAAAGCGCCAGGTGATTTCGGAGGAGACCTCTGCCACAGTGAGCGAGCTGCTGTTCCACGCGGTGAACGACGCGGACGGCGGCGGTAAAAACGCCTATGTCCGCGGCTACCGCATCGGCGGCAAGAGCGGCACCGGCGAAAAGCTGGGGAAAGAGGAAGACCTCTACGTGGCCTCCTTCTTAGGGTTTGCCCCGGCGGATGACCCGGAAATCGCCGTGTTTATCGTGCTGGACGAGGCCCACAGCTACAGCATCTACGGCAGCGTGCTGGCCGCCCCTGCGGTGGCGAACATCATGGGCGACGTGCTGCCCTACTTAGGCATTGAGCCCCAGTACACCGAAGAGGAGATGGAGGGGCTGGATGTGACGGTGCCCGACACCATCGGCATCTCCCCCAACTCTGCCATTGCAAGGCTCAACGCCGAAAACCTGAAGGCCCGCATTGTGGGCGAGGGCGACCGGGTGCTGGCCCAGGTGCCGGAGGCCGGGCAGCCCCTGCCCACGGAATCCACCGTTATCCTCTACACCGAGGAAAACCCGGAGGACATCTACGGCGAGGTGCCGGATGTGCAGGGCCTCACCATTGCCCAGGCCAACCAGGCCATGACAAACGCGGGCTTCAACGTGCGCCTGTCGGGTATCACCAACCACTCCCAGTCGGTTCTGTGTATCAACCAATCCCTGGAGAGTGGCTCAAAGGCCTTGAAGGGCACGGTTATCACGCTGGAATTCCGCGACAGTGCAGGCGGCGAGTAAGGCGCTGGAACCCAAAAACCAAACTGATTGATACAGCCCTTTTCGGGGCATCTTGGAATAGACTCATATCGGGAAGGGGGCAATCTTATGCTGCTCAGAGAACTCATGGAGCGGGCCGGTCTCCCCTGGGGGGAGACCCAGGCCGCGCCGGATACCGAAGTCACCCTTGTCACCTGTGATTCCCGCCAGGTGGGGCCGGGGGCCGTGTTTGTGTGCATCCAGGGCGGGAAGGCCGATGGGCACTGCTATGCCGCCCAGGCGGCGGAGAAGGGGGCGGCGGCTGTTGTGGCCCAGCACGACGTGGGGCTGCCCTGCCAGCTGCTGTGGGACGACACCCGCTTTGCCTATGCCCGGCTGTGCGCTGTTTTCCACGGGGAACCGGCAAAGCGGCTGAAGCTGGTGGCTGTCACCGGCACCAACGGCAAGACCACGATTACTTATCTGATGAAACACGTGCTGGAGCAGGCAGGGCACAAAGTGGGGATTATCGGCACTGTCCAAAACGAGATTGGGGGCATGAGCCTGCCCGCCAAGCACACCACCCCCGACCCGGCAGAGCTCCACGCCCTCTTTGCCCGGATGGAGCGTGCGGGGTGTGACTATGTGGTGCTGGAGGCCTCCTCCCACGCCCTGGACCAGCAGCGGCTGGCGGGGTGCTGGTTTGAGGCCGTCATCTTCACCAACCTCACCCAGGACCACCTGGACTACCATCACACCATGGAGGCCTATTACGAGGCCAAGAAAAAGGCCTTTTCCATGACGGATAAGGCTGTGGTGAACTTTGACGACCCCTATGGCAAACGCCTGGCCCAGGAGCTGCAGGCAGCTGGGGGCACTGCGGTGAGCACCTATTCGGTGGACAGCACGGCGGCGGACTACAGCGCCCAAAATGTGCGCTACCTCTCCGGCGGGGTAAAATTCGCCTTTTTGGGGCAGGAAAAGCTGGGGAGGGTGTCCTTTGGGATGCCGGGGGCCTATTCGGTGTCAAATGCCCTGGCAACCGGGGCCTGCGCCCTGGCGCTGGGCCTGCCCTTTGACCTGGTGATGGATGCGTTGAGCTCCTGCGAAGGGGTGCGGGGCCGCATGGAAGTGCTGCCCACCGGCACGGATTTCACTGTGATTATCGACTACGCCCATTCCCCGGACGGGCTGGAGAAGTCCCTGGCCGCCCTGTCCCAGGTGAAGACGGGGCGGCTGGTGGCCCTCTTTGGCTGCGCCGGGGAACGGGACAGGGCCAAACGGAAGCTGATGGCCTCCGCCGTGGCGAAATACGCCGATTTTGTGGTCTTTACCTCGGATAACCCCCGCAGCGAGGACCCGATGCAGATTATTGAGGACGCCATGCCCGGCTTTGAGGGCTACGGCACGCCGCTGAAGGTGATTCCCGACCGGTTTGAGGCCATCCTCTGGGCGCTGCAAAATGCCCAGAAAGGCGACCTGCTCCTCCTAGCGGGAAAGGGCCACGAGGATTACCAGGTGTTGGCCGACTGCACCATCTACTTTGACGAGCACGTGATTGTGCAGGAGATGGTGGATATTCTAAAAAAAGACGGCAAGCTGACACCATTAGAGGAATAGGCCAAAGGCCTATTCCTCTAATGGTACCGCTTTATCCCCTCGCTGGACCGGGCCAAACTGCCGGCAGGCGTGGGAGCTTAGAACGAGAGAAAGGGAGCTTTCCGCTGTGAAAGCTGTGGTGATAGGGCATGGAGGAACAGAGACTCAGCACCCTGGCCCGCCTGGCCGGGGGGACGCTTTTGGGCGGGGACAGGGTCATCCGCCGCATCAGCTTGGACAGCCGCGACGTAGAGGGGGACTGCCTCTTCCTCGCTGTGAAGGGGGAGAACACCGACGGGCACAAGTACCTGCACGGCGCGGCGGAAAACGGCGCGGCAGCGGTGATGGTACACCAGGACATTGGGGCGTTTCCCCTGCCGGTGATTCGGGTAGACAACACCGAGCAGGCCTTGCTGCGCATGGCGGCGGGCTACCGGGACGGGTTTACCCTGCCGGTGGTGGCGGTGACGGGCAGCGTGGGTAAGACTACCACCAAGGACATGGCTGCCGCTGTGCTGGGGGCCAAATACAACACCCTCAAGACGGCGGGGAACCAGAACAACCAATTCGGGATGCCCCAGACCCTGCTGCGGCTGGCAAAGGACACCCAGGCGGCAGTCATTGAGATGGGGATGACCGGGCTGCACGAGATTGAGCCCCTCTCCCTGGCGGCGAAGCCCGACACCGCCATCATCACCAATGTGGGGGTGAGCCATTTGGAGCAGCTGGGCACCCGGGAGAATATCCGGCGGGCCAAGCTGGAGGTGCTCTGTGGCCTGCGGCCGGAGGGGGCGCTGGTGCTCAACGGCGACAACGATATGCTGGCAGCGGTGGGGGAGGAGACCTGGCCCCACATCCTGCGCTGTTCCCTCCGCGACCCAAGGGCGGACTTCTTTGCCGCAGACTGCAAAGACGACGGGCGGGCGCTCTCCTTTACCCTGGTACACGGGGGGGAGAACGTGCCGGTGGTACTGCCCCTGTCGGGGGAGCACCACGTGATGGACGCGCTGCTGGCCCTGGCGGCGGGGAGCTGCCACGGGGTGTCCCTGGCAGAGGGGGCGGCAGCCCTGGCGCAGCTGCATCCCTCCGGCCTGCGGCAGAAGCGCTTGGAGGTGCGGGGCATCCAGCTGGTGGCCGATTGCTATAACGCCAACCCCGATTCCATGCGGGCCTCTCTCCTGGCCTTTGCCAAGCTGCCCACCCCGGGGCGGCGCATTGCCGTGCTGGGGGATATGCTGGAGCTGGGGCGCATCGCCGAAGAGAGCCACCGGGAAGCGGGCAGGCTCTGCGCGGAGACAGGCGTTGGCCTGCTGCTGTGCCTGGGGGAGGAGGCCCGCCGCATGGCAGAGGAGGCGGGGAAGCACGGCCTGGACGCCCGGCATTTCACCGGCGCAGAGGAACTTGTGAAAACCCTGCGGGCCGAGGCCGCGCCGGGGGACGCCGTGCTCTTCAAGGCCAGCCACAGCATGGGGTTTGAGAAGCTGATAGAACAGTTTCAGGAATAGGGAAGGGCCCATATAGGACGTGTGAAAATGAGGGAAAGGGGAGAGGGGCTTGGAGGGGATTTTGGCAGTGGGGGCGTCTCTCCTGCTGGTGCTTTTTGTGGGAAAAGGGCTGCTTGCCCCTGGTAAGGGGGGAAAAACGGGGCAGACTAAGGGGGGAGTGCCCTGGGCCGATTGGCTGCTGCCCATTGCGGCTGCGGCAGGGGCCCTGGCAGGGCTGCTGCCCGGCATAGGGCAAGAGGGGAGAAGCTATGGCCGCTTCTTTGCCGGTGTGCTGCTGGCAGGGTGCTTTGCCGCGGTGGGAAGGATGGAGGAGGCCCTGGAAAAGCAGCGGGGGAAGGGCCTACACACCGGGCAGCGCTGCCTGCTCTTTGGGGCGGGCGGGCTGGCCTGCGGGGCCGCTGCCGCGCTGTGGGGCGAGGGGATGGGGAGCCTGGCCCTGCCCTTTTTGGGGCAGGTGCGGCTGGGGCCTGCCCTGCTCCCAGTGCTGGCGCTGCTCTGTGCCGCCGCAGGGGAATCCCTCTGGGCCCTGCGGGATTGGGACGGCCTGTGCCTGTGCTTTTCCTGGTTGAGCGGCGCTGCGGTGTTGTGCTGCGCCGGGATTCTGGGGCTTGCCGCCGGGCAGGCGCTGGGCGGGGCGCTGCTGGGGAGCGCGCTGGGGTTTTCCCTGTGGCAGCTCACCGGGGCAAGGCTGCCCATTGGGCGGCAGGGCACCCTGCTCTGCGCCGGGCTGCTGGCCGGGGCCTGCTTTGCCTGCGGCCTGCCCACGCTGCTGCTGCCCCTGCTCCCTCTGCCCTTGGCCTGCCGCCTGGCCCAGGCGCTGGGCGGGAGGGAGCTGCCCCTGTCCCTCTCGGAGAGGGGAGTGGGCGCCAGGGCCCTCGCCGGCCTGTGGGCCCTGGCGGCGCTGCTCTGCGGCGGCCTGGGCGTGGCCTGGGTGCAGAGCATGTACGGGAGATAGGCCCTGGGGCCAAACCCAGAGAAAATTGAAGGAGAAAGGACGCTTTCGCCCTGCGGAAGTGACGGTGATAAGGATGGAACAGAAGGTGACAAGGCTGCCGGTGGGCAGGGTGGCCAGACCGCAGAAGAAAAAGCGGCGGGGCGGCATCGACGCCATTTTCCTGGTGCTGGTGCTGGTGCTGCTGTGCATTGGGCTGGTGATGATGTTCTCCGCCAGCTATGCCTCCGCCTATTACTATGAGGGCAACAGCTTCTTCTATATCACAAAACAGCTCCAGTTCGCGCTGATTGGGCTGGCGGGTATGTTCTTCCTCTCGGTGCTGGACTATCACATTTTCCACCGGCTGGTGGTTCCCATCTTCATCGGCACCACCGGCCTGCTCATCCTCCCCCGCCTGATGGCGCCCATCGCGGGGGTGTACCGCTGGATTTATATCCCCGGCGTGGGCACTTTCCAGCCCACTGAGATTGCAAAGTTTGCCCTGGTGATTTGCTTTGCCCATATCGTCTCCCTCAACTACAAGCGGATTAAAGAGGTGCGCTATGGGCTGGTGCCCTTTTTGCTGGTTATCGGCACATTTTTGGCCATTACCTTGGGCCTCCAGCGCCATGTGTCTGCCAGCATCATCCTCTTCACCATGGCTGCCTGCCTGATGATTATCGGAGGGAGCAACAAGAAATGGCTGCTGGCCGGCGTGGCGATGGCAATAGCTTTAGGAGCTGTGCTGGTGTTTTTCACCGACTTCCTCCAGCACGTGATGCCCCGTATCGAGGGCTGGATTGACCCCTTTAGCGATGTGCAGGGCAGCACCTATCAGACTGCCCAGTCCCTCATCGCCATCGGCTCCGGCGGGCTGATGGGCTTGGGGCCGGGCAACTCCAAGCAGAAATACCTCTACATCCCCGAGCCCCAGAACGACTTTGTCTTTGCCGTGGTGTGCGAGGAGCTGGGCTGGGTGGGGGCCACGCTGATTATCCTGCTCTTTGCCCTGCTTGTCTGGCGGGGGTTTGTCATCGCCATGCGGGCAGGGGACAAATTCGGCTCCATGATTGCCGTGGGCATCACCTTGCAGCTGGCGATTCAGACGCTTCTAAACATCGCCGTGGTGACAAACACCTTCCCCAACACCGGCATCAGCCTCCCCTTTTTCAGCTACGGCGGCACGGCGCTCTGTATGCTGCTGGGCGAGATGGGGGTGGTGCTCTCGGTGTCCCGGGAGGCGGTGCTGCAAAAGGCGCAGAACTAATCGACTGGCAAATAAGTCTTTGACTTATTTGCCAGTCTGAGGTACGTTCCGGGCCTTCGGCCCTCCACTTAACCGCGCATTTTGCTGCGCGCATCCCGTTGGGATACACTTGCAAAATAGAAGAAAATTTTGAGACGGCAAAGCCGCCGCAAAATTTGGCCCGCTACGCGAGATTTTAATGCGCTTGCGAGCGCGGGAAAAGTTTTTTCGATAGGTCACGGGATTCCCGATAGAGGAAAGGCGGGTATGGACATGAGAATCCTTTTTACCGGCGGGGGCACCGCCGGGCACATCAATCCGGCGCTGGCCGTGGCGGCCTATGTGCGGGCCCGCCACCCGGAGGCCGCCATCGCCTATGTGGGCACGCCAAACGGCATGGAGGCCCGCCTGGTGCCCCAAGCGGGCTTTGACTTCATCCCCTTAGCAGTGATGGGCTTTTTGCGCCATATGAGCAAAAAGAACCTGCGGCACAACCTGGAGGCGGTGCGCTGCCTGAGCCAGGCCTCCCACCGGGCCAGGGAGATTTTGCAGGACTTTAAGCCCGACCTGGTGATGGGCACCGGGGGCTATGTGAGCGGGCCGCTGCTGCGGGAGGCCTCCCGCCTGGGCATCAAGACCGCCACCCACGAATCCAACGCCTTCCCCGGCATGACCACCAAGCTGCTGATGCGGCATGTGGACCTGCTGATGTTAAGCACCCCGGCAGCGGAAAAACACCTGCATCCCGGCTGCCCTGCCGTGGTGACAGGCACCCCGGTGCGGGAGGGCTTCCTCTTTGCCAGCAGGGAAAAGGCCCGGAGGGAGCTGGGCATCGATAACCGCCCCTGTATTGTCTCCTTCGGCGGGAGCAACGGGGCCAAGCGCATCAACGAGGCCATTGCCGACCTTATCGCCTGGCACGCCCCCAAGGGCAACCTCTGGCATATCCACGCCACCGGCTCCTTTGGCTGGGATTATCTCCCCGAGCTGCTGGAGGAGCGGGGGGTGGGTTGGCGGGGAAAGCCCAACATCGTGGTGAAGGAGTACATAGACAATATGCCTACGTGCTATGCCGCCGCCGATTTAATCATCTGCCGCTCCGGGGCCACCACCTTGAGCGAGCTCTGCGCCAGCCAGCGGGCCTCCATCCTCATCCCCTCCCCCAATGTGACGGCAAACCACCAGTACCACAACGCCCAGGCCATGGTGGAGGCAGGGGCCTCTGTGCTCATCCAGGAGAAGGATTTGACCGGCGAGCGGCTTATCCAGGAAGTGGAGCAGCTGATAAGCCACCCGGAACAGCTGCGGGAGCTGGGAAAAAACGCCGGGAAAACCGGGTACTTGGACGCCAGCCAGCGGATTTATGAGGAACTGATGAAGCTGCTGCGGGGATAAACGCGCGCCAACCCTGTCAGGAAAGAAGGGCCCAGAACAGGCGGCCCGCCGAGAGAAGGAAGACGGGACCCGGCGGCTTGTCCCCAAAGGGGGAAAGCCCCGGAAACGGAAGGAAAGGGAAAAATATGGACTTTTTAGAACTGGCAAAAAATCGCTATTCGGTGCGGAAATTCGACGGCAGGCCGGTGAAGCCGGAGGTGACGGGGAAAATCCTCCGTGCCGGGCATCTGGCCCCCACCGCCTGCAACCGCCAGCCCCAGCGGGTGCTGGTAATTGAGAGCCAGGAGGGCCGCCAGAAGCTCAAAAAGTGCACCGGCTCCCACTTTGACGCGCCTTTGGCGCTGCTGGTGTGCTATGACAAGACCGAGTGCTGGGTGCGGGAATATGACGGCAAGCCCAGCGGCGACATCGACGCCAGCATTGTGGCCGACCATATGATGCTGGCCGCCGCCTCCCTGGGCGTGGGCAGCACTTGGGTGATGCACTTTGACCCGGAGGCAGTGCGGCGCGAATTTGCGCTGCCGGATACCCTGGAGCCTGTGGCCCTCTTAGTGATGGGCTACCCCGCCGGGGACGCAAAACCCTCCCCCATGCACGAGACCTACCGGCCGGAGGCGGAGCTGGTGGTGTACCACCGGTTTTAAGGGGGGCGGGCGCTATGCGGAACCACCTGCTGCCCCTGCTCCTGGCGGGGATTGCCTGCCTGCTCTCCGGCTGTATCGCCCTGCCGGGCCAGGAGCCCTTTGGGGAAACCACTTATGAGGACAACCAGGCCCAGCGGGTGTATGAGTCTGTCTGCGGGGAGATGGAACAGCGCACCTTAGAGGACCTGGACGGCTATACCATTGAGCTGACCCAGAGCACTGTCAGCCACGAGTTCTACGACACGGAGGAATATCAGGTGGCCTGGCACGAGGGGGCGGGCAAGCGGTACCTCTGGTATCAGGGGCGGCTCTACTGCTACGACGGGGACAAGCTGGCCTATCGGGACATGGCCTGGGAGGAGCTGGGTTCCCGGGAATACGCTGCCAGGCAGTGGGAGCTGGCTGCCCAGCTGATGGGCCAGGAAGCGGAGGAGCTCACCTTTAAGCACATCCCCCTCTCCACTGCCACCCCCTATCTGCTGACAGCGGAATACCCTGAGACAGAGTGGGACGATACCTCCCGCCGCTTCCTCAAGCTCTCCTTTGGCCTGGACGGGGATAGGGAGCCGATGACTTTCACCCTGCGCTGGCAGGAGCGGGGCACCCGGTCGATTGGTGTCAGCTACTTTCCCCTGGAAGGCTCTACCAGCCTCCCGGCAGAGCGGAAAATCTGGAGCTTTGCCCACGACCTGGGCCTTATCCAGCAGGGCGTCCCCGCCATCTCGGAGCAGAGAGAAGACCGGGAGTGGAGCCGTTCCATGATTGCGGGCATCGACTTTGACAGCGCCTTAGCACAGGCAGAGTATCAGGAGGACTTGGCCTTCCCCGTGCCGCCGGTGCAGAAGGCGGAGGAGGATACCTAGGACACAGGAGAAAAAGCGCCGCCTGCCACAAATCTGGCAGGCGGCGCTCTATGTTATGGGAAAAATTCCAGCAGTTTCTCGTCAATCTCGGCAATTGGTTCTTTGCCCTTGACTTGGCTGTAAAAGCCCAGCCGGGCAATCTCCGCCCGGTCTTGTATTCCGGCGGAAAGCGCCGCGATTGGGGCGGCGGGCAGGGTAATCCCATAGAGCCCGCCGGATTCGGTTCGGGCCTCATGGGAAAAATAGTCTGCTATCAGCCGGAGCTTCATGGCGCCCAGGTACTGTATCTCCCCGCCCTGGAAGCCCAGCTCCTCTCGGCATTCCCGGAGGATGCACACCCTGGGCGTCTCCCCCTCCTCCCGACAGCCGCCGAAGAGCTCAAAGCGTTTGCGCCAGTTGTTCCAGCCCAGCAGATGCTCTTCCCCCACCTTCACCACTGCCAGGCAGTGGGTGAAATGGGGGTCCTTTGCCAGCGCATCCTCTTCTATGGGTTCAACTGCCAGCAGGAGATTGCCCTTTTCATCCCGGCACAGGAAATCGTCTGATTCCATTGTCTTCCCCCTCATCGGCTCTCTACAATCACGCCGCCTCCCAGCACCCACTCGTCCCGGTAAAAGACGCAGGACTGGCCGGGGGCGGGGGCCCGCTCCGGCTGTTCAAATTCCACCAGCGCCCGCCCGTCCGTCAGGCAGGTGACACGGGCAGGGGAGGGGACAGCACGGGAGCGCACCTTCACTTGGGCGGCAAAGGTGGTCTCCCCCTGCAATACCGTGTCCCGGTCAGGGAGGAACACCACATCCCGCAGCAGGACGCTGCCCGCATACTCCTCCCCGGCATAGCCCAGAAGGATGTCGCCGCTCTCCCCGTCAATGCGGCGGATGAAGGCGGGGCGGCCCAGGGCAACCCCCAGGTGCTTGCGCTGCCCGGCAGTGTAGTGGAGCAGGCCCTTGTGGGGGGCGATGCGCTCCCCCTCGGGGGAAACAAACCAGCCGGGCTTGGAGGGGCCGAAGCGGGATTCCAAAAACCCGGCATAGCTCCCCCCGGGGGGGACAAAGCAAATCTCCTGGCTGTCGGGGCTCCCGGCGCAGGGAAGGCCCAGCGCCCGGGCCTTCTCCCGCACCTGTTCCTTAGAGAGGCCCGCCAGGGGAAGCAGCAGCATCCCAAGCTGCTCCTGGGTGAGGCGGTAGAGCATGTAGGACTGGTCCCGCGGGAGGAACCCCGCCTTCTTGAGCCACAGTTTCCCCTCCCGGTTCTCCAGCCCGGCATAGTGCCCGGTGGCGATATGGGAAAACCCCAGCTCCCTGGCCTTGGCACATACCAGGGCGAATTTCACCTGGGGATTGCAGAAGATACAGGGGTTGGGGGTCTCCCCCCGGTAGTAGCTGCGGGCAAAGGGGGCGATGACCTCCCGGTCAAACTGCTCCCGCTCCCGGATGACGTGGAGGGGGATGGAGAGGGCATCGGCGCTGGCCTTTGCAGCCTCTACCGCAGGCTCGTGGCAGGGGGAGAGGTCCAGGACAGCCCCTGCCGTTTCAAAGCCCTGTTCCAAGAGCAGGGCGGCGCAGACGCTGCTGTCCACGCCGCCGGAGAGTGCCACCAGGACGCGCCTACTCCCCATGCCCACAGGCCTCGCAGTCAGAGAGCTCGCCCACAATGGGGGTGGGGTCGATGCCCTGGCGGCGGTAGTAGTCGGCCAGGGCGGCCTTGATGGCCTGCTCGGCCAGCACAGAGCAGTGCAGCTTCTGGGGGGGCAGGCCCTCCAGGGTCTCCACCACGGCCTTGTTGGTGAGCTTCAGGGCGTCGTCGATGGATTTGCCCTTGATAAGCTCAGTGGCAACAGAGCTGGTGGCAATGGCCGCGCCGCAGCCAAAGGTCTTGAACTTCACGTCCTCAATGGCGCCGTCCTTGATTTTTAGGTACATCTTCATGATGTCGCCGCACTGGGCGTTCCCCACTTCTCCCACGCCGTCGGCGTCGGCAATCTCCCCCACATTCCGGGGATTGGAAAAATGGTCCATTACTTTTTCACTGTATAACATGGCAGTTGCCTCCTATTTTTAGGTTCCCGCCCCTTTGCCAGTCCGGCCGTTGGCTCTGTCTTTTGGGGCGGTAGGGTTTTACGTCTCTCGGCATCCTTCCCCTGGCGGGGGAGGGCTCCTCAGTCAGTTGGCCTCTTCCTTGCAGATGCGCTCCCACAGGGGGGACATGGCCCGCAGCTTGGTGATGATTTCGGGCACCACCTGGAGGATGTAGTCAATGTCCTCGGGGGTGTTCCACTCGTTGATGGAGAGGCGCAGGGAACCGTGGGCAATTTCGTGGGGGAGCCCCAGGGCCAGCAGCACATGGCTGGGGTCCAGGGAACCGGAGGTACAGGCCGAGCCGGAGGAGGCGCAGATGCCCTTCAAATCCAGCATCAGCAGCAGGGATTCCCCCTCCACCCCTTCAAAGGAGATGTTCACGTTGCCGGGGAGGCGGTGTTCCCGGCTGCCGTTGAGCCGGGTGCGGGGGATAGCCAGCAGGCCGTCGATGAGCTTGTCCCGCATGGCGAGCACCCGGCTGTTGCGCGGCCCCATCTGGAAATTCGCCTCTTCCAGCGCTTTCCCCAGGCCCACAATGGAGGCCACGTTTTCCGTACCGGCCCGCTTGTTCCGCTCCTGGCCGCCGCCGTCGATGAAGTTGGGCAGGCCGATGCCGTTTTTCATATAGAGGATGCCAACCCCCTTGGGGGCGTGGATTTTGTGCCCCGACAGGGAGAGCAGGTCGATGTTCTGTTCCTTCACATTGATGGCAACATGCCCCACCGCCTGCACCGCATCGGTGTGGAAATACACCCCATGGGCCTTGCAGACGGCCCCGATTTCCGGGATGGGCTGGACAGTGCCGATTTCGTTGTTGGCATACATAATTGTCACCAGCGCAGTGTCTTCCCGGATGGCGGACTCCACGTCTGCCGGGTTCACGATGCCCTCGCTCCCTACCGGGAGATAGGTCACCTGCCAGCCCAGCTTTTCCAGGTGCTTGCAGGTGTGCAGCACCGCGTGGTGCTCAAAGGCAGAGGTGATAATGTGTTTCTTGCCCTTCTCCGCCATCTTCTCCGCCACGCCCTTGATGGCCCAGTTGTCGGACTCGCTGCCGCAGGAGGTGAAATAGATTTCCCCCGGCAGGCAGCCCAGCACTGCCGCCGCCTGCTCCCTTGCAGTCTCCACCGCCATGCGGGCACTGCGCCCCAGGCCGTAGATACTGGAGGGGTTCCCGTATTCCCCCATGAGATGGGGCAGCATGGCCTCCAGCACCCGCTGGGACATCTGCGTGGTGGCTGCGTTGTCGGCATAAATTTGTCGTTCCATATGTGTTTCCCCTTCCTTTCATGTGCTGCATTTTCCCTCCGGCTCCTGAAAGGGGAAGCTGCGGCGGGAAATTTACTTGATAAAAAAAGTCCAAATTACGCTTGTGAAAAACGGGGCAGGCCAAAGGCCACTGCCCCGTTCCAAATACAGTATATCACAAAGGTTGGAAAGAGAAAAGGGGGGAAAGCGGTTTTTTACAAAAAATTTTCTTCTGTAAAAAGCCGCCCGGCAAATCCCTATTCCGCACCCCTGCCGTCTTCCTGGGGATTGCCCAGTTCCAGCACAGCCACAATCTCTTCGCCGCAGAATTCCCCGGTCTCCCGGAAGCCATAGCGGCGATAGACCTCACGGCCGTGGGTGTTTTCCGGCTCGTAGGAGAGCCAGAGATACCGGGCCGGGCCGCAGGGGAACCCCTTTACATAGGAGACCACCCAGTCCAGGATGGGCCTGGCATAGCCCTTGCCCTGGTGGGCGGCGCCCAGCATCAGCCGCCAGAGGCAGTAGTTGCCCGCAGCGATTTCCGGCTCCTCCTCATCCCCCAGCGTGCCGTACCCCAGCATCACAAAGCCGATGAGGGTGTCGTCGTCGTAGATGGCAAAGGGCAGGGCAGCATGCCCCTCGTTGCGGGTGGCAAAGGCCTCGGCCAAGCTCAACATGTTGTCGGCCACAAAGGGGCGCTGCTCCTCCCGTACCTGCAGCAGGCACACCTCCTGCAGGTTTTGGTTGGTGATTTCCTCAAAGTGTAGCATCGGTTTCTCCTTTAGAAGGGCTTTTGCACCAGGTAGAGCGGCACGGTGTCGAGAATGGTGATGCCCCCCGCCTCCTGGACTGCTGCCCGTATCCCGTTGTAATAGGCGGATTTGTAGGGCTCTTCCAGGGTGATGTGGGCGCAATGGGTGCTGATGTAGGCGATGTACTGCTCCGCGTCCAGCGTCCTCCGGCTTGTCCACTCCCGGTAAGACCAGTTGATAAATCCATAGTTCAGCGCGTTTTCGTAGACCATTTTGCAGCTGTATTCCTGTTTCACCCGGAAATGGGCCCGATAGACCTCATCAATCTTGTCGGCCAGGGCGGGGTTTGCGGTCCGCTCGTCGGAGCGGGTCATGAACATAGCCAGGTAGCCGCCGGGCTTTAGCATTTTGTAGGTCTTGGAAAAGGCGATTTCCTCCGGAATCCACTGGATGGTGGCCGCGGAATACACCAGGTCGTAGGCATTCTCCGCAAAGGGATAGGCCTCAAAATCCCCGTTTATGATGTGGAAATTGGGATATGCCGAGAATTTTTCGCGCATAAAGGCGGTGAAATGCTCTCCCAGCTCAATGGCGGTGTAGTCGCACCCGGTCTTCAGCACAGGCTCTGTGGCCTGCCCTGTCCCCGGGCCGATTTCCAGCACCGTTTTCCCGGCCCCCAGCCCGCACACCTTTTCCAGCTCCGCAAAGAGCTCCGGGCAGTATCTGGGCCGGTATTGGTCAAATTGCTCCGGTATCCGGTCAAATGTCTTGCGAAAATCCATGGTTATCCCTCTCTTTCTGGTTTGGCTAATTGGTTAGAAAACTATCAATGGGGATACTATCATATCATAGTATCCCCATCGATGTCAAGACACTTGCCCAAGAAAAGGAATACCAGGTGGGTAAGCCCCAAGCGCTCAGACAGTCCGGTTATACTGGGAGTACCAGCCAGTGGCAAGCTGGTCGCAGCGCTCGTTTTCCTCATGCCCTGCATGGCCCTTGACCCACACCAGCTCCACCTCGTGGATTTCAAAGAGCTGCAAAAGGCGCTCCCACAGGTCGGGGTTCAGGGCGGGCTGGCCGTTAGAGCGTTTCCAGCCCTTGGCCTTCCAGCCCTTGGCCCAGCCCTTTTTCATCCCGTCGATGAGGTAGCGGGAGTCGCTCACCAGGGTGACGCGGCAGGGCTCTTTTAGGGCCTCCAGGCCCACGATGGCGGCCATCAGTTCCATGCGGTTGTTGGTGGTCTTCTGCTCCCCGCCGGAGAGCTCCTTGCGGGTCTCCCCGTATTGCAGCACCGCCCCGTAGCCGCCTGGCCCGGGATTGCCGGAGCAGGCCCCGTCGGTGTAGAGATAGACATGCTTTTTCCTCATGATGCAGGCTCCCCTCTTTTTCTCGTTCAGGCATGACCGCCCGGCTTTTTTCATAATTATACAGCAAAAGGCGATAGGGCGCAAGCCCAAAATCGCGGCGGGAAAAAGGGGAGAGGAACATGGGACAAATGGCGGTATGGGTATTGACAGTGGGGGCCGGGCTGGCCACCTGTGTGGGGGCGCTGCTGTGCTTTGGCAGGCGCGCCAGGGGGGAGGGCTTTTTGGCCTTTGCGCTGGCCTTTTCCGCCGGGGTGATGACAGCGGTTTCCCTCTGCGACCTGCTGCCTGCGGCAGCAGAACGCAATGCCCAGGCCATGGGCCGGGGCGCCGGGGGCTTCTTTACCCTGCTGGTCCTGGTGGTGGGGATGCTGCTGGCAGAGCTGCTTAGGGTCAAGGTGCCCGAGCCGGAGTGCGGCGGGCAAGGGGAGATGCTGCGGGTGGGGATAGTGTCCCTCTTGGCCGTGGCGGCCCACAACCTGCCGGAGGGGATGCTGGTGAGCCTTACAGCGGCGGAGGATTTGCGCCGGGGCCTGCCGGTGGCAATCGCCATTGCCCTGCACAATATCCCCGAAGGCATCGCCATTGCGGCCCCGGTGCTCTTTGCCACAGGCAGCAGGAAAAAGGCGCTGCTCCTCTCCCTTTTTGCCGGGCTCACGGAGCCCCTGGGGGCCTTTATTGCCCTCACCCTGCTGGGGGGCAGGGTAGAGGCCGGCTGGACAGGCGCCCTCTTTGCCGCCATCTCCGGCCTGATGCTGGCTATCTCCTTTGGCGAGCTGCTGCCCACCGCTGCGGAAAAAGACAAAAAAGGCACCTGGCTGCGCCAGGGCCTCTTTGCCGGGACATTGGTAATGCTCCTGGTCCTGCTGGTGCTGTAGGCCCAGGAGCATTGGCTCCAGCTGTTCTGTTTTCCCTAGGACGGAAACCACTTGCATTATCTCCCCTGGTAGTACCCGTCGATAGCCCCCACCAGCAAATCCTTTGCCAGGTCCAGGGCCGTGCGCCCCTGCTGCGCGGCCTGTTCCTCCGGGGATTCGGGGATGGGGAAGGTCATCTGGGCGCCCGCCATGGTCTGGTGGCCGCCGCCGCCCAGTTTTTCCATGATAATCTGCACATTCAAAGCGCCCATGGAACGGGCGGAGAAATTTACCACCCCGTCGGTCTCGTAGAGCACAAAGGAGGCAATCACCCCGCTGATGCCCAGCAGCTCGTCTGCCGCCTGGGGGGCGGCCAGCCGCATGGAGGAGCCCAGCCCCGGCGCACAGGCAATGGCACAGCCCCGGTAGATTTCCGCCGAAGCCACCAGATGGGCCTTGCTCTGGTAGGTCTCGATACTGGTGGCAAAGAGCTTCTTCACCTCCACCGTATCGGCGCCCAGTTCCTTGAGATAGGCCGCCGCCTCAAAGGTGCGCACGCCGGTCTTCATGATGAAATTCTTGGTGTCCAGCATGATGCCGGAGAGCAGGGCCTCCGCTGCGTAGGAGTCAATGGGGCGCTCCTCATTTAAGTATTGCAGCAGCTCTGCCACCATCTCCGAGGTGGAGGAGGCAAACTGCTCGTGATAGAAAATCACCGCGTTGTCAATGTGCCCCACCATCAGGCGGTGGTGGTCGATAACCGCCACATCGTGGCAGGCCTCATAGAGGGCGCGGCTCTCCACATAGCCGGGGGAGTGGGTGTCCACCACGATGAGGAGGGTGTCGTCCTTCACCCGCCCCATGGCCTCCTCGGGGCTGAGATAGAGGTCGCCATACCCGTTTTCCCGCATCCGCTCCAGCAGAGGCTGCACAAGGTTTTTCTGGGGGTCCACCACCACATGGGCAGTTTTTCCCCGGGCGCGGATGCCCGCCGCCAGCCCGGTGCCCGACCCCACAGCGTCCAGGTCGGCAAAGGAGTGGCCCATCATCAGCACCTCGCCCGCCGCGTCAATGAGCTCGGCCAGGGCGGTTGCCACCATGCGGGATTTTACCTTTGTGCGTTTCTCCACGCCCTTGGAAACGCCGCCATAGAATTCAAAGCCGTTCTGTGTCTTTTCCGCCACCTGGTCGCCGCCCCGGCCCAGGGCCATATCCAGGGCCTGCCGTGCCAGCTGTTCCGACTCGTTGAGGGTGTGCGCCCCTCTGCCGATGCCGATGGAGAGCGTGGGCTGAAGCCTGCTGCCGGTGGGGATGCTGCGCACCCGGTCCAGGATGTCAAAGCGCCCCAAAATAATCTCCCGGATATGCCGCTCCTCCGCCACCGCCAGGAACTTGTCCCGGTCCAGCTTGCAGAGGAACCCATTGGTCTTGCCGATAAAATCCTCCATCAGGAACTCAATCTGCCCCAGGATATGGGCTTTTTCACTCTCCTTGCTGTACTGCAGCAGCTCGTCGTAGTTATCCAGCTGCATGAGGATGACGCTGGGGCGGGTCTCATAGTATTCTAAGGCATCCAGCTTGAGGGCGGTATTGTCCACGAAATAGTAGACAGGCATCTTCTCCTCGGCCCGCTGGGTAAAGGAGGTGTAGACGGTAAGCATCCGCCCCTCATATTCCACATCGCGCCCATAGCCCTCCCCCTGCTGCCCCTCCTCGGCCAGGGCAGGGAAGACAGCGTCCAGGGCAGAGCCATAAATATCCTCATCCCCCATAATCTGGGAGCGGAACAGGTCATTGTACCACACGATTTCCCCGCTCTCGCTGCTGCACACCAGCACCGGGATGGGAAACCCGGCCAGGGAATCATACTGTGCCGCGTCCAGGTTTTCCCCAATCGCCCGCAGGAAGGCATAGCTGTTTTTTTGGATATTGCCCATCTTTTTCAGCGTAATAGCCACCACGCCCAGGTACACGGCCAGTTCCACATAAAAAGCCCGCAAATCCAAAAACGCCGTCGCCACCAGAAACCCCGTGGCAAGGACAAAGAGTATCAATATCAACGGCTCAAAGAGCCACAGCTTTTTCTTCATCAGTATTTGACCTTCCTCTCCAGGCCTTCTGTCTGGGATACGCCGCCGGCGCTCTCTTTTGGCGGGGCTGGCCGCTTTCTCTGGGCGCCCTGCCCCTCCCTGGCCTGCCGTGCCGCTTGGGCAGGCCAGGGCCGCAATAAAATCACCACTCAGCGCTATAGCTTCCCACTTCCATAATCACAGGCAAAATCATGGGGCTGCGCTTGGTTTTCTGATATAAAAACTGGGAGAGGTCGTCCTTCACCCGGTTTTTCATCTGGCCCCATTCGTGGATGTTGTGCTCATTGCAGTAGGCCAGGGCGTCTTTCACCACGCGGCGGGAATCTTTCATCAGCTCCTCAGCCTCCCGCACGTAGACAAAACCGCGGGAGACAATATCGGGGCCGGAGGCAATGGCGCCGGTGCGGCTGTCGATGGCGGCAATGGCCACAATCAAGCCGTCTTCCGCCAGGCGCGCCCGGTCTCTCAGCACAATGCTGCCCACGTCGCCCACGCCTAAGCCATCTACCATCACGCTGCCGGAGGGCACTTGGCCCGCAATATGGGCTGCGCCGTTTTTAAATTCAATCACGTCGCCAATCTCGCCGATGACGATGTTCTCCTCCGGCATTCCCATGCTTCTAGCCAGGTTGGCGTGTTTTTTCAGGTGCTTGTATTCCCCGTGCACCGGCATAAAGATGTGGGGCTTTACTAAGCCCTGCACAATGCGCAGCTCATCCTGGCAGGCGTGGCCCGAGACATGTACCTCGTACATCCGCTCGTAGATGACCTCGGCCCCCAGCTTCATCAGGTCGTTGACAACCCGACTCACGGTCTTTTCGTTGCCGGGGATGGGGTTGGCGGAGATGATGATAAAGTCCCCTTCGCCCACGCTCACCTGGCGGTGTTCCCCGCTGGCCATGCGGGAGAGGGCGGCCATGGGCTCCCCCTGGCTGCCGGTGGTGATGAGCACCATCTCGCTGGCGGGATAGCGGTTCATCTCCTCCACGTCAATCAGCAGGCCCTCCGGGGCCTTCAGATACCCCAGCTCCATCGCCATGGTGGTTACATTCACCATGCTGCGGCCAAAGATGGCAACCTTCCGCCCGGTGCGGGCGGCGCAGTCCATAATCTGCTGGATACGGTGGACATTGGAGGCAAAAGTGGCGATGATAATCCGCTTGTCCCCCCCCATGTGGAAGAGGGATTCAAAGGATTCTCCCACCTTGCGCTCGCTCATAGTGGCGCCGGGGCGTTCGGCGTTGGTGGAGTCGGCCAGCAGGGCCAGTACCCCTTGGCTCCCCAGCTCCCCAAAGCGGGCCAGGTTGGTGGTTTCCCCCTCAATGGGGGTGTAGTCGATTTTAAAGTCCCCGGTCTGTACAATGACCCCGGCGGGGGTGTGGATTGCCAAGGCGCAGGAGTCGGGGATGGAGTGGTTTACGTTGATGAATTCCACCACCATGCACCCCAGCTTCACCCGGTCGCCGGGTTTCACAGCGATGAGCTGCACCTTTCCCACCAGGTTGTGTTCCCGCAGCTTGTTTTCAATGAGCCCCAGGGTGAGGCGGGTGGCATACACCGGCACGTTGATTTTTTTGAGGAAATAGGGCAGCGCCCCAATGTGGTCCTCATGCCCGTGAGTGATGACAATGCCCCGCAGCCGGTCCACCGTGCGCTCCACATAGGTAAAATCGGGGATGGTGGCGTCAATGCCCAGCATGGTCTCATCCGGGAAGGCCAGGCCGCAGTCCACAATCAAGCTGTCGTTCTGGCACTCGTAGAGGGTGCAGTTTTTGCCGATTTCCCCTAAGCCCCCCAGGGGAATCACCCGCACCGGCACGTCGGAGACCTGCCGCTTTTCCTGCTTCACCACCCGGCGGGTGATGTTGCGGTTGCTCCTCCCGGCCTCCTGCACTGTGCTCTTGATTTCCTGCTTTTTGGCAGGGGTGCGCTTGCGGCTGGGAGCGGGCTTTTCGCCGCCCTGGGTTTTGCCGCTCCGGCCCCGCTTGGGGGCGGGCTCGGCCTGTGGGGCCCGGGCCTTCTTGCCCTGGGCGGCCGGGGCCTCTTCCTTGGCCTGCTTCTTGGCCGGGGTACGGCGGGGGCGCTTGGCCTCCTCCTGGCCCACCAGGGGCTGGTCGCCGGGCTTTCCCGCTTTGCGGGAGAGGGTCCTCTTGGCGGGCTGCTTTTTGGCAGCGGTGTTTTTCTGCGGGGCAGCAGCCTTCCCCTTGTTCCCGAGCTCTTCCAGCTCCTCCCGCTGCATCTCCTTGGGGTCAATTTTTTGGTAGTTTTTCACTTCATTCATATCGTTTTTCAATGTCTTCTCTCGTCCTTTTTCCCTTTCCGGCAGAGCACAGCTATCCCCTGGCCCAAAATCAGGCGGGGAACCGGCTTCGTTGCCTGTGTTGATTTTTCGATTAGAGCAGTGGTTTGCACAGGGAAATGCTTTCACAGCCTTTTTGCGTGTCCTGTCGAACAGAGGGGCAGCACCCAAAGAGGGTCTCTTCCCTCCCATATCGGGCGCCCTGCCAGGGAAGGGGGCTGTGAGTGGAAGCCCTGCCTATCCCAATCATCGTCCGTCCATGCAGCTGCAAGGGGCAAAGCAATTTTGCCGTCCCAAAAGAAGCTGCGAACCGTTTGAGGGGCATTCCCTGCCCGCCGCACTATCCCGGAAAACGGGGGAGCACGGCCTTGGTTCCATGATTTATTCAATGCCCGGAGCCTGCAATACGGTCAGTGGGTCGTCCGGGAACCAATCGAAAAAAATTTCCATTTGCGCCTGTGGCGCGTCCATCTATCTTAAAGTGTAACTTTTTTGCCCGCATCTGTCAAGCATATCCTCTAAAAGACTTCAAAACAACCGGGGAAGCGGCTGCCTATTTCTGCCTTTAGTATGTCCTGCCCGCCTGGGGTTTACACAGGGCAGAGGGCACAGTTCAAATATATTGAGCGGGGGCCAGAGAATATTCAAAAAAATTTACAAATGCCGCCAGTTATGCTATAATCAAAGAAAAAGGGGATGAGAGGATGAACCCAAAACGCGGCGCGATTTTTGACTTGGACGGCACCCTGCTGGACTCCATCTATGTCTGGAAGAAAGTGGACAGCGATATGCTAAAGCGGTGGGGGATTTCCCCAGTGCCGGAGGGCTATAACCGGGCGGTGGCCGCCATGAGCTTCCAGGAGGCGGCAGAGTACACCATCCGCCGGTTTGGTATCCCCATGGCGCCGGAGGAGATGATGGCCGTCTGGCACAGGGAGGCCTGCCTGGCCTACACCAACGACGTAGCCCTCAAGCCCTTTGCGGCGGACTACCTGCGGGCCCTGCGGAACCGGGGCGTGCGCCTGGCCGTAGCCACCGGCTGCCTGCCCGAGCTCTACGAGCCCGCCCTGAAACGCCACGGAATCTATGACCTCTTTGAGTCCTTCACTACCCTGAAGGAGGTGGCAAGGGGCAAGAAGTTCCCCGACATCTACCAAAGGGCAGCGGAAAAAATGGGCCTGCCCCCCGCAGACTGCGCCGTCTTTGAAGATGTGCCCGAGGGGGTTATGGCAGCCCGCGCCGGCGGCTTTTTCACCGTCGCCATAGCCGACCCCGATTCCGCCTCCTTTGAGAGGGAGCTGCGCGCCCAGGCCGACGTGTACCTGGAAAACTACGCCCAGGCCCTTGATAGCCCCGTGTTGGTGGCCTTCTAATCCCCCCCAATTTCCCGGAACCCCTCCGGGAAATTTTTTAGACAAATTGATTAGGCACCTTGACAAATGTGTAAAAGGGTGCTATACTCATATTATAAGGTGCAGAAATAATGAATCTAATGCCGCAGTGGGATAAGCCCGAACGGGCATCCGGCCCGGTAAGAAGCGGCATTCGATAGAAGAGAGGAACGATAGTGCTATGAGCAAAGAACTGAGAGAAAATACAGGAAAAGCGGAATTCCCGCGGAATGAGAGAGGCGAGGGACGCACGGTGGAGGAAAAGCTGCTGCGCCAGCTTCGCATGAGTGGGCATTTCCTCCGCTACCAGGCCGAAGGGCGGGGCGGGCAGCGGCGGGTGCTGGCCGCGCTCTCCCACCGGGAGGCAATCAGCCAGCGGGAGCTGATGGAGCAGCTGGAGGTCAAAGCGGGCTCCCTCAGCGAAATCCTGGGCAAGCTGGAGAGCCGGGGCCTCATTGCCCGGAAGCAGAACGAGGAAGACAGGAGAAACCGCGACCTCTCTATCACCCCGGCGGGCCGCCAGGCCTTGGAAGAGTTAAGTGCCCAGTACCGGGAATCGGCCCAAGGCCTCTTTTCCGGCTTGGAGGCCGGGGAGCGGGAGCAGCTGGCCGCCCTGTTGAGCAAGCTGCTAGAGTCCTGGGAAGCGCAAAAGACCCAACCCCGCGAAGGCGGCTGCGCCGCCTGTGAGAGCCGCAACTGCGCAGAATGTGAAAAGGGCAAAGGCTGCCAAGGCGGGAAGCACGGCCATCGCCATAGTGGGGAGCATCACCATGGGCAGCATGGCGGCAAAGGGGGCCATCACAGCCGGTAGGCGTTAAAATACTGGCAAACCCGACAGATGGGCCTCAATGTCAGTGGCAGAGATGTCTGTAATCTCAATTGTCACAAAATCCTCAGGCTTTTGTGCCTCGTATACGCCTTTTTCACTCGTTAGGGAAGCGTAAACAGTCCAAGTACCGGTTTCCGAATAGAAATGATACAAGTGGTTCGCATCTATTTTGGGAGAAAATACCTGCCCGGAAGGCGCTTTGGCGAAAATCTTAATTTGGGAAACATCAGTGTTATAGGGCTGGACATAGATGTAAATATAGTTGTCTACTGCGGTGCGTTGGACAGAGATGCGGTAGCCTTGCAGGGGGTCATGAACTGTAACGGCGCACTCCGCCTGTTCAAAGGATTTCAGGTTGGAGGCCTGTGCAGTAATAATAGCGTTTCCCTCTGCTATTGCAGCAAACTGTCCCATTTCATCAATTTGGATAACAGCATTGTTGCTGGATACCCAATGAACCTCTGAGCCAGTGGCGTTATTGGAATAGAGGACCGTTGCAGAGAGCGTTCCCGTATCCCCTGTAGTTACTTCCAGGGAAGACGCATTGAGGGACACCTTCGTTATAGTAGCGGGGAAGGGGCTGAGAAAATAAATGCTTGTTGCCACCGGGAGTATTAAAAGGAGAAGTGTGACAAAAAGCAGCAGCCTTCTTTGCCACGCCTTTAGCTGCCTCACCTTTCTCTTTGCTTCCCTTTGCGCCCCTTTTTCGTCCACCAAAAGGGATATTACTTTTCCAATGCCCTTCAATAGCATATCCACTAGCGTATCCACCTGTAATTCACCCCTTAATTGGTTATGGTATAGCATCATGAACCGCCCATTGCCAGCGGGCCAAGATGGCAAGGCAGCCTTGTCCTGCGCATATTATACCATAAAAAAATATTTTTGTAGACTTTAATCTTTCCGAAAAATGAAACTGCCAGCCAAATCCACAGACTTGGCTGGCAGTTCTTTCCGCAAAAAATCAGACGCCAAAAATCTCCTTGGCCTTTGCCATACGCTGGATAACCTGCACGCCAAAGGGGCAGTTGCCCTCACAGCTGCCGCAGGCCAGGCAGTCGCCGCCGTGGGCGGAGAGGGCAGCATAGTGCCCCTTCACCGTCTCAGGCAGGGTGTCGTTCACCAGGGCAAGGTCCAAGAACTTGTTCACCAGGGCGATGTCGATATGGGCAGGGCAGGGGAGGCAGTGGTTGCAGTACATGCACTTGCCCCGCATGGAGTATTTGGGCGTGGCAGAGAGCAGGGGGGCGTAGTCCTTCTCCTCGTCGGAGAGCGTAAAATACCCCACCGCCTGGTCCATCTGCTCCAGGGAAGTATACCCCGCCAGCACACTGCACACCGCCGGCCGGGTGAGGGCATAGTGGATGCACTGCCCCGGCGTGAGGGCAAACCCAAAGGGGGAGGCCTTTTCATCCAGCAGCATCCCGGCCCCCAGCCCTTTCATTACCGTGATGCCCACCCCCATGGCCTCGCAGGTGCGGTAGAGCTCGGCACGTACGGGGTTGGGCCCCGAGAGCACAGGGTTTTGGAACGTGGACTGGATAAACAGGTCGTCGCAGGCCGTGTCCTCCGGCAGCAGGTCGTAGGCGGGGTTGACGCTGAACATCAGCACGTCAACAATCCCGGTGCGCACAGCCCGCAGCGCCACCTGGGGATTGTGGGAGCTCATCCCAATGGCCCGGATAACCCCCTTGGCCTTCAGCTCCTTGGCATATTCAATAATCGGCCCGCCAAAGACCTGGTCAAAGTCCTCGTCGCTGTCCACATAGTGAATCATGCCGATGTCCACGTAATCAGTGCCCAGCCGCTCCATGAAATCCTCAAAAAAGGCCTTGCAGACGCCAATCTCCCGGCTGCGCTGGTACTGCCCGTTCTCCCAGCAGGCCCCAATATGCCCTTGGAGCACGGCCTCCTCCCGCCGCCCGGCCAGGGCCTTGCCCAGCATCGTGCGAATCTCCGGCTGGCCCATAAACATGTCAAAGACATTGATGCCCCTGTCCAGCGCCCCACGAATCAGCGTCTCCACCAGCTCATAGGGCTTGTCCTGCAAATGCTCGCAGCCAAACCCCACCTGGCTCACCCGGATACCAGTCCTTCCCAGTGTACGGTACTCCATTGCCTATCCGCCCCTTCTGTCTCAGTAAAATGGTGAGAACATCTGTTTTTCTAACTATCATACCATGTTCTCACAGCTCTGTCAAGGCCATTTTTAGGGGGAATGTCCAAGCGCGCTTTCTCATTTGAATTTTTTGAATTCCTGTGCTATAATTCAAACAGAGTTTCAAACAGAGGAGGGACTGCCCATGGCAGTGACAATACAGGAGTTAGCGGAACGTCTGGGCCTGTCCAGCGCCACCGTGTCCATGGCCCTGAACGGCCGGCCCGGGGTAAACCCTGCAACCCGCAGCCGGGTGGAGGCGCTGGCAAAGGAGCTGGGCTATACCGGCGGCCGGGCGGCAGGGGCCAGGGACAGCCTGTGCTTTTTCGTCTATCGCCGACATGGCCGCGTGGTGGCTGACACCCAGTTTTTCAGCCAGCTGATTGAGGCGGTGGAGAACACGGCACGGGGCATGGGCTATGGCCTTCGCCTGCTCTATTGCAGCGGCACGGAGGAGCTGCCCGCTGCCCTCCAATCGGTGGAGCGCTCCGGCGCCGGGGGCCTCCTGCTGTTGGCGACCGAGCTTTCGGAGGAGGACTTTGCCCCCTTTGCCAACCTCTCTATCCCCGTAGTGGCGCTGGACTGCGACCTGCGGGGCATCGGGGCCGACACTGTGCTCATCGATAACCGGGAGGGCCTCCTGCTGGCCGTGGAGCATCTGAACTGCCTGGGCCACCGGCAAATAGGGTATCTCCACAGCTCCTTTCCCATCCGCAATTTTGAACAGCGCCGCCAGGGCTACCTGGAAGGTGCAGGGCGCTTTGGCTTTGCCCCAGTGGAGTTCTCCCTGGGCCCCACGCTGGAAGAGTCCTATCAGGACATGGCCGCGCTGATTGCAGGCGGCGCTGTTCTTCCCACTGCCCTGGCGGCGGACAACGACCTGATTGCCCTGGGCGCGCTGCGGGCCCTGAAACACGCCGGGATTCGGGTGCCCCAGGAGGTGTCCCTCACCGGCTTTGACGATGTGCCCCTCTGCCTGCTCAGTGACCCGGAACTCACCTCTGCCGCCGTAGACCGCCAAGCCCTGGGCTCCCTGGCCGTCCGCCGCCTGGTGGAGCGGATGCAGGGGGAACAGTGCCCCAGCATCAAGCTGGTGGTCCCCCTCTCCCTCTCGGTGCGCGCCTCCGCCTGCCCGCCAGAAGGAAAATGACCTTGAAAGAGAGAATTTATAATGACATCGTAATGAAAAAGTTAATTTTTTTGTCGGGCCAGCGTATAATATAACTGGATAATCAGAGAGGAGTGTTGAACGTGGCACAAGTAGTCAATGTAAATTTCCGTATGGATGCAGATTTGAAACAGAGCATGGAAAAAGTGTGTTCCGAACTGGGAATGACAATGACAACAGCATTTACCATCTTCGCCAAGAAGGTGAGTCGGGAGAACCGTATCCCATTTGATGTGAGTGTTGACCCATTTTACTCCGAAAACAACCTGCGGCATTTAGAACAGATAGCCCGCGATGTTGCCGAAGACACGCCCGCTTCGCAGAGCATGAACTGTCCGAGGTGGAATAATGCGGCTGTTATGGGAGGAGAGAGCCTGGGAAGATTATCTCTATTGGCAGGCGCAAGACAAGAAAGCGCTGAAACGCATCAACATGCCGATAGCCGTAAAGCGTAACCCCTTTGAGGGCATAGGCAAACCAGAGCCTCTCAAACACGCCCTGAGCGGGTATTGGAGCAGGCGGATTGATGAAGAACACCGTTGAGCAAAGCGGTGTTGTTTATATCATTTCATGCCGAGGGCACTACAATTAGGAGAGCGGGTTCCGCTCTCCTTTTTCTAAGGTATCTCCAAAACCACCTTGCACTTTTCCCCCTGCCATGCTATAATTTTAATATCTTTAATTGAACTTTTCAAAGGAGGCAGCAGGATGGACCGGATTTGTATTGGCTATGCCCCCACCCGCCGTTCGATTTTCAGCGCGCCCGACGCGGTGAAATACCGGGGGCTCACAAGGGATAGGCTCTTGGAGCTGGGGGTGGAGTTCTGCGACATCGACGACATCAACGAAGAGGGCCTGCTCTATGACGACGGGGACGTGGCAAAGATTGCAGCCAAGTTCCAGGCGGCAGGGGTGGCAGGGCTGTTTGTGCCCCACTGCAATTTTGGCACCGAATATGTGGTGGCCCGGCTGGCAAAGGAGCTGGGGGTTCCGGTACTGCTCTGGGGCCCCAGGGATGAGCGGCCCGATGAAAAAGGGGTGCGCCTGCGGGATTCCCAGTGCGGCCTCTTTGCCACCGGCAAGGTGCTGCGCCGCTTTCAGGTGCCCTTTACCTATATGACCAACTGCCGCCTCACGGACCCGGAATTTGAGCGGGGGCTCAAAGACTTTGTGGCTGTCTGCAACGTGGTGCGCACGTTCCGCTCCATCCGCATTTTGCAGATTTCCACCCGACCCTTTGACTTCTGGTCCACCATGTGCAACGAGGGGGAGCTGCTGGAAAAATTCAATATCCAGCTGGCCCCCATCCCCATGCCGGAGCTCAAATCCGCCATCGACGCCGCCTTACAAGAGGGGACACGGGTGGAAAAGACCCTGGACTCCCTGCGGCAGAGGATGAATCTCTGCGTGCCCGAGGATAAGGTGAAGATGGTGGCGGCGCTCAAGCTGGCTATGGGTGACCTGGCGGAAAAATACGGCTGTAAGGCAGTTGCCATCCAGTGCTGGAATGCCCTTCAGGACGAGATTGGCATCATGCCCTGTTGTGCCAATGGCCTCCTCACCGAGGAGGCCATTCCCGTGGTCTGCGAGACCGACATCCACGGGGCCATTACTTCCCTGCTTGTCCAGGCGGCAGAGCTGAACCAAACCCCCAGCTTCTTTGCCGATTGGACCGTGCGCCATCCCGACAATGAAAACGGCGAGCTCCTCCAGCACTGCGGCCCCTGGCCCATCTGTTTAGCGGAGGAAAAGCCCTCCCTCACCGTGCCCTTGGCCTTTGACTATCCCGGCTCCATCAGCGCCCTCTGCCGGGGCGGCGACGTGACCCTGGCCCGCTTTGACGGGGACAACGGGGAGTATTCCCTGCTCCTGGGCAGCGCCAAATCCGTCCCCGGCCCCTATACCAAGGGCACCTACCTGTGGGTGGAGGTGAAGAACCTGAAAAAGCTGGAGTACAAACTTGTCACCGGCCCCTATATCCACCACTGCACCGGTGTCCACGGCAACGTGGTGCCCGTGCTCTACGAGGCCTGCAAATACATCGGCGTGAGGCCTGACTTGTACGACGACAACGAGGAGGAAATCCTGGCCTATCTCCGGGGCGAATAAGTGTGTCAATCTGCCGCCCCTGGGCAGCTTGCCTGGGGGCGGTGCGTTTTTAGGGGATTTGCAGCCTGTGCCGCTAGCGGTTCTGGCTCCTTCACATGTTATACTGCCTCATCATTGGTTGCTTTTTGGAAGTGTAGCTATCATTTGCAAGTCATTATACGAAAGTGCTGCTAGCTTATCAAGGAGTATTTTATATTTTCAAAAGACTTTTGAAAACTGTCTGGTGCTGCTGCGAACAGAACAAAAGGTTACTGCGCAGGCTATCGGGGTTTCCGGGCCGGCTATAAGCTGTTTTGAACATGGGCTGGATTTCCCCCATATCAATACACTCGCTGCCCTGGCAGATTACTTCCATCAAAAGAAACTTTTGCAAGCCGCAGTGCGCGGTTGTACAAGGGGCAGAAGGTCATATGGCAGAGGCCATCGGCGCCACCCGGCCAGCAATCCCTTACTTTGAACATGGGCTGGATTTCCCGCGCCTCACCACTCTTGCTGCCCTGACAAACTATTTTGACGTGTCGATAGATTCTCGGCAATCCGGCACAGCACCAGGAATTACAAGACAGAAAGGAGCAATCGGGATGAAATACATACTTTCCATCGACCAGAGCACCTCCGGCACCAAGGCCATGCTCTTTGACGAGCAGGGGGAGATGGCCTACCGGTGCAGCAGGCCCCATAAGCAGTGGATAGACCGGCATGGCTATGTGGAGCATGACGGGGAGGAAATTCTGGCAAATGTCTTTGCCCTGGCCCGTGAGGCCGTGGAGCAGTCCGGGATTGCCCCGGAGGAGGTTGTAGGGGTGGCTGTCACCAACCAGCGGGAGACGGGCATTGCCTTTGACCGGGAGACAGGGAAGCCCTTCTGCCGGGCGGTGGTGTGGCAGTGCTCCCGCGGGGAGGAGGTTTGCCAGAGGCCGGGGATTGCCAAAGAGGCCGCGGCAATCCGCCGTATTTCCGGCCTGCCCCTTTCCCCCTATTTTACCGCCGCCAAATTTGCCTGGCTGCTGGCCCATGAACCGGCAGTGAAAAGGGCAGGGGAGGAGGGGAGGCTCTGCTTTGGCACCATGGATTCCTTCCTCCTCTGGCATCTAACCCCCAGCCATCGCTTTGCCACCGACGGCTCCAATGCCTGCCGCACCCAGCTCTTTGACATGAACCGGCTGGCTTGGAGCGGGGAGCTCTGCGGCCTCTTTGGAATCAACCCGGCATGGCTGCCCCAAGTGCTGGACTCCGATGCCCGCTTTGGGGAGACGGATTTCTGCGGCCTGCTGCCCCGCCCGGTGCCCATCCACGCCTGTGCAGGGGACAGCCATGCCTCCCTCTTTGGGCACGGCTGCCGCCATCCAGGGGAGGGCAAGGCCTCCTACGGCACCGGCTCTTCTGTGATGCTCCATATCGGCAGCGTCCCCCGCCTGCCGGAACAGGGGCTCTCCCTCTCCCTGGCCTGGATGCGGGACGGGCAGGCGGAATATGTGCTGGAAGGCAATGTGAATTACAGCGGCTCTATCATTGATTGGCTGGTGAAAGAGGTGGGGCTGTTGCAGAGCCCGAAGGAGGCGGGCCCCTTGGCCGCATCAGCCCGGGAGGAAGACGCCACTTGCCTGGTGCCCGCCTTTTCCGGCCTGGGTTCCCTGTACAATGACCCTGGGGCCAGGGCGGCGTTTGTGGGCATGAGCCGCAGCACCGGCCGGGCCGAGCTGGTGAAAGCGGCGGAGGAGAGCGTCGCCCAGCAGATTGCCGATGTGGCCGAGGCCTTTTTGCAGGCCGCCCCGGCGCTTCGCCTGCGCTTCCTCAGCGCCGACGGCGGCGGCACAGGGGACAGCTTCCTCATGCAGCGCCAGAGTGACTTGCTGGGCCTCCCCTTGCGCGTCTCCGCCCTGCAGGAGCTCTCCGGCGCAGGTGTGGCCTACCTGGCCGGCATCCGCCTGGGCCTCTACGATGAGGAGACCCTCTTCGCAAACCGGCCCTCCAAGACCTTCACCCCCCTCTGGGATGAGGCGCAGCGCCAGTCCAAGCGCGCCCAGTGGCGGGAGGCCGTCTCCCGCGTCCGTTCTCACCAAGGATAAAAAGGCCTGGTCTCTTTTCTAAATGGGAAAAGATTTTCTGCCATTTCATTCTCATAACAGTACCCCCTTATGTAAGATATTATCTTACATAAGGGGGCTTCTTATCTATTGTCCAATTTTATTGGCTCAGTTCATATTCACACAGGGGCTCAACCTATCCATCCGTTTGCCAAGTGTTCTAAATTATTTCACTCTTTGCAGTGCAGATAGTGGGATACCTCCCTTTTCAAAAATCCCCTATCAATTTCGTGTTGCCGCTATTACATTCAAAGGGCTGTATATTCATACCATTACAGGCTAATGATACAAAATACAGGGTGACGAAACTAGGACAATTACCCTGTATCTTGAAAATATGGGGTTAAAATTGAATTATTTTTGGCTATTAATAAAATCTTCTATGCTTTCCGTCCGTATATCGATGTATTCCCCATCATCAATAAAGTTGCTATTCCTTGTTTTAAAAACCAGCCGTATATACAGGGGCGCAGACTGCGTATCCCCGCCACCAATCAATAAACAGTAATTTTCATCAATATCATATAAGAAAACATGAAGTCCAGAGCCAATATCCTCATGTTTATATTGTCCAAAATCATCCCATGATAAATCCTCGCCTTTTTCCGCGAGCTGTCTAACCTCTGCAAGAGATAACTGCTCCTCATGGGGTTCCATTACAGGGGGGGCAGATGGATTCTTAAC
>JAAVYW010000056.1 GCA_022791315.1 Oscillospiraceae bacterium | reverse complement strand
TGCCCTTTCGCATTTCCAGATAATCTTCCACTGCCTGTATTTTTTCCTCCGCTCCTATTTTCCCTTTTAAGCTCATGTTAATTGCTCCCCCTATTTCGACAGTTTTATTTTTTCGCTGTCTACTTTAGAGGGAGCATATCACGGGAAAGCGCGCCGCCTTTTTTATTCCATTGCCTCCACCCCGTTTTCCGCTTCCCAGGCAGCCCGGAAAGCCGTATTTGCCAAGGCGTTGTGCATCATCCGTATCACCTGCCCCCAGAGAATCCTGTTCCCAGCCAGTTTTTTCAAATACTCCTTCCAGGAGCAGTCCTCCCCCTCTTTCCGCAGCAAGAGGTATTGGATGACCTGTGCCCGGTAGAGCAGGGCCCCGACCATTGCCCTGCCCTCCTCCTCTGCCAGGATTTGGGCCGAGGGGATGTTGTCGTTTTCTTCCCTGGACAAGTCCCGCTCGGTAAAATGCTCCCTTCTCTTGAAGAGGAAGAGCTGGAGCGAGGTGTCCCCCAGGGTGGAGAAAAAGGCCCGGCGTGCCACCGCGTGGGACCGTTCCAGCGCTGCCGGCCAATGGCGCAGCAGGCTGACAAATTCATCCCATGGCATCTCCTCCAAATCCCCGGATTCCAAGAGCAGGTCATAGAGCTCGCTCTCCACCCGGTAGGAGATATAGCTCACATGGATGTCCAAGTCCTCCTGGCTTTCCAGGGACACAAAATCCCCATATTGGTCGAGAAAATTCTCCTGCATTATCTGGTAAACCAGCTTGGCCCCTTCCTTTTTGGTGCGTTTTTTCTTCCGCTTCACTGTCACTCCTCCTCTTGCCCATCTTTTTTGCCCTACTATGACCGAATACGGACATAGTGGGGATTTTTTTATGCTATCATAGAAAAAGAAATGTTTTACATATTTTACCTGTGCTCAAAATATAAATCGATAGCTCAATGGCGTACGTGGAAAAGCGCAAAAAAACTACTTATAATGAAGAAAAAGTCGTTAAGGAGGTGCGATATGAGTAAAGAAGTTGAGTTTGCAAATCGAGACAGATTTATCGAACTCGGTTTGACCATAGCCAGCCTCCGAAAAAGGCAAGGAATGTCTCAAGAACAATTAGCAGCAAAAGCTAAAATCAGCCGTTCCCATTTGAGTTCTATTGAAGCGCCAAACATCATACGACCTTTCTCCCTGGAAGTATTATATAATATTGCAGATGCTTTAGAGGTGAACCCTGGAGACCTACTTAAAATAACCATTCCTTAGTTCTAACATTATTTAATAAACTATAATGGTAAAAATATTTATTTAATTTTGTCTAACTCTTAATGTTATTATAGAAATTCTTCTTTCTTTTTTCTACATATACCATTGAGCTATCGGCTATTATTTTGAGCAATAATAGAAAAAAACAAGGCCGGGAATCTGTCTACCAGATTCCCGGCCTCAAATTATCACAATAACCTATATCTCTTGCCCCGCCTGCAACCTTTTCACCTCGTCCAAAGGAAGCACAGCCATTTCAGCGATTTCTTCCAATGTATATTTCCCAGCTTTCAGCATCCGAAGCGCTGTCTCGTTCTTTGCCCCTTTTGCGCCCTCTTTCAACGATTCATTTCTCAAATCTTCCAAAATCTTACACATGAAAGTAGTTCTCCCCTACATCTCCCATTCAGCCTGTAGCCTTTTCACCTCATCCAAAGAAAGCTGAGAAATTTTAGCGATTTTTTCCAAAGTCAAGTCCCCATCCTGCAACATAGAACGCACTGTCCTCTTTTTTTCCCTTTCCTCTCCCCTTTTCTCGCTCTCATTTCTCAAATCTTCCAAAATCTTACACATGACAGTAGTTCCCTCCTTACTCTCTTTAAAAAATCGTACTCGTTCGGCCAATTCGTCATAGTGCATCTTTGCCGGGTCGGTGCAGGCAAAGTCGTGCATCAGCTTCCCGATGGGGCTCTCATCCCGGTACGCGCCGTTCACATATAGGATATAGGAGCCGTCCTCAAATTTCCTGTTGCTGCCGGAAAAATACCGTTCAATCCAGTAAACCGGCTTCCCTTCCCCCATCACGTCGTGTTCGGTGATAAACACCACATAGGTCTCGGGCAGCACGTCAAAGTCCTCGCCCTTGGGGACAAGGCCCGCGTCCATCATGCTGCTGTTATATCTTGCCCGTTTTCTCCCCGCCCCCTGGTTGGAGCGCTGGACCTCCACATTGATTTTCCGCCCGTCCTTGTCTGTCGCCAGCACATCCAGCCGCACCGACCGGTTGAGCAAATTTTCCACAAACACCTGCGTGCGCACATCTATCACCGTTAAATCCGGCATTTCCAGCACAATCCGCAGGACAAACTGGATGTATTGGGGGTCGTCCTCAAAGCATTTTGTCAAAAAAGCATCGTCCATCAACCGGAAGGCCTTTAGCCTCTGCAAATCCTCCTGGTGCCGCTGCTCCATCTCTTCTGTCGTTGTCAAACCCATCCCTCACCTTGCCGTGATACTTTCCCTCATCTTTATCCTATCACAATCCGCGCTGTTTTTCAAGAGCGCGGCCATCGGGCTCTGCGGGGAGCGCCTTCCAAATTCCCGCTTGCCATCCCGCCAAAATTCGGCTATAATAAGGTCTATAGACAAACTGCCCACGCATATCGTTTCAAATTCATCTTCTGGGAAGGAAAACTATCATGAAGAAAAAAACAATCCCCGCCCTGGCCCTGGCCTATTTTGGCAACCTCATGGCCGGAACCGGCGTCTGCCTGGTGTTTTTCGCCTTTTTCTCCGCCTTTTTCGATTTTTTCATTGGCACCATTGTCATCCAAATCGTGTTCCTGCTGATTTATGGGGCCTTTGGCTATTCTGTCCTCTGGCGCCGCGGCAACGCCGACAACAACCTGGTGCACTTCGGCCACATTGAAAAGGACCTCACCAAGGGCTTCCGGGTGGGCCTGCTGGGCGTCCTCCCCTATCTGCTGATGGACGGGGCCCTGCTCCTCAGCAAGGCGGGCCTTATCCCCAACTGGCTGTGGATTTTTAAAATCCTCAACACCCCCTATATTGCCCTGCTCAACCTCTGCCTCTCCACCGGCGACATCGCCAATCACTCCTGGCTGGCCGCGGCCTATCCGCTGCTGCTCCATCTGTTTGTCATCCTCCTGGCCGGCGCAGCCTATCTCATCGGCTTCCACGGCATCTCCCTGCTGGAGAAGATGGTGTACCAAAAAGTACGGAAAAAATAGCAGACAATCCCGCTGCCCTTCCCGGGCCGGCGGGATTGTCTATTTTTAGGGCAGATGGGCCGGCTTCAAATATACCCATAGAGCCCCCGTACCGAGGCTTCGCCGGAGCGGATACTCCGCTCCTCCCCATCAATTTCCACCAGCAGCGTGCCGTCGGGGGCAATGCCGGTGCAAAGGCCCTCCGCCTCTTCCCGCTCCCAAATCACCCGCACCTGCCTGCCAATATTCACGCTGGAGGCCCGGTATTCCTCTGCCAGCGGCGCAAAGGAGCCTGCCAGCCGGTATTTGTCAAAGAGGGCGGCAAACTCTGCCAGGTACTGTTCCCGCACCTTCTCCGGCGAAAGCCGCAGCCCGGTAAGGGAAAACACCGAGCCCGCATGAGGCAGGTTTTCCGCCCGGTAATAGCCCTCCGTAGCCAGCAGGTTAAAGCCAATCCCGCACACAGCAAAGGAGTCCTCCCCCAAAATGCGGCTCTCGCAGAGGATGCCGCAGATTTTTTTGCCCTCCAACACCACGTCGTTGGGCCATTTGATGCCAAAGGCCCGGCCGGTCAACGCCCCCAGCCCCTTCACTGCCGCCATGGCGCAGAGCAGCGGCAGCACCTGCATGTCTTGGAGCTGCGTGCCGTGCAGCAGGAAGGAGAGCGCCAGCATAGTGTCCCTCTGACTGCTCCAATCCCTCCCCCGCCGGCCCGCCCCTGCTGTCTGGTTCAGGGAGTAGCAGGCAGTAAAGTCCGGGAGCTCCCCCGCATGTTCTTTCAAATACTTGTTGGTGGAATCCACTGTCTCCAAATAGAGCCATGTCGGCTGGCGCAAGGCCTATCACTCCTTTTCCGATACCAGGCACATCCAGGCGGGCAGCCCCATAGCGGGGTTCTGCCGCCAGTCATACATCCTGTCCACTTCCTCCCGGCTCGCCCGCTTCCCGCCAATGATGTCCGCGGTTTTCAGGAAAAAGGGCGCGTCGTAGTTTTTCTCGTCAAACATCTCCTCCACATGTTCCAGCCGCAGCCCGGCTCCCAGGATGGCGTTCAAAAAATCCTGCATCCGCCAGTGGAAGTTCACCGTGACTTCATCCTCAAAGGGCCCGACAGCATCATAGGGCCGTACCAGTTTCAGCCCCTCCCCAAAAGGCCGCTGGAAGGGGTGGACTTCATACGCCACGTTCTTCCCACCCGGCTTCAGCACCCGGTATATATTCCGGTACATCCCCGGCAGGTCGTCCAGCCACACATGTACCCCGTTAGAGGTGTACACCAGGTCATATTCCCCGTTCCCCACACCCTCCAGCTTCATGGTGTCGGCGCAGAGGAAGGTAATCTGTCCCGCCAATCCCTCCCGCAGGGCCACTTTTCTGGCATTTTCCAGCTGGTTCTCTGCAATGTCGCAGGAGAGCACCTGCGCCCCCAGCCTGGCAAAGGCAAACACAGCCAGGTTGTCCCCGCTGGAGGGCACACAGATTTTCTTCCCCTCAAAACCGGGGAACAGCCTGCACAACTGCCCCCACACTGTCCCGTGGAAGGCCCGCTCCGGCCGCTCCAAAACCGGCCGCAGGATGGGTTCCGAGTGGTTGTAGCTCCCCCATTTCCCGGCGTAGTCGTTCCAGTCCTTTTTATTTTTCTCCACTACCATGGCTCTCTCCTATTTCTGCGGGCTTATCCCCAGCGGCACAATATTGGGCACAATCCCGGCTGGCGTGATGTCCAAAATCCCGTAGCTTGGCCCGCCCTCCCTGGGCTTGGACACGCTGCCAGGGTTCATCAGGTACACCCCGTTCTCATAGTGGATGCGGGCCACATGGGTGTGCCCATAGAGCGCCACCTGTGCGCGGGACGCCCTGGCAAAATCCAGCAGCCGCTCGTCGCTCCTGTCCACGCCCAGCATATGCCCGTGGGTGAAGAGGATTTTTTTCTCCCCCGCCATGCAAACCGCCTCCTCCGGGTCAGGGCTGCCCAAGTCACAGTTCCCCTTCACCGAGAGGATTTTCTTATCCGGGTATAGGTCCCGGATTTCCTCCAATTCCCTGGCCCCGTCCCCTAGGAAGAGGAATAAATCCGCGCCCGCCTGGTCGTTCACAATGCGGTAAAACCCACGAAAGTCCCCATGTGTATCTGAAAGAACAACAATTCTCAAAGCAATACTTCCTCTCTATCCAAACTTCCCTGTATTTCCGGCTTTCCGATATTCTGCCCGCCCCAATTCCCGCATAGAGATGAAAAAGAGGCACGGAAGCCGTCACCATTTTTCCATCCCCCGCATAAACTATCCTGACGGCATTTCCACGTTGCCGTCCCGGCAAGAAAAACACTTGTCCATGATACTAGTTAGTATACCACAGATTATCCCATTTGAAAACCCATTTTTGGAAAGATGGAGGGAACGCAATGCAGAACCAACCCAATATTTCCCCGGAAAACCTAAACAAGCTGGTACAGATGGCGGCTTCCAAGCTGGGCACAACGCCGGATTACCTGATGTCCAGCCTCCAATCTGGCAAACTGGAAAACGTGATTCAAGACAAAGCGGCGGCCCAGAACCTCAAAGCCATGATGGCCGACCCCGGCAAAGCCCAGTCTGCGCTGAACAGCGCCGGGATGCAGGAGATGCTGAAAAAATTCATGAAATAGCAGGCATTTTGCCGAGAGAGCGAGGTGCAGAGCATGGCAGACCTGGCCGAACAGCTGACAGGATTTCTAAACAGCGAGGAGGGGCAGCGGCAGCTTAACCAGGTGCTGTCCATGCTCTCTTCCCCTTCTCAGGGGGATTCCCCCGCCCAGGAGGCGCCTCCCCCAGCGGAGACGCCCGCGCCCCAGCAGATGCCGGAACGGGACGGGCAAGCAACGTCCCCGGGTATCCCGGATTTCTCGGCGCTGCTCTCCGCCTTAGGCGGGGGGGCCTCCTCAACTGCTGCCCAGGCCCCCAGCCCCGAAACCGGCGCCCTCCTCACCTCCCTGCTTCAGGGCCTCACTGCCTCTTCTGCCGGCACCGGGGGCGGCCCGGCCCAGGGGACGCCTGGCCTGGGCAGCCTGCTCTCCGCCCTCTCCGGCGGTTCTCCCCCTGGCGGGGAGCAAGCCGCCTCCAACCCCCTGGGCAATATCGATTTCAATATGATTCTCAAAATCCAGCAGGCCTTCTCCGCCATGAGCCAGAATGACAAGAACACCGCCCTGCTCCTGGCCCTCAAGCCCCATCTCAGCGAGGAACGGCAGCGCAAGGTAGACCAAGCCGTGCTGATGATGAAAATCCTCCGCATCCTCCCCATGATTGCCGACAGTGGCATCCTGGGCAACCTGAAAGGCCTGCTCCCCAGCTTGGGCACTACATAAAAAACCACCCGCCCCGCGGGAGAAAGGACGCTGACAGCCGTGCCGGAAGAAGTCAATTACACCCCGCGCCAGTTACAGACCATGCAGCAGGAGGCCATCCGCCGGGTGCAGGAGATGCAGCGCCGCTCCCGCCGCTCGGTAGGGCAAGGGCAGGGCTCGCCCTCCCACAGTGCTCCTGCCCAGCAGCCCGCTCCCCAGCCCTCGCCAGCGCAGCAGAACGCCCCGCCACCCCAGCCCGCCACCCAGCAAGCCTCACCCCCTCCCCCCTCTTTCCAATCCCAGCAGTCCTTTTTCCCCAACCCCTCCCATCCCTTTTCCCTGGACCAGGTCATCCAGATGAAAAACCCCCTCACCACCCTGATGGAGGCTTTCCACATCGACCACGACCGCCTGATGATTCTCTTTGTCATGATGATGGTCTTGGGCGACGGCGCCGATCTCACCCTCCTCCTGGCGCTGGTGTATCTGCTAATATGAAAAGGGCGGCCGACAGCCGCCCTTTTCATATTAGCCCCAATCCCAACCCTCGAAAGGCAAAACCGGCACTGGTTGTCACAATACCCGATACCCGTTACCCATGTAACAGTTTTGGCCCTGTGTGTAAAAAATGGCAGCGAGCCCAAACTGCCTCCTATGATTTCCCCACCCCTCAAAACAGGGGTGAACGCGACAGGTTTTTCTCCCCCTGTCCGGGAGTGTGCCACGCCTTTTGCCCTCTACCGTCTGCCGGTTCAATCGAACCATTTCACCTTCATCACAAAGTTTTTGGCGTTCCCATAGCCCGCCTTGCCGTAGAACCCGTCATGCAGGGAATCGTTCACCGCCTGCAATTCCACACAGGCCGCGCCCTTTTCCCGCACCCGCCGTTCCAGCTCCGCCAAAAGGGCCGAGCCATAGCCCTGGTGCTGCCGTGTCCCGTCAATGACGATTTCCTCCAAGGTATACCCCACGCAGTCGTCATACTGCTTAAAATACCCCATGGCAAAGCCCAGCACCGCCTCCCCTTCGGTCAGCAGCAGGGAATAGCCGTCCTGTATCCCCAGCACCTGGGCGATACGCCGCCCCGCCGTCTCCTCCGTCCAGCAGCCCTCCTCCCGCCCGTTGTAATACCCCAGGTAGAGCGGCAGCACGCGGGCAATATCCTCCATCCTCATCTCGCGAACCTTCATACAATCCCCCTAATCCACCAAATCCGTTGTCCAGTTGATGGCCTGGAGCTTGGTATCCGTCTCCCGGTACTCCTTGGAAAGCCGGTTAATGGTGTCCTGCACCGCCTTCACATCCACGCAGCGGACAAACTTCACTTCCTTCTGGCTATACCGGTCCTGCCGGATAGCCGCGGCCTCATAGATACCGCGATAGGCCTTGATTTTGGCCCCCAGGCAGTCCCGCCGGGCAATGGCGTCCGCCACAGTCTCCCCCTGGCCAAAGGGGGCCACGCTGTTGGTGGCGTTGATGCGCCGGATAAGCAGCAGGAGCCGTTCCATGTTTCCCTCATATTCCGCCATCAGCTCTGCCGGTTCCTCCGCCGGGGCATCCCCCTCCTGCACCAGCGCATTGCGCTCGATGCGCTGATACAGCTGGGCGTTCTTCTTCTGCAATTCCGCCCGTTCAATTAATGCCTCTGCCAGCTTCATCTCAATTCCCCCTCTAATTTTGTCAGTATTATTCTACCATATCCGGCCTTTCCCTGCAACCCTTTCACTTATTTGTGGATTCCCGCCCCTTCGGGGGCCAACGCATGTTGGCCTTTGGCACAGCGGCCAGTCCGGCCGCTGGCTCCATCTTTTAGGGCAATGTGGGCCGCTTCGGCAAGGCCTCCTTCCCCCGGCGGGGTTAGCGCAGCCGCAGCATTTTATCCGTATACAATCTCCTCCGCCCCGGTGCAGCATTTCAAATCCATTTCCTCCTGCCGGAAAAGCTCCCGTAAATCCTCTTCACACCGCACGGCCACCCGGGGAATAGGGCTTTTCATAGAGAGCCCCTGCTCCGATTTCTGTTTCCTGGCCTCGGCCAGCACCTCCCGCAGCGCCAGGCCAAACCGGGCCAGCTGCGGATCCGCCGCCGTCCCCCTGGGCCACTGTGTCAGGTGCAGCGTGGGGCTCCCCTCATACCGGGCAAAGTACTGCCGGTAAAAGTGCTCCGTCACATGGGGCACATAGGGGGCATAGAGCTTGAGCAGCGTGAGAAGGGTGTGGTAGAGGGCATATTGCCCGCTGCAGCGCGCCTCCGTCCCCTGGGAGTCCGGGCGGTAGAGCCGCTCTTTTGCCAGCTCAATATAGGTGTCGCACACCTCATGCCAGAAAAAGCTATCGATTTCTGCCCTGGCCTGCCCCACCTCGTATTCCCCAAACAGGGCATCTGCCCGCAGCACGGTCTCCCCCGCCCGGGCCAGCAGCCAGCGGTCGGCGGGCAGCAGCGCAGGCGGTGGGGCAAAGGGGTCAAAGTCCTCCAGATGGGAAAGCATGAACCCAGCCGCATTGGTGAGCTTGGTGACAAACCGGGCGGCCGCCCGCAGCTCCCGCTCTTCAAAGAAGGTGTCGGTGCCCAGCTTGGCCCCCGCTGCCAGGCAGCGCATCACATCGGCGGAATAGGTTTTCACCAGTTCCTCCGGCGCATGGGAGGCATTCCCCTTGGATTTGCTGATTTTCTCCCCCCGCTTCGCCAGCACAAACCCGGAAATCATGATGTCTTTCCAGGGCAGCCGCCCGGTGTGGTAGAGGCTCTTCACAATGGTGTAAAACGCCCAAGTGCGGATAATCTCGTGGGCCTGGCACCGCAAGCTCATGGGGGCCAGTAAATCACTCCGGTCGTCCTCCTCCCCCCAGCGGGCGTTAATCATCGGGGTGAGGGAGGAGGTGGCCCAAGTGTCCAGCACTGCCGTCTCGGGATAGAATTCGGTGCAGCCGCAGGGGCAGGCCTCCTCAGGGGAATCCTCCAACGGGTTCACCGGCAAATCCTCTTCCCTGGCAAAGACAGGCCGCCCGCAGCTTTTGCAGTACCAAACCGGAAAGGGCACGCCAAAATACCGTTGGCGGGAGATACACCAATCCCATTTCAGGTTTTCCACCCAGGCCCGATAGCGCGCCTGCATGGAGGCCGGGTGCCAATTCACCCGCTCCCCCGCCTTCAGCAGCTCCTCCCGATGGGAGAGCACGTCAATATACCACTGCTTTGAGGTGAGGATTTCCGTCTCCGTGCCGCAGCGCTCGTGCACGGCCACTGTGTGGGTGATAGGTTCCTCCCCCAGCACCAGTCCCCGTTCCCGCAGTGCCTCCACCACAGCGACCCTGGCAGCCTTCACTGTCTTCCCCTCCACCAAGGGAAGCCCCGGCGCAAACCGCCCCTCCGGGGTGAGCACCCGCTTCTCCGCTAGCCCGTGCTTTTCCACCCATCCGGCGTCTGTCATGTCCCCAAAGGTGGCGCACATCACCAGCCCGGTGCCCTTCTCCCGCTCCACCGTCTCCTCCGCCAAGATGGGGATTTCAAAGTCATAGAGGGGCACCCTGGCCGTCTTCCCCACCAGATCCCCCGCCCGTCCGTCTTCCGGATGCACAAAGAGGCAAACGCAGCCGCACAGCAGCTCCGGCCTGGTGGTAGCCACTGCCAGCGCCTTTTCCCCCAGGAAAAAGGGCAGGGTGTAAAACACGCTCTCCCTCTCCTGCACCTCCAACTCCGCCTGGGCAATAGAGGTACGGCACTGGGTGCACCACAGCACCGGGGACTCTTTGCAGTAGGCCAGCCCCTTCTGGGCCAGCTGCACAAAGGAGCGTTGGGAAATCCGCTGCACTGCCGGGGAAATGGTCTGGTACTGCTGTTCCCAGTCCACACTGAACCCCAGGGACTCCCACAATCCCCTGAACTGTTCCTCATACCGCAGGGCAGTCTGGCGGCACAGGGCGGCAAACTGGCTGCGGGGCAAGTCCCTGGCCCGGAGTTTCTGCTCCTTTTCCACCAGCCGCTCAGTGGGCAGCCCGTTGTCGTCAAAGCCAAAGGGATAAAACACATCCCAGCCGGTCATCCGCCGGTGACGCGCCACCATCTCCGCCTGGGTGTAGGAAAAGAGGTGCCCGATATGCAAGCTGCCGCTCACCGTGGGCGGCGGGGTATCAATGGAGAAAACCGGCCGCCTCTCCCCCGCTTCCCGCCCCGTAAAGGGGGAGGCAGGGCTGTCATACCTAGGCAGCGGCGCCCCTTTCTGGAACCGGTAGGCCCCCTGCTCCCTCCAAAACTCCTGTTGTCTTAGCTCCTCTTCTTCAAACCGATAGCGCTCTTTCATGTTCCTCGCTCCTCTCAAAACTGCGTTTTGCCACAATCCCCCGCCCAACCCAAAGTGCAGAAAAATAAAAATCGCCCTAAGCCAAAACTGTTTGGCTTAGGGCGAATGCAATCATCCGTGTTACCACCTAAATTCAGGAAAAACCTGCTCTCTGCCGGTACGGGACATTGAAAATCCGATACCGCTTCCCTCATAACGGCGGAAACGACCGTTGAAGCCTACTGCGGGGCACGCCCCGGTTGGGTTCAAAGCTCAGAGGCTACTTCCCCGTTTCCCGCCCCAAAGGCTTACACCAGCCGCCTTCTCTCTGCGCGTTTGGAAAACAGGTACTCCTCCCCGTCATCGCTTTTCTCTGTATTGTGGTTTGCTCTATTATAGGCCGCCACTCCACGTTTGTCAAGAGAAATTTTTTTCCTGCACTACTTTTTCAAATAGCTGTTGGGCGAATCCGTAATCACATAGGTTCCCCCGTTGAGCACGGAGAAGTGGAAATACCCACTGTCGTCCACTGTGCACTTTCTGGGTACTTTGCTGTATTTTCCGGTCTTGGAGTCCAGCTTCAGTAGGGTCAGCTTGTCGGTCTTTAAACCGGTCTTGCTGAACTTGCTGGCGATATAGGTGAGCGTACCCATGGACTTGCCGTCCGTCCCAATCTTAATCTGGATGTCGCCGTTGCCCTGCTTTTTGGATGTCATGTTGGGCTTAAAGGCCAGGGCGTTATACACTTCCTTGCCCTGAAGCAGGTATTGGGTCTGGGTCTTGCCCGCGCTGTCCTTCACCTGGAGATAGAGCTTCACATTCACCTGGGAATCGCTGTAGGCCTTCTGCAGCTCCTTCACCGCCGAAGAGGGCACGCTACCGCCGGTATAGGAGTACACCAGGTTCACCGAATCCTTCTTTTTCTTAGCCGCCTCCTTGGCTGTGGCACTGATTTTGTTGGCCATAGCGCTGGAAGAGCTGCTCGAAGAACCGGAAGAGCTGGAGCCATTCGAGGGCTTCGAGGTGGAAGGCTTGGAGGAGCCAGTGCTGTCATTCGAGCCGCCGCCCAGCGCGTTGTTCACTGCCCGCAGCTGGGAAGAGGTGAGCTTCTGGTCGGTAAAGAGGTAATCCCCCAGGTTGCCGGTAAAGACCAAGCTGCCGTCGTCGTCAGTATAGGCGGTTTTCAGGTACTTGATACTGCTCTCGTCCCCCGAGATAGCGTACACAAAGGCCTGGTCATACATCCCGGTATAGGTGTGGATTTCGGCCTGCACAGAGGGGTTATCCCCATAGAAGGAGAGATACTCCGAGTCAATACCCTTTTTTTCCAATTCCCGCTCAATGGCCCGCACAGAACGGTCACTGGTGCGGAAATTCAAGCTGTCGCCGCTCCCCAGCTTGCGGATTTGCCGCCCGGTGAAGACCAGGGTAGTGTTGTCGTAACTCACTACCAAGGTGTCATAGGAATCCATAGCCTGCCGCAGCTTGCGAATGTCGGTGGCCGTAGCTGTGGGCTTAGTGGGATACACTGCCACGCTGTTGGCCCCATCCTGGAAGAGCACTGCCGCCTCTTCAAAGGTCTTGGCCGTGCCGTCCGCCGAGGTACCGGAGGAGGGGCTGTTGCCCTTGCCGGTGGCAATACACTCCACGCTGATGTCAGGCGCGTCTGTGTAGGTAAAGATACTGATATAGTCCGGGGTCACTGTGCGGTAATCCCTGGGGCTGGCGCTCATCTTGGCCTGCAGGTCGGGGGTATACCGTTCGTTGTCCCCGGTACGCTTCAGGGTGATGGGCAAAGTCATCGTCACATAGTAGTCGGTAAAGAGGGATTCCAAGCTGTCGGTGGAATTCGTCACCACGTCGTCCTTTACAATGATGACCTTCCGGCTGTCTGTACGGTAGACGTAGATGATACTGGGGTCGTCCGGGTCTACGGCGATATATTTACGGTTGTCCCGTAGAGAAATCACCGGAGTACCCAGGGTAAGGGAATTGCTCACCCCCTGGCGGAAGCTGAAATTCACCTGATCCTTGGTGAGGGCCGCCGCCTTTTGGAAATAGAGCTGTTTTGTATTGCCAGTCGTTGTCACGTTTCCTGTCGTGGGGTCAAAGCGCACATTGAGCGCGCCCCCGGTGGGAGTACCGGCGGTGAGGCGGTAAACAGCCTGCAAACGGAACCGGCTTCCCGTAGAGGGCGCCGTACTGCTGGTCTGCATGTCGTAGTTGCTGTAACTGTTAAAGCTCAGATAGCTGATTTGTGGGCTCTCGTCCTGGTACGGGGCCGCTGCCAGAATAGCATCGCTGGCAAAATTGCTCCCCACATAGGCAAAAGCCGGTGTCCCGCAAGTGAGCACCATCCCGGCGCACAGCACTGCCGCCACTGCTCGTTTCATCATAAAAAGACCTCCCTTTCGCATTTATCCTGTTTTCCGAGGCCCTCCTCCCGGCCTCTTCACCTATATAACAGATTCCGGAAAGGAAATATTGGTCTTATTAGAAATCTTTTTCCATCCCAAGACAGAGCCATCGCGCCGTAGGCAAGCTAAAGTTTCCGGGCCAACGCAGCTGGCCTGGCAAGAATCGCAAGGCGATTCTTGAAAGTCAAGCCGCAAGCTTGACTTTGTTGAGGGGCAAAGCCCCCATCGCTCCTCGCAATGAGCGAAATACTCCTTCTAAGGGGCGGTGTATCAATAACAAGCCAAGCCTGCCCACCCAGCCCACACGCCACCCTCCTCCCAGCTCCCCTTTGCTGCCATCACCTCCCACCCCTCGCCGCCTATTACCCCAAATTCTTCCCCCTAATCACCCTAACTTCCCTGAAAAAGATAGCTAATCATAAATTAGGCAGAAAAAGTCCCGCCCGCAGGCACCCTTTTCCCTAGCAGTGCGGTTTCTCCAAGTCCATCAGCTTTGCCAGCCCCCCCTCGCTGGTCTCCCGGTAGGGGCGCGCCAGGTCACGGCCGGTCTCGTACATGGTCTTCACCACCTGGTCAAAGGAGATTTTCCGGGTGTAGGTGAGGAAATTGGCGATATTGAGCGCATTGATGGCCCGCATGGCCGCCACAGCGTTGCGCTCAATACAGGGGATTTGTACCAGCCCGCCGATGGGGTCGCAGGTGAGCCCCAGATGGTGTTCCAGCGCTACCTCGGCAGCATATTCAATCTGGTCAATCTCCATTCCATGGAGCTCTGCCAGTGCAGCCGCTGCCATGGCGCAGGCCGAGCCAATCTCCGCCTGACAGCCGCACTCCGCCCCACTGATGGAGGCATTGGTCTTGATAAGGTTGCCCATCAGCCCCCCGGTGGCAAGCGCCTGCAAAATCTCCCGGTCCGAGCAGCCCCTGGTCTCCTGCATGTATTTCAGCACCGAGGGCATCACTGCGCAGGCCCCGCAGGTGGGCGCCGTGACAATCTCCCCACAGCAGGCGTTCTGCTCGCTCACCGCAAAGGCATAGGAGCAAACCAGCCGGTTTTCCCTGGTCTGGGGCGTCTCGTCAATGTGCCGCTGGCGGTAGAGATAACGTGCCTTGCGCTGGATACCCAAGCCCCCCGGCAGGTTGCCCTCCACTGCCAGCCCCGCCCGGATGGCAGCCTTCATGGTGTTCCACACCTCTTCCAGATAGTCCCAGATGCCCTCCCCTTCCTGCTGTTCCACAAACTGCCACAGCCTCAGCTCCTTCTCCCGGCAATACTCTGCAATCTGGGTAAACTGTTCCAGCTTATACACCTCTTCCGCCTCATAGGCAGGCTGCCCCTCAATGCGGATGTCCCCGCCCCCCACGCTGAAGACCCGCCAAGCGCCCAATTCCTCTTCCCCGCTCCAAGCGGAAAAATCCATGGTGTTGGGGTGGGGCGTCTCACTCTCCCGGTCAAACCGCAGCGCAACCTCCTTGGGGGCCAGCGTCTCCCGCAGCACGGCGTCGGTGCCGTGCCCCTCCCCCGTCTTAGCCAAGGAGCCATAGAGTGTCACCACATGGCGCTCTGCCTCCGGAAACGCCTGTGCAAAGAGCCTCGCCGCCTTCTGCGGCCCCATGGTGTGGGAGCTAGAGGGCCCCCGTCCGATTTTGTATAAGTCCCGCAGTGATTTCATGCCGTCACCTTCCCAATTTTTCAATTTGTCCTTGTCCTGCGGACAAAATGTCTTGCCAAGAAACGCCTAAGCAGGACAATTCTTCCCTTTTTCCCCCATTTTATCACAGCCCGTCTCCGTCTGCAAGGGGAAAAGCAGCCTCTCCTATTGTATTTTGCGGGGACACAGTTTTTATGCAAAAGGGCGGCTGTCTTTGTAAGACAGCCGCCCGGCCGATTATGCCTCTTCTCTTCCCTCAGCCCATTACAACTTCTTCTGCACCTCTTCCGGCAGCTCATCATAGGACACTTCTTCCCAAGAGGTCAACCCAAAAGCCCGCATATCCAATGCCAGATAGGCCCTATCCCGCAGCACCCGCACGGTTTGAAATGTAATTTCCTTCTTTTTCCCACTCTGGTTGTAGCAATCCAGCCGGTACTCATATTTCATCTCCCTGCTGGTAGACAGCTCCCGTACCTTGGTGTTGTTAATCTGTGTGTAGTACACGTCCGCATAGTTTTCCAAGTAATACAATCCCCCTGCCACACAGCACACCAAGCACATAATCGCCACAACAGCGGCAGCCACTTTTCCTTTCAAGCCAATTCCCTCTTTCTTGTCAGATTTGACTCTATCATATCGGAAACCGGCCCCCGCTTCCATAACTCTGCCTTACATTTCCCGCCTCTATCCTTACAGTTTTGTAAGGATAGACAGCCTATTCCCGCTCCACAAAGCGCAGAACCGCCTCCCGCGCTTCCGCCGCCTCCATCAAATCCCCCCGGATGCTCACCCTGCCGAACTCCCTCGCGCTGAGAAACAGGATTTCCGGCTCCACGCCCTCCGCCACATGGTAGCGCATTGCAGCCGTAAAGTTGTCCTGTCCCGTGTTGCTCACCACAATGAACTTCTTTTTCACTGCCAAATACTTCTCCAACAGCTCGGGATGCCGCTGGAAATAGCACTGGCTGCGCTCGTTGAAAATGAAGAAGTTGGCGCAGGGGTAGTCGCAGTAGTTTGGGATAATAAAACAGGCCAGCGCGCTCCCGGCAATCGCCTCGCACAGCCCATACTCCGAATCCCCAAAATATGGGCAGTTCTCCCTAGCCCGAAAACACTCGTAGCCACAGCGCCCGCAGGGCACAATCGAAAGTGCCGAGAAATCAAACACCTGGGCCCGGCCTCCCCAATGCCCGGCCAGGCAAGCGGCAATCCCGCTGCAGTTTCCCCCTGCCCGCCCGCTGAACGAAACAATAGAAATCCCCATCTCTTTCCCTCCATATTCCAAGAATAGAAAGCACCCCCGCCCATCCACCAGAACAAAGCCTGGGACGGTGGGGGGTGCCAAATTTACAATGCAATCGCCAACAGGCTCTGGCAATCGAGCCCTCGGCATGATAGGGTTTCTAGCACTGGGCGGCAGCTACCGCGCAGGCAACAGTGGCGCCCACCATGGGGTTGTTGCCCATGCCGATGAGGCCCATCATCTCCACGTGCGCAGGCACAGAGGAGGAACCGGCAAACTGGGCGTCGCCGTGCATACGGCCCATGGAGTCAGTCAGGCCGTAGGAAGCGGGGCCGGCAGCCATATTGTCGGGGTGCAGCGTACGGCCCGTGCCGCCGCCGGAGGCCACGGAGAAGTACTTCACGCCGTTTTCATAGGACCATTTCTTGTAAGTACCGGCCACCAGATGCTGGAAGCGGGTGGGGTTCGTGGAGTTACCGGTGATGGAGACATCCACCTTCTCGGCCTTCATAATAGCCACGCCCTCCAGCACGTCGTTTGCGCCATAGACGCGCACAGCGGCCTTCTCCCCGTCGGAATAGGGGATTTCCTTCACAACCTTCAGCTCGCCAGTGGAGAAATCATATTCAGTCTGCACATAGGTAAAGCCGTTGATGCGGGAGATGATGTAGGCGGCATCCTTGCCCAGGCCGTTGAGGATGACGCGCAGGGGCTCCTTGCGGGCCTTGTTGGCGGTACGGGCAATGCCGATAGCGCCCTCGGCAGCAGCAAAGGACTCATGCCCGGCCAGGAAGCAGAAGCACTTGGTCTCGTCTCTCAACAGCATGGCGCCCAGGTTGCCATGGCCCTGTCCCACGTTTCTCTGCTCGGCCACGGAGCCGGGCACGCAAAAGGCCTCCAGGCCAATCCCGATGGCCTCGGCGGCGTCGGCGGCATTTCTCAGGCCCTTTTTCACGGCGATGGCGGTGCCAAGAGTGTAGGCCCACACGGCGTTTTCAAAGGCGATGGGCTGCACGCCCTTGACAATCTCTTCCACATTGATGCCCTTGGAGAGGCACAGGTCTCTGGCGTCTTCCAGGGTGGCAAAACCGTATTCCTTCAGGCAGGCGTCGATTTTCGCCATTCTTCTTTCTTTTCCCTCAAAATTAGGCATGATACGTTACCTCCTTCAAATTATTCTTCACGCGGGTCAATATATTTGGGGGCATCCGCATACCGGCCATATGTACCGATGTTCTTCTCATAGGCCTCATTCGCGGACATGCCGTGGCGAATATCTTCCAGCATTTTGCCCAGGCGCACAAACTTGTAGCCAATGGCCTCGTTGTTGTCGTCCAGTGCCACGCTGAGTACATAGCCCTCGGCCATTTCCAGATAGCGCACACCCTTGGCATTGGTGGAGAACATGGTGCCCACCTGGGAACGCAGGCCCTTGCCCAGGTCTTCCAGCGCGGCGCCAACCGGCAGGCCGCCCTCGGAGAAGGCTGTCTGGGTTCTGCCGTACACCAGCTGCTTAAAGATTTCCCGCATAGCCACATTGATGGCGTCGCACACCAGGTCGGTGTTCAGGGCTTCCAGGATAGTCTTGCCGGTGAGGATTTCAGCAGCCATCGCGGCAGAGTGGGTCATACCGGAGCAGCCCAGGGTTTCCACCATGGCCTCTTCGATGATGCCGTCTTTCACGTTCAGGGTCAGCTTGCAGGCGCCCTGCTGAGGTGCGCACCAGCCGATACCGTGGGAAAGGCCGGAGATGTCCTTGATTTCATAGGCCTTGACCCATTTCCCCTCTTCCGGGATGGGCGCGGGGCCGTGGTGCGGGCCCTTGGCGACAACGCACATTCTCTCGACTTCATGAGAATAATTCATAGGTGAGACTCCTTTCGATAACCGTATAGTTTGATGGGGGAATGCTTCCGCTCCTAATTATAATCGTTCCCCGCAGAATTATCAAGTGCTTCCGGGCGAATTCCCCCGGAATTTTACCTTTTTTGCAATTTCTTTTTTGGTTCCCTCCCCTTCAAAAGCCAACGCATGTTGGCCTTAGGCACGTGCCCCGTGCACTTTCTCCCCTTCTGTAGTTTCCTCCCCTTCGGGGCACGCGGCCAATCCGGCCGCTGGCTCCATCTTTAGGGGCCGGGCGGGCCGCCTACTCCGTGCGTCCTTCCCGCAGCGGTCGGGGGCGCGGCTGCTATTCTACACAGGCGGGCAGGATATATTCGGTGAAAAAACGCCGGGGCGCATAGCTGTCCTGCGGGGAAAAGCTGGTGATAACCACCACCAAATCCAAATCCGGCACTGCCAGGATATACTGCCCAAAGGCCCCGAAGGCGTAGTAGCAGCGGTAGCCCTGCGCCCCAAAGGAGCGTATCCACCACTGGTAGCCATAGGAGCCTGTGCCGTCCCCCTCGCCGTTGTTCTTCACCGTGGTGGACTCCTCCACCCACTCTGTGGGCACAATCTGCTCCCCCTGCCACATGCCGCCATCCAGGTAGAGCTGTCCCAGCTTGGCCGCGTCCCTGGCGTTCATCACCAGCCCATTGCCCCCGTCCGTAATCCCCTGGGGGTCACTGCCCCAGGACACGCTCTCCATCCCCAGGGGGCCAAAGAGCTTTTCCTGCCCATAGTCCGCCAGGCTCTTCCCGGTGGCATTTTCCAGCGCCGCCGCCAGCAGATGGGTACCCCCGGTACTATAGGCAAAGGCGCTTCCCGGCTCTGATACCAGCTCCCGCCCCAGGATAAAGTCCACCCAGTTCGCCGACGAGCGGAAATCCCACCAGGTGCTCACCGGCTCGTCCCACTCATCCCATTCCAGTCCCGAAGTGTGGGTGAGCAGGTGCTCCAGCGTGATGTCCTGCTTGCGGGTGTCCTCCTGGCCCAGTACCTGGGGCAGGTAATTCCAAAGCGGGTCATGGATGTCCTCGATATCCCCCTCCTCCAGTGCAATCCCAAAGAGGGCGCTGGTGAAGGATTTAGAGCAGGAGTGAATCTCGTAGACAGAGGTTTCGTCATACCCCTCCCGGTAGTACTCGTCCACAATCACCCCGTCCCGCACTGTCACCACCGCATATACCGGGGCGTCCGGCAGGGCCTCGTGCATCCTTTCCAGCACCGCCCCATCCATCCCGTGGTTTTCCGGCGTGTCAAATTCCCAATCCAGACTTTCCTCCGGCTCTGGTTCTGGATCCGCTTCCTGGCCCAAATCCGGTTCGGGCCCCTCCTCCTGCGAGCTGCTTTCCGTCCCAACCGCAGCAGGCGTCTCCGGCGTGGCCTCCCGCTCTGTCCCCGGGAGGCATCCTGTCAGCAGCATTGCCAGCGTGCAGAGCAGTGCCAAGCATTTTTTCACTGGCTCTCCCCCTTTTCCATGGCCCCCGCCACCTCCTCTGTGAGCTCCACCACTATGTCCTCTTTCGTCTTTTCCAGGAACACCGCCTGCCACTCCACTTTTTCCGGTGCCACCGGCTCAAAGTGTAGGGCGGAATAGGCTGTCAACGCCGGTATTTCCTCCGCTTCGGCCGCCACAAAAATCGCCGTGGGCCCGTCCGCTCCGCCGATGATGCCAATAGCCGCCGCCGAACCCTCCGTCATCTTTGGGACAGGCTGGTCATTCTGCACACAGTCTTGCAGCCGGAAGTGCCCCTGGGGCAGCGCCGGTTCCAACATATAGCACAGCACATTGCACCAGCAGGGGAACTCAAAGTCCCGCTCCGGCAGGGAAATCTCCTCTGCCCTGTAGTCCAACACCGTCAGCAGATGCTCTGCGCCGGAAAAGGGATGCCGCAGCTTTACGGCCTCCCCTGCAGCCGCCCGGAACCGCCCCGAGATCCGCTCCACCGGCTCCTGCTCCAAATGGAGCAAAAGGCTCTTCAGGACAGGCCGCCGCTTGGTGGCCCAGGGAAAGGAAAACCGGTGAATCGACCAGGCATAGGCCGCGGTAAGCCCGTAGTGCTCTGCCACCCACTGGGCCTCCAACTCCGACGCCCTCCCCTGGGGAAAGGCTGGCGTCCAACACACTGCGCACCCTGAGCGGAAGGGCATCTCCCGCCCGTTCACCACCAGCTTAGGCGCAAAGCAGAATGCCAGCGGGTTCTCCTCTTCAATCTGCCGCAGGGTGGCCCTATCCGGCTCCTCTCCCCGCTCCTCCAACGGGCTCCACTTGTCATAGAATTCCCGCACCCGTTCCCTCTCCACCGGGATGCAGAAATCCATTACAATCCCCTTCCCGCAGAGATAGAGGGCCGGAATCAGCCACCGCTGCCCCTCCCATACAAATTCCCGGGCAATGGGCACCTCCTGCCCACGCCGCCCCTCCCCGCCCCAGAAGCTCGAGCCGAAGGGCACCCTCCACTCCGGTGCCTTCCACTCCGGCGCTTGTACCTCCGTCATCTCCTCCGAAAAGGGAATCTGGCTCAGGTCAAAACTGCCCTGCACTCCCTGTAAATAGACAAAGGGCTCCTCCATCGGCGCCAGCAGGAACCGCTCCTCCAGCGCTGTTTTTGCAGCCTCCCGCCCTTCATCCAGGGGAATCCCCGCCACAAAGGTGTCGAATTCCTCCCGGCTCCATCCTGCCGCCTGGTCCAGTGCCGCCACATCGCCGCAGGCCAGCAGGAGCCGCAGGAAATCCTCAAAATTTTTCGCCAGCGGCCGCACATAGTCCGCCCCCATGGGGTTCACTGCAAAGACCGTCTCCCCAAACCCTGGCACAAAGCAGTAGTGGATGCCGTCCACCCCTGCCCAGCCAAAAATTTCCGCCCCCCTGGGGGTGCAGAAATAGGGTTCCCTTTCCCCTCCCAGCTCAATCCCCATCGCCTGCAAGTCCACAGGCTCCCGCATAAATTCCTGATATGTGATTGCCATGGCCGCTCCCCCTTTTTATAATTCTGTCCCTATTTTACCACGAACCCCGGCAAAAAGCAAAGGCCCCAGGCATCACAGGATAGCGTGATGCCTGGGGCCTTTCCCTCATCAAGTGATTTCTCAGTCTTCCGCCAGGGTAAAGCAGTCTACCAGCTGCTTCAAGCTGGCTGCCTCGGCAGAGAGCTCCTGGCTGGCCGCCGCGCTCTCCTGGGCAGTGGCGCTGTTGGTCTGCACCACCGAAGAGATTTGGTCAATGCCATCGGTAACTTGGGCAATCGCGTTGGTCTGGTTCTCTACAGCCTCCACCACCACGTCCATCTGGGCAGTCACTTTCCCGGCAATGGCGTTGGTCCTCTCTAGGGACTCTGTAACCTGTTTCACCACCTGTCCCCCCTGGGTAACGGCGGAGATAGAGCCCTCAATCAATTCCTTGGTGGCCTTAGCCGCCTCGTCGGATTTAGAGGCCAAGCTGCGTACTTCCTCAGCCACCACTGCAAAGCCCTTCCCGGCAACACCTACCCGGGCAGCTTCCACTGCCGCGTTCAGGGCCAGGATATTGGTCTGGAAGGCGATATTTTCAATTGTAGCAACAATCTTCGAGATTTCCTCCGAAGAGCTGCGAATCTGCTCCATGGCGGTGTTCAGCTCCTGGACATATTCCACGCTGGTCCCCAGCTGCGCCCCAGCCTGGTTGACAAACTGGCCCGCCTCTTCCGCCGCCGCCGAAGTCCTCTTGGCGCTCTCGGAAATGTCGTTGATTGTCTCCGCCAATTCCTCCACAGAGCCGGCCTGTTCCATAGAACCCTGGCTCAAGGTCTGTGCGCCGGAGGACACCTGCCCGCTGGCAGAAGAGACCTGCCCGGCAGAGGCATCGATTTGGCGCATGGTATTGCTCAATTCCACCTTCAGCGTGCGCATCGATAGCAAGATATTCTGGAACCCGCCCACATAGGCCTCCTGATGGGAGGAACGGACATTGAAATTCTGGTTAGCCATTTGCGTCAGCAGATAGGCAATATCATTGATGATGGTGTTCAGCCCTGTCACCATCTCCGCCGTGGAGCGTGTCAGCTCTGCGGTCTCGTCATGCCCCACCACCTGGGGCACAGGGGAATCCAGGTCTCCCTGTACCAGCAGCTTCATCCGTGCAGCACAGGCCTGCATAGGCGCGCTGATATTTTTCGACAACTGCAATGCCACCACAATTGAGGCCAGCATGGAGAAGAGCATCACTGCCAGGTTGATGATGATACCTAAATAGGTATCCGACAGATACTCGGACTGCAATGCCGTGACAGCCACGCTCCACCCATCTGTCCCCCCCACCGGGGCATAGGCCGAAAAACGCGGCCCGTCAGAAGCCCGATAGCTTCCAAAGCCGTTTTTCCCCTCTCGCATAGCCGCATGAATCGCAGCCAGTTCCCCCAGTGAACTATTGCTCTGGGCCTCCCGCTCAATGTTCTGGGTCGTAATGGTATCCAGAGTCACATCGGCAATGGTGTCACCTGATTTGTTAATCATATAGGCGCTGCTGCTCTCCCCCAGCTTAATGGAGGAGACAATATCGTTCAAAAAGGTCTCCTGCGGCACAAAATAAATCACACCCACAATTCTGCTGCCCCTGGTGCCCCCGGCATAAATCGGCGCCGCCACCATGATAGAAAGCTCGCCTGTGATTTTGCTGACGAGGGGTTCCGAGACATAGACATTCCCCTGCATTGCCTGCTTCACGTATTCCCGGTCCGAGTAGTCCTTCCCGTCAAAGATACTGTATCCATCTGCGCCGATGACATTGCCCCGCTGAAAGCCGTGCATACTGACACGCTCATCCACAATGGCCCGCTTTTCTTCCAGCGGCACCTCTGCATCCGAGAGCTGGGGAATGCACCCTGCGTCTATCGCCACATTTTTATAGGCAATTAGTTCCTGTTCAATCCGTTCTGCCGCCAGCACCGCAGTTTCACCCATCATCTGGTTCACTGTGGCCATAGTGCTCTCATAGTTCATTGCAATACTGGATGAGCCCACCGCAACCAGGGCAATCAAGACCGTTGCCATCAGACATACTGTAATCTTTTTTCGGATACTGTTCATCTGTCTCCACCCCAATTTGTCAATTGTGAAACGGCATTCCGCAAGCCGAATCTCCTACCCCTATTATATGGCTGTAAAACACTACTTGTCAATATGATATTCTGGATAAAAGCAGTCCTTTTTAGCTGTTTTTCCCATCTCAACCGCTGGAAAGCTCCCTTTTCCTTGAAAGAAGAGGAACCACCGGAAAACCGGCGGTTCCTCTTCTTTTGCTGGGTACAGTTCCCCTATCAATCCAGCTGGAATTGCCCAACCAAATTGTTCATCCGCAGGGATTGGTCCGAGAGCTCTTGGGATGTGGCAGCGCTCTCCTGGGAGGTCGCCGAAGTGGTTTGGACTACAGAAGAAATCTGCCCAATCCCCTCTGTCACCTGGAAGATGGCCGCAGATTGGCTTTCCACAGCGTCCACCACCACATTGATTTGGGCCGTCACACTTTTTGAGATGGTATGCGTCTTGTCCAGGGATTCCGTCACCTTGCTCACCGTTTGCCTGCCCTCCTGAACAGCCGCAATTGAGCTCTCAATCAGCTCCTTTGTCGCCTTGGCCGCTTCATCGGACTTTGAGGCCAGGCTGCGCACTTCTTCCGCCACCACTGCAAAGCCCCTTCCTGCCGCGCCAACCCTGGCGGCTTCCACCGCCGCATTCAGCGCTAGGATATTGGTCTGGAAAGCAATATTTTCGATTGTCCCAACAATTTTCGAGATTTCCTCCGAGGAGCTGCGGATTCGCTCCATAGCGACATTCATTTCTTTCACATACTCCACGCTGGTCTCCAACTGGGCCCCCGATTGGCCTACAAAGCGTTTCACCTCTTCTGCCGCCTCTGTTGTCTGCCTTGCCGATTCCGCAATCCCCCCAACTGTGTCGGAGAGCTCGTGTACCGCACTGGCCTGTTCTGCAGCCCCCTGGCTCAAGGACTGTGCCCCACTGGACACCTGCCCGGCACTGGTTGCCACGGCCCCCGCAGACTGCCCGATTTGGAACAGCATATCCCGCAAGGATTTGTGGATTGCTTCAATGGCATCCTGGATTGTAACAAAGTCCCCCCAGTATGTACAGGTCGTTCCATCCCGGAAATCCCCCTGCCCCATCTTCGTCAGCCGCTGGGATACATCCTTCAGCACAACATTTAACCGAAGGATTGTGGTCTCCAGTGCCTTTGTCAACTCTCCCGTTTCATCCTGGGATTTTACAACCGGAGTCGGGGTCTGCAAATCCCCCTCTGCCAGCCTTTCCAACCTGCCAACACAGGCCCTGATAGGCCCTGAAATGGATTTGCCCACAAGCACTGCCACAGGGAAAGTGGCAATCACCACAAGCACCACGACCAAAATAGTAAAAAGGATACTCCTATCCAATGTAGATTTAAATTCCCGTTGGCTGGCCTCAATGGCAATACTCCATTTCTGGTTTCCCCCAATCGGCGCATAGCCCACCAATTTATTATCGCCATAGAATTTATATTCGCCAAAACCGGTTTCCCCTTGAATCATACGCTGATTCACTGCCGCCACATCGGCCACGCTGGCATCCGTTTTGACCTTCTCAATCATATTGGAACCGCTCTCTACCACAGATTTCTCCCGGTGGCCTATCACATTCCCCCTGTGGTCTAATACATAGGCCACACCATCCGTACCAATTGCCAGATTAACCACAATGTCAGAGAGAAAAGCAGCGTCAATCCCTGCATAGACCAGCCCGTCAAAGCGTCCATTTGTAAGAATCGGCACTTCCAGCAAAAAAATCATCCGTTCGCCATCATTCATAATATCTGAAATGTAGGGCTTCATTGTACTTTTGCATTGCTGGAAGTATTCCTCGTCCGCGTAGCTCTCCCCTGTGGAGGCAAAGCCATTCACATCCATTTTGCCAATATAGAGAAATCCATTGCGCTGTGCAATATCATCACGAATGGGAATGAGCTCTTGGGCCATAGGGTCGGACACACGAAAAACCTCAGAAGCAGCAGCCTCCTCCAATGCCGTCCAGTAATTATCCATCCGCCATTCAACCGCGTCTGCCGCCATTTCAGTGGCAGGGCCCAATGTCTTTTTCATCATCGTGTCAATCCCACTAGCATTTAAAAGAGCGGTGATTACCCCAATCAACACAGAACCAGCCAACATGACTGACAACATACTAATTTGGATTTTTGACTTGATTGACTTCACAGACTATCTCCCTCTCATCTATTTTCTCTATTTCCTGGCCTACCAGAAAATCCAATTTATCATAGCACAAATCTCCAAAATATTCAATACACATTTTGTATGCTTTCCAAGCTGAATTTTTGTAGACCCAGTCCCAAATGGCAATAGAGAAGTCTCCACGGCTTTTCCAGTCAATCTCTCTCTACAGAATACAAGAGAAAGGTCATCTCCACACCCCGGAAGTTCTTGGTATCCCGGTCAACCACCCGCATCCCATTCTGCAGCGCCACCCTTTGCGCAGCCGTATTGGTATCCCGCACAATCGAATAAACGCAGCCCGCATGAAGTACGGAAAACGCGTATTCCTTACAAGCCAAAGCCGCCTCTGTCGTGTATCCCTTGTACCAGTGTGCTTTTTGGAACAAGTACCCGATTCCTAAAACTTTCCTATCCCTCTGTCCCTACAATGCCAAAGTAGACTAGCCAATCATCTTATTTGTCTCCCTCAACATAAGTCCAAAGTCAAAACCTAAGTGCCTCATATCTCACAAAATGCCGAAATTCTTTAAAGGGAGGTCTATAAAAGCTCCCTGCACCTATCCCAATGCATACCGGAACAATTGTTTTCACGAGCTATAATACTGTCTACTTCGTCTATTTGATACCATTTAACGTCATCCACTTCAACAGAGTTTGAAAACTGAGATTTCTTTACATAAGCAATAAATCCAATCATAATAAGCTGCTTAGGGGCAAAGTAATAGCTAGATATATATTTACAGCTTATAATATTTTGGCCGGTTTCCTCCTTTACTTCACGTACAACGGCCTCCTCAATTGTTTCCCCATTTGTCATATAGCCAGATACGACTGTCCATTTCGTTTCTGATATATAATTCTGCTTTAAAAGAAGTATTTCATGAAACTCATTGACTACCAAGACCTCTACAACGGGCAAAGGATTATTACCATACAATCTCTTGCAGAAAGGACAAATTTTACAATCATCATCGCCGCATTTCATATCGTCCAATTTATGGCCACATTCCGCACAATATTTAAAAATCATTTATTGTCATCCCCTCCGATTCCCCATTGATACATTTCGCAATAGATAACCCTCTGTCTCTGGATAAACAAAAAGCCCAAGAACTCTAATAATACAGTTCCTTAGGCTTTTGGCTCCCCCAGTTGGACTCGAACCAACGACACCGCGGTTAACAGCCGCGTGCTCTACCGACTGAGCTATGGAGGAATATCGGAAAGAGACGATAAAAAAGGAAAAGTGCCGGCGCTTCCCTATTTTCCCAGGCAGTCTCCCACCAAGTATCTTCGGCACCACAAAGCTTAACTTCCGTGTTCGGCATGGGAACGGGTGTGTCCTTTGCGTC
>JAAVYW010000076.1 GCA_022791315.1 Oscillospiraceae bacterium | reverse complement strand
GGGCAATATCGGCGCTGTAAGCAGTGACTTCCAGCAGCTCAGAAGTTAACCGGGTATACTCCCCCCGCCTTAATTCCCTGTAGATTCCCGAGAGCTCCCGGCCAAGGTAATCAGCTATCTCCTGTGCATTCATCCCATTATCAGCCAAAGCCTCTATTTTCGTGCGTTCTGTATAGGTAATATGCCTTACTCCCTTACGCCCAGACATGCCTATCCCTCCCCAGAAAGCATAAAAAGCCACACTATAAACAGCATAGCTTATCAAGGACTCTGCGTGATACCATAGGGAGGAGAACCCGTCAAGACACTTTCGCAAATTACAAACCATTACAAACTGACTTGAAAGTACAATTTGTAACGGTTTGTAATTTACGGTTATCTTGACAGAACCCCCTCCCTATGGTCTGCTGCAATTAAGGAGGGACAAGCCCCTCCTTTCCCTTACGGGACTATTTCTCTATGCTGGCCGGAGTGCTCTCTACCTGTTTGACAAATCTGCATTGGGGGAAGTTGGAACAGCCCCAAAACTGCTTCCCGGCCTGCGGGCCTTTTCTGGCGGTACGTAAAACTAGCGCACTGCCGCAGCGAGGGCAAGACCCTTTTTGGGGGGTTATCTCCTCAGTTTTTCGGCCATGCTGTTTTTTCTGTTCTACTGATTTCACATGTGCCGCCTTTTGCTCTTCCGTAACTTGGGTGAGAGGATAGAGTTTGTTGTATAGGGCATCAATCTTTTCTTCCGTCAGCACGGCCCCTTTTAATTCTGCGTTCCGCCGGACACGATAGATTAGATTACGGCGGTTAAGGACAACATGCTCATTGCTAGTTAAGGTAATCTTTTTGAGTTCACAGCGGTCACTAAAGACAATGTAGGAGTATAGAGGAGCATCTTCATCAATATATTCCCGGAGCCATTTCAGATGCACTTTGTTTTGGAGAATGGGATTGAAAAATTGGATACTTTTAGATAATCCCCTGTTGGCTGGAAGAATCTGAGTCCATTGCTTTTGTCCCTCTTCTCCAAATATCCAGCCGCTGTAATTTTTTACCTCAAAGACATAAAGGCCAGATTCGTGCAAAAGTATAACATCAACTTCGGTGAAGGTTCCATCGGGTTTCGGGAGATAGCAATTCGATAGGAAGCGTTTATATCCAGTCAGAGAAACCAAGACCTCACGTGTATATCGTTCCCCGGTCTTTCCTGTGTCCCATTCCACTGAGGGCGGCGAGGAGGAACTCTCCAAATTCATTTTTTCAGGCGCTGGATTTGAATGCGTTTCCACAGGTCTCTCTTCTATCTCTTTTTTCTTTCGCTTTACAATGCAAAAAGTAAGAATACCATTCCAAATCACCAAAATTACAACGACACAAGCTATCAATTCCATCTCAACCACATTCCTCTCAACCAGTTATCTCCATTCTAACAGGTAAGGAAGAAATGTCAATAATGGAATTAATCTTTATCACGTTGAATCTGTTCAAGGAGCTGCTTCTGCCTGCTGTTCAGCTTGGCCCCCTCAATCATGTCGATAATGTCTTGGAAATCCCCGTTGTTGGCCTGGAGCCAGAGCTTGAGGCTGCTGGCTGCCTGGCGTTCCAGGAACCGCTGGACATGCCAAAGGGTGTACTCCCCGCCATCGATATAGAGCTGGGGGCAGCTCCCCACCTGGTCGATAAACTTGTCCCACCAAGGGGCAGTCTCACAGCGGGAATGATGGTTGTTTTCTGGTGTGGTTGTGGTGAAGCGCAGAAAATCCCGCAGTACACCAGCATAACAGGCCCCAATGTCTTTCCTGCGGAACCAGTTCAGCAGGAAAGACACAGCGTTCTTGTTCCTCATCTGCATCTCTGCCCGAATCCAATGCCCCTCCTGGCCCTGTTCCAGTGCCTTGTTGTAGATGCGCAAGCGCCGGTCAGAGGAAGGGGCACCGAAATAGATGGCCTGTTCGTCTCCATCTGTCCACATATTCCAACGGGCCTTGCAGATATACCGGCGATGCCGGCAATGGAGGGCCATACGCCGGTAGTTCAGGATACCCTCTAAATCATCCCCGGCAATGTCCAGCCGGGAGACATTTACCTCCTGTACCATCAAATCGTCCTCGAAGCCCTGGAAGAACCGGAACCAGTCGAAGGTATTGCCGCTTAACTCCTC
>JAAVYW010000005.1 GCA_022791315.1 Oscillospiraceae bacterium | reverse complement strand
CTGGTTTGCCTGGACAAAATGGACGGTGGCAAAGACACCGGCAGACAGGAGCAGAAAAGCGCAACAGGTGAACAGGATAGTTTTTGTTTTTTTACTGATATTCATGTTTTACACCTCTCTTTACCTGTATCACGCAGCGTGATTCCATATTATTTGAGTTATAACAATTGCAGAGAGAAAGAAAGGGCGCGGCCTGCACCGCGCCCTTTCTGCTAGGCTAATCTAAGTTTTTCTGTACTTCGGCGAGATAATCTTCAATGGAAAAGGGGAGGGATTCATTGGAGCGGGCCTGGGCCTCATTTTCAATACGCATATCCCAATAGGGGATGATAGTACCGTCTTCCTCAACGGGGAGACAGGTAGCGGGATTTAAGAAGGTGCCGTACTGATTTAGAAAGAAGAGATAGGCTTGCCCTTCAACGACATGAGCAACCCCGTCAAATTCGTAAACAGCATCCTCTGTTTCGCCGCCTGGGTCCAAATAGGTAATCGTTTCGGCGTCCATATCACCTTTCATCATTTGAATGACCTGAATTTCCACCGGTCGATGGTATTCCTGATAAATTTCGCCGTCAGAAGTATGGGCTTCGTGAATCTGTGTCTCTCCTAAAGGCCCCGCTATCCCATAGACAATGGTTACTGCGTCTTCGGTGGCGTTATCTATATGATATTCGGGCCAGCAGGCATAGGAAGTTATAACGGGTTTCTCTTCTGTGGGGATTTCTCGGTTTGTTTGGCTGAAATGGACTGCAGTAAAAATACCAGCAGACAGGACCAGAAAAGCGGAACAGGTGAGCAAGATGGACTTGGCTTTTTTACTGATATTCATATTCTACTCCTCCTCATCCCAATAAATTAAGATGTAAGATGCTTTATCATATTCTTGCAAGGTTGTCCGGACTCTTCCACGTGCTGAAGTAGGATTCATTACATTTTTAGAGCATGTAGAACTATAACAATCACTACGTTGTGGATTTTCATGGCAATGGGCAACACCTAGTGCGTGCCCTAACTCATGCTCCACAATGGTCTGCATATCATATGCGTTGGAAGCGCCAGTAGTAGACCAGGAGACATTATCTGCAAGAAGAATTGTAGCAGATTCAAATATACCACCCATCCCCGGTACCTCTACCATTTTTCCTTGCCAACCATCGATACCACTGTTATACCATTTTATTTTGTTTGCAGACTCACTTGTAGTAAGTGAAAGAGTTCTTAAAGAGTCTCCGTCAGGTGCCTTTACTGCGTTCCATTTATTCATCGCAGCACGAATTGCAGTTTTCTGACTGGACGAAAAAGTACCAACGCATTGAAATTTAACATTGGTAATAGTTGGCGGCCACTTTAACCCATTGGTAAACCGCGGCTCCACCATTTCCGAAGCAGAGGCGAAAACCGGGAGCGACAGGCACATCAGAAGCGCCGCAAGAGCCGAAAAAATTCTTTTTTTCTTCATTCAAACTTACTCCTTTTCCTTTAACTATATAACGTCTGGCTGCCAAATTTTATTTGCTGCTATCACCACGCTTCCATCGTTTGTTGACTAACAAATTAGTCTTTATTATATTCATAATTTAATTTTATATTATTATATATCTACATATTTTAAATTTCAAGATAAAAATTCCATAGATATTCCTCGCCAAATATGTGTAAGTATACTAATTTTCTCGCCTTTTTCGCAATTTAGGAGACAAACGCCCCGGCCCGGGGAAGGGGGAGCGCCCCAAACGGCCCGCCGTGCTCCAAAAGACGGAGCCACCGGCTTGGCCTTGGCCCCAGAAGGGGCGGGAACCCAAAAACGAAAACCACCCTTGCTAATTTATTCATTTAACGGTATAATAGGCCCATAGGCAAAACAATAGAGTCGTTTTGCGCCCATGACAAAGGAGTGGTAACAAGTGAAAGTGATTTTGCAGGCCGATGTAAAGGGCCAGGGGAAAAAGGGCGACCTGGTGAATGTGTCCGATGGTTATGCCCGCAACTTCCTCTTCCCCCGCAAGCTGGCGGTAGAGGCTGACGCCCAGGCCATGAACGAATTCCGGAACCGGGAACAGGCCATTGCCCACCATAAGCAGGAGGAGGAGCAGAAGGCCAGGGACTACGCCGCCGCCATCCAGGACAAGACCATCACCCTCACCGCCAAGGCGGGCACCGGCGGCAGGCTCTTTGGCTCTGTCACCGCCAAGGACGTCTGTGCCAAGCTGGGCGAGCTCTACGGCGTGGAGCTGGACAAGCGCAAGGTGGTGCTCTCCAGTGAAATCAAGGCCTTTGGCTCCTACAGCGCCGAGGTCAAGCTGCACCCCGCTGTCACTGCCAAGATTTCGGTGATGGTGGTGGAGGAAAACTAGGGAGGTGGGGAAACCGATGGACAGGGGTGCGCTGCCAAAGGCCATCCTCCGGCACCTGGGAGACTGCCCGCTGGAAGACCGCACCTTTTCCGGCACGGCGGGCGTCTTTTTCTGCCCCCAGGGCAGCGGGCTCTACCTGCGGGTGAACGGCCCCGGCCAGGAGGAAAACCACGCCCGCATGACCGATTATTTTTGCAAAAAGGGCCTGGGGCCCCGGCTGGTGGAGTATGTAAACGACGGGGAGCACGACTACCTGCTCACCCAGGCGGTGCCGGGGGAGAACGCCCTCGCGCCCCGTCTGTTGGAGCAGCCGGAGCGCCTGGCGGCAGAGCTGGGAAAAGCCTTCCGCCGCCTCCACGAAATCCGGGGGGAGGATATCCCGGTGCAGGGCTTTTCCGATTGGTTTCTCCGGGAGACAGAGGATTTCCTGAAAAATGAGGCCATCCCGGGCAAATCGCCCGAGGAGTTCAGGGCCCGCTATGGCGTTACGCCGGAGCAGGCCCTGGCGGCGCTCCCCAATATCCGGCGGTATGAGGGGGACTTTTCCCTCATCCACGGGGACGCCTGCCTGCCCAATGTGATGTTTTCCGAGTTTGCCTTCACCGGCTTTATCGATCTGGGGGCTGCCTGCCTGGGCGACCGCCACTATGACCTGGCCGCCACCCTCTGGTCGCTGGGCCATAACCTGAAATCCCAGGCCTATGGCGCTGTCTTTTTAGACACCTACGGCAGGGATTTTGTGGATGAGGAGAGGTTGGCGCTCTGCGCCCTGTCCTGGAAGTGAATTCCGGCAGGAAACTACGAGAGGAGGGGGACCTTTGGATACACCGAGAAGCGGCTATCAGGGGGAGAACCGGCCTGAGCTGCCCTTTAGCTTGGAGGCGGAGCAGTCGGTGCTGGGCTGCATCCTCTTAGACCCGGACTGTATGCTCACCGTCACCGACTACCTGCGTCCCGAGAGTTTTTACCGGGAGGTGAACCAGGGCATCTATGGGGTGATGCTCAAGATGTTCACTGCCGGGGAGACGATTGACGTGCTCACCGTCCTGCAAGCTGTGATGGCCGAGGAGCTCTTCCCCAGCGAGCAGGAGGCAAAAATCTATCTGGCCCGCCTGGCCCAGATTGTCCCCTCGGTGTCAAACGCCGAGTCCTATGCCCGCATCGTGCGGGATAAGTATGACCTGCGCCGCCTTACCATGACGATGCAGGACATCCTCACCACCTCCTCTGCCGGGTACGAGGACGCCCAGCTGCTCTTAGACGCCGCCGAGCAGAAAATCTACGACATCCGCCAGGGCAAGTCTATCCAGGGGCTGCGCAGCATCAAGGAGATTCTCACCGAGGAGTATGACCGGCTGCAAAGGCTCTCCGGCGAGGACAGGGAGAAGTTCTTAGGGCTCCCCACCGGCTTTCGCCTGCTGGACCATGTGCTCACCGGCCTCAACAAGTCTGATTTGATTTTGGTGGCGGGCCGTCCCGGCATGGGCAAGAGCGCCTTTGCCCTTAGCGTGGCGGTGAATGTGGTGAAAAAGTCCAATAAGGCGGTGGCGATTTTTACCCTGGAAATGTCGGCGGAGCAGGTGGTGACGCGCCTGCTCTCCATGGAGGCCAGGGTGCCCAGCCAGGCTTTCCGCACCGGGGAGCTCTCGGGGGAGGACTGGGCCCGCCTGGCTGTCACCTCCGACCGTCTCTACCGCACCCCCATCTATATCGACGACACCTCCAGCATCACGGTAGCCGAGATGAAGGCCAGGCTGCGCAGGGTGAAGGATTTGGGATTGGTGATTATCGACTATATCGGCCTGATGACTACCGGGCGCAGGAATGAAAACCGGGTGCAGGAGGTCTCGGAAATCACCCGGAACTTGAAGATTTTGGCCAAGGAACTGGACGTGCCGGTGATTGCAGCCTCCCAGCTCTCCCGCGGCCCCGAGGGGCGTACCGACCACCGTCCCATGCTCTCTGACCTGCGGGAATCCGGCTCTATTGAACAGGATGCCGACATTGTCATGTTCCTCTACCGGGAGTCCTACTACAACCCCGACTGCGAGGAACCCGGCACTGCCGAGGTCATCGTGGCGAAAAACCGCCACGGCGAGACTACCACGGTCAAGGTGGGATGGGACGGGCCCTATACGCTGTATTACAACTATCAAAGCCAGAATTAGTTGGCAAGCTCCTGGGGAAAGCCCTCAAATTGGCGAAACAGGGAGGAAGGGACCCAATGGCTATGGCCGAAGCCATGCACGCCCGCCACACAGTGCGCAAATACACAGCTCGCAGCCTGCCCTATGACGTAGTGGCCAAACTGGATGCCCGTATCCGGGGAATCAACCAGTCCCACAGCCAACGCTGAGAGCACGCAGCAAAGCCCCCCGCCAAGCCAAAAGCAGCGCCTTGACTGGGTCTGCTTATCTATTAATAAGGTGTAATACCCGCCCCATCGCCGCAACCCCAGAAAGGAGGTGCCAGGCTATAGAAAACAACAAGCTGCCAGCCCAAGTGAAAGAAACCGTGAAGCGGGAACACCTACTGTCCCCCGGCGACCAGCTGATTGTAGCCCTCTCCGGCGGCGCAGATTCCTGCGCCCTGCTGTCCTGCCTCCTCATCCTGGAACAGGAGCTGGGCATCTCCCTGGTTGCCTGCCATGTCAACCACCTCCTCCGCGGCGAGGAAGCCGAAGAGGACGAGGCCGCTGTGAAAGCCCTGTGCAAGGCCTGGGGCGTGCCTCTGCGCTGTTTTCGCCGGGATGTGGGAGCCCTGGCTAAGGAGCAGGGGATGGGCGAGGAGGAGTGCGGGCGGCAGGAGCGCTATGCCTGCTTTGAGGCCCTGGCCGGGGAGCTGGAGAGGGAGGGCGGGGCCCCTGTGAAAATTGCCACTGCCCATACGGGGAACGACAACGCCGAGACCCTGTTGCTCCATGTAGTCCGGGGCTGTGGATTGGCAGGGCTGCGGGGGATTCCCTACCGGCGAGGCAGGGTGGTGCGCCCACTGCTGGACTGCACCCGGCTCCAGGTGGAGGAGTACTGCCGTGACAGGGGCATTGCCTGGCGGGAGGACAGCACCAATGCCTCCACCCGCTATGCCCGCAATGCCCTGCGCCTGGAAGTGCTGCCCAGGCTGGAAAAGCTGAACCCGGCGTTTTTAGACAGCGCCGCCCGGCTGGGGCGCATTGCCCGGCGGGAAGAGGAGTTCCTGGCCGGGGAGAGCCTGCGGGCGCTGGCGGAGTGCCGGGCAGGGGAAGGGCTTGCCCTGGCAGGGCTACAGGGGCTGCACCCGGCGCTGCGGTTGCGTGTGCTGGCCCTGTGGGTGGCAGAGCAGGGGGGAGAGGCCGAGACGGAGGCCCTGGAACGGCTGGAAGCCCTGGTGATGCAGGGCAGGGGGCGGATGCAGTGGGATGGGGCGCTGCGGTTTCTCCTCTGCGGCGGGCGGATAACCAGGGAGCGGGCGGAAGAGCCCCCCTTTTCCCTGGTGCTGCGGCCGGGAGAAAACCGGCTGCCCTGGGGGGATGTGATATTTTTCGGGCAGGAGGGGGAAAATTTCGGAAAAATGCTTCCCAGGGGTTTCTTTTTCCAGGTGGATTGTGATAAAATAGAAGGGTCTATTGTGGCGCGGCAGCGCCGGGCAGGGGATAGGTTTTCCCCGGCAGGGCGGGGTGTCACAAAAACTTTAAAAAAGATTTTTAATGAGGCCAAAATTGAGCCGTATAATAGGGGAAGAATCCCGGTATTAGAGGACGATGCGGGCATCATAGCAGTGTTGGGCTTTGGCCCGGATGCACGGGTGGCGGCGGGGCCGCAGACAAAAAGGGCGGCCTGCCTCTGTTTTTTGCGGCATTTTGGGGAAGGATAGTGGCGGATGCAGTGTTCCGCCCGCCTCCTGTTTTGAGGAAGGGGATTTTGACAGATGAAACATGACATCGAGCGGGTGCTGCTCACGGAAGGGCAGCTCCAAGAACGAGTGGGCCAGATGGGGGAAGAAATCAGCCGGGATTACGCGGGCAAAAACCTGCTGTTGGTCAGTGTGCTCAAGGGGTCTGTGGTCCTGATGGCCGATTTGATGCGGGCCATCTCGGTCCGCTGTAAGATTGACTTTCTGGCGGTCTCCAGCTACGGCAGTTCTACCCGTACCTCCGGGAACGTGAAGCTGCTCAAGGACCTGGACCATCCTGTGGACGGGATGGATATCCTGCTGGTGGAGGATATTTTAGACAGCGGCCTGACCCTGCACTATATCCGGGAAATGCTGGATACCCGGGGCGCTGCCAGCATCAAAATCTGTACCCTCCTGGACAAGCCGGAGCGGCGCAAGGCCGACATCCACGCCGACTATGTGGGATTCACCGTGCCCGACGCCTTTGTGGTGGGCTATGGCCTGGATTACGCGGAGCACTATCGCAACCTGCCCTATATCGGCATTTTGAAAAAGGAAATTTATGAATAAATACCTGCACGGGCTTTCTGCCAAGCGGGGCCCCTGCTTCCCCGGCAGCGAGGGGCGGGCAGAGCACACAGCAAAGGAGCGGTGGCATTTTGCAAAATAACAGAAAAATCCGGAATATAGGCCTCTTGGCGGCGGTGGCCCTCTTCCTGGTGATGGGCGCCATGCTGTTCTATAACACACAGCCGGTGACGCTCTACAAATACCATGAGATTGTCTCCTATTTTGAGAAGGACCAGGTAAAAGACCTCCAGCTCAACTTGGGGACCGGCGACCTGGTGCTCACCTTGGAGGGCAGCGACAAGGCCATCTACTACACCGTGCCCAATGTGAACCTCTTTTTGGACGACACGCGGGACTTGGTAAAGGAGCACAACCGGGCGCATCCTGAATCCCCCATTACCTATGACTATGAACCGGCCTCCACGACTCCCTGGTGGTTGAGCCTGCTTCCCTCTATCCTGTTAATCCTGGTGATGGTGGGCTTCTGGTTCTATATGATGCGCCGGGCCGGCGGCGGCGCTGGCGGCACCATGAATTTTGGCAAGGCCAAAATCAAGCCCGAGGCCGACGGGGGTAAGAAAGTCACCTTCCAGGACGTGGCGGGCGCAGACGAGGAAAAGGAAGAGCTGGCCGAAGTGGTGGAGTTCCTCAAAAATCCCCGCCGCTTTAACGACATCGGCGCCCGTATCCCCAAGGGCGTGCTGCTCTTGGGCCCGCCCGGTACTGGTAAAACCCTGCTGGCAAAGGCGGTCTCCGGCGAGGCGGGGGTGCCCTTCTACTCCATTTCCGGCTCGGATTTCGTGGAGATGTTTGTGGGCGTGGGCGCGTCCCGTGTCCGGGACCTGTTTGAACAGGCGAAAAAGACAGCCCCCAGTATTGTCTTTATCGATGAAATCGACGCCGTGGGCCGCCATAGAGGCGCAGGCCTGGGCGGCGGCCACGACGAGCGGGAACAGACCCTGAACCAGCTGCTGGTGGAGATGGACGGTTTCTCCGGCAACAGCGGCGTCATTGTCTTTGCCGCTACCAACCGCCGGGATATCCTGGACCCTGCCCTGCTGCGTCCCGGCCGCTTTGACCGGCAGATTTACGTGGGCTATCCTGACATGGAGGGGCGCAAGGCCATCCTGCGCATCCATTCCCGGAACAAACCCCTGGCCCCAGACGTGGACTTAGGCGTGATTGCCAAGACCACCGCGGGCTTTACCGGTGCGGACCTGGAAAACCTGATGAACGAATCCGCTCTCTTGGCCGCCCGGAAACGGCAGAAGGCCATTACCATGGAAAACGTGCAGGAGGCCACTATTAAGGTAGTGGCCGGGCCGGAGAAGAAATCCCACGTGGTGAGCGAGCGGGACAAGAAGACCACCGCCTATCACGAGGCGGGCCACGCCATTGTCACCTATTGCAGCCCCACCCAAGACCCGGTGCATGAGATTTCCATCATTCCCCGGGGGATGGCGGGGGGCTATACCATGTCCCTGCCCAGCGAAGACAAGGCCTATATGATGAAAACAGCCATGTTCGAGGGTATCCAGGTCTGCCTGGGCGGCCGCGTGGCAGAACAGTTGATTTTTGACGACATCTCCACCGGCGCCTCCAATGACATCCAGCGGGCCACCCAGTCGGCCCGGGCTATGGTGACAAAGTATGGCTTCAGCGATAAGCTGGGCCCCATCCTCTATGGCTCCGACCAGGGGGGCGAGGTCTTCCTGGGCCGGGATTTCAACCATACCCGGGATTATTCTGAGGCCGTGGCCTTTGAAATTGACGAGGAAATCCGTTCGATTGTGGGCAGCGCCTATGAGAAAACCGAACAAATCCTGCGGGACCACTTGGAACAACTCCACCTGGTGGCCAAGTACCTGCTGGAACACGAGAAATTGGACGGCGGCGACTTTGCCCTGCTGATGGAGGGCAAAGAGGAAGAGGTGCAGGCCGCCTTTGCCCGCAGGGAAGAGGAACGGGCCCGGAAAGAGGCCCAACAGTCTGTTCCCAAGGAACCCTCCCATCGCCCCATCCCCGAAGGCGCTTTTCAGGTGGGTTTGGCCCAGGAGATGAACCGCCAGGCCCCGCCCGAAGAACCCATCCAGCCCCTTTCACCGGAGGAACAACCCCCTGCTGTGGAACCAGACCCTGCGATACAGGAACCAGAGGAGGAAAACCCTCCCCAAGAATAATGTCACCCAGTCTTTTCGGGCTGCTGTCTTTTTTGGCAGCAGCCCTTTTCAGCCCCCATCCACAGAAAAACTAAAGCTTCCAGCCAACGCGGCAATGGCTGATTAACAAGCCCACAGCGGCATAGTGATACTGGGAAAACGGGTAGGTGGAGAAGAATTTTGGGAAATAGAAGTGCTGAATGAGAACCACCAGCCCCCGCAGGAAGCCAAGGCGACCTAACGTCGGGGCCGCACCGAGCCCGCTACACCTGGCCTTGTCACTGCTAAAAGTGGGAGAACGCTAACAACCGGAGCGTCCGCCGACCACCGAGTGGCCCCTGCTGATATTGCCAAATCTGTATAGAGGCTTCTGCTCCTATACAGATTGTACATAGGGGCTTGTCCCCTATGAGCCTTTCGCTTCCTTGCGGCAAGGCAAGGAAGCGGGCCAAGGAAGGTTGGCCTTTGCCTGCTCGGTGCGGGAACCGACAAGCCCACGAGATAGGCGAGACTGGGCCTGTTTGCCTTTGGCAAAGGCGGCGAGGGGTTGGGATGTGATGGCGACAAAAAGAGGCTTGGTGGCTGGGAGAGCAGGCTGAATTTGCTATCAATACGCCGCCCCTTAGAGGGGGATTTCGCTCATTGCAGTGAGCGACCAAGACGCCGTCCTGGCCCGGAAACTTTACTTCGCCTACGGCGTAATAGGACTCAAGGAGAGTGGGCTCCTAAAAAGATATTTTTTTGCGGTTATCGCTTTGGCGATTTAAAGGGTTTATGTGAGAAAGAGGGAGGAAGAGGAAAATGGGAGACATGATTTTAAAGGTGGGGCTATTAGTCATCTTTTTTGGGGTGATGGTGGGGATTGGGCTGTACTGCCGCCGGCATGCCACAGATGTAAACGGGTTTGTGCTGGGAGGGCGCAGCGTGGGCCCCTGGCTGACAGCTTTTGCCTACGGCACCAGCTATTTTTCAGCAGTGGTATTTGTGGGGTATGCCGGGCAGTTTGGCTGGAAATACGGCATTGCCGCCACCTGGGCAGGGCTGGGGAACGCTTTTTTGGGGTCGCTGCTGGCCTGGGTGGTGCTGGGGCGGCGTACCAGGGTTATGACCCAGCACCTGGACAGTGCTACCATGCCGGAGTTTTTTGGGAAACGCTTTGAGAGCAGGGCGCTGAAACTCTGTGCCTCGGCGATTATCTTTGTATTCCTCATCCCCTATACGGCCTCGCTGTATAACGGGCTTTCCAGATTGTTTGAGATGGCGTTCCATGTGGATTACGCGGTGTGTGTGCTGGTGATGGCAGTGCTCACGGCGGTGTATGTGATTGCAGGTGGGTATATGGCTACGGCTATCAACGACTTTATCCAGGGCATTGTGATGCTGGTGGGGATTGTGGCGGTGATTTTGGCAGTGCTCAATACCCAGGGGGGATTTTTGCCCGCGTTGGAAAAGCTGGCTATGGTGCAGGGGGAGAGCACGGTGCCCGGGGTATATGCCTCCTTCTTTGGGCCCGACCCGGTGAACCTGTTGGGGGTTGTGCTGCTCACCAGCCTGGGTACCTGGGGGCTGCCCCAGATGGTGCAGAAGTTCTATGCCATCAAGAGCGAGGCGGCTATCAGCAAGGGGACGATTATCTCTACGGCTTTTGCCCTGGTGGTGGCGGGGGGCTGCTATTTCCTGGGAGGATTTGGGCGGCTCTTCTCCGACCAGATTGACATTGCGGCGGGTGGGTTTGACTCGGTAATCCCCACCATGCTCTCGGGGCTGCCCACTATCCTCATTGCGGTGGTAGTGATTTTAGTGCTCTCGGCTTCTATGTCTACCCTCTCTTCGCTGGTGCTCACCTCCAGCTCTACCCTGACGCTGGACTTTATCAAGGGCACCCTTATCAAGAAAATGGACGAGAAAAAGCAGGTGCTGTGGATGCGGGGGCTGGTGGTGGTGTTTATCGCCATCTCGGTGGTGCTGGCGATTGTGCAGTACCGCTCCAATGTCACCTTCATTGCCCAGCTAATGGGCGTCTCCTGGGGGGCGTTGGCCGGGGCGTTCCTGGCCCCCTTCCTCTACGGGCTCTACTGGAAGCGCACCACCAAGGTGGCCTGCTGGGTCAGCTTCCTCTTCTCCACGGTGGTGATGCTGGCTAATATCTTCTGGCGCTCTGCTTTCCCCGCGCTGTTGCAGTCCCCCATCAACGCGGGCGCCTTCTGTATGCTGGCCGGGCTGGTGATTGTGCCGGTGGTGAGCCTCTTCACCAAGGCGCCGGACAAACAGCGGCTGGAGGAGGTCTTCTCCTGCTATGGGCGTAAGGTCACAGTGACGGTGACGGATTCCATTGGGGAATAGGCTGCCACAGATGGGGCCAGGTAAGCGAAGCCGGCATTTGACATGCCTTGTGGGATAGAGTTTCAAATGGAGAGGAGAATTGGTATGGTAAATCGTATCATAACGGATATTTCAAACTACATCTTTGTGTCTGACGAGCCGGAAAGAGTTGACGCCATCTTTTTGCCTGGCAGCTCCTACCCGGAGCAGCCTGAATATGCCGCAGAGCTCTACCACAGGGGATATGCGAAATGGCTCATCCCCTCCGGCGGGGTCAGTGTGAAGGTTGCTCAATGGCCCGGAGTCCAATCCAAGGCGGACAAATATGATGGGGACTATCACTCTGATTGTGAATTTTTTACGGATGTCTTTCTCAAAAACGGCGTGCCTGCGGATGCGATTATCGGGGAAAATCAGTCGGGGCATACCCGTGACAACGCCTTTCTCTCCCGCAAGGTGGTTGAGGAAAAGGGGATAACGCTGGGGACAGCTTTGATTGTGTGCAAGGCGTTTCACGCCCGGCGCTCCCTGATGCTCTACCAGATGGCGTTTCCCGAGGTGGCTTTGAAGGTGTGCCCGGTTTGCTACCTTGGCATCACAAAGGACAACTGGTACAAGACCGAAAAGGGCATCGACCGGGTGCTGGGCGAGCTGGCCCGGTGCGGCAATCAGTTTGTGGGGGATATGAAAGCGTATTTGCTGTAAAACGGTAAAAGCAAAAAGGCAAGCCCGGATGAATGGGCTTGCCTTCTTTTTCAAAGGGATTAGAACTCGACTACGCGACGGAAGCACTCCTTGGGCTGGCATTCGCCGTCAAACAGCAGGGGCTGGTTGTAGGGGCGGTTGCGGACAGGGAAGCCCTGGAGCCAGGAATCGGCGTCGGTGGCGCCCCAGAAGGTGACGGAGTCGATAACGTCCTTATACTCCCGGAAGATGGCGAAAATCTTGCCGTACAGGTCGGCCTGGAGGGCCAGGTTCTCGGGGGTGGCGGCATCGTAAATCTCCTTATCCGAGGAGGCGTAGAGGGAGAGGTCCAGCTCGGTCATTTGCAGGTGGACACCCTTAGCGGCATAGAGCTCGATAGAGCGGCGCAGCTCGTCCAAATCCAAGTCATGGATGTTCCAGTGGCACTGGAAGCCAAAGGCGTCTACCAGGTTGCCTGCGCTCTTTAACATGTCCAGCAGGGCCAGGATTTTGGTGCGCTTGGCCGGCATAATTTCATTGTAGTCGTTGTAGACAAAATAGCCGCCGGGCAGCAGCTCCCGGGCCAGCTCAAAGGAGCGCACCACCAGGTTGTCCCCCAGGATTTGGTGGTAGCGGGAATCCCGGAAGATTTCGTCCCCTTGGTCGGCCACGGCTTCGTTGACCACATCCCAGGCAATGATGTCTTTGGCGTAGCGGTCGAACATCACCTGCATGTGGGCCTTGACGCGGGAGAGCAGGGTGTCCTTGTCGCCGCCCTCATAGAACCACTCCGGGGTCTGGTTGTGCCAGACCAGGGTGTGGCCCCGCAGATGGAGATTGTGCTCCCTGGCAAAGGCGGCGATGGCGTCGGCGTCCTCAAAGGCCCAGGTGTCGGGGGCGGGGTGGATGGGGCCGGGCTTCATCTGGTTTTCGGCGGTGAGGGAGGAGAACTGGGTTTTGATTAAGTCCCCCTTTGTCTGGAGAAGCTGGGGCGTGATGGCGGCGCCGATGTCGAAATAGTCACGGTAGCGCTCTTTTAACGATGGAATTGCAGGCATGAGATGACCTCCGTTCTGTCTACGGGTTTTGGGCGGTTGCTTCAATGGCTCCAGTATAGCACAGGCGGGGGAAAGGGTCAATTGGTTTTGGGAAAATTCAGGAAGGGGAGAGGTTCCGGAAAAAAGTAGATGGAAAATAGGAAAAAGCTATGGTATAATAAACATAAAAACACACAAGGCGTATTTTTATGCGCTGTCAACGCAGGCTTGGCGCACTTGACGCAAGTGTCTATCCTATTGTAGCTGCGGCAGTGTAGGTCGCTTACGGCCTGCGGCTATGGCGAATATGCGCAGGGCAAGATTCTTGTACCCGCATTGCGATAGAGGAAAAAAACAGGCGAAAAATTCCTCCTACAATCGTTTTGTGATTGTGGGGCAGAGATAGAGGAGAAAGACCATGCTATTGTCGATTCAAAACATCAGCAAATACTATGGGGAAAAACTGGTGCTACGGGATATCTCCGCCGATTTGGAGGAGAATGACCGGGTGGGGCTCATTGGGCTCAACGGGGCGGGAAAGTCCACGCTGATTCGGCTCATCTGCCAGATTGAGGAGGCGGAGGAGGGGGTTATTGCCCGGAAACAGGGGCTCTCGCTGGGGTATTTGGAACAGAACGCGGGGCTCTCCTCGGCGCGGACCATCTGGGAGGAGATGATGAGCGTCTTTGACCGGATTTTGGAGATGGAGCACACCCTGCGGCAGATGGAGCAGCGCATCGGGGAGGAGCAGCCGGGGAGCGAGAGCTACCGGGTGCTGGCAGAGGAATATGCCCGGATGCAGCAGCACTTTGAGAACATCGGCGGATACCTCACCGAAGTGAAGGTGAGGACGGTGCTGGCGGGGATGGGGTTTTCGGACAAATCGGTCCACACTGTGATTGACACTTTGAGCGGCGGGGAAAAGACCCGGCTGGCCCTGGCAAAGCTGCTGCTGGAGGAGCCGGATGTGCTGATTTTGGACGAGCCCACCAACCACCTGGATTTCCAGACCCTACAGTGGTTGGAGGAGTTTTTGCTCTCTTACAAGGGGGCGGTGCTGATTGTGTCCCATGACCGGTACTTCCTGGACCGGGTGGTGGGGAAGATTTGGGAGATTGAGGAGCATGAGCTGTGCGCCTATCCGGGGAACTACACCAAGTATGCGGCGCTCAAGGAGGACAAACTCATCCGGCAGCAGAAGGAATATGAGATGCAGATGAAAAAGGCGGCGGAGCTCAGGGACTATGTGGACCGGAACCTGGAACGGGCCTCTACCTCTAACATGGCTAAGAGCAGGAGAAAGCAGCTGGAAAAGCTGGAAATCCCTGACAAGCCGGTATTCCAGCACAAGCGGGTGAAGTTCCGCTTCCCCTTTGAGCAGCAGACGGTGAACGACGTGCTCTCGGTGCAGGACATGAGCCTGGCAGTGGGGGAGGGGGCAGAGAAAAAAGAGCTCTTTACCCACTTTTCCCTGGAGGTGAAACGGCAGCAGCGGGTGGCAATCATCGGGGCCAACGGGATGGGGAAATCCTCCTTCCTCAAGGCGGTGCTGGGGAGAATCCCCTACCAGGAGGGGTATGTAGCCTGGGGGAAGCATGTGAAAATCGCCTATTACGACCAGGAGAACGCCGACGTGAACCCGGACAACACCCTGTTGGAGGAGCTCTGGAGCCGGCACAAGACCCAAAACGAGCAGGCCATCCGCACCATGCTGGGGCAGGTGCTGCTGACAGGGGACAATGTGTATAAGCAGGTGGGGGTTGTCAGCGGCGGGGAGAGGGCCAAGCTGGCCTTTGCCGTGATGATGATGGAAAAGGGCAACGTGCTGGTGCTGGACGAGCCCACCAACCACCTGGATTTGGACACCAAGGAGACCCTGGAAAAGGGGCTGCTGGAATTTGAGGGCACCATCCTCTTTGTCTCCCATGACCGGTATTTCCTCAACCGGGTTGCCACCCGGATTGTGGATTTACAGCCGGAGGGGATTGACATCTACGAGGGGAACTTTGACTACTACCAGGAGAAGCGGGCCCTGAAGGACCAGGCTGCCGCTGCCGCTGCCACCGAGAAGCGGGAACAGAAGGCCAAGACGGCAGGCTACCGCACCAAGCGCCAGCGCAGCGACGAGGTGAAGCGGAAGAAGCGCATTGAGGAGCTGGAGGCCCAGGTGGAGGCCCTGGAACAGGAGGTTCGCCAGTTGGAGGAGCTGCTGGGACAGAAGGAAATCGCCGCGGACTATGAGAAGGTGCAGGAAATTTACCACGACATGGAGGAGAAGCGGGCCCTCTCTGCCAGCCTGGGCGAGGAGTGGCTGGCGCTCTCGGAGGGGGAATAAGGGGGGGAGCGGCGCCCCCGGATGAGGCCTATGGCTTGGGTTTTGCCCGAAAGGGGGCGGAGCCCCAAAAAATAAACGGAATGGTGGAAGTGAACCGATGGAACAAAAGACGAGATGGCCTAAGAGGGAAGGGGAAAAGGGGCGCTGGTTTAACCAGCGGTATGTGACCCTGTCGCTCTATGTGTTTTTGACCTTTGCGGCCTGTACCCTGTTTTACCTGTTAGCCAGCAATTTTGGGCAGGTGAGCGCCGTGTTTTCCAACCTCTGGCAGCTGCTGCTGCCCTTTGTGATTGGCGGGGGCGTGGCCTACCTGCTGAACTTTACCATGTGCTTTTTTGAGGAAAAAGTGGTTTCTAAGGTGTTCGCGAAACGGAAGAAGCCCTGGAAGAAGAAAAAGACCGAGCGGCTGATTTCCCTTACCGCCACTTTTGTGGTGTGGGTGGCGCTGCTGGCGGTGTTCTTTACCATTGTGATTCCCCAGATTGGCATTAGCTTGGCAAATATCGCCTCCCGCACCAACCAGTATGCCTCCACCCTGATGGGGCTGGTGGATAAGCTGGCGGAGTATATGGGGCGCTTTGACTTTTCCAGGGAGCAGATTGACTTTGTGATGAGCAAGGTGAACGAGCTGAGCAACGGCCTCTTTGGCCTGCTGAACCAGGCCCTGCCCTATGTGGTGGACTTTACCAAGAGCTTGACAGTGGGGGTGAAAAACCTGGTACTGGGCATCATCATCTCCATCTATATCCTCTTTAACAAGGAGCTCTTCTTCGCCCAGCTGCGCAAGGTGTGCTATGCCTTCCTGCCCAAGGAGACCGTGGTGGGGCTGGAGGGGCTCTCCCGGGACACCCACCGGATTTTCAGCGGCTTTTTCATGGGCAAGCTGCTGGATTCCCTGATTATCGGGGTCATCTGCTTTGTGGGGATGACTATTTTGCGGCTGCCCTACAGCATGCTCATCAGCGTGATTGTGGGGGTGACAAACATCATCCCCTATTTCGGGCCCATTATCGGGGCCATCCCCAGCGGGCTGCTGGTGCTGATGGTGGACCCCATGCAGTGTCTGTGGTTTGTGATTTTTATCCTGGTTTTGCAGCAGTTTGACGGCAATATCCTGGGCCCCAAGATTTTGGGGGATTCCACCGGGCTCTCGGCCTTCTGGGTGATATTCGCCATCCTGCTCTTCGGCGGGCTCTTTGGCTTTGTGGGGATGTTTGTGGGGGTGCCCACCTTCTCCGTGATTTACATGCTGGTGCGCAGGGGGATTTCCAAGCGGCTCTCCCGCAGGCGCTATCCCACCGATACGGCGGCTTATGAGGGGGACGCTCTGGTGGAGCGCATGGGCCCTGCGCCACCACAGGAGCCTGCGAAAGAGGGGGAGCAGGCATAGTAGGGGGCAGGGGAATAAAATAGAGCGAGCAAAAAGGCGGCTGGATTTCAGCCGCCTTTTTGTTTTGGGCGGCAGGCGTTTCAGAGTAATTTCAGGAAACTGCGGTACAATAGGGAGAAAATGGGGGTATTATGCCGGTGGGCGGACAGCTTGGGAAGGAGCGTGGGAACATGCGCATTTTAATAGTGGAAGACGAGGTGCTGCTGGCACAGACACTGGCGGAAATCCTGTCGGAACAGCGGTATGCTGTGGATGTGGTGCACGACGGCGTGACGGGGTATGACTATGCTTCCAGCGGGCAATATGACGCGGTGGTGCTGGACATTATGCTGCCTGCCATGGACGGGCTGGAGCTCTTATCCCGCCTGCGCCGGGAACGGGACAGCACACCGGTGCTGATTCTCACCGCCAAGGCCGCTGTGGCCGACAAGGTGCAGGGGCTGGATGCGGGGGCGGACGACTATCTCACTAAGCCCTTTTCCCCGGAGGAGCTGCTGGCAAGGGTGCGGGCCATCTCCCGGCGCACCGGCGAGATGGCGCTGGACGAACTGGCCTACGGGGACATCTCCCTGCAGCTCTCGGCCTGTACCCTTTGCAGGGGGAACAAATCGGTGCGGCTGGGGTACAAGGAATTTGAGGTGCTGCGGATTTTAATGGTGAATTCCTCTATGATTGTGCCCAAGGAGGACCTGCTGGTAAAGGTGTGGGGCGTGGACTCCAACGCGGTGGACAACAACGTGGAGGCCTATATCTCCTTCCTGCGCAAGAAGCTGGCCTTTTTGGAGTCCCAGGTACATATCAACTCCGCCAGGAAGGTGGGATACTATCTGGAAGTGGGCGGAGGGGCTGCATGATTGAACGACTGAAACGGAGATGGATGGCCGCCCTTTTGGCGGCAGTGCTTTTGGTACTCCTGGCGGCGGACGGCGGTATCCTCGCCTGGATGTACCATCAGTGTGCCCGGGAGAGCAGGTGGGAGCTGGCGGCGGCGCTCACCCTGGCCGGGGAGGGTGTCCTCCCTACGCTGGGGGAGAGGGGCTCCCAACTCTCCCCCGCGGCGCGCTGGGGGATGTGCTGGTGCTGGACTTGGAGGAGGGGGAGCTTTCCCCGGTGGTTGATTTTGGCTTGAATGTGCCCCCAGAGGCGCTAAAGGCGGTGGCGGAAAAGAGCCGCACCCAGCCCCAGGGGGCCACGGGAGAGCTGCACTACCGCAGGGAGGGCCGCCTGCTGGCCCTAAAAGGGCGCCGGGGGGAGAGACGGCTTTTGCAGCGTACGGCGCTGCTCCTGTTCCTGGGGGACGGGCTGGCACTGGGGCTCCTGGCGCTGCTGGGGAGGGCGCTGGGAAATTGGGCCCTTGCCCCTTTTTGGGAGGAAAAACGGCGGCAGGCCGGGCTGGCGGCAGAGGCCTCCCATGAGCTGAAGACGCCCCTCACCGTTATCCTGGCAAATGTGGGGCTGCTGCTGGCCCAGCCGGAGGGGCTGGGGGAAAAGGGCCGCAGCCGGGCCCACGCCATCCAGGCGGAGGGGCTGCGGATGGCCCGGCTGGTGGCGGATTTGCTCTCCCTTACCCAGATGGAGGCAGAGGAGGCCGCCTGGGAGAGGCTTGACTTTGGGCAGCTGGTGCAGGGGGTGCTGCTCTCCTTTGAGGCAGTGGCCTTTGAGCGGGGGCTGGAACTCAAAGGGGAGATTGCCCCTTCGCTCTTTCTCCGGGGGGACAGGGGGAGGCTCACCCAGCTGGTGGAAATCCTGCTGGACAACGCCTGCAAATACGCCCCGCCCGGCACGGCGGTGGAACTGGTGCTGGCAGGACGGGGGAAAAGGCTGGTATTACAGGTGAAGAACCAGGGCGAGCCCATTCCTCCGGAGGAGATGGGGAAGCTCTTCCGGCGGTTTTACCGGGCAGCGGGACAGGACGGGGAAGGGGCCGGGCTGGGGCTCTTCCTGGCCCAGCGGATTGCCGCGCTCCACGGCGGGCGGCTTGCCGCCCAAAGCGATGGGGAGGGCACAGTGTTTGCCGCGGAGCTCCCGGCAGAGAGGGCTTTGGAGGCCAGAAATTCCAGATGAGAGGGGAACGCCTTCCTTTCAAAAAGGGGGGCGTTTCCCTTTTGCCCACAGGCAGAAATCCGGGCGGAAAACCCTTTTTTCGATTGACGCACCGGGCATTCTGATTTATAATTTATCTGTTGGTAAATGATAAATCAGATTGTTGTCAGGCTTCCCGTGGATGGCTTCCCCTGCCGGGGGAAGGGCATGGGCAAAAGGGTCGCAGCGAGACCGAAGAGGAAGCGAGTGGCAAAGCTGGGCAGCGGCTTTTGCCCCAAAGGGGACAGCCCCTAACAATAACAGCTTTTATCCGGAAAGAGAGGGCTCAAATATGAGAGAGACCATACTGCTGTCGCAGGACTGGCATTTTTACCGGGGGGACTACCCGGACTGCATCGGGCAGGATATTCCCGAGGCCTATGAGACGGTTACCGTGCCCCATGACTATGTGATTGGGCGCAAGGCGGAGGAGGACTGCCCCTATGGGGCTGCGCAGGCCTTCCGCCGCCGGTGGGGCGCGGTGTTTTACACCAGGGATTTCTCCTGTGGGGCGTTGGAGGAGGACCGGCAGCTCTTTTTGGAGTTTGACGGCGTGTATGAAAACTGCACGGTGTATGTCAATGGGCAGGAGGCCGGCGGGCACGCCTATGGCTACACCAGCTTTTCCCTGGAAATTACCGGGCTGGTGAGGGAAGGGGAGAACCGCATTGCCGTGCGGGTGGACAACAGCGCCATGCCCCCCGACCGCTGGTATTCCGGCGGGGGCATCTACCGCCCGGTACGGCTGGTGAAGGTGCACCGCTGCCACGTGCTGCCGGAGGAAATCTTCGTGCGCACCGGGGAAATCAAGGAGAACACCGCGGCAGTGCTGATTTCGCTGGGCATCACCGGGGGGGACTTTGTAAAGGTGGCAATTGCCACCAAGCTGGGCCCTGTGGTGAGCAAAACCGTGCCTGCGGGCCGGGTACACGAAGTGCTGGCGCTGACGGTGGAAAACCCCATGCTTTGGAGCCCGGCCTCCCCCTTCCTCTATGAATTGCAGCTGCAGGTGACGGTGGACGGCAAGGAGACGGATGCCTACGCCATCCCCTTTGGGCTGCGGAAGCTGGAGCTGGACGTGGAGCAGGGGCTGCGGGTGAACGGGCGGCAGGTGAAGCTCAAGGGCGTGAACATGCACCACGACGGGGGATGCCTGGGGGCCGCCGTGCCCCGGCACGCCCTCTACCGGAGGCTGCAGGCGTTCCAGAAAATGGGGTGCAATGCCATCCGCACCAGCCACAATCCCCCCAGCAGGGAGCTGTTGGAGCTCTGTGACAGGATGGGGCTCTTTGTTGTCGACGAGGCGCTGGACAAGTGGGTCTCCGGTTCCTATGAGCGGTATTACCCGGAGCACGGCGTCCAGGATGTGCAGGCTATGGTACGGCGGGACAGGAACCACCCCTGCATTTTGATTTGGAGCGTGGGCAACGAGGTGGCGGACCAGGGCAGCGACGCCATGCTGGGCAGGCTGAAAGAGCTGACCGACGCTGTGCGCGCCTTAGACGCCACCCGGCCCGTGACCTATGCCATGGTATCGGTGTTCTTAAATGACCGCACCCAAACTTCCCGGGAGAAATCGGCTTTGGTGCATAGGGTTGCGGAGCATGTGGACATTATCTCCTGCAATTACCAGGAGCAGTGGTATGACACTTACCACGCCGACACGCCGGACAAGCCCATTTTGGGCACGGAGATTTTCCCCTTTTACCGGGGGAAAGGGGAGTGCCTGAAGGCCTACTATGACCGCAACCCCTGGCTGGATGTGGAGGAGCGGGACTATGTGATTGGCGGCTTTGTGTGGGCGGGGATTGACTACCTGGGCGAGGCCACCGCTTGGCCTGCCAAGGGCTGGACAGCCTCGCTGATGGACCTGTTTGGCAACCGGCGGCCGGTCTCCTACCTGCTGGAGAGCTTTTGGTCCCATGAGCCCATGGTACATATCACCTTCCTGGACGGGAAAAAGCGCTGCGATTTGCAGAAGGACCACTGGGGGTTCCCGCAGACTTCCTCCCACTGGAACTTTGCCCAGTACGGGGAAGCGGCAATGCCCTTCCATATCTACACCAACTGCGAGGCGGTGGCCCTCTATCTCAATGGGCAATACTACCTGACCCTGGAACAGAAGGATTTTGCCAACCGCATTATCACCGGCTACCTGCCCAACCTGCCGGGACAGGTGGAGGTAAAGGGCATCAAGGGGGGCGAGGTGGTGTGTACCCATGTGCTGCGCACGGCGGGGAACCCCTATAAGCTGGTGGCGGCCTTTGACCGCAGCCGTCTGGCTGCGGACGGCACCGACATCGCCTATGCCGATGTGCAGATTGTGGATGAGAACGGCATCCCCTGCCCGGAGGCGGAAAATGTGGTGCGCTTCTCTGTCAGCGGCCCTGGGGTGCTCCAGGCGGTGGACAATGGCGACCTGCTGGGGGAGCACGGCTATCACGACAGCAGCCTGCCCGCCTTCCGCGGGAAATGCGGCTGTGTGGTGAAGAGCACGCCCGAGGCGGGCACTGTCCGCCTGGCTGTTACGGCCGAGGGGCTGGAGGCCGCCTATCTGACGCTGGAGAGCAGGGAAGAGGGGCAAGGAGAGGCATAAGGCAGACGCTCTTTTGGAACGAAAGCACCCCCGCCGGGGAATCCCGGCGGGGGTGCTTTGTGCTTTTATAAATCCAAGACAAACTGCGAAAGGGATTACTGGAGCAGCTGCAGCACAGACTGGGGCTGCTGGTTCGCCTGGGCCAGCATCGCCTGGGCGGACTGTACCAGCACGTTCATCTTCGTGTAGTTCATCATTTCCTTCGCCATG
>JAAVYW010000068.1 GCA_022791315.1 Oscillospiraceae bacterium | reverse complement strand
GGTGCGGGAACCGACGAGCTTGGGCCGAGATGAAGCTTGGGCCTGTTTGCCGTTGGCAAAGGCGGCGAGGAGTTGGGATGTGATAGCGACAGAGGAAAACTAGGTGGAGGGCGGCGTGTTGACTGGGAGAGCAGCTTTGGCTTGTTATCGATACGCCGCCCGGGAGAAGGGGAGTTTTGCTCACTGCAATGAGCGCCGGGGGCTTTGCCCCTCGACAAAGTCAAGCCGCAGGCTTGACTTTCAAGAATCGCAAGGCGATTCTTGCCAGACCAACGTAGTTGGTCTTCACCACCCTTTGAAAAGGTTGTGGACAAGGCCAGCTTCGCTGGCCCGGAAACTTTACTTCGCCTACGGCGCGATAGACCTGCGTTGGGAAGGACGCCACAGAAAAAGCGGCCCGCCCAGCCCTAAAAGATGGAGCGAGCGGCGCCACTGCGACGCGTGCCCCGAAGGGGACGGAACCAAAAAGACAAAAGGGAGAAGGAGAGTGAGCCAGGATGGGACAGAGGGAAGAGGCAGTGATTCGGCAGGAGACAGAAAAGATGGAGGAATTCCGGCGGTTTTTGGAAAAGGCGATTGCCGTGCATGAAGCGGACAAGGCGCGGACAGATGCGCAGGTATCTTTGATGCTCAAGCAGTATGACAACGATAATGTGGAGCTCTTTGACCAGATTTCGGTGGCGCTGAGTATGCAGGAACTCTATGGGCAGAACCTGAAAGGTTATCGGAAGGCCTTGGCAGCTCCCTTCTTTGCGCGGATTGATTTTGAAGAGGATGGGTTGGCAAAGGCGGCGCTGTATATCGGCAAAAACGGGGTCAATGATACCGAGAACGGCGAGGCTTTGATAGTGGATTGGCGGGCGCCGGTGGCAAACCTCTATTATAATAGTGAGATGGGGCGGGCCTCCTATCTCTGTTTGGAGGGGGAGATTTTTGGCGAGCTTTCGCTGAAACGCACCTTTACCTTGGAAGATGGGCGGATTGTGGATTATTATGACAGCGACCTCATCACCAATGACACCCTTTTGCAGGAGTATTTGGCCAAGAATTCGGATGTGGTGCTCAAAGATATTGTGGCTACCATTCAAAAGGACCAGAATGAGATTATCCGGATTGACCCCTGGGTGAATGTGATTGTGCAGGGGGTGGCGGGGTCCGGGAAGACCACGGTGGCGATGCACAGGATTTCCTATATCCTGTACACCTATCCCGAGCGTTATAAGCCGGAACAGATTGTGATTATCGGGGCCAGCCGTATGTTCCTGAGCTATGTGGCGGGGATGCTGCCGGAACTGGGGGTGGAGTCGATTACCCAGGCGGTGCTGCCCCAGTTTTTACTGGAACTGGCTGCGCAGGAGAATGGGAAGATGCAGTATATGCCCTACTTGGAGCAGGCGTTGGACAGCGGGAAAGAGGGGGCTGACCCGGAATCCTTGGGGGAGGCATTGGCGTGGAAGTCTTCCCTGGCTTTTTGCCGGGAGCTGGAGCGGTTTCTCGACCGCTTTACCAGGCGGGTGTTCCCTCTACAGGACGTGGATTTCTTAAACCAGCGGATTCTCACCGGGGAAGAAGTGATACGCTATGGGCGTGACGGGGTGGCAAAGACCCTATTGGGCAAGCGGGATGTGCTAAAAAACCTGCTGGCAACCCGGGTAAAACGGGTTTTACCCAACATGGTCGAAGAGGATGAGCTGGAGCGGCAGGGGTATTATGGGCTGCCTATGGATGAGAACGGGAATATCCCTAAGCAGCGGTTGGAGATTGCAAAGCGTGTTAAGGAGATGGCCCGGAAGGTGAAGAACACCTTTGACAAGCCCTTTAAGGGTTTGAGCGGGAAAAAGCTCTATGAGATGTTCCTCACCGAGCTGGCCCAGGAGAAGGGCCAGGGGGCGGGGAGCCGGGCGGCGGCCCTGAGCCTGCCCCAGTGCCAGAAGGGGCGCTATGACCTCTATGACCTGTGCGGGGTGCTCTATCTCACCACCCGGCTCACAGAGGTGAAAAAACTGAAGGAGTACCGGCATCTGGTGGTGGACGAGGCCCAGGATTTTGGGCTTTCGGTTTACAGGCTATTGGAATGGTGCCTGCCCTCGGCTTCCTTTACCATTATGGGGGACACCTCCCAGAATATCGCGGAGTACACCGGCCTGGACGACTGGCGGGGCGTGGAGGAGCAGGTCTTTGGGGAGCGGATGCTGGATTTCCGGGCGCTTTCCAAGAGCTACCGCAACACCATTGAAATTGCCCAGGTGGCCAACACGGTGCTGCAGAACCTGAACCGGGTGCCGGGAGCGGAGCCGAGGGTCTATGACATTGACCCGGTAGTACGCCACGGCGCGCCGGTGAAGTTTTTGGAGTGTGTCAGCTTCCGGGAAATGGTGTGGGAAATCGGGGAATCGCTGAAGAGGTTTGCTGAGGAAAACTACAAGACCACGGCCATTATTGCCAAGACCCCCGCCCAGTGCAAGGCGCTGCATAAAGCCCTGGAAAAGGCGGGGATTGCCGCAAAATTGGTACAAAACGCCCAGGACCCCTACGAAGGGGGCGTCACGGTTTTCCCCATCCTCCATGTGAAGGGGATGGAATTTGACAGCGTCATCCTGGCCGGGGCGGGGGAGGAGGACTACGCCCTTACCAAGCGGGATGTGAAGCTGCTCTATGTGGCTGCCACCAGGGGACTGCACGAACTGCATGTGTATAGCGTGGGGAAGCTGAGCCCCCTCTTTGGGCAAACTCACTAAAAGCCCCCTCTTTCATCTGGCCTTTCCCAAGGTGGATAGGTGGAACGGGGCAATTTTGGGAGGATAGGGGAGAAATCGCCTTATCCTCCCTCTCCTTTTGCAGCGAAATCGTCAAACAGTCTCAAAAAATACGCTCTTTTGGTCTTCTCTGAGGCAATCTGCCTATTTCTGCGGGAAACTTAGGCGGGATTGGAGAATAGGGATGCTGTAGTGCGCCGAGGACTGGAAAAGAAAGACTGGAAGACGCTCCGGAAAAACACGTGTAATCGTTTTCATTTTTGAAAAAGGGCAGAAACACTTCGGACACATTTTAGGTATTCTGACGAAAATAAAACTGCGAAAAATGGAAATATATGGGATATATTTCATTTGAACTAGCAAGTTGCACATATTGTTGGGAGGAAAATAGACGGAGTAAAGAAAAATCACCAGTGTAATATAAAGTAAATCAAGTAAAAAGGGCAAATTACACTTTAAAACTGTTCACAATCGAGTTACAATTTCACCATAACCAAGAAGCGAGAAGCTCCAAATCCGTGGGGCCTGTGCAGATGTTGGGGGATGCCCTTATCGCTGTGAGCAGGAAACAGCTGTGGGAAGTTCCATTGCGGAAGCCAGGAGGAGAGGGAGCGTCGCGGCACATTAAATTAAGGAATAGGGTGAGATTCATGGCAGAAGCAACACAAAGTGCGCCTTTGACGAACCGTCAATTGGCAATGAGGTCTTTGAAAAGAAGACTGAGATTGGACTGGCAGCTCTATTTAATTATCCTGCTGCCTCTAATCTGGTTGATCGTGTTCTGCTACGTACCGATGTACGGCGTGCAGATTGCGTTCAAGAAGTTCCAGTCCTCCAAGGGTATCTTCGGTTCTCCCTGGATTGGCTTTGAGAACTTCACCCGGTTTTTCAACTCCTACAACTTTACCAAAATCATCTGGAACACCATCTCGGTGAGTATCTACTCGCTGATTGCTGGTTTCCCCTTCCCCATTATCTTGGCTATGCTGTTAAACAACTGCGTGTACAAGACCTATAAAAAGATAGTGCAGATGGTAACCTACCTGCCCTACTTTATCTCCACCGTGGTTTTGGTTGGTATGTTGGTGCAGTTCCTTTCTCCCCGCGTTGGTATCATCAACAAGATTCTGGGCATCTTTGGTGTACCTGCTACAGACTTCATGGCTATGCCCTCGGCTTTCCGGCACATCTATGTGTGGTCGGGCGTGTGGCAGGGCACAGGATTTGGGTGCGTTATCTACCTGGCGGCCCTAGCGGGCATTGATCCAGGCCTGCATGAAGCGGCTATGATTGACGGTGCCTCCCGTCTCCAGCGGATGTGGCACATTGACGTGCCCGGCATCCTGCCCACTGCGACAATCCTGCTGATTATGAACACCGGTAACGTGATGAACGTTGGCTTTGAAAAGGTCTACCTGATGCAGAATACTCTGAACATGGATGCGTCTGAGGTTATCTCTACATACGTTTATAAAGTAGGTCTTGCCTCTGCTGCCGCCGACTTCTCGTATTCGACCGCCATCGGCTTGTTTAACTCGGTCATTAACCTGGTTATGATTTCCACGGTGAATGCGATTTCCAACAAGCTGAGTGACACCAGTATCTGGTAATAGGAGGGAGAGAGAATAATGGCAGCGATTGAAAAGAAAAAGAGTATCCACGAGACGACCGAAGACAATATTTTTAATATTGTCAACTTGATTCTTCTGTCCATTGCTTTTATCGTGGTATTGTATCCCCTGATTTACATCCTGAGTTCCTCTTTCTCCTCTCCCCAGGCAGTGTCCTCGGGCCGGGTTGTGCTCTGGCCTGTGGAGCTCTCTGTGAGAGGCTATGAGGAAGTATTCAGCCATGCGGCTGTTTTGACTGGCTTTAAGAACACCTTCTTTTATACCATTGTCGGTACATGTATCAACATGGTTATGACCATCCTGGCGGCCTATCCCCTTTCCAGAAAGACCCTGCCTGGCAGACGTGTGCTGAACTTCCTGTTTATGTTCACCATGATTTTCAACGGCGGTCTGATTCCTGCCTACATCTTGAACACGAATCTGGGCCTGGTTAACACCCGCTGGGTTATGGTTATCCCCACCGCGCTGAGTGTTTACAACGTGACGATTGCCCGTTCTTTCTTCCAGTCCTCGATTCCGGAGGAGATGATTGAGGCTGCCCAGGTGGACGGCGCCTCCCACTTTAGGATTATGGTGCAGCTGGTGCTGCCGCTGTCTAAGTCTGTGCTGGCTGTGCTGGTGCTGTACTACGCAGTAGGCCACTGGAACCAGTACTTCCAGGCGTTTATCTATCTGAGCAACCGTGACCTGTTCCCGTTGCAGATTGTCTTGAGAGACATCCTGATTTTGAACTCCATGAACAACCAGATTACAGACCCCCAGTTGATGGCGGCAAAACAAGGTATGGCGGACCTAATCAAATACTCTTTGATTGTTATTTCCACCGGCCCCTTCATGATTTTGTATCCCTTCATCGCAAAGCACTTTGTGCAGGGCGTTATGATTGGTTCTGTAAAAGGTTAATCACACCCTATCAAGGCCTGCGGCCAAAAGCCGCAGGCTTTTTTGTTGTTTTAGCCAATCCCCCCTGGGAGAACCGAGAGGAAATAGAAATGCCTTGGCAAAATGAAAAGATTGGGAAATAGCGAAGATATAATTTAAAGAGCTTTTACTAAAGCTCTACAAAGGCTTAATAATAGGAAACCATACCCGAATTAAGGAAATCGATATGCTTTGTTGTGATGGGATTTGCCTGTTTACAGGGAACAGCGCAGCGATGCGATGGTAGAGTTCAGTCCCCCTTTTAGGAGCCGGCAAGGGATAACCCTCTTTGGGGGCCGAGCAAACCACTAGTGGGCTAGTGGTTCCGATTTTTGGGGATGGGGTTTCTCAATTTTTGGAAAAGGTGACAGGGAATTTTCAGGGGGAGAGGGGGAATAACAAGAGGGACGGGTATACCAAAGGCATGCCCGCCCTCTTGTGCCAGGCCCTTTCCTGACGCTGGCAATAGGCAGTTTTGCGGCTCTTCCTGGGATGGGGAAGAGATGGGGAAGGCGGGGCAAAAGGAAAAAGATGAACGCCAGTAACCGGCGAAAGGCACAAGCTGCGGGGAAAAGGCAACTAAGGCCACAAAAAAATGGGACAAAATCTGTGAAAAAGGCCGGATTTCAGCAATAACCACAAAGCAATCCACACAAATTTGAAAAATCCTATTTACATTTTCGCCGCAGTGGAGTATAATATCCCTGCAATCTAGTTTTACCTTTACATTCTTCCAATCATTTTACAACTACATACCACTAAAGTTTTACCACTGTTATTTGCGCTGATTGCATTACGGGCGTCCTGCTGTCTGGCAGGATTTGCCCTCTATGTGCTAATATCCGGCTGCGCGAATCTGTGCGGCCGGTTATTTTTTTACAGGCTTCGCCGAAACCGCAAGGCGGCGGCGCTTGTAACGAAACAGCAAAAGTCTAAAGGGAGGAAAACATTCATGAAAAAGGTCTTAGCGTTCCTGTTGGCAGCCGCTATGCTCTCTGTGAGCTTGGTGGGTTGTACTTCCGGAAACAATGACAACAATTCCAACAACGACAACAACAACAGCTCCCAGGGTAGCGACGACAACAACGACGCAAATGGCGGCTCTGAGGACGGCACCTACAAATCTGTTCCCTCCGGCGGCGTACCTGTCTCTGACCCCGGCGTTCTTCCCATCGTGGAGAACAAGACCGATATGAAGGTCTACATCCAGCAGAGCGCTACGGTGGAAGACTATACCACCAACAAATACACTCTGTGGATGGAAGAGCGCACCAACGTGCATCTGGAATGGAATGCCGTTCCCGAGCAGGACGCCACCCAGAAGCTGAACCTGCTGCTGGCTTCCGGCCAGGATTTGCCCGATATTATCATGTCCAATCTGAACACCGCTACGGTGGTGACCAACGCCAACCAAGGAAACTTTATTCCGCTGGATGATTTGATTGCCAACTATGGTTTCTACTACAATCAGATGCTGGAGAAAGAGACCATGCTGCAGGACATGATGACTACGCCTGACGGCCATCAGTATTCCATGCCCCGTGTTATTGTCTCTCTGCCCAACTCTATGTCGGGCCGCGGCTGGATTAACCAGAAATGGATGGATAATCTGAGCCTGGAGACTCCCGAAACCACCGAAGAGCTGCGCAATGTGCTCCAGGCCTTCAAAGACCAGGATGCCAACGGCAACGGTGACCCCAGTGATGAGTATCCCTGGATGGGCTCCAACAACGCTTGGCGTGGTATTGGCGACGAGTATATCATGAACTCGTTCCTGCAATACAACCGTGACTGCCCCTATTACATCGATGACGACGGCAATGTGCAGGCTGCCTATGATAAGGATGCCTATCGTGAAGGCCTTCGCTATTGGCATGGCCTGGCGGTAGACGGTTTGTTTGACACCACCACCTTTACTCAGGATACTACGCAGGCCAGACAGGTTTTTGAGAATGTGGAAGTTTCCAAGGTTGGCTTCATGGTAGCCGGCGGTCAGTTCCAGTTTATGGATCAGCTGAGTGATCGCTCCAGAGAGTATGTTTCCATCGCTCCTGTAGCTGGTCCCGATGGTTATCGCGGCTCCTTCTATGACCCCTATGGCAACTATGGTTACTATGTAGCCCAGTCTGTTATCACCTCTGCCTGCAAGAACCCTGAGATGGCGTTCCGTTGGATTGACTCCCAGTACACCAGAGAGTCCTCTATGAGAAACCGTCTGGGCGAACCTGTTGTGGACTATGCTATCCCCGAGAACGGCGAAATGGGCGTTGACGGCGAGCCTGCCACCTATGATCCCATCCTGCAATGGGGCACTGTGCAGAACTCTCACTGGGCTGAAATGGCCCCCTGCTACAACGACTTTGACAACAACAACGTGAAGGGCGACGACCCCTACGAGCTGCAGCAGTGGCTGTGGAACGCTACTAAGAACAACTACGAGCCCTATATCAACGACATCTCCCACTACTACAACCAGAACACCTTCTACACCGAGGAAGATTCCGCTATCCTGGCCGATATCGATGCCACTCTGAATGACTATGTCAAGCAGGCCATGTCCCAGTTTGTCATCGGCGACCTGGACATCGAGAAGGACTGGGATCAGTATGTGAAGAACCTGGAAGGTATGCGGTATAAAGAGCGTCTGGCTATTATGCAGAAATACGTCTAATCGCTTTTGCAGCAGCCCCAAGGCGGAAACAAAATACTTGTATAGCTTAAAAAGATTTTTGCTGTAAAAAAGAGTGGCCTCGGAACCATTTTGGTTCCGAGGCCACTTTTAAAGGCCCTGGCAAGCCCCTTTACAATTCAAGGCAGTTGGCGTGTATTCGTGGTGCTAAAATAGTTGGCTAGTCCAAAGTAGGTATATTATTAGTGGTTTATGAATAGTTTGCCGGGCAGGCTGTCCGGTGGGCAATATTTCTGTTAATGGAGGAAATTGGGGATGAAAAAGATTTAGCGTTCCTGCTGATGGCTGCTATGCTCTCTATAAGCCTGGCGGGGTGCCAGCCCGGGACGGATGGCGATAGACAGGCCACGGCACTAGACGACGGGGATTCCGCTACTGCCCAGCCTGCCGATGACGGCGGCAGCGAGAGCGGGGAAGAGGGGTAGGGGGCCTATAAGGCCGTACCCTCCGGCGGTGTGGCGGTCTCTGACCCTGGCGTTCTCCCCATTGTGGAGAACAAGACTGACATGACGATTTACATCCAGCAGAATGCCAACATGGAGAAATATGAGACCAATAAGATGACAATCTAGTATGGGGAACAGACCAATGTATATGTCCTTTGGAGTGCTGTCCCCGAGTAGGACGCCACCCAGAAGCTGAACCTGATGCTGGCCTCCGGTCAGGATTTGCCGGACATCATTATGTCCAACCTGTCCACTGCCATGGTAGCCACCAGCGGCACCCAGGGCACCTTTATGCCCCTGAATGGCCTGATTGCCAACAGCTATTGGTACAACGATGTTTTGGAAAAAGAGCCCAGCCTCAACGGCATCATGAAGCGCCCCGGCGGTGAGCAGTATTCCATGCCCAGCGTGCTGATTTCCATGCCCAACTCCCTATCGGAACGCGACTGGGTGAACCGGAACTTCTTGGAGTGCTCCGGCGTCACTAAGGTCCCTGAGACCACCGATGAGTTCCGGGCCATGTTCCAGGCCTTCGAGGACAACGGCGCCAACGGCAACGGCGACGCCACTGACAAAATCCCCTGGATGGGCCCCCATAACGGCTGGCAGCCCTTCGGCAGCCAGTGGCTGATGAACGCCTTCCTGCAAATACGACCGCGGCAATCCCTACTATATCGAGGGCGGCGTGATGCAGGCCGCCTATGACAGAGGCGCCTACCGCGAGGGCCTGCGTTTCTGGCGTGGCCTGGCCGAAAGACGGAGTCTTTAGCACCACCACGTTTACCCAAAACAACACCCAGCTCAAGCAGGTGTTTGACGGCGAGGCTGCCTTGGTTGGCTTCCTGACTCTAAGCGGCCAGTTCGTTTATCTGAACAAGTTGGGCGGCCGTTCCAGAGAGTACGGTTCCATTTCCACTATGACAGGCCCTTGATACAATAACTTCGACAACAGCAACGTGAAGGGCGGTGACCCCTACGAGCTGCAGCAGTAGCTATGGAATGCCACAATTACCAACTATCAGTCGTACACCACCGATATTGGCAATTACCGCAAGCCCTTTACCTTCTATTCGGAAGAGGATTCCGCTATCATCGCCGACACCAACGCCACACTGCAGGACTATGTCAAACAGTCCCTGTCCCAGTTTGTCACCGGTGGCCTGGACATCGAGAAGGATTGGGACCAGTACTTGAAGAACCTGGAAGGGATGCGGGATAAAGAGCTGGTTGCCATTTACCAGAAGTACGTCTAAGCGGCAGACTATGGATGCTTCCCAGAACTCCCTGTAACCCAAACGCTTTTGTTGTGTGGCCTGGCCCAGAGGATTTTCTCCTCCGGGCCAGGCCTATTTTTCACCGTGCTATTTACGATAATTTTTGTACAGATATTATAATTTACATATTTAAATCAGAGCATGTTTATCATATGTATCAAAAAGTCAATTCGCATTTTGGCTAAAATAAAATAGATTTTATTGTGTAAAGGACGAAAAGTGGACTTTTAAAAAGAATCTGTCCAAAATCTATTTACATTTGGAAAATAAAAGGGTATACTCTAGGCATCAAAAAGAAATTTACATTGTGAGTGTTTTTTGGAGAATATATACAACTAATTTATGGCGCAACCATGGTTGCGCCTGTGAATCCCCAGGGATTCACAATGGTTGTTATGTGGAAAGGGCTGCAATTTGAGTTTTTGTGGAGTTAATTGCCCAGAGCATCTTTGCAGGCCCGGAGGGTTTTTCGGGCTGCTGATGATAAACAGCAAAAATCAAAAGAGGGAGGAAAATTACTATGAAAAAGGTATTAGCATTCCTTTTGGCAGCTGCCATGCTTTCTGTAAGCCTTGCCGGTTGCCAATCCGGAACAAATGACGGCGGCTCTACCACGACGCCTCCTGCCGATAATGGCGGCTCTAGCACCACCCAGCCTGCTGATGACGGCGAAAAAAGTGGTGGGGAAGAGGGCGGCACCTATAAGGCTGTGCCTTCCGGCGGTGTGGCTGTCTCTGATGCGGGCGTGCTCCCCATCGTGGAAGAGAAAACCGACATGGTCGTCTACATCCAGCAGAATCTGAACGTGGAAAAATACGAGACCAACAAGCACACTGTCTGGTATGAGGACAAGACCAATGTACACGTGCTGTGGAACGCAGTGCCCGAGCAGGATGCCACCCAGAAGCTGAATCTGTTACTGGCCTCCGGCCAGGACCTGCCGGACGTGATTATGTCCAATCTGTCCACTGCTATGGTGGTTACCAACGCCAACCAGGGCATTTTCACTCCGTTGAAGGATATGATTGCCAACTATGGCTATTGGTATAACCAGGCTGTGGCAAAAGACGACATCCTGGGCGACATCATGACCTGCCCGGACGGTGACCAGTATTGTATGCCCCACGTGGTCATTTCTCTCCCCAACTGTACGGCCGGCCGTGGATGGGTGAACCGGAACTTCATGGAACGCTCTGGCGTGACTAAGGTTCCCGAGACCACAGATGAATTCCGCGCGATGCTCCAGGCGTTCAAAGATAACGACGCCAACGGCAACGGCGACCCGAACGACGAGATTCCGTGGATTGGCTCCAACAACGGCTGGCATTCCTTTGGAGACAATTATATTTTGAACTCGTTTTTGCAGTATGACCGTGATAATCCCTATTACATTGAGGACGGCGTAGTGCAGGCGGCTTATGACAAGGATGCCTATCGGGAAGGCCTGCGCTACTGGCGTAGCCTGGCTGAGGACGGCTTGTTTGACACCACCACCTTCACCCAGGACAACACCCAGCTGAAGCAGGTGTTTGACGGAGAGATTGCGTTGGTTGGCTTCCTGGCATTGGGCGGACAGTTTGCCATCTGTGAACAGATGGGCGACCGCTCGAGAGAGTATGACTCCATCTCCACCATGACCGGCCCCGACGGGTATCATGGCGTGTTCTATAGCCCCTACGGCAGCTATTCCGTGGCAAGTGCTGCTATCACTACGGCTTGCAAAAACCCCGAAATGGCCTTCCGCTGGATTGACTATCGCTATGACAAAGAAGTCTGCATGAGAAACCGCTTGGGCGAGCCGGTTGTGGATTACCGCATCCCCGAAGAGGGCGAGATGGCTGTGGACGGCGAGCCTGCCACCTATGACCCGATTCTGCAGTGGGGCACTGTACAGAACTCCCACTGGAACGAGGGTGGCCCCTGCTACAACGACTTTGACAACAACAACGTGAAGGGCGACGACCCCTATGAACTGCAGCAGTACCTGTGGAAAGCCATGCAGGATAACTATTATCCCTATGTCAATGACATCAGCTGCTATCGGAATGCCAATACCTTCTACGCAGAAGAGGATTCCGCTATCATTGCCGACATCGAGGCCACGCTGAAAGACTACATCAAGCAGGCTATGGCCCAGTTTGTCACCGGCGACCTGGACATTGAGAAAGATTGGGACCAGTACCTGAAGAATCTGGAAGGAATGCGGTATAAAGAACTGATTGACATCTATCAGAAATACGTTTAATCGTTGCCGCAAAGGATGGTCTGACCGTATCCGAACGATATGAGACCCACAGGCAAAAAATCCCCCAGTTGTCACAATCCAAGAAGATTTTTGCTGTAAAAGAGCCGGGCCCGAGGAGCAATCCCCGGGCTTGGCTCTTTCCCGCCTCAAAAAGGGAAAAACAAGGGCTTCTTTGGCCAATAAAAGAAAAAATTGAAAATTGTTATAAAAATTTTAAAAAACTATTTACATTTTCAGATAAATCGTATATAATGAGGATGTAAATAAGAAATGCAATCAAAGCGATTGACTTTTTCTTGTCTTTTCACAGAACTTTTAATATTTTGTAAACAGACTTGGCTTTACGTCTTTATATGGATTTTATTACATATAAAATAAGGGCTTTAAAAACGTTCCTGCTTTCGCGATTTTTTGTTTTCTGTTGACAGTCGGGGAGGATTCCCCGATGTGGATAAACAGCAAAAGTCAAAGAGGAGGAAATTTTTTTATGAAAAAGGTATTAGCATTCCTTTTGGCAGCTTCCATGCTCTCTGTGAGCTTGGTAGGTTGCACCTCTGGAAATGACAGCCAGAGTGGGAATAATTCCACTGACGGCAACAATTCCAGTACCACCCAGCCCGCTGACGACGGCAATGCCGGCGGCGGAGACGAAGGCACCTACAAGTCTGTGCCC
>JAAVYW010000055.1 GCA_022791315.1 Oscillospiraceae bacterium | reverse complement strand
ATTTTGAGTGCCCAGAAAGGCTACTTTTCCCCGAAGACCTTGGCCCATTTAGCCTCCACTTTTTCGATACCGGGGAAGAGCTCCCCGCGGAAGATAGAGACATCACGAGGGGCGTCGATGGCGATTTTAAAGCCACCCTGCTTGCCTCTGACAACCTTGACAAAGATTTTCCCGTCGATAACCACAGGCTCGTTTAAGTTCCTTCCCAACACTAACATTTGACAAACCTCCCTGTTTGAAGAAGCCCTGTTTTGTTCAGAAAAGTGTACTTTTCTGAACAAAACAGGGGGAAGAGTGAGGGGGCTTGGAAATAGAAAAAAAATAGGAAAAAGGTGTTGTGTTTGAGGTGAAGTGACCGAAAAGTGGTAATGAAGGCGGTCGGGAAGGGAACGCAAACTCGACAAAAATAGAAAAACCTCTTGTTCAGAAAAGTACACTTTTCTGAACAAGAGGTTTTTTACTGCCCTGATGGTGAAAGAATCGTTAAAACCCAGCCGTTTTTCCCTATTTAAGGTGAGGGAACTCCAAAAAACGCAAAAATAGAGAAAGGAAATGGTGAACAGCGAAAAACGAAAAAGCCAGGGGGACATTTTTGAACAATCTCAGGGCAAAAAGGGGAAAGCGATAAAAACTGCCGGGCCAAGCAGAGGGCTCCGGCGGTTTTTTCCCAGAGAATGGGGAACGATACAAATGCTAGGAATTCTGCAAGCTCCCAAATTTCCGTGCAGAATCTGTAAAAATTTGTCGAAATCTGAGGAGAGCTCTGATATAATAGGGAGGAAGAGGACGGAGGTTTTTGCGTTATGGAGTGGTACGGATACGTAAGGGTATCCACCCGAGAGCAGAACGAGGCGCGGCAGCTGGACGCGCTGGCGGAATATGAGGTTCCCCCCGGCAATCTGTACATCGATAAGCAAAGCGGGAACAATTTCAGGCGTCCCGCATGGCGTAGGCTGCTGCGCAGGCTGCGGCCCGGGGATTTGCTTATCGTGGCCAGCATTGATCGACTGGGCAGGAATTACACTGAAATTCTGGAACAATGGCGGCGGGTGACAAAGGAGAAAGGGGCAGATGTCCTTATCCTGGACATGCCCCTGCTGGACACCCGCACACAGAACCGGGATCTCACTGGCGTCTTCATCGCAGACATGGTCCTTCAGCTTCTCAGCTATGTAGCGGAAACCGAGCGGGACAACATCCGCCGCAGGCAGGCCGAGGGCATTGCAGCTGCACAGGCGCGGGGGGTCCGTTTTGGCCGTCCGCCGAACCCAACGCCGGAAAACTTTGAACAGATGCTCTTGGCATGGAAAAACAAGGAGCTCACTTTACGGGAGGCCGCCCTAGCGTGCGCCATGCCGGTGAGCACTTTTTACAGCAAGGTACGCGCCCTGGCCGAGGACCTGGAAGACTTCCCTCTCCCCGGCCCCGAAAAGTAGCCCCTTTGCACCAGGCACTGGCCCGATTTCCCCATCGGGCTCTTTGTCTTGCCCTTTTTCCGCTTTTAAGCTCCTGCCCCTTACTCCCTCTCCAATCCCCCTCCCTCTATCTCCCGCCTCATCTCCGCCAGCATCCTCTCCACTGTTTCCGCCGCCTGGGCAATGGGCACTGTCTCCCGGCGCGCCCTGTCCCTGCTCTCCACCTGGCAGAGCCCCTCTGCCAAATCCCTGGGCCCCAGCACCACCCGTACCGGCGCGCCCAGCAAGTCCGCGTCGGCCAGCTGCACCCCAGGGCTCACATCCCTTTCGTCATAAAGGGTGCGCCCCTTCCCCAGAAGTACGTAGAGCCTTTCCGCCGCCTCTCTCACTGCCCCCTCCCCGGCCCGCAGTGCGCAGAGGTGTACCTGCCAGGGAGCCACCGTCACCGGCCAGATGGGCCCGTGGCTATCGTGGGAGGCCTCGCACACAGAGGCCGCCAGCCGCCCGATGCCAATGCCATAGCACCCCATCACCGGCGCGCGGGAAGCCCCGCTCTCATCGGTATAGCGCATCCCCATGGCCTTGGTGTACTTGTCCCCCAGCTGGAAGATATGCCCCACCTCAATTCCCCGGGAAATAACCGGGTTTTCCGCCCCGCAGGCGGGACAGGCAGCCCCCTCCGCCGCCTCCAAATGAAACCAGCGCCCGCAGCAGGGGCAGTGCCCCACCGAGTCCTCCCCCGCCGGGGTGAGCAGGGTAAATTCATAGGACACTTCCCCGCCCATCATGCCGGAATCCGAGGCAATGGCCTGTACCTGGGGCAGCCCCACCCGGGCAAAGATGCGCTCATAGGCCCGCAGGCAGCGGGCAAAAAACTGCTCCAAATCCCCCTGCGAGGTGTGGAAGGAATACCCGTCCTTCATCCGGAACTCCCGCACCCGGATGAGCCCTCCGCGCGCTCTGGCCTCATCCCGGAACTTAGTCTGGATTTGGTAGATAAAAAAGGGATAGCGGCCATAGCTCACCCCGTAGTCCCGCACCAGGTGTACGGCGGCCTCCTCATGGGTCATGCCCAGCACCATCTCCGCCCCGCCCCGGTCCCGGAACCGCAGCAGCTCGTTCCCCACGCTCTCATACCGCCCCGACTCTCTCCACAGTGCCCCAGGCAGCGCCACAGGGAACAGCACCTCCTGCCCCTCTAAGGCATCCATCTCCTCCCGGATGATGTCCTCTATCTTTCTGCACACCCTGGTAAGCGGCAAAAACTGGGAGTAAATCCCGGCGCACACCCCTTTCAAGTACCCGCCCCGCATCATCAGGGCGTGGCTATCAAGGACACAGCCCGCCGGATGCTCTTTTGTCCTGGTTCCCACCAGTTTGCTCATTCTCATTGCGATACGCTCCTTTCCATTTTCCCAAAGCCCCGGCTGTGCCCCGCGCCTGTGCGGAAAAACAAAAAACGCCCCAAGCCAGTCCCATGACCAGCTTAGGGCGAATCAAAATCCGCGTTACCACCTAACTTCGGAGGGAATCCTCCGCACTCTGCGGGCACGGGGCGGCAAAGGGCCCGATGCCTTCTCCCGGTAACGGGGGAGTCCCGGCAGCGCTTCTTACGCGCTGCAGCTCAAAGAGGGGGTTCGGCCGGCTCTCCGGAAGGGCTCGCACCAACCGCCCTCTCTCTGCACCATCGCAGCCCGCCTACTATTTCTTCTCACAGCCGTTTTGTTTTTCTCATTATAGCGGCAGCAAGGGAGATTGTCAAGAGGAACTTTCAGGAAATCTCCCCCGTTCTAGCCATGGAAAACACTTTATGATATAATATCCAAAAATCTACATTTTTCGCCAGGAGGTCTCCCCATGCCATACATCGCCGATTTACATATCCACTCCCACTATTCCAGGGCCACCAGCAAGGACTGCGACCTGCCCCACCTGCATCTCTGGGCCCGGCGCAAGGGCATCGCCCTTCTGGGCGCGGGGGATTTCACCCACCCCGCCTGGCGGGCGGAGATGGCCGCCCAGCTTGTCCCCGCCGAAGAGGGGTTTTACACTTTGCGGGAAGAGCTCTGCCTGCCCGATTCCACCGGCGGGGAGCCCCTCTCGCCCCGCTTTGTGATGTCGGGGGAAATCAGCACGATTTACAAGAAAAACGGCCGGGTGCGCAAGGTGCACAGTGTCATTCTGCTGCCGGGCTTAGAGGCCGCCGAGCTGCTCTCCAAGCGGCTGGAGGCCATCGGCAACATCCACTCCGACGGCCGCCCCATCCTGGGCCTGGACTGCCGCGACCTTTTGGAAATCACCCTGGAGGCCTGCCCGGAGGCCATCTTCATCCCCGCCCATATCTGGACGCCCCACTTCTCCCTCTTTGGGGCCTTCTCCGGCTTCGACACCATGGAGGAATGCTTTGAAGACTTAACCCCCCATGTCCACGCAGTGGAAACCGGCCTCTCCTCCGACCCGCCCATGAACTGGCGGGTCTCCGCGCTGGACAAGCTGCACCTGGTGTCCCACTCCGATGCCCATTCCCCCCAAAAGCTGGGCCGGGAGGCCGACCTTATCGATGCCCCCCTCACCTATCCTGCCCTGAAAACCGCCCTGGAAACCGGGGAGGGCCTGGCGGGGACGCTGGAGTTTTTCCCCGAGGAGGGGAAATACCACTTGGACGGGCACCGGGCCTGCGGCGTGTGCCTCACCCCTGGGGAGACGCTGCGGCTGGGGGGCAAGTGCCCGGTGTGCGGGAAAAAACTCACCATCGGGGTGCAGCACCGGGTGGAGGCCCTGGCCGACCGGGAGGAGGGCTTTGCCCTCCCCACTGCCAAGCCCTTCGAGAGCCTTGCCCCCCTGCCCGAGGTAATCGCCGCCTCCACCGGCTTCTCCCCTGCCAGCAAAAAGGTGGCGGAACAGTATTTCTCCCTGCTGCAAAGCCTGGGCCCGGAGTTTGCGATACTCCGGGAGCTCCCTCTCTCCCAAATTGCCGGGGCAGCCGGGGCCTGCGTAGCGGAGGGCATCCGCCGCCTTCGCCAGGGGGAAGTCCGACGCCAGGCGGGCTATGACGGGGTCTTCGGCCAGGTTGGCCTGCTGCTGCCGGAGGAAATCGAGGCCCTCAGCGGCCAGGTCTCCCTCTTCGGCGTGGCCCTTCCCCAGGCAGTGGTGAAAAAGTCCTCTGTTGCCCGGAAAAAGCCCGCCGCCCCCGCTCCCCCCACAGCACCGCCGGCAGGGGAAGCCCTGAACCCGGAGCAGCAGGCCGCTGTCACGGCAAAAGAGCCCATGGTGGCCGTCACCGCCGGGCCGGGCACCGGCAAGACCAAGACCCTGGTGGCCCGCATCGCCTGGCTGGTGGAGCAAGGGGCTGACCCCGGCAGCATCACCGCCATCACCTTCACCAACCAGGCCGCCGAAGAGCTGCGCGCCCGGCTGGAACAGCGGCTGGGAGGCAAGCGGGGGATAAAGGACATGACCATCGGCACCTTCCACGCCGTCTGCCGCCGCCGTCTGGGCAATCCCGCCCTGGTCTCCCACACCGACGCGCTGGGCATCGCCGCAGAGGTGCTGCGGGAGGCGGGGGACAAACACGCCCCCCAGGCCTTTTTAGAGCAGGTCTCCCGCGCCAAGACCGGCGGGGACTCCCCCCTCTCCCCCGAGCTGCTGGCCCACTACCAGGAGAAGCTGGGGGCACTGGGACTGTGGGACTTTGACGACCTGCTGACGGGCGGGCTCTCCCTTCCCTTCTGGGGCAAGCACTTGTTTGTAGACGAGTTCCAGGACGTGAGCCCGCTGCAATACCGCCTGGCGCTGGGGTGGGGGAAGGAAGGGGGCAGCCTCTTTGTCATCGGCGACCCCGACCAGGCCATCTACGGCTTCCGCGGCGCTTCGGCCCGCTGCTTTGCCCGCTTAAAAGAGGACTGCCCGGGTCTCCGGGAAATCCGCCTGGCGCAGAATTACCGCAGCACGCCCCAGGTCCTCTCCTGCGCCCTGCCGGTGATTGGGGAAAACCCAGGAGGCCCCCGCGCCCTGGCCCCCACCCAGCCCGAGGGCCTGCCGGTGCGCCTGTGCCGCGCCGAGAGCGACCGGGCCCAAGCCGCCTGGATTGCCGCCGAAATCCGCCGCATGACCGGCGGCTCCGATATGCTGGAATCCGACCGCCATCTGGAACGGGCGACCTATCGCTCCTTCTCCGACATCGCCGTCCTCTGCCGTACCCACCGGCAGGCCCAGAGCATTGAGCAGGCCCTGCGGAAGGACAGCATCCCCTGCCTGCGCCTGGGCCGGGAGGATTTTCTGGAGAGCGATGAGGTGCGGGGCGTCACTGCCTTTTTCCGCTGGCTGCTCTCCCCCCAGGAGCCCCACCCGTTGGAGCAGTGCCTGGGCTTGCTCTGGCACTGCCCGCCGGATTTAATCCTCCTGGCCCGCCAAACCTGCCAGTCCCTCCCCGCCCCCACGCCTGAAGCCCTGGCGGCCCGCCTGTCCGATGCCCCGCCCCTGCGCCCCTGGCTGGAGAGGGCGGCGGAGTTCTTCCCCCTGGCTGCCAAAGAACCGCCCCACCGGCTGCTGGCCCGCTGGCAGGGGGAGGGGGACCCCTCCCCTGCGCTGGAAAAGCTGGAACACCTGGCCGTCTTCCATGACCGGATGGAGTCCCTGCTGGACACCCTGCTGCTGGGGGAGGAGGCCGACCTGCGCCGCGGTGACAAAAAGACCTATGCCTCAGGCGCCGTAAAGGTGATGACCCTCCACGGGGCCAAAGGCCTGGAGTTCCCCGCCGTCTTCCTGGCAGGTGTCCAGGAGGGCCTGCTGCCCCTGGAATCCCAGGCCCGCCCCACCGACGAGGAGGAAGAACGCCGCCTGCTCTTCGTGGGCCTCACCCGCGCCAGGGAAGAGCTCATCCTCACCTATGCCAAGTCCCTCTCCCCCTTCTTAAAGGGCCTGGTGCGTTCCGGCGCCTTAAAAGAGGAACCTGCCTTTTCCCTCCCTCCCAAGCTGCAACAGATGAGCCTGTTTTAGGAATATGGCCTATAGGCAAACATGGGCCGTTATACTGTTTTCCCCAATTGATTTGACAAATCCCAGGGACTCATACAGCGCAATCGCAGCCGCGTTGTCCACATTGACTAAGAGCATCATTGCCTTGGGCCCGTTCAGCGCTATCGCCTTGGCGAGCATTGCTTTCCCATATCCCCTTTTCCGATATTCTTCTTTTACAAATACGTCAAAGGGCTCGTTTTCCTCGTACTTGTACGTCACATCAATATAGCCCACCACCTCGTTTTTCTCGATGGCAAGGATAATCCGGAACCTGTCCGGCGCGTCAATGACCTTGTCCGCCGTCCAATACCCCTCTTCCAGGTGTATTGCGCAATACTGTTTCCTGTATTTCGGGCGATACAGCTCAATCCGATGGCTGCTCTGATACGGAACCTCCCTTTTCAGCACCATTTTTTGCTGTTCCGTGTCAAATTTCACCTTTTCGCCCTGCAAGAGCCGGTGGAGCAAATGGTTCTTCGCGTGATAGACAAAATCCGCTTGATAGCCCTGGTACTTCCCCTTTAGGAAAGACAGCATCTCCTCATAGGCCCTTAAGGTGCGGGATAGGCCCACGAGCATTTCCATGTAGGCCTCCTCTTCTAATATCAAAAACACAAACAGGCCTATTATCGTCTCCCCCTCAAAAACGCCCCAGACTTGATGGGCCGGTTTGTTCAGGGCATCCAATAAGTTGCACTGCATCTGCTCTTCATTGCGCAACGGGTCGTGAAAGTCCGGGTCTGCGCCTATTTCAGCGATAAAATCCATGTATCCGTCTATACTGGTTAATCTTTTCAGCATACCATAAACCTTCTTCCAGTAAATTTGAGGCGCCCGGCCCAAAAGGCCGGCGCCCTGTGCGCTGTCCTGGGAATCAAAAGGGAAAGGGGTACCCCTATCGCACTGCACGCTGCTCAAATTTTTCCACCGCCCGCTTCCAGCCGCCGCCGTAGTAGTAAAAGGCAATTGCCAGGGTGCGCAGCAGGGAGGCGATAAGCAAAGCCCAGAAGATGCCCAGGCAGTTGCCGGTCTTCACAGCCAGGAAATAGGCCAGCGGGATGCGGGAAAAAGCGCCGAACTGGGCGGTAATCATGGGCACCACAGACTTTCCCGCCCCCCGCATGGCGTTGACCAAACAGCGGTCAATGCCATGGAAAAGGCACATGAACGAGAGGATAAAAAGCCCCTGGGCTGCATAGCCCGCCACCTCCGTCTCGGTGGTGAAGAGGAGGGGGAAGACGTTCCGCAGCGCAATCAGCACCCCGCACATCACCACCCCCAGCCCGCACAGCGCGGCAATGCTGCTGTTAATCCCCTTTTTGATGCGGTCCAGCCGCAGGAGGCCCATATTCTGCCCCACAAAGGTACAAAGCGCCGTGCTCAGGGCGATAATGGGGATGTTAATCATGTCGTCCACCTTGGTGACAATGCTGTTGGCCGCAATAAAGGCCGCGCCGAACACATTCACCGAAGACTGCACACACAGCGCCGCAATGGCGTTGCCGATGTTCTGGATGGCAGCGGGCAGGCCAATGGCAGCCACCTGCTTTGCCTCCTCCTTGTCCAGCCGCAGGGTGGCAAACGTCACCTTCACCCCATAGCCGCCCCGGTTTAAGCGGAACAGGATTCCCAACCCTGACACCAGCTGGGACAGCGAGGTGGCAATCCCCACCCCCAGCACCCCCAGATGGAACATCTGCACTGCCAGAATATCCAGCAGGATATTGAGCCCGCTGCAAAACACCAGGAACACAAAGGGCCACATGGAGTCCCCCATCCCCCGCAGCGCGCCGGAGCCCATCTGATATACCAGGTTCCCGGTGGTGCCCAGATATACCGCCACCAGATAGAGCCTGGCATCCTGGAAAATCCCCTCCGGCGTGCCCAGCACCTCCAGCAGGGGCCTGCTGGCCGCCAGCCCTGCCGCTGTGATAAAGAGCGCGCAGAGCAGCGTCAGGCAGCTAATGGAACCCAGCGCCCGCTGGAGCGCCCTATTGTCCTTGGCCCCCACCCGCTGGGCAATCACCACATTGGAGCCCGCCGAGAGCCCGATGAGGAACATATTGATAATACTCATCACCGGCGACGCCGCCGACACCGCCGCCAGCGCATCCGTCCCCACCATCTGCCCCACAATCACCGAGTCCGCCACATTATAGAGCTGGGTCACAATGGTGCCCAACAAAATCGGCAAGGCAAACAAAAGCAGGTTTTTAAAAATCGGCCCTTCCGTCAAGTCCACCCGGCTCTTCAGTGAAAATCCCCTTCCCATGTTCTGTCCTCTCCCCTTCCCTTTTCTCCCCAAATCATAGCACAAACAGCACAGGATTGCAATCGATGCCCCGCCCACACCTTGACAAAAGCAAGAAATCCGTGGTATGATAATCGTGCGCTGAATACGCGGGAGTGGCGGAATGGCAGACGCGCTGGTCTTAGGAGCCAGTACCTTTGGTGTGTGGGTTCGACCCCCATCTCCCGCACCAAACCCATAGAATCCGAACCTGTTTCCCATAGGGGATAGGTTCGGATTCTTGTCTTTTCGAGCGGTATGGACAGAGTACAGCGCAGGCCAACCCCGAAGCCGAGAGGCCCACAGAGAAAGCAGTCCCCATAAGCCAAGTACTACCGGCGGCGCTGCTTGCGCACAGAGTTGCCAGCCGCTTTCATGTTAAATAGGGACTTTTTTGTTCAGAGCCCAAGCCCTTTTCCCCACCAGTGGATATCTCTACAATAGAAAGAGCCGATAACCGCATTTTTAATCCGCGTGTTACCGGCTCTTCGCCTATGGGTCTGGCTCTTGAACAACAAATATACTCGGTTCTTTTCCATTGATTAAGCCCTCTTATCTGCAAACAGTGGGAGGCTTTCCGTTTTGTATCCGCGCCCTCACCTTTATACACGCTAATATAAGCTTAATCATCCTCAATATGAACAATTGGAATAATCAGCTTATCACCAGGAAAAATTAAATCGGGATTTTTTAGCTTGTTCTCCCTTACGATTTCATGGTATCCCAGCCCATTCCCCATATACTTCTTAGCAATGTCCCATAAGGTATCCCCGGCTTTGACAGTGTAGTACACACGTTCCACATAGTACTGCGGCTGATACTCACTATATACTATCCTGTCCCATGGCGCCATCCCATTCCCATAAGGCAACCAGTCTTCCCCCAATAAATCGATACTGTATACGATAAGTATCGTGAATGCAGCAATAAAAAAGTAACCTCTCAGCAGTTTTTTACTGTGTTGATAGCGGGTTGTGGCCGCGTTGTCCAACGATTCTCTGCTGTGAATCTCACCAAAGGGAAAGGCAATTTCCCTGCATTGCCTAAAAAAAGCGCTCTCCTGCTGAAAGAACTCTCCTCTGCACAGGCAAAATTCTTCATTCTCCTTATGTATTTCCATTTTAAGCTCATCCCCAAACATCCATCTCTTGGAGTTTCAGTTTTACAGCGCGGTTGATTAACCGCTGTGCATGGTATATGTCCTCTTCATTCACCCATGCAACGATGCGGATTACCATTTCCTGCGCTTTCAAAGACTCAACGCCCCAAAATTCCGGTGCCTCAAGAAATACCGATTTTTCCTTTTTCAGCGTTTTTAACACCGAAGTGATATTTTTTTCAACAGCAGAAAGTTCTAATTTCGCAGGGATTGTAATATCACACACAGCTCGCGACTGTTCCTCAGACCGATTGGTAATATTACACATACTAGAATTATTGATAATTTTGATGTTCCCTCCCTGGTCCTTCAAAGAAGTGGAACGGAATCCGATTTTAATCACTTCCCCGTGAAAGGAACCCACATCAATAATGTCCCCCACGTTATATTGGTTATCAAACAGCAAAAATATCCCAGTAACCATGTCGGCAATTAAGCTGTCCGCGCTAAATCCAATAATCAAAGACACAATCCCAATCCCCGCAAAAATTACCGATGTATCAATTTGCATAATACGCAACGCCCAAATAATCCCCACAATAGCAAAAATATATTTTACCGAACTCAGGAATACGGTTACAAAGGTCTGTATCCTCTTACTGGAAAATTGGATATGAGTCAAGATTGATTTTAAAATTTCCAGAACAAGGGCAAGGAATATCCCCATCACCACTATCTGGAAAAATATGACCCAGCTAACCGGCAGGACATCCCTTATGGTCTTCACATCTCCCCACAGCGTCTCCGCAATTTGGGCCATCCTCTCCTTTATCCCCTGCGGCACAAATGGAATAGACCTGGGATTGGTAATCCATATCACAAGGATTAACATAATGACAAACTTGCAAGTACGCCTGTTTATAATCTTGGCATTTTTTATCCAACGAATTACTCCATTCACTTTGCTCTTCATCTCGCACCCTCTCCTCTGGCTCATACCATTCCAAAAAATGAAAGAAATAGCCCCGCGTCCCTAATGCAGCTTCCACCCCCTATCAATTCCCCATATTGGCATATCACCAAAAATTAAAACTATTAAAGACCATTTATAGAATAACATATCTTTATATATATTTTAAGCTATACGTCCCCCTTGTCAATATCCCAATGGTATAATATGAAATCATAATTTTAGTATAATTGCCTAACACCTATCACTTTATCAGGGGGGATTACCCGTCCTCTATCAAAAAATCCGCATGGGCGGCACAGCCAAAGCTCTGCCGCCCATGCGGATTCAAAGTATCCAATCAAAATCAGGTGAGCTTATCCACCCTCTTAAACTCTTTCAGGTTTCCCAGCTTCTGCCGGCGCTGCTCTAGCACGGCCATCACTTCCTCCAGCTCAATGTCCCGCTGGGCCATGAGCACCAGGATGTGATAGGTCAGGTCGCAGATTTCCCCAATCAGCGCCTCCTGGTCCTCCCCCTTGGCGGCAATAATCACCTCGGAACACTCCTCGCCGCACTTTTTGAGGATTTTGTCAATGCCCTGTTCAAAGAGATAGCAGGTGTAAGACCCGGCCTGCGGGCTCTCCTGCCGCTCCTTGATGACCTGGAACAGGCCCTCCAATACGTTCTTATCCATCTAAAGACCTCCTTTTGCCGATAAAAATCAGCATTCTTTTACCGGGACATATAAATAGCAGTACTCATGTGTCCCCTTTTGCGGGTCAAAAAAGCCGTAGTACTCTATTACAGGGAGCGAGTCGTCGCCATAGGCATAGCCCAGCGCAGGGGCAATCTGCTCCCCAATCCAGCCATAGGGCGGGATACCGCCCGCCCAGGGCTCGTGCCCCAGCGCCCTGGCCGTCTCCCCGCACAGCCGGATGCGGAGGAATTGGGCGGCAGGCACCCTATAAAGGTCATATCCCTCCGGCTGGGGAGTGTCCCGCACCAAAAAACCAAACAACACACCGCTTGCCCGCTGGTCAGAAAGGTAGTTGAGGCTCATGCACACATCCCAATTCTCCTCCCGGCCCACCGGCACGGCGGACACAGCCATAAACTCCTCCATAACCCGTTCCACATCCGGCTCGCCCACATTGCCGTCCGCAAAGCCAATTCTCCCGCACCACACCGTTTCGCTCCACTCCACCAGTTCCACGGCAATCCCATTGTAGTCATAGGTTTTCACAACCGTCTCCTGCGGATGCAGAATCCCCATACAGCCCACCCCTTTCAAACCTCGAGAACATTTGTTTCTAAATTATCATACCACGTTCCCGGGGTTCTGTCAAGGTTTTTGGGTGGCTCAAGGCAAGCAGCATTTCAAAAAAACTACGCACATGCAACCACAAAAAACGTATTTTCATTCGCCTTATTTCGATAAAGTGAGCGGGCCGTTTTTTGTATCAAAAGAGTCCCTTTCGGGGCAAGCATCAGCATCTCCCAGCGGGATTGCCACCGTCCTCCTTTACGCCTCTGCCAGTGCCTCTTTCAGCGGCAGTGTGCCCTGGTAGATGGCCTTGCCGCAGATAATACCCGCCAGCCCCAGCGCTTTGGCGGCGCGCACGTCTGCAATATCCTTCACCCCGCCGCTGGCAATCACATCGCAGGAGACAGCCCGGTTCAGCTCCTCCAGCTGCCCGGCGGAGATACCGGAGAGGGTGCCGTCCTTGGAGATGTCGGTGTAGATAAGGGTCTTCACTCCCAGTTGCTCCATCCGCTTCCCCAGTTCCAGGTAGTGGATTTTGCTGTCCTCTGTCCAGCCCTGGGCAGCCACCATCCCGTTTTTGGCGTCGATCCCCACGGCGATTTTTTCCCCGTATTTTGCCGCTGCCTCCTTCACAAATGCCGGGCAGTTCACCGCCGCCGAGCCCAGAATCAGCCGGGAGAGCCCCCGCTCCAGATAGAACTCCACCGTCTCCATGTCCCGGACGCCGCCCCCCAGCTCCACCCTGAGCCCAGTCTCCCTTGCCACCCGGGCAAAGAGCGGGGCATTCACCCGCCTCCCCTGCAGGGCCCCGTCCAAGTCCACCATGTGCACCCACCGGGCCCCCGCCTCTTCAAAGCCGCGTGCCGTCTCCAACACGTCCTCCGCCACCTTGTGCACCGTGGCAAAGTCCCCCTGGTACAGCCGTACGCAGCTGCCGTCCTTGATGTCAATTGCAGGCAATAGTTCCACTATCTCATCCCCTTCTCACTTCAAAACAACAGTCAAAGCCCCGCTGCAAAACAGGCTAAAGCACCCCTTTGGTAGAGAGCGTGCCCTCCGCCGGCTGCTTGGCCTGCTTCAGCGCATGGGCAAAGGCCTTGAACAGCGCCTCAATCCTGTGGTGGTCGTTTTGCCCGTGCAGCAGCGAGAGGTGCAGCGTGATCCCCGCGTTCATTGCCAAGGCACGGAAGAACTCCTCCACCAGGCAGGTGTCAAACTGCCCCACCGCGGGATTGGCAAACCCCGCCTCAAACACCAAAAAGGGCCGGTTGCACACATCCAGGCTGCAAAGGGCCAGCGCCTCGTCCATGGGAATCATCGCCCAGCCATACCGGGCCAGCGGCCCCAGTTTCGCCGCCTCCTCCCCCAGCGCCTTTCCCAGCACAATCCCCACGTCCTCCACTGTGTGGTGCCCGTCCACATGCAGGTCGCCCTGTACCGAGAGCTCCATATCCAGCCCCCCGTGGGCAGCCAGCGCAGTGAGCATATGGTCAAAAAAGCCGATACCCGTGGCAATCCGGCTCCTCCCGCTCCCCTGCAGCTCCAGCGCCAGGGAAATATCTGTCTCTCTCGTCCTGCGGTTTGCCGTCGTCATCCTCTCTCACCATAGCCTTCGCCCCGGCGAAGGCTTCCTTTCTCCCCCTTTTGGGGTGCTTTTTCGCGGCAAAACCGCCGCCGTTCGTGGTAGGTTTTCAGCCATCTTCCCCCATAATCCACCTGTCCTGATGGTCTATCTCAATCAGCCTGCGGGTGTAAGCGTTGGGCGCCGATACCGTGTAGTTGTTGTCCCCCATTGGGTCGTAGCTGTTCAGGGCAATGGCACGGAACAGGCCGGCATAACTCTCCCCCCTGGCTGCAGCCGCCTCCGGCAGCCCCTTTTCCCATACATCCCAGGCCGAAACCGGCCCGTTTTCATAGAACACCAGCCCGTAAAGGAAGTCCACCAGCCCATATTTCCCCTCATAGTAGGCCTCCACCATCACATGCCCGTTGTAGGCCCGCTCCAGGTTCGCCAGGTGTACAATCCGGGCGGGAACCCCTAAGCATTGGAGCACCACACACCCCACCCGGCTGATGTCGGCGCACCAATCGGTGCCCCGCTCCAAAATCTCCCGCTCTGTCCCCCCAAAGCGCATCTCCTCAAAGGGCACGTCATAGCCCGCCGCCCATTTCCCCAGATACTCTGCCGCTTTCCCGATGGACTCCCGGTCATTCTTCCCCCGGAACTGCATCGCAAACCCATACAACTCATGCCGTTCCATTCCATCAGGCAATGCCAAGGGCTGCCCGTACAGCGCCTCTTTCGAGCACTCCTCCAGCAGCACCATCTCCTGCAAAAACCGGTGGTCAATGGAATCCGAATGGTGCAGGTCGTTCCGGTTCATCACCTCATAGGCCCTGCCGAACACCCCGTATCCCTTCTTCATCTCCCCTGCAAAACCCCCTCCAGCGCCTGTAAAAACAGCCGGTTCTCCGCCGCTGTTCCGGTACTCACCCGCAGGCGGTTCCCCATGCAGCGCAGGGCAATGCCCTTTTCCAGCATGGCCCTCCACACCGCCTCCGTGTTTTCCACCTCAAAAAACACAAAGTTCGTGCTGCTGGCTGTGGGTTCCCCCAGCGCCGGATAATTCCCCGCCAGCGCCCGCACCCCTGCCTCCAGCTGTTCCCTGCCCCGGATGAGGTATTCCGCCGCAGCGCCCAAAAACGCCTTCTCCTCCAGCACAGCCTGGGCCGCCGCCTGGGTGAGGGAATTCACATTATAGGGCGATTTCGCCGCCCGCAGCACCCTGGTGAGCCGCTGGTTGCTCACGGCAAACCCCAGCCGCAGCGCCGCCAACCCAATGGCCTTGGAGCAGGTCTTGAGCACAACCAAGTTGTCAAACTCCCCCACAAAGGGCAGCGCCGAGTAGCCCTCCGGTCCCCTGCAAAACTCCATGTAGGCCTCATCCGCCACAATCAGGCAATCAGGCAGCGCCGTGCAGAGCTGCCGCACCTCCTCTGCCCGCAGCACGCAGCCAGTAGGGTTGCAGGGATTGGAAAACACAATGGCCCGCACCCCCTCCTGCTTTGCCAGCGCAATCACCTTGTCCAAGGCAATCCCAAACGCCCCGTCCTTGCCATAGCAGAGTATCCGCCGCTCATAGAGCACCGCATAAAAGGCGTACATAGAAAAATCCGGTGTCAAAGAGAGCACCGTTTCCCCGCCCTCCAGCAGGCACCCCATCAGCAGGGCAATCAGCTCGTCCGACCCATTCCCCGCTGTCACCCAGTCCCCCGGCACCCCGTAGAGAGCCCCAAAAGCCTCGCACACCCCCGCACACAGCGGGTCAGGATAGCGGTTGAGCGCCACCTTCCCCATGGCCGCCGCTATCTTTTCCCGCAGCCGCAGCCGCCCCGCTTCCAGGGCCGGGTCGCCCAAGGGCGTGTCGGCGTTTAAGTCAATGCAGCTCTCATTGGCATCCAGCCGCACCGGGAAACTGCCCTGGATAGGTTCATAGGGCACTAGCTCCCGTATCTTCTTTGCCAGTTCATAGCCCATCGGTAAAATCCCCTTTCCCCAAAGATTACGAAAACCGTACGGCAACAGAGTTGGCGTGTGCCGTAAGCCCTTCCCGGTTGGCAATACACAGAATATCCCCCTTGGCCTTTTCCAGCTCCTCCCTGGTATAGTAGATAAAGGAGGAACGCTTCACAAAACTGTCCACTCCCAAGGGCGAGAAAAACCGTGCTGTTCCCGAGGTGGGGAGCACATGGTTGGGCCCGGCATAGTAATCCCCTAAGGGCTCCGGCGCATACTGCCCCAAGAACACGCTGCCCGCATTGTCCAGCCTGCCGATGTACTCCATGGGATTTTCCAACATCACTTCCAGATGTTCCGGCGCCAGCTCATTGGCCAACCCCACCATCTCCTCGGTATTGCGGCAGATAAGAATCCCCCCGTAATTCTCTAACGACTCCGCAATCATCTCCCTGCGGCTCAGTCCCGCCATCTGCCGTTCCAGCTCCGCCGCCGTCTCCTCGGCAATCCGCCTGCTGGTGGTGAGCAAAATTGCCGAGGCCAGCCTATCGTGTTCCGCCTGGCTCATCAAATCAGCAGCCAGGTACTTGGGCGAAGCCGAATCATCCGCCAACACCAGTATCTCACTGGGCCCCGCAATCATGTCAATATCCACCGTCCCATAGAGCAGCTTTTTTGCCGTAGCCACAAAGATATTCCCCGGCCCCACAATTTTCTCCACCTTTGGCACGGTCTGAGTCCCATAGGCCGCAGCAGCCACCCCCTGGGCCCCGCCGGCCAGGAACACCCTGTCCACCCCTGCCACCCAGGCAGCGGCGAGAATATCGGGATTCGCCCCGCCATCCTTGGCCGGGGGCGTGAGCATCACCACCTCTTTCACCCCTGCGATTTTAGCGGGAATCACGTTCATCAACACTGAGGAAGGATACGCCGCTGTCCCTCCCGGCACATACACGGCCACCCTGTGCAACCCTCGCACCCGCTGTCCTAAAATCACGCCGTTCTCCTTGGCATCGAGAAACGACCGGCTCTTCTGCTTCTCATGAAACGCCGCAATATTCTCCGCCGCCCTCTGCAAAGCACCCAGAAACCCCTCATCCGCCTGTTTGGCCGCCTGTTCAATCTCATCCTTTTCAATCACCAGCTTTTCCAAAGCCACGTGGTCAAACTGCTCTGTATACTTCCGCAGCGCTGTATCGCCGTTCTCCTGCACATCCTTCAAAATCTTGGCAACTACCTCTGTCACCTTCGTGTCTGTCTCCTGGCTCCGTTGCCGCAGTGTTTGCAGGAATTCCCGCTCGGCGGTTCCATCTGCTGTTACAATTTTCATATGCTATCACCATATCCTTCATTCTTTATCTTCTGTCCCCTTCAGGGCATAGGTCAACAAAACTGACCTGGCACAAAATGCGCCGTAGGCAAACTAAAGTTTCCGTCCACCCTTTTCAAAGGGTGGTGGTTTCCAAAGGCAAAGCCTTTGGTCGCTCATCTCAATGAGCGAAATACTCTTCTCCCGGGCGGCGTATCAATAACAAGCCCAGCCTGCTCTCCCAGCCCACAAGCCGCCCTCCTCTCATCTTCCCTTTGCCGCCATCACATCCCCCGACCTCGCCGCCTTTGCCAACGGCAAACAGGCCCCATCTCCATCTCAGCCCAGTCTCGTCGGTTCCCGCACCGACAGGCGGCTTCCTTGCCTTGCCGCAAGGAAACGAAAGGCCCATAGGGGCTCTGCCCCTATGTATCCCGGCAGTATCAATAGGGGTCACTCGGATGTCGGCGGACGCTCCGGTTGTTAGCGTTCTCCCACTTTTAGCAGTGACAAGGCCAGGTGAAGCGGGCTCGGTGCGGCCCCGGTGTTAGTTCGCCTTAGCTGGTTCGGGGGCGGAGTGGGTTCCATTAAACCTCTCTATTATCCAAAACTCTTCTCTTCCTAAGGGAATGTAGCAAAAGTTAATCTTAAACTTCGAGCCTAAGGTCGCCCACCTTCCTCCAATCCGGTTCCCTAACGTATTCCTTCTCCCAGTCTTCCCGCCAGTGTCTCAATCTCCTGCTTTCGCAGTTTCAGGCTTGCCACATTCACAATCAGCCGGGCCGAGATTTCTGTCACGTCTTCCACCACAGCCAACCCGTTTTCCCTCAAGGTTGCCCCGGTCTCCACAATGTCCACAATCACGTCCGAGAGCCCCAGCAGCGGGGCCAGTTCCACAGACCCCTCAATCCTGATGACATCCACGTCCATGCCCTTCTGCTCAAAAAACCGGCGCGCCACCTTGGGGTATTTAGTGGCCACCCGCAGCTGGCCGTAACCGCCGTAGGGGTTTTCCCCCGCTTTAGCCGCCACGGCAAACCGGCACCGGCCAAAGCCCAGGTCGGCAATCTCGTAAAAGCTCACCCCGTTTTCCAGGATAGTGTCTTTCCCCACCACCCCCAGGTCGCACACCCCGTTTTCCACGTAGGTAATCACGTCTGCCGCCTTAGCCAGCACCACTTCCAGCTGTTCCCCCTGGGGGCCTGTCACCGGCAGGATGAGCCGCCGGCCCTTGTGGTGCAGCGCGTCGCAGTCATAGCCCAGCCCGTCAAAGAGGGCCACTGTGTCCTTTTCCAGCCGGCCCTTTGTCAGCGCCAGCCGCAATGGCCTGTTCATCTGCCTTCCCCCTCTCCCAATGCCTTTTTCTCTATCTTCTCTCCCACAATCCAAAGCGCTGCCCGCTTCCTGCCCTTCCCATAGGCCAGGGATTCCTCCCTGCTGCCGCAGAGGCTCAGCTCGCACAGCTCCCCCTGTTTTTGCAGCTTCTCCTGGCACTCCATGGCCTTCAGCCCATAGCCCGGTTCCGCGTGGAGCAAAATGCCCTTGCCTCCCTCCGGTTCCCGGTGCCGGGCCAGCAGCGGCCCGGCCAGGCTGTCTAAATCCACCGCAAAGCCAATGGCCGGCAGCTCCTCCCCAAACCGTCCCGCCAGCGTGTCATACCGCCCGCCCGACAGCACGGCTGTGCCCGCCCCCCGGCGGTATCCCCGGAAAATCACGCCGGTGTAGTATTCCGCCTCATTCACTAACCCCAAGTCCAGTGTGATGCGGTCTCCCAGCCCCAGGGCCTCCAGGTCGTCCAGCAGGCGGCTCAGGTAGTCCAGCACCTGTCTTGTCTCCGGGTTCTCAAAGAGGGACTCTGCCTGCTCCAGCACTTCCTTGCCGCCAAAGAGGCGGGGCAGCGCCCGCAGCGCAGCAGCCGCCGGGCTTTCCCCAAAGGGTTCCAGCAAATCCCCCAGCGCCGCAAAGCTCTTGGACTCTATCACTTCCCGCAGCTCTTCCTTCTCCCGCTCCGTGGCAGTCAAAGCCCCCATCAGCGCCTTGAAAAACCCAATGTGGCACAGTTCCAGCGTGAAATCCTCCCCGCACAGCTCCCCCAGGCACCGGGCTGCCGTGGCAATCACCTCCAAGTCCGAGAGATAGGAGGAAACCCCCATCACCTCAGCCCCCACCTGGGTCATCTCGCTCCGCTGCCCCCGCATCTCAGGCGCCACCCGCATCACGTTTTGGTGGTAGTAGAGCCGCAGCGGCTTTCTCTCGTTTTTGAGCCTGGTGGCCGTCATCCGGGCAATGGGCACTGTGCAGTCGGGCCGCACCACCAATAGCCGCCCCCGGCTGTCAATCAGCTTATACATCTCCTCCCCCGGGAAGGAGCCGGAGGAACGGTCAAACACGTCAGAAAATTCCAGCGTGGGCGTCTTTACCTCCCGATACCCCCGCTGTTCCAGCACCCGCCGCAGCTTCTGCGCCATCTGCTCCCGTATCTCACACTGCTCATACATCAAGTCCCCTGTCCCCGCCGGGGTAATCAGTTCATTCGTCCGCATAATCCGCCTCTTTCCTCTCATTGCTTTAGCGTACTACTATGATACTATAACACTATGAAAAAGTCAAGATTTTCCCTGCAGTATCTCAATAAATTTTCCCACATGATACCCGTCACAGACGGCGTGGTGTACTCGGATGGCAAGCGGCAGCATTCTCTTGCCGTTCCAGTCAAAGAATTTCCCCATCGTAAAGATAGGCAGCAGGTATTTCCCCTCGCCCTGCACATTGATAGTAAACGCAGAAAAGGTAAACCAGGGCACCATTGAAATATCAAACGAATTTGAGGGCTTGTTGGGCTCTGGCGCGAATCCGGCGGAAGAGGAAACCGCCGCAGTATCCGCCTCATAGGCTTTTAGGAATTTGCCACAATCAGAACCGGCCTCTGTCCATATCCCCGAGAAAGTCTTGTTCTCCCGGTTAAAAATCGTATAGGCCGGGGCATCTTATCGTAAATGCCAAGCCCTCGTCCGTAAGGGCAGTGTGGAACTCCGGCATTGGGTTCACGGTCTGGGTCAACAGCCAAATCATTGCAGGATAGAGCCAGTATAACCCTTTAGGCAGGTGATGTCCAAGGGAACAGTTGCTGCGTAAGTACATCTGACCTCATGGATAAAATGCAGGTAAAACTCCCTGCGCTCCCAGGTTTCCAAATCAATCAGGGCGAATGCCATAGCCCTCAGCTCCTTCCCTGCCCGATTCCCATCGGGTTTATCTTCCGTTATTCCCCGCCTTTTTGAGGAAGGAGCCCCTGCACCGCCTCGGTCAGAGCGGCCAGCTGGGGCAGGGTGAGCTGCTCTGCGCGGCTGGCCGGGGCCACCCCAACCCCTTCCATCGCCAGCTTTAAAGGCTCCTTAGACAGCCGGAAGGCGGCAGAGAGGCAGTTGAGCACCGTTTTGCGCCGCATGGAAAAGGCCCCACGCACTACGCTAAAAAAGAGTGCCTCATCCGAAACCGCCACAGCCGGTTTTTCCCGCAATGTCAGCCGAATCACAGCAGAATCCACCTCTGGCGGCGGCATAAAACTGCCCCTAGAAACGGCAAAGAGCGTCTCCGGCCTGGCATAGTAGTGGATTGCCGCGCTGATGGCCCCGCACTGCCGGGTGCCCGGCGCCGCAGTAATGCGGGCAGCGGCTTCCTTTTGCACCATCACCGTAATGCCGGTAAGGGGCAGCCGCTGCTCCAGCAGCGCCATAATCACCGGGGAGGTGATGTAGTAGGGCAGGTTTGCACACACCGAGACCTGCATACCCGGGAATTCCCGGCCAATCAGCTCCTGCAAATCCAGCTTTAAGGCATCCCCCTGCACCACCTTCACATGGGGGAATTCCGCCAGTGTCTCCCCCAGCACCGGCACCAGCCGCTTATCCAGCTCCACTGCCACCACCTTCTTGGCCCGCAGCGCCAGCTGGGCCGTGAGCACCCCAATCCCCGGGCCAATCTCCAGCACCCCACATCCCTCCCCGCCGCAGGCCTCAGCCATGCGGGGACATACGGTGGGGTTAATCAGGAAATTCTGTCCCAGCGCCTTGGAAAAAGAAAACCCATAGCGTGTTTGAATGTCGCGGATAACAGCAGGGCTGCAAAGGTCTAACATGTGCCGTCCTCTTTTCTATCAGTTTTATATAGCGATTTACCACAGGGCCACAATTGGCTTTGCCTCTTGTCCTGCGCCTATTATACCATAGCCGCAGGCAGTTGGATAGCTCTTTCCCCCAACCAAACAGGCAGAAAACAAAAAAATTCACTGCTGAAACGGTATTCAGCAGTGAATGAAGGGGGAAACTACACCACTAAGCGGTTCTGCCTCCGCCAGCAGATACAATTGTCTGCAAATTATCGACCCGGCCTTCCAACCGCTCCAGCCGGTGTTCCAGCTCCCATTGCTTCTCATGAACTGTCTTGTAGCCGTCTACCAGGGCATCAATCCGGGCAGTGACCTTGTTTTCAATGAAAACCTTGGTACGCGCCTCAGACTCTTTTATCTCCTGTTCCACCTGCTCAAACCGTTCATCAATTTGCTTAAGTTGCCCATCGATTCGCTCAAAGTGCTCATCAATTTGCTCAAATCTCTCGTCAATTTGCTCAAATCTCTCGTCAATTTGCTCAAATCGCCTGTCAATTTGCTCAAACCGCTGATTCATGGTCTGTTCCATATGAGCCATTCCTTGGCTGATGAGTAAAAGTTGCTCTAAAATTTCTTTATCCATCGTCTTTAGCCCCCCTTTCTCAGTAAGACAAGTATACCACAGACAGGCCGGGCCCGTCAACGCCGGATATGGCAATAGGAGAAAGAAGCTACATAAGAATCCCCCCAGCCCGCACTTTTTCAGTACCGGCCGGGGGAACCTCTAAAATCTTACCGCTGGCGAATCCAAACCATCATCTCGCCGGGCGTGCGGTTCGTCCAGGCGTAGTAGGGGATGAATTTCAACTGGGCAGGGACGAACTTGGCGGGCTTGCGGGTAGTGTAGAGCGCGCCGCTCTCCTCCCCTTCCAGGCGGTAGCCGCCACAGGCGACAGTCACCACACCCTCCAGTAATCCCTCTTCAAACTTGGCCTCGAATTCCGGCTGCTCAGGGAGATACACCTTGTGCAAATCTCTGCCATTGTCGCACTCCTCCAGGCAGAAGACAATGGGCCCCCGCTGTACAGCAACCTTGCCGATATCCTCCCGCACTGCGGTGTTGGCGTAGACGGTCTCCACCGGCATGTCAAGCGTCAGCTCTACTCGGTCGCCGGGCTGCCATTCCCGGGTGATATAGGCATAGCCGTCCTTCACCTCGCCGGCAAAGGGGGCGCCGCACACCTTGAGCTCGTAGTGCTGGCACCAGCCGGGGATACGGATGGCATAGGTAAAGGCCACCGGTTTCTCCGGGCGGATTTCCACCTGGATGTCCCCTTTCCAGGGATAGCCGGAGGTGAGCTGGATTTCGGCCTCCACCCCATTCAGCTTGGCTTTGGCAGTGCCGGAGAGATAGAGATGCTGGAAATAGGCGTCTTCCCGGCTGGCAGCGGCATAGCTGGCAATAGAAGTCATCGTGCGGGCCAGGTTGGGCGGGCAGCAGGCGCAGCCAAACCACTTTTGCCGTTCCACCTTCACATGCCGGTGGATTTGGTCCTTCTCACAGGCCTCCGGCAGCACCTCCAGGGGATTCACGTAGAAAAACCGGGTGCCGTCCAGGGACATGCCGGATATGGTACCGTTATAGAGGGCCCGCTCCATCACGTCGGCGTATTCCCCCTTCTGCTCAATTTGCAGCATCCGCTGGGCAAAGAACACGAGAGAGAGCCCGGCGCAGGTCTCGGCATAGGCGGTGTCGTTGGGCAGGTCGTAGTCAAAGGTAAAGGCCTCGCCATAGTCCGCCGAACCGATTTGCCCGGTGATGTACATCCGCCGGTTCACAATGCTGTCCCACATACGATGGCAGGCCTCTAGCAGGCTTTCGTCCTGCGCAGCCCTTGCCACCGCCGCCATGCCGGAATAGAGATACCCCGCCCGCACCGCGTGGCCCACTGCCTCGGTCTGCTCCCGTACCGGCTTGCCTGCCTGGTAATACTGGTACTGGAAATAGCTGTTCTTCCAGTAAAAGCCGTTCCCGTTGCGCTCGGTCTCCTCTTTGAAATAGAGGGGGCTCTGGCCCCGCTGGTCGATGAAATACTGGGCCAGTTTTAAATGCTTCTCCTCCCCCGTGATTTCATAGAGCTTCACCAGGGCCATCTCAATCACTTCGTGGCCGGGATAGCCCTTCAGCTTGCCCTCCTCCGGGCCAAAACGGGCGTCGATATGGTCTACCAGCCGCAGCAGCACGTCCAGCAGCTTGCGCTTGCCCGTGGCCTGGTAATAGGCCACCGCCGCCTCCAGGAAATGCCCGGCGCAGTAGAGCTCATGGTTGTCCTTCAAATTCGTCCAGCGCTTTTCCGGGCCGCCGATGATATAGTAGGTGTCCAGATAACCGTCGGGCATCTGGGCCTTTTCAATGACGTCGATGATATCGTCCAGCTCTTTTTCCAGCTTCTCGTCCTTATGCCACATCAGGGAATAGGCTGCTGCCTCAATCCACTTGGCCAGGTCGCTGTCCTGGAATACGCAGCCGGCAAACTCCCCCTTTTCCAGCCCTGCCGCGATTTTAAAGTTGGCTACCGCGTGGCTCTTCTCCGCATCGGGAATCCGGTCATTCAGCGCCTCCCACTGGTAGGGGATTACCTTGGTGCGGGCAGTATCCATCAGGCGGGAAAAAAAGAGGTCGTCCACCTGGTAGCGGTCTCCTGTCATGTTTTTGGTAAATTTTGCTTTGTCCATCTTGTCTCAGTCCTTTCTCCCAAGTTGCTTTCAATATAGCATGTTCCGTCCCCCGTTACAAGGCGAAAGCACAATTTTCCCAAAAACCGGCGTGTTCCCCAAAAACAGCATTCAAATTTTGCCGCTTACGCCAAATCTATTTTTCAGTTTCCCCTCTTTCATGCAGCAACAAAACCTGCCGCTATTTTCGATAGGGCATGTTCAGGAAGCCTACACTATGTTATAATCAAAACAGCGAATTCGGATTTTTAACAGCAGTATCAAAAACTTCTTGATGAGATGAGGAGTGAAACACAGTGAAGCCAACAAAGCTACCCCATTCACCAATTACCTATTTTGTAAGCAGGAACGGGCAAGCCGAATGGGTACTTTTTATCCACGCCGCTTTTGTCAATCACAAGATGTTTCAGGCACAGTTTGCGTATTTTGAGAAGAAATACAATATTCTGGCTGTTGACATCCTTGGCCACGGAGCGTCAATGGACACGCAAAAGGGTGATACAATAGATAAGATGTCAAATTGGGTATTTGACATCTTAAAAACTGAAAATATTGACAGAGTACACATCGTGGGGATTTCATTGGGTGCAGTTTTAGCGCAGGACTTTGCCAATCGTTACCCATACGCAGTAAGCTCACTGGCCTGCTTTGGGGGATATGATGTGAATAACTTTGACACAAAAATGAAAAATGAAAATAGCGCAAAGCAGAAGCTGATGATGCTGAAGACGCTCGTTTCGGTTAAATGGTTTGCAAAGGCAAACAAGAAGATTTCTGCCTATACTTCACAGGCCCAAGAGGAATTTTTTGCGATGAATGTCCTCTTTCCCAAAAAGTCGTTTCTGTTTCTGGCAACACTCAACAGTATGGTAAACAAGTATAAAACCGGGAGAAGGACTTATCCCTTACTGATTGGATGCGGAAAATATGATATTCCAATGGAATTAGAGGCAATAAAAGCATGGAAAAGCCGGGAGCCCGACTGTACAGTAGTGCTTTTTGAAAATGCAGGGCACTGTGTCAATATGGATGTGCCGCAGGAATTTAATCGAACCATGGAGGAATTTTGGAAAACTGCAAGTCAATAAAACCCGGACAGTGCTACGGGAAGATACCAGACTTAACAATTTCCCCTTATTCCCCAATTATCTCCATCCCATCCGGAAAATCCCGCAGAACAAGCGCACATGTATTTGTAAGTTTTACATTGTCTTTTAACGGATAGGCCAATTTTCCCCTTCTTTCCCCTGTGATACAGTGAACGTCTAATTTTGTATCTATCAAACCCAAATTATGCTCTAAATTATTGGAAAAAATAAGGCTTCCGGCGCTTACCCCTATTACCAGGCCATTGTCATTGATATATGCCCGCAAAGACTTATGAAACCCTGTCTCATTGATTCTCCCAAGTAGGTAACGGGTATTTCCGCCGCACAAGTATACCACATCGTATTGCTGTAGCTTTTCAAACTCCATTCCGGTATGTAAATCAAATACGTCAATATTTTTATCTGAGATACCACACTTTAACAGGTCATTCATACATTTGGGCAACACTTCTATTGCGTCTGCGTCTATTGCCGCTGTAGGGATAAATAGGGCTTTTACAAAAGACATATCCTTCCCCGCCATATCCACAAAGCACTCTTTAATTTCTTCCGTTTCCAAACCCGCTGATGTTAATAATACCCTCATACTTCCTCCTATTCCGGCCAGTTCATCTGCTCATTCAAAATACCTAACTTCCTGCACTCATTGCATACCTCTTCTTTTTCTGTCTGGCTTCCAATCCGGTACTTTAAAACCCTGTCTTTTAACACAATGTATTTTTCATTGCCCGCCTTAAAGTCAACAAACCAGTTCCCATTTGCATCAGGGCCAGGCCGTATCACTTTTGCAATCTGTTCCGGAAACCCCCTTCTATCGCTTGTAAAAAACAACGCGGTCCAGTACTTTGGCTTCCCGCCAGTATTCCACAGTTCAACCTTATAAATATTCATATAATCTATGATACTATCATCAGATATGCTTTCTTTAATCAGTATTCCCTCATAAAACTCCCGTTTCTTTTCCGAAACTGCATTATTGCCACAGGTATGGACATCTTTCACCTCATGTAACGCCAATTCATCCTTTAACAAAACGTCCATAGATACCTGGAAAATTTCTCCCAGTATCAATAGCTTTTCTGTCTCCGGCAGTGCAATGTCAGCTTCCCATTTGGATATGGACTGCCTGCTAACGCCGCATCTTGATGCAAGTTCTTCTTGCGTCATTCTCTTTGCTTTTCTGAGCTCTATAATTTTTTCTGATAATTTCATTGTCCCACCTCCTCTCTTTGATTTGTATTATACAAAATAACAATACCATTTACCACCAACCGTATCGTTCTTTTGGGCAACTCCCGGTTGCCAATACGGGATAAATCAAAGAATGAATCCATAAAATCCAAAAACAATTCCCTTGTTTCAACCCGCAAGGGCAAAACAAGGGAATTTCCACAGTACTCAAGCAGTTAACAGGGTTCCTTAGTAGCAGCCCACAAACCCGAGGCCCCCTAGAAACTCCCTGTTGCCCCCAGCTGCGTCTCAATCTCCAGCAGGCGGTTGTACTTTGCCACCCGGTCGCTGCGGGAGGGGGCGCCGGTCTTAATCTGCCCGCAGGAGAGGGCCACTGCCAGGTCGGCGATGGTGGTGTCTTCCGTCTCGCCGGAGCGGTGGGACATCACGGTGGTATAAGCCGAGCGCTGGGCCAGGGACACCGCGTCAATCGTCTCGCTGAGGGTGCCGATTTGGTTCACCTTGATGAGCACGGAGTTGGCCGCCCGGTCCAAAATGCCCTGGCGGATGCGGGAGACATTGGTGACAAAGTAGTCGTCCCCCACCAGCTGGAGCCTGCCCCCCAGCTGCTCGGTGATGCGCACCCAGCCCTCCCGGTCGTCCTCCGCCAGGGGGTCTTCCAGGGAGATGATGGGGTAGCTCCCCGCCAGCCGTTCCCAATAGCAAACCAGCTCCTCGGCGGAATAGCGGCGCTGCTTTTTGGGCAAAAGATAGGAGCCGTCCTCGGTTATCCACTCCGAGGAGGCGGCGTCAATGGCGATTTTGATGTCCTGCCCCGGCCGGTAGCCCGCCTTTTCGCAGGCCTCCAAAATCAGCTGGATAGCCTCCTCATCCTCCGACAGGTTGGGCGCATAGCCCCCCTCATCCCCCACCGTGGCCGAGAGCCCCCGGCTCTTAAGCAGGCTCCCCAAGCTGTGGAAGATTTCGGCGCACTGCTGCAGGGCCTCGGAAAAGGAATCTGCCCCCACCGGCATCACCATAAACTCCTGGATGTCGATGTTGTTGGCCGCATGGGCGCCCCCGTTTAGAATGTTCATCATGGGGATGGGCAGCAGATGGGCGTTGGTGCCCCCCACATAGCGGTAAAGGGGCAGGTGCAGAGCCTCCGCCGCTGCCTTGGCCGCCGCCAGGGAGACAGCCAGCAGGGCGTTGGCCCCCAGGCGGGACTTGTTCTCCGTGCCGTCCAGGGCAATCAGGCAGCGGTCCAGCACCCGCTGGTCCCGCACGTCCATGCCCCGCAGCGCGCCGCAGATTTCCCCATTGATGTTTTCCACCGCCCGGCGCACGCCCTTGCCGCCGTAGCGCTTTTCCCCGTCCCGCAGCTCGTGGGCCTCATGCACCCCCGTAGAAGCCCCCGAGGGCACCGAGGCCACCCCCGCCGCCCCGTTTTCCAGCGTCACCTTGGCCCGCACCGTGGGGTTGCCCCGGGAATCCAGAATCTCCATGCCCTCTATCTTTTGAATCCGAAAATCCATTTTCTCTTCCATCCTTTCACTGGCTCTGACAAAATTTTGCCTTTTCTCCAATATTTTGGAGGTTTTAACCTTTATTAGTATGGACGGAAAAACCCCGGATATGTGAAGCCGCGATTCCAAAAGAGAAAAACCGGAAAGTATGAAGCGCAGCTTCCCAGCGCAAACTAGGATTGCCGGAAAAAATCCGGAGCGAAATACCGAAAGGAAGGATTACCATGAAAAAGTGGATGTGCACTGCACTGGCCGGTATGTTGGCTCTCACCCTGGCGTTCACCGGCTGTTCTCAAAGGGATAACAACAATGACAGAAACGACACCCCCGGTTCCTCCCAGAACCAGAATCAAAACGGCCGGGATAATAACGGCACAACCAATAACAACAATAACAATAATACGCCTGGCAACACCAACCCCAACAACCAGAACAACGGGACAAATCCCGGCAATGTGACCGATGACAACGGCAATCTGGTGGATGACATCAAGGACGGCATGGACAAGCTGGAGGATGATTTGGAGAACGGCGCCAACCGGCTGGCCGACGAAATCCAGGACAACATGCCCGGCACTGATAACAATGCCCGCTCCCGCAATGGCGGCATCCTGCAAAACGAACAGAACATGCCCTCCGTGTCCAAGCTGCTCACGGATTCTGCGCTTGTCGCCTCCTCGACAGTCCCCGGCCAGGGGACTCTCGGGGACTTGGACAACACCAAGCAGGGCTGGGGCCAGGGCTATCAGGTGAACGAGCAAAACCAGCCGGAATCCTGTGTGCTCTACCAGCAGAAATACGGCCAATACGGTACTTATTTTTTGGCCCCCAGCGAAAAGGTCATCTACCTCACCTTTGACGAGGGCTATGAGAATGGCTACACGGAGAAAATCCTGGATGTGTTAAAGGAAAAGCAGGTGAGCGGCGTCTTCTTTGTCACCATGCCCTATGTCAAATCCCAGCCCGAGCTGGTGCGCCGCATGATTGACGAGGGGCACATCGTGGGCAACCACAGCGTCAACCACCCCTCCTTCCCCAGCAAAGACGTGGCAGTCTGTGAAAAGGAAATCATGGAGCTGCACCAGTATATGCTGGATGAATTCGGCTATGAGATGAACCTCTTCCGCTTCCCCATGGGGGAATACAGCGAGCGCACCCTGGCCCTCACCCAGTCCCTGGGGTACCACAGTATCTTCTGGAGCTTTGCCTATAAGGATTGGGACCCGGAGAACCAGCCCGACCCCACCGCGGCTTTAGAGCGTGTCACCTCGGCCGTGCACCCCGGCGCGATTTACCTGCTCCACGCCGTCTCCAAGACCAACACCGAGATTTTGGGCCAGGCCATTGACACCTTCCGCGCCCAGGGCTACACCATCGGCAAGTTTGACCTGAGCGCCCCCGCAGAGCCCGCCCCCGAGGAGGCCCCTGCCGGGGAGCCCGCCCCAGCGGAGGAGGATACTGGCAAGCTGCACCTGAAAAAGAGCTAGAGAGCCACTGTTTCCCCTTTTCAGTTCCGCCCCCTTCGGGGGTCCGCGCGCAAAGTGCGCGCCGCCCGGCTGGGCGCTTCGCTGCGGGCGGCAGCGTGTTTGGGAGGCCGCAGCGTCCCTTGGGGGCTGCGGCCTCCCCGGCAATGCAGCCCCACCCGGCGCTCCACCTTACTCCACATGTTTCACATAGCCCGTTAGGGGGATTTCCATGCGCCTACAGGCACAGAGGGGCTACCACGTGCTGACCCCTAAAAGGGGGAGGGAATTTTACCACCGCATCTCTTGCGCTGCTGCCTGTCAACAGGTAAGACTCGTCACAACAAAGCATAGCGGTTTCCTATTGTGAAACCTTTGTGGAACTTTCATAAAAGCGCTTCAGATTATATCTCTGCTATTTCCCAATCTTTTTATTCTGCTAAGGCGTTTCTTTCTACCCCTGGTTCTCCCAGGGGTTTCGTTTAGCTTAAGCAACAAAAAGCACCCGGCCTAAACAAGGCCGGGCGCTTTTTGTCCGCTATTTTTTCCGCCTTTTCGCCAGCAGCAATCCCCCTGCCAGGCAGCACAGCAGGCCCAGCACCAGCAGCACCGCAGGCCCCCAGGTGAGCAGCAGGGAAATCCATTCCGTGGGGAAATTTTCCATCCCCGGCCCGGTGACAAAAATCACCGTGGGCCCATCTGCCCCGCCGATGGCACCGACAGAACGGGAGGGCAGCGCAAATAGGCAGAGCCCCGCAATCCCCAGCGCCGCCAGCGCCAGCCCCACCACAAAGAGCGCCGGGATGCCCAAAGAACGCCTCTTCTTTTCCATCATCACCCCTCCTAAATCACAGCCCCATCTTATCCAGCACAAACCCAATCACCTGGTTGGAGAGCAGAAAGCCCTGGGGCATCAGCCGCAGCCGCTCCCGGTCGGGGGCAATCAGCCCTGCCTGCCGCAGCGGGGCACAGGCGGCAAAGAGCCCCTGTCCCAGCGCCGCATAGGGCAGCCCCTCTGTCAGCCGCAGGCCCAGCATCACCTGCTCCGTCTCCGGGTCGCAATCCTCTTCCTCCAGGGCAAAGGGCGGGCCCGTCAAAAAGGCGGCCAAATCCCGGGGATAGGAAAACCGCTTCCCCCCAAAGTAGGAGTGGGCCCCAGGCCCCAGGCCCAGATAGGGCCTGCGCTCCCAATAGCGCCGGTTGTGCCGGCTCTGCCCCCCCGGCTTGGCGAAGTTGGAGATTTCATATTGGGCAAACCCCAGCTCCCCCAGCTTTTCCACCATCCCCAAATAGGCGTCACAGAGGGTGTCCTCGTCCGGGAAAGTGTACTCCGCCGCCCGGCGGGCCAAGGGCGTGCCCTCTTCCAGCTTCAGCAGATAGGCCGAGATGTGGTCCACCCCCAGCGCCGCCACTGCCTCCAAAGTGTATCCCAGCGACCGGGGCGTCTGGTAGGGGATTCCCACCATCACATCCCCGCTCACATGGGCAAACCCCGCCGCCAGGCTCAGCTCCGCCGCCCTGGCCGCCTGGGCAAAGCTGTGAATCCGCCCCAGCGCCTGCAATTCCCCTTCCACAGCCGACTGTATCCCAAAGGAAATCCGGGTAAACCCCATCTCCCGGCAGGCCCGCAGAAAGGCGGCGTCCACTGTCTCCGGGTTGGCCTCCAGCGTCATCTCCGCCCCCGCTTCCAGCGAAAAGCGGGAAACCTCCTCCAGCAGCGCCGCCAGCCGCCCTGCCCCCAGCACAGAGGGCGTCCCCCCGCCGAAATACACCGTATCCACCGGGAACGCCCCATATTCCTCCCGATACCCCCGTAGGCAGCGCAGCAGGGCATCCCGGTAACGGTCAAAGGCCTCCTCCGAGGCCGCAGGCAGGGAGTAGAAATCGCAGTAGGCGCACTTTTTCCGGCAAAAGGGCACGTGGAGATAGAGCCCCACCGGTGTATCTTTGGGCCTTTGCCCCCATCCGCAGCTCATTCGTCCAGCTTCAGCACAGACATAAAGGCCTCCTGCGGCACCTCCACCGAACCCAGCTTGCGCATCCGCTTCTTGCCCTCCTTCTGCTTTTCCAGCAGCTTCTTTTTCCGGGTGATGTCGCCGCCGTAGCACTTTGCCAACACGTCCTTGCGCAGGGCCTTCACCGTCTCCCTGGCAATAATTTTCGACCCCACCGTGGCCTGGATGGGCACCTCAAAGAGCTGGCGGGGGATATTCTCCTTGAGCTTCTCTGCAATCCGCCTGGCCCTGGAGTAGGCCTTGTCCGTGTGCACGATAAAGGAGAGCGCGTCCACCACTTCGCCGTTGAGCATGATGTCCAGCTTCACCAGCTTGGAGGGGGCATAGCCTATCAGCTCATAGTCAAAGGAGGCATACCCCCTGGAACGGGATTTCAGCGCGTCAAAGAAATCGTAGATAATCTCGTTGAGGGGCAGCTCATAGTGCAAATCCACCCGGTTGGCGTCCAGGTACTTCATGTCCTTGAACACGCCCCGCCGCTCCTGGCTCAACTCCATAATGCTGCCCACGTAATCGGTGGGGGTGTAGATATGGGCGTTTACCATGGGTTCATAGGCCTGGGCAATGAGGGCCGGGTCGGGGAAATTGGTGGGGTTGTCCACATAGAGCTCCGTGCCGTCCGTCAGCTCCAACCGGTAAATGACTGAGGGCGCAGTGGTCACCAAATCCAGGTTGAACTCCCGCTCCAGCCGCTCCTGGATAATCTCCATGTGCAGCAGCCCCAAAAAACCGCAGCGGAACCCAAACCCCAGCGCCTTGGAGGTCTCCGCCTCAAAGGTGAGGGAGGCATCGTTGAGCTGCAATTTTTCCAGCGCATCCCGCAAATCCTGATACCGGGCGCTGTCCGCAGGATAGATGCCGGAGAACACCATAGGGTTCACCTTTTTATAGCCCGCCAAGGGCTCTGCCGCCGGGGCGGCGGCATGGGTCACTGTGTCGCCCACACGGGTGTCCCGCACGTTTTTGATGCTGGCGGTGAGATAGCCCACGTCCCCGGGCCGCAGCTCGTCCCCCGGTTCCAGCTCCTGGGCCCGCATGAGCCCCACTTCCACCACATCGAATTCCGCCCCCGTAGCCATCATCCGGATGGAATCCCCCGGCTTTACCACCCCGTTCATCACCCGCACATACACCACAACCCCCTTGTAGGGGTCGTAGAAGGAGTCAAAAATCAAAGCCTGCAAGGGCTCGTTGTCCTCCCCCCGCGGTGCGGGAATCCCCTTTACAATCAGCTCCAGCACCGCGCCGATATTCTCCCCTGTCTTGGCCGAGACCCGGGGCGCGTCCAGCGCCGGGATGCCGATGACCTCCTCAATCTCCTCCGCCACCTCCTCGGGCCGGGCGGCAGGCAGGTCGATTTTGTTGATGACCGGCAGCACCTCCAGGTCGTGCTCGATAGCCAGGTAGGTGTTGCCCAAGGTCTGGGCCTCAATGCCCTGGGAGGCGTCCACAATCAGCAGCGCCCCCTCGCAGGCCGCCAGCGACCGGGACACCTCATAGTTAAAATCCACATGCCCCGGCGTGTCGATGAGGTTGAAGAGGTACTCCTCCCCGTCCTGCGCCGTGTATCCCACCGACACTGCCCGCGCCTTGATGGTGATGCCCCGCTCCCGCTCCAAATCCATGTTGTCTAAGAGCTGCTCCTCCATCTTCCGGGCCGCCACCGAATGGGTGTGTTCCAGAATCCGGTCAGCCAGGGTGGACTTGCCGTGGTCGATGTGGGCAATAATACAGAAATTGCGGATATGCGATTTATCGTAAACCATACTTCTCGATTCCCTCCGGTAGTTTGTTCTATTTAGTATAGCACAAAAACAGGGGGATGAAAAGAACAAATCTCGGGTTTTGGGAAAGAATGGGACGAGGCCGGGCGCCGTCCCTGCGGCCCCCAGCCTCGCTCCTAAAATTTTCATCTCTTCTCCTTCAAAAAAGCCATGGGAAACCACACGATATGGAGCACCGCAGTCGCTGCACAGCACAGCAGCAGGCCTATCATAGCGGCGTCGGGCTGCGCGGAAAAAAGGGTTTGCCACAGGATAAACGCTGTGATACCCACTGCCGCAGAGCCCAGGAAAAACACGCCGTGCACCACGGCCAGGACAATCTTTGCAGCCCAAAAGCCGGAGGCCAGCAGGATGCCGGGCACCAGATAGGGCGCAGCCACACCCAGCAGCGCGCTGAACATGCCGGAATCGCCGAATTGGTTGGCATGTTCTCCCAGCGTAGAGAGGGGGGAGAGGCTGCACAGAACCACAATGCCGCACATCCCCAGCATGGTCAGCAGGGTCATGAGGAACACACGGGTGGATTTTGCGTCAGTCATTGCGCTCCCCCCTCCCGGTGCCGGTGGTCCCATCCTCAATGCGCTTCAGGTGCAGGCTGCCGGAGACGCTGTTTACCACAAAATCCGCATCGCCGTTGCCGTAGCTGTATTCGTCATCCCGGAAATTCAGGGCAAAATCAGAGTTCAAACCGCCGGAAATCTTGGTGTGCTCCAAGGTAAAGCCCTTGTTTTCCGGTATGGCAATGGTGATACTGCCGGAGACGGTATCCACATTTAAATCCTTTAACATCGCCTCGCTGTGCACCTGGACAGAGCCGGAGACATTCTCCACATTCACCTCTTCAAAGGCACCCTGGGCCGTCACGCTGCCGGAGACAGAGTTCAAGCTCAGTTCCTCCACCGTGCAGCCGGCGAGTTCCAGCTTGCCCGAGGCGCTGCCCATCGTCATCTGGGTGGCCTTGACATCCTGGGCGGTGATGTCGCCGGAGGCGGTGTTGATTTCCACATCCCTGGCTGCAACCCCCTCCACGTCGATTTTGGCCGAGGCGGAGTTTACCAAGAGCTCATCCAGCTCCACAGATGCCGGCACCCAGAGCTCCAGGTCTTTCCTGGGCTGGTTTCCCGCAAAGCCAAAGATATTCCAGCTCCAGTCGGGATAGGCCTGGATAGTGAGCCTGCCGCCCTTCACTTCATACCGCAGCTTTTGCCTATCCGAGAGGGTTTTGGCGGCGCGCTCCTCCCACTTCACCTCGCTGCCCGCATAGCTGTGAACCACTACATTGCCCGAAACCCAGTCCACCACGATTTCGGAGACCGGCTCGGAAACAGAGGTCTCCCCGTCGCTGATTTGCCCGTTTATCAGGGAAGACCCCTCCCCCTGGTCCCGGGAAAAATCCCTCATGCCTGCCAGCGGCCTGCCCGGGGCAAAGAGCCCCTTGCCCAGGAGCCCTGTCACCAGCAGCCAAACCAGCAGCAGCGCCACAAATGTCCAACAGACCAAAGCAGTTACTTTATATCCCTTCATTACAAATCCAAGCTCCTTTCCTATTTCCGGAACCCCGTGGCGATGCGGATGATGTTCTCCACCACACCGGCCAGGGGGAAGATAATCCAGGTGAGGTGCCAATCATGGGTGGTAAAGCTAATCGCTAAGTATACGAGCACCGTAATGCTCCACAGGGCGGAGGAAATGGCCTTTTGCATGCTGTTCTTCCCTGCCTTCTCGTATTGCCAGGCGCGGAAATCCTCCACCACTGTGTCGTCGGTCTTGTAGTATCTGGGCTTTGTCATGTTGTTGAAGACCAGGAGCCCGGTTGCCAGGGCAACGAACACAAACATCGCCACCACACCCATCTCGTCAAACAGCAGCACCGGGATAACCGCGAGGATATACATCATAATCGCCACAGCAGTGAGAACGGCAGAGAACATCCTGCGCCGTTCATAGGCCTCGTGTTCCGAGGAAGGGCCGTCGTTTTCCAAATCCCGCAGCAGCCCGCTCACATCGCCAATGCCCGAGACAGCGATATTGAACGCCACATCCTCCGGCTTCCCCTCAGAGAGCAGGTCGTGGTATTTGTCAATGAGGTTCTGGGTCATCTCCTCCTTGAGTTCCATGGCCTTGTGGCTGGCCGGTGCCTCGGCAAACAGTTCCTCAATATAAGCTCTTAAACGCTCCTCCATCATGGTTATAGCTCCTCTCTGTGTTGGTTAATTAGCCGGTCTATCAAGATTTTAGCAGTGTCCCACTCATCCTTGAGCTGGGTGTAGAGGGCCCTCCCGCTCTCGGTAATGGCATAATACCGCCGCCTGGCGCCCGTGGTCTCGTCCCCCCAGTAGGAGACAATGGCCCCATTCTGTTCCAGGCGCCGGAAGGCCGTGTAAAGCGTGGCCTCCTTGAGCTCATAGAGCCCGCCCGTGCACTGCTGGATGGCCTTGTTGATTTCATAGCCATAGCTGTCTTTTTCCAGCAGGTGCGCCAGGATAATCGTGTCGGTGTGTCCCCGTATCAAATCCGAAGTAATCGACGGCACCCTATTTCCTCCCTCCCTCAAAAAAGTATCTTGTTTTTTACAGTTATAAAATATCACAACTTACCTCATCTGTCAAGGTATATTTCAAAATAAAATTCCATGCCCTTCCCTGGCGAAAAAACGGAAAAGAGGGATGCCCTGCGGCGCACCATTTTTCCGGTGGGGGAATAGCATGGAAGTGTAAAAAACTCAGTGAAAACGGAGGGAATCGAACATGAACAAAGCAGGCAGGGCCACAGATTTTTTCATTGCGGCCAATGGGCCGATGGGGTTTGTCTCCTACTTTGAGGAACTGTGCCAGGAAGAGGCGCTGGAGCATCTGCTGATTCTCAAGGCAGGGCCGGGCTGTGGCAAATCGACCTTGATGAAACGCATGGCAGCGCTGCGGGAGGGGGAAGAGGAAGTCCAGCGCCTACACTGTTCCGCCGACCCGGAATCCTTAGACGGGGTGCTGTTTTCCGGCTCCCGGCTGGCAATTGTGGACGGCACCGCGCCCCACGTGATAGAGCCCACCTTCCCCGGGGCATTTGAGCGGGTGGTAGACCTGTACCACTGCCTGGACGAGGAAAAGCTGAAAACCCACCGGGCGGAAATCGTGGAGGCGCACAGGAACAACAAGGCGCTGCTGGCCCGCTGCCGCAGCCTCATCGGCGGCGCAGGGGCCCTGGTGGGGGAAATCTATCAAATCGCCGCCCCCTGTACCGACCGGGAAAAAATCCTGCGCTATACTGCCAGCCTGTCCAAACGGCTGGCAACCTCGAAAAAGGAGGGCCGGGGCAGGGAGAGCCGCCGGTTTCTCACCTGCCTGGGCGCAGGGGACCAGGCCAGCTTCCCGGCCAACATCCCCACCCTGTGCAGCCAGACCGTGGTGCTCCACGACCGTTGGGGCGCGGCGGGCCGGATTTTCATGGAGAGCCTGAAAGAACACCTGCTGGAAGCGGGCTATGACGTGATTTGCTGCCCCTGCCCCCTCTTCCCCCACCACAAAATCGAGCACCTGTTTGTCCCGGAATTAGGGCTGGGGGTGTTCACCTCTAACGACTTCCACGCGTTTGACCTGCCGGGCGCCAAAAACATCCATGCCCGCCGCTTTACCCAAATGCAGCCCCTGGACGCCAAGAGCGCGCGGGTGCGCTTCCACATGAAGGCAGCCAAAAATCTCCTCTCCCAGGCCGACACCTTGATGAAGGAGGCCAAGGCCTGGCACGACCAACTGGAAAAGTACTATGTCTCCGCCTGTGACTTCACAGAGATTGACAGCATCTTTGAAACCCTAATCGCAAAATATTTTTAGAGGCCGTGCCTCCCTGGGGCACAATAGCAGGTGTTTTGTTCAAAAATATCCCCTTTCACCACTTTTGTTTCCCCTTGTCCTGATTTTGAATTCCCCTTCACCTCTATCTTTGAAAATCAGCGCATTTTTTGATTCTTTTGCACCACATCACAAACCAAAAACCCCTTGTTCAGAAAAGTGTACTTTTCTGAACAAGGGGTTTTTCTATTTTTGTCGAGTTTGCGTTCCCTTCCCGACCGCCTTCATTACCACTTTTCGGTCACTTCACCACAAACACAACACCTTTTTCCTATTTTTTTTCTATTTCCAAGCCCTCCCGACCTTCCCCCTGTTTTGTTCAGAAATGTACACTTTTCTGAACAAAACAGGGCTTCTTCAAACAGGGAGGTTTGTCACATGTT
>JAAVYW010000054.1 GCA_022791315.1 Oscillospiraceae bacterium | reverse complement strand
TGCCCTTTCGCATTTCCAGATAATCTTCCACTGCCTGTATTTTTTCCTCCGCTCCTATTTTCCCTTTTAAGCTCATGTTAATTGCTCCCCCTATTTCGACAGTTTTATTTTTTCGCTGTCTACTTTAGAGGGAGCATATCAGTGGCGGTCTCCGCCTATTTCATCGGCATCGGCGCGGTGATTGTGTCGGGTATCCTGCTCAAGAAGACCAAGCCCTTCTCGGGAGAACCGGCCCCCTTTGTCATGGAGCTGCCCGCCTATCACGTGCCCGCTGTGGGCAATGTGCTCAGGGCCACCTGGGAGCGGGGCTGGAGCTTTATCAAGCGGGCAGGTACTGTAATTTTGGCCTCCTCAGTCATCCTCTGGTTTTTGCAGGGCTTTGGCTTCACCGACGGCGCCTTCGGCATGGTGGAGGACAACAACAGCAGCCTGCTGGCTGTCCTGGGCGGCGCAGTGTCCTTCCTCTTCGCCCCGCTGGGCTTCGGCGACTGGCAGGCCACAGTGGCAACTGTCACCGGCCTGATTGCCAAGGAAAATGTGGTCTCCACCTTTGGCGTGCTCTTGGGCTTTGCCGAGGTGGCAGAGGACGGCGCAGAAATCTGGGGCAACATCGCCCTGGCCTTTACCCCCCTCTCGGCCTATAGCTTCATGATTTTCAACCTCCTGTGCGCGCCCTGCTTTGCCGCCATGGGGGCTATCAAGCGGGAGATGAACAACGGCAGGTGGACAGCCGCCGCCATCGGCTATATGTGCGGCTTTGCCTATGGGGCGGCGCTGATTGTCTACCAGTTGGGCGGGCTGATTACCGGCGAGGTGCCCTTTGGCGTGGGCACGGTGGCGGCGCTGCTGGTGCTGGCCGGGTTCCTCTACCTGCTGGTGCGCAAAAACCGCTATGATGAAAACAACCTGGCCGTGCGGGCTGTGGCCGCCACAGGAAAATAGGAGGGAAACGCTATGACACTTGCCACTGTGATTGGGGCAGTTCTGGTCTTTGGGATTGTGGGTTTCATTGTGGGGCGGGGGGTGTATAACCGCCTGCACCACCGGGGCGGTTGCAGCTGCGGCTGCGGGAGCTGCCCCAGCCGGGGGCTGTGCCATCCGGACAGGGAACGGTCTACAGGCTCACCCTCGTAGCCTCCCATCGACGAGTCCCCCGCCTCCCGGGATTACCGGGAGGCGGGGGTATTTTATGCCTGTTCTCCATTGCAAATTTTGCCGTCCTGTGATAGTCTAAAAGCAGGAAAAGGGAGGATGATGCAGCATGAAAGGTGTCTATAAACTCAGCGAAGAGACAAAACAGCAGGCGAGGGATTACCGGGAGGGCTTTTACGCTGCCCAGCCCCAGGTCAAACGCTTTGCCCAGGTGCGGAGGGCCTTGCTGTGGGGACTGACGGGGCTGCTGTTGGCGCATGAGGTGCTAAACGGCATCCTGATTGTGCTGGGATTGGAGGACGCCTCCTATCTGCCCGCCAACGGCTTCCGGCTGCTTTTGCACCTGTTTGTGCTGACAATGCCCAGGGCAATGGGGGGAAAGGGGTCGCTGGGGCTTTTGATTATTGTAGTGCCCAGTGTGGTTACCCTGGTGCAATCCATGCCCTATGCCCCGTTTGTGTTCAGCGCCGCCTCCCCTTCTCCCCTGCTGGCAGTGCTCTTCTCGGTGGAAACCGTGTACACTCTGCTGGTTCTCGGCGTCTTTGTGTGGCTTGTGCTGCCCCCCAGCTTCCGGCTGGCCGACCGGGAACGGGAAATCTACCTGGCCTACTGCAAGTTTATCAACGACCAGATTCCACCGGAATTCCGGTCATAGGGGGGACGGCAATGGAGAGACCCGTATGGGATTCCATCAACAACGCCCTGGCCGTGGTGGGGCTGGCAAGCCTGATTCTCACGGGAATCCGGGTAGTCTGGTCCTTTTTCAGCGGGGGGAGCGAATGGGTGGACAACATCACCATCCAGGAATATCCCGCCGGCACGGATTTTGAGGATAAGGAGCAGTTCCCGGGGATGTCTCCCCAGTTTTACGAGCCCATGCCCCGGAGCAAATACGCCTGCCCCAACCTGGTGCGGCCCCAGAACACGGTTTTGCACAATGTGGTGCTAAAGCGGGCCGTTTTCCCCGAAAACTTTGACGGGACAAACGAGACTTACCGGGAGGTGATGACCTTCCCGCGGGTTTCGCCGGACGTGCCGCTGTGTTTGGTTTTGGAGCGGTCGGAGCTGCTGCCGGAGTATGTTTTGGAGTGGAAAACCCTGTACGGCGGCAGGGCCCGCTACTATTTCTATGAAAACCGGCGCAACGGGGACAATTCCCTCCACGGGGTGCAGTATTCCTATGGCCTGGTAGCCAGGATACGGAAGATTTTAGACCTGAAATAGCCCCGGCAGGGGCTTTTTTGCTGTGCGGCAAAAAAATTTTGTAACGAAAGGCGGGGCGGGCCGTCTAACCTGTGAAAGCGGGGTGAGGCAGGATGGAATTTGAGCAGCTGTACAACACCTATTACATGCGGGTGTATTCCTATGTCATGACCTTGGTGAAAAGCGCGCACCTGGCAGAGGAAATCACCCAGCAGGCCTTTTGCAAGGCGTTGGGCAGCCGTTTTGAGGGCAGGGCCGGGGAATTCACTTGGCTGTGCGCCATCGCAAAGAACACCGCTGCCGACGAGCTGAAGCGCCAAGGGCGGACATCCCCCTCCGACGAGGGGCTCCCCGCGCCGGGGAGTATGGAACAGCGCGTGGAGGACGACGCCCTTACCCTGCGGATTCACCTGCTCCTCCACGAAATGGAGGAGCCCTATAAAGAGGTCTTCCAGCTCCGGGTGTTCGGGGAGCTGCCCTTTGCAAAAATCGGGCTCATCTTCGGGAAGACGGAAAACTGGGCGCGGGTCACTTACCACCGCGCCAGACTCAAACTCCAGGAAAGGATGGATGAGAGATGACACAGAATTCCCCCTGTGGGATTATTCAAGACCTGCTGCCCCTGTACAAAGACAATGTGTGCGGCGAAGAGAGCCGCCGCCTGGTGGAGGAACACCTGCGTGGCTGCCCGGACTGCGCGCGGATGTTAAAGCAGCTCAACGACAGCAGGGTGGAACAGTCGTTAAACACCGAAGCCGCCGCCGTACTGGAAAACCACCGGAGGAGCGAGCGGCGCACTGCCGTCACTGCCGGGCTCATCACAGCGGGGGCCCTGATGGTACCTGTGATTGTGTGCCTCATCTGCAACCTGGCTGTGGGGCACGCGCTGGACTGGTTCTTCCTTGTGCTGACATCGCTGCTGGCGGTGGCAAGCGTCACGGTGGTACCCATGCTGGCAAACGAGTACAAATTCTCCAAGGCCGTCGGCTGCTTCGCCGGGTCGGTGGTGCTGCTGTTGCTGGCCTGCTGCCTCTATACCGGCGGGGACTGGTTCTTCACAGCAGCCGTATCGGTGATATTCGGGCTATCGGTGGTGTTCGGGCCGGTGGTGGTAAACCAAATCCCGCTGCCAAAGGTGCTGCAAAACCGCAAAATCCTCACCGCGCTCCTCTGGGACACCCTGTGGCTCTTGCTGCTCCTGCTGGCCTGCTGCCTCTACACCGGCGGGGACTGGTTCTTCACGGCAGCCGTGCCGGTGATGTTCGGGCTGTCGGTGGTGTTCGGGCCGGTGGTCATCCATCAAATCCCGCTGCCAAAGCCCTTTTCCGCCCACAAGGGGGCAGTGGTGATGCTCTGGGACACCCTGTGGCTGTTCGGGATTCTGATTTCCAGCGCCAAATACGGCGGGGAATACTATTGGCACAACGCCCTGTTCTCTGCCACCTGGTGCCTGCTGCTGCCCTGGTTTATCTTTGTGACGGCACGGTATTTCCGGCTGCACCCGATGGCAAAGGCGGGAATCATTGTGCTGGCTACGGGCGTGTTTACCGCCACACTCAACGATGTGCTCTTCCTGTTCCTCCTGCCCAAGGTGGGCTCTTACGGCGGTTCCTTCCTGCGGGGGAACCTGGCCGACTGGGCAAATTCCCAGGTCATTTCCAACAACGTATTCCTGCTGATTCTCCTGGTATCGGCGATAACCGGGGTTGGGCTGCTGGCGGCGGGGATTGCGCTGGGGAGGAAGAGGAAAAAGGTGCGGTAGAAAGGGCAAAGGGCCGGGATAATCCCGGCCTTTTTTGATTGGGCTAAATGAGGGCTAAACTTGCGCTTGACTGCACTCTGCGGAGTGCGAGACTCAGCTTTTTCTTTTTGTGGTCGCAAGGACTCTCTTCTTCAATTTTGACGCATAGTCTTGTGTATTTTTGATAAAAAAATGTTTTAAAGTAAATAAAGTTTATGAGATTAGCTTGACAAGTAAAGGGAATAGGTGTATCTTATATATAGATTCAAGACTTTATAATATAAAATGAAAGAAGGAGAAGAAGATGTGGTTTTCTTAATTTGTTCTCAGATATCTGAAAAAATATTGAAACCTGGAATATATATTTTGTGACTTATATAATACGAGAAGGTATTCTCTATGAAACGAGCATTATCATTCGTTCTTTCGCTTGTAATGGGATTCAGCGTTCTCACAGTGAGCGCATCGGCGGCGCAAAAGCTCGGTAACTCCCCTGCGCAGGAAACACGCAGCATCAAGGGGCGGGCGGCCTCTTCCGCTATGGTGGAAATGCTGGAGGAAGAGGGTATTCCGGTGACGGAGGATACAGTTATTGAGCTGGTTCCCCTTTCTTCTACCGAATCGGGCATAGCGCCCCTGTCTTCTGATGGCGGCAATGATGGCAGCGCGCTGGTTATCATCAATAAAGAGGGAACGAAGGTCACTAAGGACGTTCTGGCGCTTGTCGCCGCTGACGGAACGGGTTTTGTGGATATGAGCGCGGCTGTCGCTCGAGGCGGAAATTCCCATGACTTTGAAATCACTGGCAAGGTTATGATTCACGGTACTGCTGTTTATAATCAGTACGAAGATGATTGGTATTTGTTTACACATCCAGAAGGGGTTAAAGTTAAATATACCAAGTATAATACATGCAATGTTTCTAACATTAGCATGGTTTATATTTGCAGCGGTGCCTCCTATAGCTATCCAGATTTTAAATTTGTAGCTAATACCGTTGATTATAGCATTAGAGTCAGCAAGGCAAGCCCTGTAGCTGGGACTACGTACTCGAAATCTCAGCCCTATCGCAGTGACCGCGTCATCTACACAGGAGCCGGCAGTACCAGCCCCGGAAATCATTTAACATATACAGCGGAAATCGATGGAAAAACCTATTCCGTAACCGCAGGAGTATAGTTAATTTTGGGAGGTATTTCTATGGTTGAAACCTTGAAAAGGAAATTCCCGGCACTGATTCTCTGCGCAGCACTGCTGCTCAGCCTATGCGGGTGTCAAAAGGGAAAGACTTCCCTCACTTTTCCGTTTGACAGCAAGGATGTCGCTTACCTGGAAACGCTGTACGGTAAAAGCCTGGGAGACATGGCAGAGGAATGGGACTTCTCCATAGAAGACCTTGTAGAAAAGCCCGAGGGGTCTGGGGCGTGGTCTTTGGATAAGACGGTTACCATAGAGGGGAAAGAGTTTACGCAAACCCTGATGATGAGCCCTGATTTGTTCTGCGGCCTTGAATATCGTTATGATTGCGATAGCGCCGAGGAAGCGGCAAAGCTTGCAGAAACCATTTATTCGGACATTGTGGAAGAATATGGGGCCCCTGCATACGAGCCGTTGTCCAGCCCTAACCTGCTGGCGAACGAGGGTGTTTTTGATGAAATGAAAACCGCCCAAAGAGGCAACTGGTATGAAGCATGGGGGAGAATCGGTGAAATCTCTTGGCTTCGGATGGATG
>JAAVYW010000075.1 GCA_022791315.1 Oscillospiraceae bacterium | reverse complement strand
GGCCTCATTGACAACACGGCGGCGGTGAAGAAGATAGCAGAGAGCAAAGCCGCCGGGACGCCGGAATTCGAGGAGGCAGAGACGCTGGGGAATATTCAGAGCGGGGACACTATGCCGGGTATCCTGGGGAAGCTGAAAAAATGGTATGCGTCTTTGCATCGGGTGGCTTGGTCGGGCAATTTTTCAGATTTGGAAAATGTCCCCTCTGCATTTCCTGCCGCCTCACACACGCACGATGACCGGTATTTTACAGAATCGGAAGTGACAACGAAATTAGCCGGAAAATCGGATACCAGTCATACGCACACGGCATCACAAGTGGGGGCGGCAACGTCGAATCATACACATAACAATTATGCTACGATTGCCTCGCCAACCTTTACAGGTAGTATTTCACTTGGACGCAAAAGCGGAACAACTGTTGGAGATGGGAGTGCCGTATTGGGAACCGAGGGCACTGCGGGAAAATTTGCTGTTGCAGAAGGAGACAATTGCAGCGCCACAGGAGAGGCTTCCCACGCCGAAGGTGGGCATTTTAATGGCGAAGCTGGGTGTATCGCCCAAGGATATGCATCTCATGCCGAGGGTATGGGGTCTATAGCCACAGCTAGAGGTTCCCATGCCGAAAATAGTAGGTCACACGCCAATGGAGAATTTTCCCATTCAGAGGGAAGCTATACATTTGCGAATGGACGTAATTCTCATGCCGAGGGTAACAATAGTGTAGCTGATGGGGATTATTCTCATGCCGGAGGGTGCTACACAATCGCTCACAAAAGATGTCAAACTGCAATTGGAGCATACAATAATGCGAGCGATAGTGAAGCTGATGTGCTTATCGTTGGAAGTGGGCTTGATGAGACTAAACGCGCAAACGCTTTTCGAGTGACAACTACTGGAGTTTATGCCAAAGGTAATTATAATGCCTCCGGTGCTGACTACGCCGAACTTTTTGAGTGGGCTGACAAAAACCCGCAGAAAGAAGGCCGTGCAGGCCATTTCGTCACCTTAGACGGTGAGAAAATCCGTATCGCCACTCCCGCCGATGAATATATCCTAGGTATCGTCTCCGGCAGTCCCTCTGTGGTGGGGGATGTCTACGATGACCAGTGGGCCGGGATGTTCGAGACGGACATCTTCGGGCGGCCTGTCTGGGAGGATGTGGACTTGCCTGCCGAAACCATGGAGGAGCCTGACCCGGAGAATCCCGGCCAGACCATCACCCGAGAGATTCTTCCGGCTCGTACCGAGCACCGGCAAAAGGTGAATCCAAAATATGACCATACGCAGAAATACATCCCCCGCACCGAGCGGCCCGAGTGGGATGCCGTGGGGCTGCTGGGGAAGCTGGTGGCTGTGGACGACGGCTCCTGCCAGGTGAACGGCTGGTGCAAGGTGGGAGAGGGCGGCATCGCCGTCCATTCGGATCAGCGCACCCCTTACCGCGTCATGGCCCGTCTGGATGACACCCATATCCGTGTCTTAATCCTGCCCTCCTGATGAGGACAGGTGAATTTTTCTATCCCGAAAGGAGTTGTCAAAATGAAAGAGAACATTCTGAAAGCAATCATCGCCACAGTTTCGGCTGGCCTGCTGGGGTACTTCAACCAGCTCGCCATCCCCGTAATGATGCTGGCGGTAGTGATGGTGCTGGACTACGCAACCGGCCTCACTGCCGCCTGGGTACATAGGGAGCTGGACAGCCGCACCGGCATCATCGGTATCGTGAAGAAGTTGGGATACCTGGTACTGGTAGTTGTTGGAGGCTGTGTGGATTGGCTGCTGATGTCCGGCATAGCTGCTGTAGGGTTGGGACACCCGGTGTCCTTCGCCTTTGGGCTGGTAATCACCATGTGGCTGATTCTCAATGAGCTCATCAGTATCCTGGAGAATTTGGGCAGTATTGAGGGTTTCCCGTTGCCTGGGTTCCTCACTAGGCTGGTGCATAAGCTCAAGAAAACCGTGGAAAATGTGGCGGACAAGGCAGATGAAGAGGAGGACGACTAAATGGCAAAG
>JAAVYW010000053.1 GCA_022791315.1 Oscillospiraceae bacterium | reverse complement strand
CTTACAGGAAAGTACGCTATTTGGTAAAAGTGTAAAAATCCCCTTGCGATAAAGGGCCCCTTCTCCCCTTCCCACTAACGCTTTATGAATTTATGAAAATTTTCGACAGAGTTGAATTACACTACATATATAAGGAGAATCCTATGTTTTTTGGAGAAAATTTTTATACGACAGTAATCAGCGAGACATCCAGGCTGGCGGACTGGGAAACAGCGCACTATGGGGACTCAAGCCATCTCATGTCGGCCATGGATGGTTTGAAGGATATTTCCATTGTTGTGCCAATTATCGACCAATCCGCAATCCTCCAAACCCTTGTGAAGCTACTGGATAAGCGAGACGCCTACACTGCGTTCCACTCGGAACGGGTGAGCCTGATGGCCCTGCGGCTCTGTTTGGCGCATTGCTTTCCTCTGACAAAGACTATCATCATCACATCGATGGCCCTTGTCCACGACATCGGGAAAATCGGAATTCCCGACGCAATCCTGCTGAAACGGGGGCCGCTGGAAGACGAGGAATTTGACAGAATTAAGCAGCACACCATTATGGGCGCAGACATTCTGCGGCAGCAAAAGGGGCTGGAACCCCTCTGCCCCGGTGTGCTGCACCACCACGAGCGTTGGGACGGCAAGGGGTATCCGGAGGGCCTGGCTGGAGAAGACATCCCGCTGGGGGCCCGCGTCATTGCCGTGTGTGACTCCATTGACGCGATGCTGTCAAACCGGGTTTACCGGAAAGCGCTGACGAATGCCCAGGCCTATGAGGAAATTAAAAAGAACCGGGGTATTGCATACGACCCGGATATTGTAGACACTTGCCTGAAATACTGGGAACATATTTTATGAGGGGCGCACAGCGCCACATATGGTTTGGCTTTTAAAATGCCGCTTTACGCTTCTAACGTAAAGCGGCATTTTTTCTTTTTGGGATGAGGCGCCATTTCAGGTGTCGAGCTCCACCACATCTGCCACCCGCAAGGTGTCCCCTTCTACGGTGAAGCGGATGTCGTAACCGGCAAAGGGCATCCCGTAGATGCGGCTTGGGTCGTGGGAATAGCCGGGGCGGGGGTCTTGGGAGAGGAGGGAGACGGCAGCCTGGCGCTTTTCCTCGGGATATTTAGACAGCAGCGCAGGAGGAAATTCCACTTGGAGGGCGTGCCCCCTGGTATGGGCTGTGTACCCCTCGGAGGCATCGGGATGGGAGTCGGTGTAGGGGAGGTAGGGCTTGATGTCATAGATGGGGGTGCCGTCCAGCAGGTCGGCGCCCTCCACCAGCAGCACCGGGCCCAGGGAAGGGTCCCGGCGGATTGCCAGGAGCCGCACAGAGGAGAGGCCGATGTTGTTGGGACGGAAGGGGGAACGGGTGGCAAAGACGCCCAGGCGGGTATTGCCCCCCAGGCGGGGCGGGCGCACAGTGAGGCCCCCCTCTTTGGCCTGGGAGAAGCCCCAGAGCAGCCAGATATGGGAGAACTGCTCCAAGCCCCGCACCGCCTCGGGGCTGCGGAAGGGGGGCTCGAAGACGATTTCCCCGGTGAGGCCCTCTACCAGGCCGCTCTGGCGGGGGATGCCGAATTTGCTGGGGAAATCAGTGCGGATATGGGCAACAACTGTCATGGATTGGCTTGCCCCCTTTTGGAACCCGCCCGCAGGCAGGAGATGCCGCCGCCAGCCAGGGCGAGGCAGGTGAGCACATCCCACACATCCACAAGGGGCTCTCCCAGGAAATGGGACAGGAGCAAGTTGGTGGCGGCGGCAAAGGGGATGACAAGGAGCAGGGCAAGACCCACTGAACGGATGTGGCTACCCTTATCCCGCCAGAGGAGAAGGGCTGTGAGCCAGAAGAAGGGCAGCCAGATGGCGCAGCAGCCCAGGGCAATGGGGCGCATCAGGGGCGGGCTGCCCACCAGGCGGGTGAGGTAGAGCAGGTAGGGAGGCAGCAACAGGGTGTAGACCCCCAGGGCCATCACCTCCCCTTTTCGGCCTGGCAGCAGCAGAGGGGCGATGGAGAGGCCAGTGAACAGGCAGCTACTGATGGGGAACTGGCTCCAGCTCAGTTCCCCGGTGAGGGCCAGGTCACAGATGATGCAGGGGAGGATGCCTAAGAACAGCGTGCCCAGGAGAATCCATATCGTATAGGCCCGCTTCCAGCCAAGGGGACGGCGGGGCGGCTCCGGCAGAGCGGCCTCGGGAAGGGAGGCAGGGGGTTCCAGCAGTTCCTCCACCGTCACGCCCAGGGACTTTGACAGGAGGGGCAGCAGGGTTACATCCGGGAACGAGAGGCCCCGCTCCCATTTGGAGACCGCCTTGTCGGTGACGCCTAGAAGGGAGGCCAGGTCTTTTTGGGTCATCTGCTTTTCTTTCCTCAAGTGGGTGATGAAGTGTCCGGTCTGTGCCGAATCCATGGGACATCCCGCCTTTCTGTTTGTAACGGTTCGATGATAGAGCCACTCCCCAAAAAGGATTGTTTTGCGGTGGCCGCAGGCTTTTAACGAACCGTTTTCCGTCTTTTGCAGTGCTTTAATTATAGTCCAAAGGCCTGAAACCTGTCAACCGACCAGTGGTTTCCTCCGGTTTTTCCAGGGAAACCACTGGTCGACCTGGGGTTTTCAGGGAAATCTTGAAAAATTTACAGACACGCCATGAAATTTGTGCTATAATGTGGCACAGGAATATGTGTATGGAGAGGGGATGGGCCCCATGGCCTACGAATGGATTGACGAGTATCTCCTGGACAAGCCCGGCGTGAGCAAGGATTTGCAGGCAGACTGGAACTGGGTCCGTTATCTTCTGGGGGACAAGATGTTTGCCGCGGTCTGCCTGGACAAACAGGACGTGCCCTACTATATCACCTGCAAGCTGCTGCCCCAAGAGGGGGAGCTGCTGCGGGAACAGTATGAAGACATTGTGCCGGGATACTATATGAATAAGCAGCACTGGAACTCTATCCGGCCCACCGGGACAGTGCCCGACGAGACGGTGAAGCACATGTTGGAAGAGTCCTACCGGCTGGTGCTGGCCGGGTTTAGCAAGAAAAAACAGCGGGAGCTGCTGGGGGAGGAAGTGTAACCCATGGAGACAAGACCTGTGGTGCGGCTCATTGCCTGCACGCCGGAGGCGGAAACCGTAGTGGCTGCCGCGGCCAAGCTGTGCTACAGCAGGGGCACGGTGGACGAGCTGCTGGAGGGGCTGACGCCGGAAAAGGTGGAATCCTTTTTGGAGATGCTTGCGGAAATCGGGCACGAGAGCCCCATTGAGCACGCCTCCTTTACCTTTGCCATCGAAGGGGTGTCCCGCTCGCTGCTGGCCCAGATTACCAGGCACCGGATTGCCTCCTACAGCGTGCAGAGCCAGCGGTATGTGAAGGAGCGGGATTTTGACTACATTGTACCGCCGGAGATTGCCGCGGTGCCGCAGGCAAAGGCCCTCTTTGCCGAGGCCATGGAGGCTGCCGGGGAGGCCTATGACAAAATCGCCGCTTTGCTCCAGGAAAAACACCGGCAGGAGTTTTTGGCCCAGGGGAAGGGCGAAAAGGAGGCCAAACGGCTGGCGGAGAAAAAGGCCATTGAGGACGCCCGCTTTGTGCTGCCCAACGCCTGCGACACCAAGATGGTGGTGACCATGAACGCCCGCAGCCTCTACAACTTTTTCCGGCACCGGCTGTGCAACCGGGCGCAGTGGGAAATCCGGGAGGTGGCCCTGCAGATGCTGCGGCTGTGCTTGGAGAAGGCCCCTGTGCTCTTCTCCAAGGCCGGGCCCCCCTGCTTTGCGGGGAGCTGCCCCGAGGGAAAGATGTCCTGCGGGAGGGCCGGGGAGATGCGGGCCTTTTATCAGGCGCTGCGGGGGGGAAAAGCGTGAAGCGGGAAAAACTGTTGGTGATTGAAGGGCTGGACGGCAGCGGCAAGACCACCCAGCTGGAACTGCTGCGGGAGAAGATGGAGGCGCTTTCCATCCCCAGCCGGTTTATCTCCTTCCCGGATTATCAAGAGCCCTCCTCTGCGCTGGTGAGCATGTATCTGCGGGGGGAATTCGGGGACGGGGCGGAGGCTGTGAACGCCTATGCTGCCTCCTCCTTTTACGCGGTGGACCGGTTTGCCAGCTTTAAAAAATTCTGGGAAGCGGACTACCGGGCGGGCAAGGCCATTGTCAGCGCCCGGTACACCACTTCCAACGCCATCCACCAGATGGGGAAGCTGCCAAGGGCACAGTGGGACAGCTACCTGCACTGGCTCACAGACTACGAATACCGGCTGCTGGAACTGCCCGAGCCTGACCTGACCGTGTTCCTGGATTTGGAGCCCGCCTTGGCCGACAGCCTGCTCTCGGCCCGCTATGGGGGGGACGAGGGCAAGCGGGACATCCACGAGCGGGACAGGGCCTATCTGCGGCAGTGCCGGGAATGCGCCCATTATGCGGCAAGCCAGCTGGGGTTCCAGGTGGTATCCTGCGGGGACGGGGGACGTATCCGCTCCCGGGAGGAGATTGCGGCGGATGTGTGGGCGCTGGTAGAGAAGGTGCTGGCGAAACCAGGGAAAGCAGTTTGATTTTATGGCCCCTTTTGGGAAAAGATAAAGAGAAAAGAGGTTGTGACAGAATGATTTATGTCTTTTTGGCTGACGGATTTGAAGAGGTGGAGGCCATCACCCCCATTGACCTGCTGCGCAGGGCCGAGCTGGAAGTGGTGACAGTGGGCGTCACCGGCAAGACCGTCACCGGCTCCCACGGGATTGCCGTGGCGGCCGACATCACGGCAGAAGAGGTGGACATGAACCGGGATGTGCAGATGCTGGTGCTGCCCGGCGGCATGCCCGGCACCCTGAACTTGGAAAAGAGCGAAATTGTAAGAGCCTGCATCCAGGTGGCAATGACCCGGGAAATCTATCTGGCCGCCATCTGCGCCGCCCCCTCCATTCTAGGGCACATGGGCCTATTGGAGGGGAAAAAGGCCACCTGCTACGTGGGCTTTGAGGAGCAGCTCACCGGGGCCACGGCCACAAAAGAGGCTGTGGTGCAGGACGGGCGCTTTATCACCGCCAGGGGCGCCGGGGTTGCGCTGCCCTTTGCCCTCAAGTTGGCAGAAGTGCTGCGGGGCTCTACCAAGGCCATGGCACTGAAGGAGTCGTTGTTATGCGAAGGATAGACATCCGCCAGGTGAAAAAAGACCTGCGGGACAAGTTCAAGGGCCTGCGCCGGGCCATGTCCCCGGAGCAAAAGGCCGAGGCCGACCACCGCATCCGGAACCGGGTGTTCAGCACCTACCAGTACAAGGGCGCCGCCATGCTGCTCACCTATGTCTCCACCGCCATTGAGGTGGACACCAAGAAAATCATCCGCCAGGCCTGGGAGGACGGCAAAATAGTGTGCGTCCCCCGCTGCCGGGAAGGGGAACGGCTGATGGACTTTTACGAAATCACCTCCTTTGACCAGCTGGAAAAGGGGGCGTTCGGCGTGCTGGAGCCCATCCCGGAACAATGCCGGAAAGTGACCCAGTTTGACGACAGCCTCTGCATCGTGCCGGGGCTGGGGTTTGACCACTTTGGCTTCCGGCTGGGATATGGGAAGGGGTATTACGACCGCTTCCTCTCCCGTTATGACGGGTTCAAGGTGGGTATCTGCTACAACGAGTGCATCTCCCACCGGCTGCCCAGGGGACGCTATGACGTGCCCATCGATTTGCTGGCTACGCCCAGGTTCCTAAAGCGGCCCTTTCGGGCATAGGCCCTTGGGGCAAATTCCCCTGAGGCCTGACGCGGGGCCTTTTGCCCTGCAAAGCATGTTTGCCGCACAGGCCTCGCCGATATAGGGCACCGGGAAAAGAAGACGGCGGGACGGCCAATGGAGCCGGCCCTGCCTCAGAGGGGGCATCCCCCAAAAACCACCTACGGGAAGGAGAGAACGCCCATGGCACAGGGAAACGACGATTTCGAGGAGCTGTTTGAAAAGCTCAATTCCATAGAAAAGCGGGAGCGGGAGGAGCTGGAACAGCAGCTGCCCCCCGGCCGGAGAGAACCCTCTCCCCCGCCCCGCCGGGCCAGGGAGGAGGAGCCGGAGCAGCCTGCCCTGCGCTACGCCAAGCGCAAACGGGTGGGTCGGCGGGGGCATGTGTTTACTGCGCTGCTCTATGCCCTCATTGTGGTGGGCGTCTCGGTCATCCTGTCGGTGATTGCCATTGCGGGCATCAGCGACTATTTCGGCATCTACAAGACCGAGCGGGAAGTGACCCTGGAACTGCGGGCCGACACCCCTGCCGACCAGGTGGCCGACCTGCTGGAGGCCCAGGGGATTATCAAGCTGCCCTTTTTGTTCAACTTCTACCTGGGGCAAAAGGAGCTCTCCCCCATCTACCAGGCGGGCACCTATGTGCTCAACGCCAATATGTCCTATTCCGAGATTTTGAGCAGCATGTCGGTGCAGTCCAGGGACTTCAGTGTTGTCACCGTCACGTTCCCGGAGGGGCTCAACGCGGTGCAGATTGCCAACCTGCTAGAGAAAAACAACGTGTGCAGCGCCGACGACTTTATCAAAGAAATCCAGACCGGCACCTACAACTACGACTTCCTCCCCGCCGAGACCCTGGACAACGGGCGGTATTACCGCTTGGAGGGCTATCTCTTCCCCGACACCTATGAGTTTTACGAGGGGGAGAACGTGTCCTCGGTGGTGAAAAAGTTCCTGGACAACTTTGACCGCCGGGTGGAAACCCAGCACTACACCCGTATGGAGGAGCTGGGCTGGACTGTGGACGACGTGGTGAAGCTGGCCTCCATTGTGGAAAAGGAATCCTCCGGCTCGGCCCAGATGCCGGTGGTCTCCTCGGTGTTCCACAACCGGCTGAACAACCCCGACACCTTCCCCACCCTGGATTCGGACGTGACTATCTTCTACGTCAACGACTATATCAAGCCCAATTTCACCACCCCCAACCAGGAGCTCTATGACAGCTACAACACCTACCGCTGCCACGGGCTGCCTGTGGGGCCCATCACCAACCCCGGTATCCAGGCCATTGAAGCGGTGCTGTATCCCGAGAGCACCGGGTATTACTTCTTTGTCACGGACGACGAGGGCAACTACTACTACGCCGCCACCTCAGCGGAACACGACGCCAATGTGGCAAAGGCCGAGGCAGTGGGCGGGGCCCACGGCACTTCGGACCTGGCAGAGGATGAGATAGGAGAGTAGACAGCTTGGAGAGACAAAGCAACGCCCTGCCGGAGCTGCTGGCCCCGGCAGGGGACATGGAACGGCTCAGGAGCGCCCTGCTCTTTGGGGCGGACGCAGTATACCTGGCGGCCAAGGAATTTGGGATGCGTGCTGCCCCCGCCAACTTCACCCTGGAAGAGCTGAAAACGGCGGTGGATATGGCCCACAGCCGGGGAGCGAAGGTGTACCTCACCTGCAACATCGTGCCCACCAACGAGGAGGCGGAGAAGCTGCCGGAATTCCTGGAACAGGCAGCAGGCGCAGGGGTGGACGCCCTGATTGTGGCGGACATGGGGGTGTTCCTCACGGCGCGGCGGCTCTTCCCTGCCCTGCCGCTGCACGTCTCCACCCAGGCAGGGGTGACAAACTACCGCACCGCCAGGGAGCTCCATGCCCTGGGGGCCAGCCGGGTGGTGCTGGCAAGGGAGCTCTCGCTGGAGGACATCAAAACCATCCGGGCCAAGACGCCGCCGGAGCTGGAAATCGAGGCCTTTGTACACGGGGCCATGTGCGTCTCTTTCTCCGGGCGGTGCCTGCTCTCCCACTACCTGACGGGGCGGGACTCCAACCGGGGCAGCTGCTCCCAGCCCTGCCGCTGGCGCTACCGCCTGGTGGAGGAAAAGCGGCCTGGGGAATACTACCCCATTGAGGAAGAGGACCGGGGCAGCTTTATTTTGAATGCCAAGGATTTGTGTATGCTGCCCTACATCCGGGAGCTGGCAGAGGCGGGCATCTCCTCCTTTAAAATCGAGGGGCGGGCCAAATCGGCCTACTACACCGCCGTGGTGACAGGGGCCTACCGGCAGGCCATCGACCTGTACAGGCAAGACCCCGAGAGCTTTGTGCTGCCGGGCTGGCTGGCAGAGGAAGTGGAAAAGGTGAGCCACCGGGAATACTCCACCGGGTTTTACTTCGGCCCTATCCAAAACGGGCAGTGCTTAGAAAACGGCGGCTACCTGCGGCAGTGGGAGGTCATTGCCGTTGTGCAGGGCTATGAGGATGGCCGGGTACAGTGCGTGCAGCGGGGGCGGTGCTTCCCTGGGGACATGGTGGAAGTGGTGTCACCGGGAGAGAGGCCCTATGAGGTGAAAATCGAGGCGCTCCTGGACGGGGAGGGGGCGGAAATCGCCTCCACCAACCACGCGGCAATGGCGTTTTCCTTTCCGCTGGACAGGGAAATCCCGGCGGGAAGCCTGCTGCGGAGGAAGCGGGAGGGGTAACGCCAGGGCGGGACTGCCCAAAGCGAACTCTTTTCGTTACTGCCGGCGCCAGCATTCTAAAAGAGGGCCTAGGAAAAGCGGCCCGGCCAGCCCACGGCGCGTACTTTGCGCGCTGCGCCTCATACCAGCTCCAAGGAGCGGGAGCCTATAACATGTTTCTTTGGGGAAACACCCCTGGGGGTTGGCCGGTTGGCAAATTGGGGATTAAGGGGGATAAAAAGGCGCTGCGATAAGCGGTTGGCCTTGTAGCAGCTTTTCACCCGCCACTTGCCAGAGTGGCGGGTTTCCTAATCGTGGCTGTGGCCTGGAAGGGTGCAATCCTTCAGAGGGTGGCGGCAAACTGCCACCCGTTTTTTGCAGCACCTTGCCCCCCTTTGGGGGGCATTTTTATTTTGCCTGGTTCGACAATTTTTGTCATTTCCCGGATTGGGTGGGGTTTGGGCAATTTGTCTTTCTACAGCGGACAAAAATCCTTGGAAGGGCACTTGAAAAATTGAAAAGCTGTGGTAAAATAGACGATAGCATAAAAGTGGACAGGGCAATGTCCACAGAGAGAAGACAAAAGGGGAGCGGAAGTGGATGGAAGCCGGGTGGATGGGGACATTGATTTTTCTGGCGGAGCTCTTGGGCGTGGCGGCGTTTTCGGTGTCGGGGGCGCTGCTGGGGGTGGAGCGGCGGCTGGATTTGTTCGGCATTGTGCTGCTGGGGGTGACAACCTCGGTGGGGGGCGGTGCGCTGCGGGATATTGTGCTGGGGTCTTTCCCGCCGATGATGTTCCGCAACCCGATTTACACCTTCCTGGCCTTCCTGTTCTCCTTGCTGGTGTTCTTTGTCGTGTGGAGGACCGGGGGATATGACGAGATTCAAAAGAGCAAGATTTCGGGTATCATCAACCTCTTTGACGCCATTGGGCTGGGGATTTTCTCGGTGACAGGGGTGAGCACTGCCATTTCCGCAGGGTATTTGGACAATGCCTTTCTCTGTGTATTTGTGGGCACCCTCACCGGCATTGGCGGGGGGATTTTGCGGGACATGATGAGCGGGGCCATCCCCGCGGTGCTGCACAAGCACATCTACGCGGTGGCAGCCATTGCGGGGGCCATGAGCTACTACTGGCTGCTGCGGTTTGGGGTGCCGGATTTTGTGGCCGTGCCGGTGGGGGTGGTGCTCACCCTGGGCATCCGGCTGCTGGCTGCCCGGTTCCGTTGGAGCCTGCCCAAGGCCACCTATGAGCAGCGGGCCGAGCAGGCCAGGTGGCGGGCCATCTGGAAAGAGGAGGAAAAGCGGTAGAGATATTCCCACCTTCACAGGAAAAAGCGCCGGGCCCCTGGGATGGGGAACCGGCGCTTTTCTATCGGCAGGGGAAAATCACTACGCGTTGAACTCGTCGAAGAAGGCGTCATGGATAGCGGTGACAGCCCGCTTGCCATCTTCCAGGTCGATGAGGACGGAGATTTTGATTTCGCTGGTGGAAATCATATGGATGTTGATATTGGACTCAAAGAGCGCGCCGAACATGCGGGAGGCCACGCCAGGGTTGGACTGCATCCCCGAACCCACAATGGACACCTTGCAGATATTGTCGTTGCAGACGATGCTCTTGGCCTGGATGGTGTCCTTGGCCTCCTCCAGGAGCTGGATGGCCCGGTCTTTCTGGTCCTTTTCCACGGTGAAGGAGATGTCCTTGGTCTGGTCGCGGCCCACGGATTGGAGGATGATGTCCACATTGATGCGCTTGGCGGCCAGCATGGAGAAGATGCGATAGGCAATGCCCGGCACGTCCGGCACGTTCATGACCGAAATCCTCGCCACATTGTCGTCCTTTGCCACGCCTTTAATCAGCATTTTTTCCATTTTTGTGACCTCCTTCACTTTTGTGCCCGGCTTATCCTCCAGGCTGGAAAGCACTTCCAAATCCACATGAAATTTCTTTGCCATTTCCACCGAGCGGTTATGTAACACCTGGGCCCCCAGGGAGGCAAGCTCCAGCATCTCGTCGTAGGTGATTTCGTCCAGCTTCCGGGCGCCCGGCACCAGGCGGGGGTCGGCGGTATAGACGCCGTCTACGTCGGTGAAAATCTGGCACAGGTCGGCGTGGAGAGAGGCGGCAATGGCTACGGCGCTGGTATCGGAGCCACCCCGGCCCAGGGTGGTTACATCGTCATAGCGGTTGATGCCCTGGAAGCCCGCCACAATGACAATGTTCTTTTTCGCCAGCTCATTCTGGATGCGCTCGGCCTTCAGTGTCTTGATATGGGAGGCGCCGTGGTTGGTATCCGTGCGCACCCCGGCCTGCCAGCCTGTGAGGGACACGACAGGACACCCCAGCTTTTCAATTGCCATCGCCAACAGCGACATGGACATCTGCTCGCCGGTGGCTAAGAGCACATCCATTTCCCGCTTGGAGGGGTTGGGGTTGATTTCCTTGGCCTTTTCAATCAAATCATCAGTGGTATCGCCCTGGGCGGAAACGACTACCACCACGTTATTGCCCTGGTTATAGGCTTCCGTGACGATGCGCGCCACGTTGAAGACCCGCTGGGCATTTGCCACAGACGAGCCGCCGAATTTCTGTACGATGGTCTTCATCTTGTATGGTTCCTCCAATCTGTAAATCTGGGAACAGCAGAGGCCTGCCGCGGCAGAAGCTGCCATGCCCAGTATATTCCAAATGGAATGGGATTGACAAATTGACAAGCGGGCCCTAGGAGGCTGTCACCTTTGTGCCGCTGTTGTCGATGTCCAGCACCTCGATGCGCCACTTATCCAGGCCCATGCCGTCCAGGGCTTTGCGGGCCTTTTCCTCAAACTCGCCGCTGTTCTGGTCGCTGATGATGGACATGAGGGTGGAGCCGGCACCGCTGATGTAGGTGGCATAGGCGCCCAGGTCGTAGGACAGGCCAAAGACCTCGGAGGCACCGGTGATGTATTGCAGGCGGTAGGGCTGGTGGAGCTTATCCCCTGCCGCCACCCGCAGGTTCTCAAAGTGCCCGGAGTAGAGGGAGACCGACATCAGGGCCGCCCGGGCCAGGTTATAGGCCCCGTCCTTATGGGCGATTTCCCGGGGCAGGGCATGGCGGGCCACCTCGGTTTTCAGCTCGAAATCCGGGATAAAGGCGGCAAAGCGCATGTGCTGCATAATCTCCTGCTTTACCTTGTACACCTTCCCCCCGTCCAGCACCGCTGTCACCAGGCCGCCCAGGATGGCGGGGGTGGAGTTGTCGGGGTGGCCCTCCTTCACGGCGGCAATATTCACCAAATCATCTGTGCTTAAGGGGCTGTTGAGCAGGCGGTTGGCCCCCAAAAGGCCCGCTACGATGCAGGCGGAGGAGCTGCCCAGGCCCCTTGCCATGGGGATGTTGTTGAGCTGCTTGATTTTGAGGCCCGGCAGCCGCCTGCCGCAGAGGTCATAAAGGTACTGGGCGCTCTGGTAGATGAGATTGCTCTTGTCGGTGGGGACGGGGGTGTCGTCCAGGGAGATGATTTCCACGCCCTCCTGCTCCTCCATCCATACGTAGTTGTACATATTCAGCGCCAGCCCCAGGCTGTCAAAGCCGGAGCCGATGTTGGCGCTGGTGGCGGGAATCCGGATTTTCATGGGTATAACCATAGCCTTTGCCCTCGCGAAGGCTTCCTCTCTCCCCTTTTGGGGTGGTTTTGCGCAGCAAAATCGCTGCCGTTTCTGGCGGCGAAGGCCACAAAAAGCTAGGTTGAAAATTTATTTTCAACCTTGCTCCTTCCTTTCCTCGCGGGACTCAATAGTCCAGCACGCAGATATTTGACAGGGTGGGAATCCCCTGGAGCAGCTCCTCCACCCTGCCCTTTTCCAGCACAGGGGTGAGGAGGGCCGTCTCCTCCGGCGAGGCGGAGAGCACCCGGCTGCCGGGGAAGAGGGCCAGCGCCTTTTCCTGGGAGACACCCCCCAGCCGCAGGAAAAAGGCGGTCTCGTCCTTGGCGGGGTCCTCCACGTAGCCCTCTCTCCCCTGGTCGGTCCAGTAGAGGGAGCCCACGGTGCCGGCGGCCTTTACGGCGTCGATAACATCTGCCACCACGGCGGAGGCGGTGGGCAGCTTGCCTGCGCCCTTGCCATAGAACACCACATCGCCGGTGGCATCGCCCCGCACTAAAATGCCGTTGAACACATCGTTGATGGAGGCCAGCTGGCTCTCGTGCTCAATGAGGGCCGGGGAGACGGCAATCATCACCCTGCCGCTCTCCAGCTTCTTCACCCGCCCGATGAGCTTGACGGCATAGCCCGCAAAGGCGGCCAGGGACACGTCTTCCCGGCTGATGCCGGTGATGCCCTGCACGGCTACCTGGTCGGGGTACACGTGCCGCCCAAAGGCCAGGGAGGCCAGGATGCAGATTTTGCGGCAGGCGTCCAGCCCCTCAATGTCGGCGGTGGGGTCCCGCTCGGCATAGCCCAGCTGCTGGGCAAGGCGGAGGGTCTCGTCAAAGCCCGCCCCTTCGTGGGCCATCTTGGTGAGGATGAAATTGGTGGTGCCATTTAAAATCCCGGCGATTTCGGTGATTTCATTGGCTGCCAGGCAGGAGTGCAGCGGCCGGATAATGGGGATGCCGCCCCCTACGCTGGCCTCAAAGAAGAAATTCACATTTTTCGCCCGGGCAAGCTCCAAGAGCTCCGCCCCGGCCTGGGCCACCAGCTCTTTGTTGGAGGTGACAACGCTCTTGCCCTGTTCCAGGCAGGCTTTGACAAAGTCGTAGGCCGGATGCAGGCCGCCCATGACCTCCACCACCACAGAGACGGCGGGGTCGTTTACAATCTGTTCAAAATCTCTGACGATTTTGGCCTCGTTGGGGTCGCCGGTGCAGTCGCGGCGCTCCAGGATATACTTGATTTCCAGCTCTTCCCCTGCCTTTTTGACAATGCTCTCGTGGTTTTTGGCAAAGACCTCGGCCACGCCGCTGCCCACCACCCCATAGCCCATAATGGCAATCTGTTTCATCTGATAAAACCCCTTTATTTCCCCATGATGTTTTTCACCTCTACCACCCCGTAGAGCTTTGACAGCTTTTCCAGCAGGCCGCCAATGCTGGTGGGCATGGCGTCGATACGGGCGGAGATGGACACGTGGGCCACCCCGTCCACTGGGATGCTCTGGTTGATGGTGAGGATATTGGCCCCCTGGGCCGACATTTCACTGAGCACGCTGGATAATATCCCCTGCTCGTCATATAATAATACGGACAGGGTGATGATGTGGTCCGACGCCACGGTGTCGTATTCAAACACGCTGTCTTTGTATTTGTAAAACACGCTGCGGGAGATGCCCGCCATCTGCGCCGCCTGGGAGGAGCTCTTCACCTTCCCCTGGGCGATGAGCTTTTTGGCCTTTACCACGTTTAAAAACACGCTTGGCAGCGCATCAGCCCGGATGAGAAGGAAATCTTTTTCGTTGTCCATGCGTCCACCTCCGAAAAACTATTGTATTGCTACGGTGTACAGAATAACACGCTGCGGCGAGAAGCACAATTTTGATTTTCCGTAAAATCCGGCGGATACAATTGATTTTTGGGCATTTGGGGAAACGGCGGAGCGGTTTCTGGAAATTCCGGCGGAATACGCCTGTTTTTAGCTGGTTTAGCTATATTTTTTGCGGGAAACCATTCTAGATTGTACAGGTTGTGGGGAACCTTTCAAAAATTTCGCTTCCCTTACAGGATAAGAGCAGCGAGAGAATCTCCAAACACGCGCTGCAAGGCCGGTGAGGGCTGGGGGAGGCAGGGGCTATGACTACGGAAAAGAAACGAGAGTTTATCATCAGCTGCCTGTACGGGCTGCTGATTTTGCTGATTGGTTATGTGGTAATGAAGTACCTCTTTGGGCTGGTGCTGCCCTTTCTCATTGGATTTGCCATTGCCTTTGCACTGCGGCCGGTGGTGGAGTTCCTGGAGCGGAAGACCGGGAAACGGGGGAAGCTCTGGTCGGCGCTGGTGCTGGTGCTGGCCTATGGGGTGGTGTGCGGGCTGGTGGCGCTGGGCTGCTGGAAAGGGGTGCGGGAGCTCTTGGAGCTGGTGGAGCAGCTGCCGGAGGTGTATACCGGCACGCTGGGGCCTGCCCTGCGGGCGCTGGTGCTGCGGCTGGCAGAGCTGGCAAGGGGCATCTCGCCGGAGCTCTACGAGAGCCTGCTGGCCCTCACCGACAGCACGGCCCAGACGCTGGGCGGGCTGCTCACCACCTTTTCCGGCAACGTGGCAGGGGGCATTGCGGCCTTTGCCGCCAGGGTGCCCTCGGTGCTGGTGACTTGCGCCTTTGCCGTCATCTCCTCGGCGTTTTTCTGCCTGGACTATGTGAATATCACCCGCTTCATCAAGCGGCAGGTCCCCCAGCGCTACCGGCCCCTGATTACCCAAGTGAAGGGCTACCTGGTGGGGGCCTTTGCCAAGATGACAAGGGCCTATCTCATTATCCTGGGCATTACCTTTTTGGAGCTGCTCATCGGCCTCTCCCTGCTGGGGATGGAGTACCCTGCCACAGTGGCCGCCGTCACCGCGCTGGTGGACATCCTGCCGGTGTTTGGCACCGGGGTAGTGCTGCTGCCCTGGGCCCTGGTGGAGCTGCTGCGGGGCCAGTATTACCTGGCGGCAGGGCTGGTGCTGCTCTATCTCCTGGTCTCCCTGGTGCGGAATTTCCTGGAACCCAAAATCCTGGGCAAGCAGATTGGCCTGCACCCGATTGCCACCCTGATGGCCCTCTATGTGGGGGCCAAGCTGTTTGGGTTTGCAGGGCTGTTTTTGCCTGTGGTGCTGATTTTAGTGAAGAACCTGAACGACACAGGGGTGGTTTCGGTGTGGAGGGAATAGGGCCATAGGAAAAGCCCGGAACTTTCCTGGGGAGGAAAACCCGGGCTGGAGAGGGGCTTTTTAGAGGGCTAGGCGCCTTTTTGTTTGAGCTTGGATACATCGTTTTTAAGGATTTCAATGTCAAAGAGGTTTTTCTGGACAATCTCCTGCAGGTTGTCAATCCGGGCGTTGGTTTTCGCTGTTGTCTGCTCCAGCGCCTTAGTCATCATCTCGCCGATTACGACGTTATTTTGGTCGATGTAGTCCTTTATCTCCGCATTGTTTTGGTCGATATACGCAATAATATCCTTCTTCAGCTTTTCGTTGCTTTGGTCAACGTAAGTAATAAGTTCTCCCTTGACGCGTTTCTCGGATTCCTCAATTTTGGCTGTCATGCGGATTTCAAGGTTATCTACTTTTTCCGTCATGCGGGTTTCGAGGTCCTCCATCTTTTCCGTCATGCGGGCCTCAAGGTTCTCCATCTTTTCCGTCATGCGGGTTTCAAGACTGTCTACCTTCTCCGTCATACGGGTTTCGAGGCCGACCATCATCTGCTGGATTTGGGCTAATAACTCGTTGTTATCCATGCTACGTCCCCCTTTCAGTTTTGTTCCCTGCTTCTATTTTACAGGAAAAGGGGCTGGGGCGCAAGAGGGGGAATGAAAAATTTTAGGGGGCTTGAAAAAGCCGCCGCAGGCGGGGCCTGGGCGGCTTGGGAGATTACCGGGTTTGGCCGGTGAGGCGCTGGTAGATACCGGTTTTTTCCAGGGCAACGCGGAGGGCCATTGCCAGGATATTGGCGGCCACCACGGCGATGAGGCCGTTGACAGTGCTCACCAGGGCCTTTTGGCCGGCATCAATGAGGGCGGTTTGGACGGCGGTGCGGTTGAAGAAGATATTCTCCAGCAGGGACTTGCCCACGTAGAGCACCACATAGGTGAGGGAGCCGGCCACGGAGGCCAGGACATTCACCAGGGGCTTTTTGCCCGCCAGGCCCTTGCGGTGGGAGAGGGCGCCCGCCACAAAGCCCATCATAAACTTGTTCACCAGCGTGAAGGGGGCTGAGGTGATATAGGAGGGGTCCATCAAATCATAGAAGGCGGAGCCAATGCCAGCGCCCAGGCCGCCTTTTACGCCGCCAAAGAGGAGGCCGGCCAACAGGCAGAAGACGTTGCCAAAGTGAATCATGGTCTTATCCACCAGGGTGGGGATGTAAATGCGGATATTGGTTCCGGCAAAGACCAGGGCGGCCATCAGGCCCACCACTACGATGTCGTTTACCGTGATTTTTTTCCTTTTTTCGTGAGACATTTGCCAGCGCATCCTTTCCGGGCGGGGATTTCCCCTTTTTTGCGGCAAGTCAAAGGATTTGGTAGCCGGCCATCGGCTCCTGGCTGCTCAACTCGTGGAGCACCATCTCCAACATCACGCCATGGCGGGGGTCGCTGCCATAGCCATAGGTGGTCTTGATGGCGGTCTCCAAAAAACGGGTGGCCCGTTCCATGGCCGCGGGCAGGCTTTCGCCCCCCAGCAGCGCGCCTAAGAGGGTACTGGTATAGGCATCGCCGGTACCGGGGTATTTCACCGGGACATAGCGGCAGGAGACGCTCCAAAAGGCGTTCTTCTCCCGCTCATACCCGATATTAGCCAGGGTGCCGTCGGCAAAGTGGACGCCGGTGACAACCACAATCTTGGGCCCCTTTTCACTGAGGCGCACCAGCATGCTCTTGGCCTGGCTGCGGGTGATGGGCGAAGCCGGATACGCCTCCCCCAGCAGGATACAGCTCTCGGTGAGGTTGGGGGTAATCATATCCGCCTTTGCCACCAGCTCGGCCATGCGCCGCACCATCTCCGGGGTATAGGTCTTATAGGTCTTGCCCTCGTCCCCCATTACCGGGTCTACCACCAGGAAGGCATCGGGATAGGCGGCAAAATAGGCCAGGCAGTGGTCTATCTGCCCCTCGCTGCCCAGGAAACCGGTATACACGCTCTCAAACTCCACGCCGATTTGACGGTAGTGGGCCAGGCTCTGGGAGACATAGTCCGTCAAATCCAAGAACACCGGGGTCTGCAGCCCGCCGGTGTGGGTGGAGAGGATTGTGGTGGGAACCGGACAGACCTGGATCCCCATGGAGGACAAAATCGGGATGATTACCGTGAGGGAACACCGGCCAAAGCCGGACAAATCCTGGATGGCAGCCACCCGCTTGGGCCTTTGCAGCATATTCAGCATCAGGCCTTCACACCTTTCACTTGTCTTTTTTAGTATAGTGCCCAGAAAACAGATTTGCAACTCGCCCCCTTTCCCCCTTCCCTTCCCCTGTTATTGTATAATTTCCACAAATTATGTTACAACTAACCTGCCAGAGTTTCGCATTTCGCCTACAGTTTTTCCCTCTTCCCTGCCAATGGGACAAGCCGGATGAAAAAATCACTAAAAAGGGGGACGGAGGGACGGGGCGGATTGGCAGATTTGGAAAAGAAAAGTGAAAGGGGCGGCACGGTTATTTTCCCCCGCCGGGGTGATACTAAGAACGGGAGAACCGATGAAAGGGAACCCCAGCTATTTTCACTACGGGAAAGGAAGGATGCGCCATGAAATCCCAGACCTCTAACATCGCCAAGGGGCTGGCTGCCGGGCTGGCTGTGGGAGCTGCCGCCGCCATGCTCAGCAGCAGGGGGATGAAAAGCTCCAAGCACACTGCCAAGAAAAAGATGAACGCCGCCATGAAATCTGTGGGGAACATGATTGACAGTGTTTCCAGCATGATGCACTGAGCAGAGACGTCCCCTCTCCCGCGCTTCCTGGGAGAGGGGACGTCTTTTCCCTTACAGCCGCTTGAGGAAGCCGGTTTTCTCCCCCCGCCGGAAGCCGTTTTGCTCGTAAAAGCGCAGGGTGCTCTCCTGCTTGGAGCCGGTGAGGAGCATGATTTTGTAACAGCCCGCTTCCCTGGCCAGGCGGGTTGCCTCCTGCAGCAGGGCGGAGGCATGGCCTTTTCCCCGGAAATCCCGGTGGGTGACAACATTTTCAATGAGGGCGTAGGGGCGCATCCCATGAGTGAGGTTTTCGACGAGGACAAGGGTGACAGAGGAGACAACCCGGCCTCCCTCCTCCCCCACCAGGAGGAAATAGTCCGGGCGGGCGGAAACCCGTTCCAGCAGCCCCTGCCACTGGCCCAGCGTGCCGGGCTGTTCTGGGGGGGACTGGGTGAGATGGCAGAGGTAGAGCTCCTGAAGGGCTGCGGCATCTGCGGGGCGGGCGCGGCGGATTTGCAGCATGGGAGGCCCTCCCCTACAACTTGCGGTAGCCGGTTTCCAAGTCCACCAGGCTACGCAGGGGCTGGCCCTGGCGGATGGCGGCCAGGTTATAGGCGGCAATCTCTGCAATTAGGCCCAGGGTCTGGGGCATGTGGAAGCCGCCGGAGACATGGGGCGTGATGAGCAGGTTGGGGGCCTTCCACAGCCTATGGCCCGCCGGCAGGGGCTCCGGCTCGGTGACATCGATGGCCGCGCCGCCCAAATGGCCGCTCTCCAGGGCATCGCAGAGGGCGTCTGGGTCAATGGCAGTGCCCCGGCCCACGTTAAGCAGCAGCGCGCCAGGCTTCATTTTGGCAATGCGCTCCCGGTCAAAGAGGTGGTAAGTGGCCTTGGTGCCGGGGAGGGAGAGGGCCACGGTATCGGCCTCTGGGAGGACGGTATCCAACGCATCAATGAGCACCAGGCGGTCTACATACTCCGGCTTGTCAGTCCCGGCGCGGCGCACACCGGTGACCTGGGCCCCAAAGGCCTTGCACAGCCGGGCGAAGCGGCCCCCGATGTCCCCCAGCCCGACAGCCAGGACATGGGAACCGCAGACCGCCCGCACCGGGCCCAGGTCTTTCCACTGCCCTGCCCGCTGGCAGTCATAGTAGCCCGGCAGCTTTTTGGACAGGGACAGCAGCACCCCCATCATATACTCGGAGATACCCAGGCCATAGGCTCCCGTGGCATTGGCGAGGAGCGCACCGGAAGGCAGGACGCCAGGGGCGGTATAGCCATCGGTGCCCGCGGAATTCAGCTGTAGGAGCTTAAGGTTTTGTGCCTTTGACAGGCGGGCAGGCGGCAGGTTGCCCACAATGGCAATCGCCTCCTCGATTTCGCTGTCTGTAGCCGTAGAGGGTTCCCGGTAGAGGAACTCCCAATCGGGGGCAGCGGCCTCCAGGCGGGCGCGGAGGGGGGCTTCCAGCGGCAATAGGACTATCACTTTTTCTCCCATATTGATTGCATCTTCCCTTCTTTTTTATCTCGTTCTTTCCCTTCCTCTGTGCCGAGCGGATTCCGCCAAGCATTTGGACAGGGCGGAGGGATTAGGACAGCACCAGCTTTTCAATGATATGGGCTACGCCGTCCTCGGTGTTTTTCAGGGTGACGTGCTTGCACTGGGCCTTGAGCTCCGGGAGGGCGTTGCCCATTGCCACGCTCTCCCCCGCATAGCGGAGCATAGCCAAGTCGTTTTCACTGTCGCCGATAGCCATCATCTCCTCCCGGCAGATGCCCCACAGCTTGCCCAGGAACGCCAGGCCAGTGCCCTTATCCACGCCCGCGCGGGTGAGCTCGATGTTGTTGGCAAAGGAAGAGGTGATGCTGAATTTCTCCTGCTGAGGAAGCTGCGGCCGGAAGGCCTTTGCCTCCTCTGGGTTGGGGAACAGGAGGAAAAACTTCTCCACCTGCTGGCCTGTCTCCCGGAGATAGGCGGCCAGGTTGTCCCGGACATCGGTAGAGCCTGCGTCCCCTTCTAAGATAGTGAACATCGCCCGGTAACGTTCCAGCAGGGAGGCGGAAGGGCGGCTATAGGAAATCCTGCCGTCAATATAGCAGCGGTAAAACACCTCCCGCCGCTCTAAAAACTCGATGAGGGAGACGGCGTCTTCCGTCGGAATGCCCTCCCGGCCAAAGGCCTCGGGATTGCCGGGATAGTAACAGGCGGCGCCGTTACAGGTGGAGATACAGTCCACCGCCTGGGCAAAGGGGGCGATAATGGGATCACTGGTGACATAGACCCGGCCAGTGGCTATCACCACTTTTATCCCTTTGGCCCTGGCCTTTTCCAACGCCCGCACATTCACCGGAGAGACCTTGCCCCGGGCATGGAAGAAGGTGCCGTCCAAGTCGATTGCAATGAGTTTTATCATGGCGATGCCCCCTTGATTGGTATAGGGTTATCTTAGCATATTTTGGGGAAAGGGGCAAGAGGAAGGGGAAAATAGGGTTGCGTTTTGAAATGAGGTGTGATATAGTAATTTTAAATAAAAAATTATATAATATTGGGCGCTTATAACAAAATTTTTATTTTGCCTATTGGCAGTGCAGTTAGTACTCTTTCTGTGAGGAGCATGCTCCTCACAGCCTTTTTCCGGAAAAAGGCTCAAAAACTATTTTAAATATAAATGAAAGGAGAGAAATGTATTTATAACTAGAACTAATCTTGTTGTGAATACACCAAAATATGAAATACTTTTTATCAGGCTGCCTTTTTTGGGGTATTGGCGCTTGTGCCCTATATATTGTACGCCCTAACGCAAGATTAAACAAAAAAACAGTTGAAACCGCAGACCGCAAAGAGTTTTTAATGGCTATTTTGGTAATAGTTGCTACTGTTTTGCTATGCACATTGCCAATGTCTTTAAGCCCAACTTGGAATGGGGAGATTCCCGGCCATCGGAATCAATATGAAATTTTAGCGGAATCCATTCTCAATGGGCATATCAATTTGGATTACGGAGATATGGACCCAAAACTGCTAGAAATGGAAAATCCATATAATCCGGAACAGCGAAAAGCTATGGGTGTATCTTACCACTGGGACCATGCTTTCTATAACGGACAATATTACATGTATTTTGGTGTTGTGCCAGTTTTTTTATTGTTCTTACCATTTCGTGTTATCACAGGCACAAGTTTAACTACTTACCATGCCACGCAGGTTTTCACTGCTCTATTTATTTTGGGGATTTTTGCACTATTTCTCTTATTAAGCAAGAAATTTTTTTCCAGTCTTTCCTGGGCTGCTTACCTTTCACTGTCAGCTGCCGCTTCTGCCATGAGTGTGTGGTATATTGTAGATGCTCCAGCGCTATATTGCACAGCAATTTCCGCAGGGATATGTTTAGAAGTCTGGAGTTTGTTCTTTTTCGCAAACGCTGTGTGGGAAAGCACTAATCAGCGCCAAAGTATACTATATGGGGTATTGGGAAGTCTATTTGGTGCACTAGCATTTGGCTGTCGGCCACCCACTGCATTAGCCAATATTTTGGCAATACCTATGTTCCTATGTTACATAAAAGGAAAAAAATTTAATCGAAAACTATTGAAACAAATCCTAGTTGTAATTCTTCCCTATATAATCATAGGTACGCTTTTAATGGTATATAATTACGCCCGATTTGAAAATCCTTTTGAATTCGGGCAGAGTTACCAATTAACAGTGGCTGACCAGAGCAGTTATGGAGCTTTATCCCAATTCAACCTTTCAAAAATACGAAATGGTCTGCTTCAAAATTTTATTTCCTATTCGTCCCTACAGGATTCCTTCCCATACTTTTCCGACCAGTCTGTTTTTCTCAATTTTCCAATTTGCATTATCGCCTATTTTTTCCTTTTGCAAAAAGACTCACTTTCGCTGCTTAAAAGGCATAAGCTCATTGGATTTATGGTTGCCCTTGTCCTTTTGCCAGGGATAATTACCATATCGCAAATTTTAATGGCTCCCTATTTAACTAGGCGCTGTAGGGTAGATATTTACTGGCTGATGGGACTATTTTCATATTTCTCTTTTGGGCTTTTGGGAGAAACTTTAAACAATCGTTTTAAAAAAGGCTATGGCTTTTTCCTCTCTCTACTGTCTTTTGCGACTATCTTCCGTTGCTTTCTCTTATGGACTATTCCACATGACAGCAATTTTACAAACACATATCCGCAGTATTTGGAGATGTTTGAAAAAGTTATTTGGTTCGGATTTCGGTAAATAAATTATAATGATGGAGGAAAAATCATGGATAAAATTGCCATCCTAATCCCATGCTATAATGAAAGCCAAACGATTGCCAAGGTTATTTCGGATTTCAAACGTGAGCTGCCCATGGCCACCATTTATGTGTACGATAATAATTCGACAGACCAAACCGGGGAAATTGCTAAAAGCTGCGGCGCCATAGTTCGGAAGGAGCTCCAGCAGGGAAAAGGAAATGTAGTACGGAAAATGTTCCGGGAAATCAATGCAGAATGTTATATTTTGGTTGACGGAGATGACACATATCCTGCAGAATATGCGGCACAAATGGTACGTCAGGTATTTGAGGATAAAACCGATATGGTAGTAGGGGATAGGCTCTCCTCTACATATTATTCAGAAAATAAGCGTCCTTTTCATAACTGGGGCAATAGTATCGTTAAAAAAAGTATCAACTGGTTATTTAAAAGTGATATTAAAGATATTATGACGGGATACCGTGCATTTAGCTATCAATTTGTAAAAAGTTTCCCGATTTTATCCAAGGGATTTGAAATCGAGACCGAAATGAGCATACATGCTATTGATAAAAATATGCAGGTCAGCAATATTATAATCGATTATCGAGACCGTCCTATGGGAAGCGAATCGAAGCTCAATACCGTTTCGGACGGATGTAAAGTTCTTAAAACCATAGGCCAATTGTTCGCTGTTTATAAGCCGTTTATGTTTTACGGCATTATTGCGGCTGTTCTACTGATATTGTGCACCCTGTTTTTTATCCCTGTGCTGGTCCATTACATCCGCACTGGATTAGTTCTCAATTTTCCAACACTTATCGTATGTGGGTTCACTGCCATTGCAGCACTGCTCTCATTTTTCTCCGGAGTGATATTGGAAACAATCAATAAGAAAAACAAGCAGGATTTTGAAATGCGCCTAGTCCAAATCCAAGAACAGTATTCAGTACTGATGGGAGGAAAACATGAACAGACTGGGGATACAGCTGATTAGGTTTGGGCTTATCGGCGTCTTATGTTTTTTAATTGACTATGGCATAATGATTTTATTGACGGAGATATGTCAAATAAACTACCTTTTTTCCAGTGGAATATCCTTTTGCGTCTCTGTGAGTGTAAATTATTTGCTTAGTATACGATTTGTATTTAAAGTAAAGGAAACAAAAAAAGGTACATCAGGGTTTGTCTCCTTCGTCGTTTTAAGTATTACTGGGCTATTGCTGACAGAATTACTCATGTGGCTCATCTCGGAAAAGCTCCTTATTCACTATACTCTGTCAAAGTTCATAGTTACGGCAATCGTGATGGTTTACAATTTTGTAACCAAAAAATTTTTTCTGGAGTCGAAACACAAAGAAAAACCTTATCCGAGAAAGACATTCTAAAAAATACTAATCTTTATTGGTTTCGTAAAAACGAAGTTTTCCTTGTTCTTTTTGTCGGATTGTGATAGAATGCCGTTAGGGACGGTCTGCGTCGCGACAACAGAATTAGGAGAGTGCCGGAATGGAACACAATGGAATTTTTCGCAAATCACTCTTTGGCGGATTTGATCAGAAGGCCGTCTTGAGTTATATTGAGCAGCTGGAACGGGAAAAGGCCGAAGTGCAGGCCAAACTGGAGGCCTGCCTGGAGCGGGAGGAGCAGTGCCGGCAAAACGAGCTGCGGATGTCGGAAATGGAGGCCGAGATGGCCGAAAAGGACGCCCTGGTGGAAACCCTGACAGCGAAGAACGAGCAGCTTACCTTGCAGCTGACAGAGAAGCTGGAGCGCATCCAGCGGCGGGAATGCGAACTGGAATCCCTACAGGAGCAGGCGGACGGGCTCATTGAAAAGAGCGAACTCTACACCAATGTATCGGAGAAAATCGGGGATACGCTCTTGCAGGCCCAGGCCACGGCAGACCGGATTGTGGAGAGCGCCAAGCGGGACCAGACAAACATCCGCAACCAGACAATCGAGATGATTGACCGCACCATGTTAGATATCGACGGGCTGCGGCAGGATTTGGATGTAGTGCGCAGCCGGGTGGAACTCTCCCTCCACGCGCTGGATTCCCATGTAGCCAGCATCCTGGATTCTATCGACGGGGCAAGCCGGAATTTTGCCGGGAAAAAGACCTTTTTAGACAACCGGCAAAAGTTTGAAGAGGCGGCGGAACAGGCCAAGCAGGAGCAGCCCCTACCCGGCCCGGAGGAGCAGAAGAGCCCGGAGCAGGCAAAGCTGGAACAGGCACTGGAAAAGATGATGTCCCAGGCAGCCGAACAGGACAGGGAGCTGGAACAGGTGATGGAACAGGCCCTGCGCGGCGAGCCGGAGGAACCGGTTACAGAGGAAAACTAGGCCCGCTTTGGAGAGGCCATACTTCAGCTTGAATACGAGAAGAAAACTGCCTGCGCCGGAAAAGCGCAGGCAGTTTTCATGTTAAGGACAGAGTCTCCTGTTTACCATGTCCATGGCCCGGCGCAGGGGCCTAAACAGGAGCAGGGCCAGGATGAAATTGCCCACGGCGTGGGCGATGTCAAAGGGGATGCCGCTGACCCAATAGGAGAAGCCGGCGGCAGGGCCGTGGAGGACGCCCCAGGACAGGGCGCACAGGGGGCCGAACAGCAGGCCGTAAAACCCGCTGACAACCGCCCAGAACACCGCGCCCGTCCTGCGGCGGAACAGCATTGCCAGGCCCCAGAGGGCCAGCCAGACATAGAGATAGCTGAAAAACCACTGCCCAAAGCCATAGAGCAGGCCCTCGAAGAGCACCCAGGCATAGAGGATATACAGCGCCTTTTTGCCGTAGGACAGGGTATAGAGGATTAAGAGCAGGGACACCGGCTCGATATTGGGCAGGCCCGAGAGGGCAAACTTGGAGACGCACAGCAGCGCCGCCAAGAGCCCAAATACCGCCAGCTCCCGGATGTGCAGGCGGGCCACTGGGCTCACCACACGCTGAGAGTAAGCTCAAAGTGGTCCCCGTCGGCGATGGGGGTGGTGTCCACGCCGGTGGTAGCCATCTCGCCGCTCTTGCTGATGGCCCACCACTGGTTGGCAGACTCGTCCGCCGGGATGCCGTCCACGGCGGTGATGTAGAGCCCGTACTCCGACTCCGTGCCCTCTATAAGCTCTTCCTCTAAGAGCAGCTGGCCCAGGTATTCGGCGTCGGTGTGGTAAGTGTACTCCTTGCCCTCCCCTTCCAAGGGGATGACCTCTACTGTGACCGTCTTGGCGCCCTGGGTGGGTTTAGGGGAGAAGGCGAAGTAGACGCCTATCAATGCCCCTATCACCAGCACCAGTGCCAAAACGCCCAAGAGGAGTTTTTTCTTCGAGGGGGTTTTTGCATTTTCCATTTTGGTTTCTCCTTTCTCTTTCCGGGGCTCCCCCGAAAAAGGAAAAGCGCCCCGGTGTTTTCCCGCAAAGGGGGTAACTACCGGAGCGACACAAAAACGGGTACGGCAAACCAAGGGGGCCGCCCAAAATCGGGCATAACTCCCCTACCCTGCCGTTTTCTCTGAAAAAACGATAGGGAAAATAGGCCGGGGCTTTTAGAACATCCCAAAGCGCCGGGTGATTGCCGCGAGCCGTATAGCCAAAGCATTGGAAAACAAGGATTGCGTTCCAACCGGCGGGCGCAAACCCGCCTGCGCACAGGGCGCGCTTTTGACTATATAATGCGAAACAGAGACGCAAAAGCGGCTCCCTGGGCCCCCCAGGCTTCAAGCGCATCAGGCCGATACGGTTGAAGGTTCCGATTATACCATCCCCAAATCCACGTGGGGCGAGCCGGTACTTATCCGGGGCAAAGCAGGTCTTCTGGCTCAAAGGTCACGGCAGCCTCCCGGCCTTCCCAGGTTTCCCCAGTGGCAAATAGGTTATTCCCTGGGGGGCTGCTCCCTTTTTACAGCGACGGGTTCGCACAGGCCTTGCACCTGTTTCCCTTTCAAACCGCCCGCACCATGCTCCGGCGTGACGGTACTCTGCCCTGTTTCCTCTGCGTTTCCCAGTGTAATACAAAGGACGGGGAATTGTCAAGGGCGGGGAGGCCAGCCCTTCCCGGCAAAGGCGAATTCCCTTGTCCTGGCATCACTGCTCCCCCCTTGGCAGCCGCCGGGACGGAGGGCCCGATTCCGCTCCGGTATATTGGCGCCTCCAGGACATGCCTGCCGGGCAGCAGGAGGCAGGTATGTTGGGTGCTCCCGGGGCAATACTCTGTTTTCGTTCCAGCCGAACGCCATTTTGGGGGCTCAGACGAAGGACAAATCATGGGCCACGGGGGTGTAGAACAGGCGGGCAATTTCCGCACGGTCCCTGGTCTGGGCGAGAATCCACATCAGCTTGGTGACGGCGGCTTCCAGGGTCATGTCATAGGTTTCCAGGAGGCGGTGGCGCTCCTTAATCTCCCGGCCCACCTGGTAGATGGACATGTCGGAGCCCTCGCTCTGCACCTGGGTTGTCATGACGATGACCTTGCCCTGGGCGGCGAAGCGGTCGATTTCCCGGAAAAACCCGGCGTCCTCCCCCTGGGGAAGGCCGCCCACGCCAAAGCTCTCAATGAGCACGGCGTCGTGCCGGGAGAGGTAATAGGCCAACAGGTCGGAGCCCGCGCCGGGGATGAGCTTGCACAGGCCCACCCGGGTGTTGAGGCTGTGAAAAAACCTGGGTCTCTCCCCTGGCTCCTCCCGGAGATACTGGATGACACGGCCGTCCTGGAGGATGGCGAGGGTGGGGAAATTGATGCTGGAAAAGGCATTGTAGCTCTTGGTACGGGTCTTCTTGGCCCTTGCCCCGGCGATGACCTTGCCGTCAAAGACAATCTGCACCCCGCAGGCGCCGGGATGGCAGGCGTAGCGGAAGCTGTCGGAGAGGTTCTGCTTGGCGTCGGTGAGCTCCAAATCGATAGGGCGCTGGGCCCCGGTTATCACCACCGGCTTGGGGGAGCCCTGGACAAGATAGGTGAGGGCTGCGGCAGTATAGGCCATGGTATCGGTGCCGTGGCAGAGGACAAAGCCGTCGTAGGCGTCGTAATTTTCCTCAATGGCGGCGGCCATTTGCAGCCAGTGGCGGGGGGCGATATTGGTGCTGTCCAAGTTCATCAGCTGGAGGGTGTCCACCTGGCAGAACCCCCCTATGCCGGGGACAAAGCGCAGCACCTCCTCGGAGGTGAGCAGCGGTTCCAGGCCCCGGGCCGTGCGCTGGGAGGCAATGGTGCCGCCGGTGGCAATCATCAGAATACGGTTCATTGCAAAAGCTCCTTAAAAAGGGCCCTCGCCAGTCCGCGGAGGGGGCGGGCCGGCGAGGGCAATGGGGTTTGTTTGATTTTACAAGATTACTATAGCACACAAAAGCAGAATAGTAAATAGGGTTTAGGCGAATTCTGAAAAAATTTTGGGGGGACCTGCTATTCCCCGTAGTAGGCCTTTTTGTAAATCTCCTCAATCTCCTCCACCAGGGGGTAACGGGGGTTGGCGGTGGTACACTGGTCGGCAAAGGCGTTCTCGGAGAGGGGGCGCAGGCGGGAGAGGAAGGCCTGCTCCTCCACGCCGCACTGGGCGATGGTGGTGGGGATGTCCAACGACTTGCACAGGGAGCGGACGGCATTTGCCAGGTTCGCCACGCTCTCGGCGTCGTTGGCCCCGCCCAGGCCCAGGTGGCGGGCAATGCGGGCATACTTCTGGTCAGCCACAAAGTGGGAGTACTTGGGGAAGGTGGGGAATTTAGTGGGCTTTTCCGCGTTGTAGCGGATGACATAGGGCAGCAGGATGGCGTTTGCCAGGCCGTGGGCCACGTGGAACTCGCCCCCCAGCTTGTGGGCCATGGAGTGGTTGAGCCCTAGGAAGGCATTGGTAAAGGCCATGCCCGCAATGCAGGAGGCGTTGTGCATCTTCTCCCTGGCCTCCAAATCCGCCGCGCCGTTTTGGTAGGAGCGGGGAAGGTACTCAAAGGTGAGCTCAATGGCGCTCATGGCTAGGCCATCGGTGTAATCGGAGGCCATCACCGAGACATAGGCCTCAATGGCGTGGGTGAGCACATCCAGCCCTGTGATGGCGGTGGTGGCGGCGGGCATGGTGGAGACAAACTGGGGGTCAATAATAGCCACGTCGGGGGTGAGCTCGTAGTCGGTGAGGGGGTATTTGATATTGCCGTTTTCCTTATCCGTGATGACGGAGAAGGCCGTCACCTCGCTGCCGGTGCCGGAGGTGGTGGGGATTGCCACCAGCTTGGATTTCTTGCCCAGCTCGGGGAACTGGAAGGCCCGCTTGCGGATGTCCAAAAACTTGAGCTTGAGGCCGTCAAAGGAGGTCTCGGGGTGCTCATAGAACAACCACATGCCCTTGGCCGCGTCGATGGCAGAGCCGCCCCCCAGGGCGATAATCACATCCGGGGCAAAGTCCCGCATGGCCTGCACCCCCTTGCGGATGGTGGCTACCGAGGGGTCGGGCTCCACGTCGTCGTAGATTTCGCTGTGGCAATAGGCGCCCCGGCGGCGCAGGTAGTAGAGCACCTTGTCCACATAGCCCAGCTTTACCATGGTGGGGTCGGTGACAATGAAGGCGCGGGAGATGTCCGGCATCTGGGACAGGTACTCCACCGAGCCCTTTTCAAAGTAGATTTTCGGCGGGATTTTAAACCACTGCATATTCACCCTCCTGTTGGCGACCCGCTTCTTGTTGATGAGGTTGACGGTGGAGACATTGGAGGTGGTGGAGTTGCGGCCAAAGGAGCCGCAGCCCAGGGTGAGGGAGGGGGTATTGGTGTTATAGATGTCGCCGATAGCTCCCTGGGAGCAGGGGGAGTTCACAATCACCCGGCCCACCTGCATCTCCTTGCCATACTGCACGCACAGGGCCTCGTCCCGGCTGTGGATGACAGCGGAGTGGCCCAGGCCCCCCAGCTCCAGCATTTTGCGGGCATAGGCAAAGCCCTGTTTCTCATCCTTCACCACGAAATAGGCCAGCACGGGGGAGAGCTTTTCCAGGGAGAGGGGATACTCCCGGCTGGGCTCGGGCAGGCGGGCGATGAGGATTTTGGTCTTCTCCGGCACGGAAATACCCGCTTCCCGTGCAATCTGGGCGGCAGAGCGGCCCACCACAGCAGGCTTGACACCCCCCTCCGGCTTCATCATGGAGGCGGTGAGGGCGGCAGTCTCCTCCTCGTTCAGGAAATAGCAGCCGTTGTCCTTCATATACCGCTCAAATTCCCCTTGGAGCTCCTCGTCCACAATGACGGCCTGCTCGGAGGCGCAAATCATGCCGTTGTCAAAGGTCTTGGAGAGCATCAGGTCGGTGCAGGCCTGCCTTAAATCGGCGGTGCGGTGGAGATAGCAGGGCACGTTGCCGGGGCCAACCCCCAGGGCGGGCTTGCCGGCGCTGTAGGCGGCCCGCACCATGCCGGAGCCGCCGGTGGCCAAAATCAGGGAGACGCCGGGATGCTGCATCAGGGCGTTGGTGGCCTCCACGCAGGGGGTCTCAATCCACTGGATGCAGTGGCGGGGGGCGCCGGCTTTCACCGCAGCCTCCAGCAGCGCCTGGGCAGAGGCCACCGAGCAGCGCTGGGAGGAGGGATGGAACCCGAAGATGATGGGGTTGCGGGTCTTGGCACAGATGAGGGATTTGAACATGGTGGTGGAGGTGGGGTTTGTCACCGGCGTGACCCCCGCCACAATGCCGATGGGCTCTGCCACCTCCACATAGCCCTCCAGGTCGTTTTGGTCGATAACGCCCACGGTCTTCTGGTGCTTGATGGAGTGCCAGATATACTCGGTGGAGAAGATGTTTTTAATCACCTTGTCCTCATACACGCCGCGGCCGGTCTCCTCCACTGCCAGCCTTGCCAGCTCCATATGGGCGTCCAGGCCCGCCAGGGCCATGGCGTGGACAATTTTATCCACCTGCTCCTGGTCCAGCTCCATGTATTCCCGCAGGGCCTCCTCTGCGTTTTTCACCAGGGTATTTATCATGCCCTGAATCTCTTCCGGGTTTCTCTGCTCGGCCATATCGTCTACCAATCCTTTCTCGCGTTTTACTTCGGGTTTAGTTTTTGGAAAACGGGAGAGAATATACCCAAAAGCGAGAAAGGAAGCATTGAGATGAAACTGCTCTTAGTATTTGGCACCAGCATTGCCTCCATTGTAGTGCTCTTTGTGCTGACAAAGCTGCTGGGAAACAAGCAGATGTCCCAGCTCAACATGTTTGACTACATTATCGGCATCACCATCGGCTCCATTGCCGCCGAGATGGCCACCGCCCTGGAGGGGGACACCCTCTATCCCCTCATTGCCATGGTGCTCTATGCGGCGGCTGCGCTGGGGATTGACCTGTGTGCCGCCAAATCCCTGAAGCTGCGCAGGCTCTTTATGGGAAAGGCGCTGGTGCTCTTTGAGGACGGGAAACTCTACCGGGAAAACCTGAAAAAGGCCAAGCTGGATTTGAGCGAATTCCTCACCCAGTGCCGGATTGCCGGGTATTTTGACCTGCGGGAAATCCAGCTGGCGGTGCTGGAAAACAACGGGCGCATCGCCTTCCTGCCCACCAGCGAGGCAAGGCCCGCCACGCCGGAGGACTTAAACCGCCATCCCGGGAAGGCCCTCCCCATGCTCAGCGTGGTGCTGGACGGCAAGGTGCTGCGGGAAAACCTGGCTGTGCTGGGCTATGACGGCGGATGGCTGATTGGGCAGCTGGACAAGCTGGGCTTTGGGCAGGTGGACAACGTGTTCCTGGCCCTCTGCGACCAGGCGGGGACCGTGCTGGCCTACCCGAAGACCAGGGAAAAGCCGGACCAGGACCCGTTCCAATAGGGGCTGTTAGCAGGGCAGGCGGCGCGGGGCGCCGCCCCCACAGGCCCACGCTTGGGAGCGCCTGCAAACAGAATTTTTGCCTGCCTCTTGTAATTCCAAGGGAATGTGATAATATAGTACACAGACCAGAACGTGTTAAGAAAATGTCAAGGACTGTTACATAGAGGAAAATAGAGGGAAAAGCTATGAAAATCGTGATTGTGGGCGACGGCAAGGTGGGCGTGACCCTGACCGAGCAGCTCTCCAAGGAAGGGCACGACATTGTTATCATTGACAAGGATTTGAAGGTGCTCAAGGAATCTGTGGACCAATACGACGTGATGGGCGTACACGGCAGCGGCACCAGCCTTTCGGTGCAGCGGGAGGCCGGGGTGGGGGAATCCGACCTGATGATTTCCGCCACGTCGGCGGACGAAGTGAATATCCTGTGCTGCATTTTGGCCCGGCGTTTGGGCGTCAAGCGCACCATCGCCCGGGTGCGCGACCCGGAGTACAACGACCAGCTGGTGTTCTTAAAAGAGGACCTGGGCCTCTCCATGACTATCAACCCGGAGCAGGCAGCGGCCATGGAAATCCTAAACCTGCTGCGCTTCCCCGCCGCTTTAAAGCGGGACACCTTTGCCAAGGGGCGGGTGGAAATCATTGAAATCAAGCTCACCGACAAGAGCCCCCTGTGCGGGAAATACCTCCACGAGCTGGCCCATCTCACCAAAGTGCAGGTGCTGGTGTGCGCTGTGGAGCGGGAGGGGGAGGTGTTTATCCCCACCGGTGCGTTCCGGCTCCAGGCCGGGGACGACATCTTTGTCACCGGCGCCTCCCGCAACCTGGGGGTGCTCACCCGCCGGCTGGATTTGGCCGACCGGAAAATTAAAAACGTGGTGCTCTTAGGGGGCAGCCGTATCGCCTATTACCTGGCGGCGGCGCTGCTGGAGGAGGGGGCCAAGGTAAAAATCATCGAAATTGACCCCAAGCGGGCCGACCATCTGGCCGAGATACTGCCCAAGGCCACTGTGGTGAACGCCGACGGCGCCCAGCCCGGCGTGATGATGAGCGAGGGCCTGGCCCAGGCCGACGCGCTGGTGACTCTCACCGACATCGACGAGCAGAATATTATCCTCTCCCTCTACGGGCAGAACATGGGGGTCTATAAGACCATCACCAAAATCAACCGGATGGAGTACGGGGAACTGGCCCAGAAGATGGGCGTGGAGAGCACCGTGAGCCCCAAAGACCTGGTGTGCCACAACATTGTGCGCTATGTGCGGGCGCTGGGGAACACGGAGGAGGATTCCGGCCTGGTGGCCCTGCACCGGATTGTCAACGACCAGGTGGAGGCGCTGGAATTTGCCGTGACAGAGGAGACCAAAAACCTGGGGGTGCCCCTGCGGGAGATGAAGCTCAAGCCCGGCGTGCTGCTGGCCTGTATCACCCGGGGCGGGAAAGTGATTATCCCAAACGGCGACGACTTCATCCAAAAGGGGGACAGCGTCATCCTGGTGACAACGGCAGACCGGATGTACGCAGAGCTCAATTCCATCTTTGCGTAGGAGCCTGCTTAATATCCCGAGGTGCGCCCGGATAACTGTGTTTTTCCATCTTCCCTGGATTTCCGGCGTTTTGGACGGGAACGGACACACTTAGACGGTGCGCCAAGAGGTGATAAACAGGCCCTAAGGGGGTTAACGGGGACATGAACTATAAATTTATCGGGAACGTCATCGGGCGCATCCTCTGCGTGGAGGCGGCGGTGCTGGTGCCGGCGGTGGGGGTCAGCCTGTTTTACCGGGAGTTCCGCACGGCGCTGGCAATCCTCATCAGCGCGGCGGTGACAGCGGTGGCGGGGCTGCTGCTCCTGCTGCCAAAGGCCGGGAAGAAAAATTACTACGCCAGAGAGGGCTTTGTCTCGGTGGGGCTGGCCTGGATTGTCATCTCCCTCTTCGGGGCGCTCCCCTTTTTCCTAGACGGGGCCATTCCCAATTTTCTCGACTGTGTATTTGAGACCATCTCGGGCTTTACCACCACAGGGGCCAGCATCCTCACCGATGTGGAGGCGCTGCCCAGGGGGCTGCTCTACTGGCGCAGCTTCACCCACTGGCTGGGGGGCATGGGAGTGCTGGTGTTTTTGCTGGCGCTGCACCCCATGACAAAGGGCAAGGGGCAGTCCATGTACCTGATGCGGGCCGAGAGCCCCGGGCCGGAGGTGGCAAAGCTGGTGCCCAAGGTGCAGAAATCCGCCATGATTCTCTACGGCATCTACTGCGGGCTGACCCTGCTGCAAATCCTGCTCCAAGCGCTGGGGGGGATGCCCCTCTTTGACAACATCACCACCGCCTTTGGCACAGCGGGCACCGGCGGCTTCGGCATCAAGGCTGACAGTATTGCGGGTTACAGCCCCTATCTCCAAGTGGTGGTGACAGTGTTCATGGCGCTCTTTGGCGTGAACTTCGGGGTATATTACTTATTCCTGGCCAGGAAGCCGCTCCAGGCGCTGAAAAGCGCCGAGCTACGGATATATGTGGCTATCCTGGTGATTTCCACCGCGCTGATTACTGTGAACATCCTGCCCCAATACAGCGGGGTGGGAGAGTCTCTGCGGCACGCAGCGTTCCAGGTCTCCTCTATCATGACTACCACGGGTTTTGCCACCACCAACTTTGACCTCTGGCCGGAATTTTCCAAGGCAATCCTGCTGATGCTGATGGTGGTGGGTGCCTGCGCAGGCTCCACCGGCGGGGGCATCAAGGTGTCAAGGGTGCTGCTGATGCTCAAGGCCATGAAGCGGGAGCACCGGCGCACCGTGAGCCCCAAGACCGTCTCCATCATCAAGCTGGACGGCAAGGTGGTGGACAACGACACCCTGAGCGGCATCTGGTTCTATATGACCGCCTACTCGGTTATCCTGGTGGGTTCCGTTTTGGCAGTATCCCTGAACAACTTCGGGCTGGAGACCACTATCTCTTCGGTGGTGGCCTGCCTCAACAACATCGGCCCCGGCTTCGGGGTGGCGGGCCCCATGGGTGGCTATGCCGATTTCAGTCCCCTTTCCAAGGTGGTGCTGTGCCTGAACATGCTGCTGGGGCGGCTGGAAATTTTCCCGCTCCTGATGCTCTGCGCCCCCATCTCCTGGCGGAAATCCTTCGGGGCAAGAGGCGGGAGATAGGCCCGAACCGATATTTTTGTTAGCGCTGCCGTTAGCATTGAAAGGGAAAAGTGCTGATAAAGGGGAAAAAGCAAAAAACCTGATGCACTTTTCCCAAGCCCCCAAATGCCTGCGGAGCCGCATAAACAAAGAAAAAACACCCCAGACCTTGTAAGTCTGGGGTGTTTTCCTATGGTGCGCGAGGCGGGACTTGAACCCGCACGTGCTAATGCACACTAGAACCTGAATCTAGCGAGTCTGCCAATTCCACCACTCGCGCATGGAAAGAGGAGAACCCGGTGAAAAAATGATAATGGTCGGGACGACAGGACTCGAACCTGCGGCATCCTGGTCCCAAACCAGGCGCGATACCAAACTTCGCCACGTCCCGATACGGGCCGGCATAGGGTTCACCGGGAAAGCAGGCAACCTCTTGTCTGCTGGATTATTATACCCAAACTTTTCCCGTTTGTCAATGGGTTTTTCCGATTTTCTCCCCCTAAAATTCTAAAAAACTGCCCTTTTCCCAAATCCGTTTTTCCATAGCGCCCTTGTACATTCAAGGAGCCTGTGTTATACTTATCATTAAAATAAGTCAAGGGAGGACTCAAGATGAGCAAACGCGTGCCGGCAGCACTGCTGGCCTTCTGTATGATGCCGATGCTGTTATCCGCTTGCGCAGGGCGGCAGGAGCCTTCGGAGCTGCCGGAGGATGCTGTGAAGCAGGAGGAGCCTGCGCCTTTCGAGGAGCCGGATGTTCCGGAAGCGCCGCCGGAGGAGGAATTCCTGCGGCTTCCTGAGGGCACTGCGCCGCTTAAGCCCTATGACGAGGTGTTCCTGAAGCTCCCCGATTGGGACTTTGTCACGCCCTACCTTATCGGCAAGGAGTTCTTTGACCCGGACGACCTCCACACCTACCGCTATGAGAGCAACCTCATCTTTGAGGGCTCCCAGGAGCTGGCGGATCAGCTTCTGGAGGAGGGGAAAAATCCTGGGCTGGGCGTGCGGGGCCTCCACGAGCAGGGAATCACCGGGGCGGGTGTAAATGTGGCCATCATCGACCAGAACCTGCTGCCCGACCACCCGGAATACGCGGGCTGCCTTGCAGACTACTACGACTCCGGCTGCAATACCGGGGAGCGGGGCTCCATGCACGGCCCGGCGGTGCTGAGCATCCTGGCGGGAGAGACCCTCGGCGTGGCGCCGGGGGCAAAGGTCTACTACGCGGCGGCCCCCTCCTGGGAACTGGACGCAGCCTATTATGCGGACTGCCTGAACTGGATTGTGGAACAGAACGAGGCCCTGCCGGAGGGGGAGAAAATCCGGGTGGTGTCCGTGTCCGCCGCGCCGGAACGGTGGCCGGGCGGCGGCGGATACACCAATAGCGACCAGTGGGTCGAGGCCGTAGCCGCTGCGGAGGAGGCCGGGATTCTGGTGATTGATGTCCGCAATGCCAAAACCGGTTTTGTGGGCTTGTCCTACTGCATGGGAGGCCCCAGCGACAACGTCCAGAAATACCGGCCCGGGACGCCGCTCAGCACTGTGCCAAACCGGGAAGACATGGTATTTGCCCCCGCCTGCTTCCGGACCACTGCCCAGGAATATACCAAGGGGAACTACATCTACACCTATTGGGGCGAGGGCGGCGTGAGCTGGTCCGTCCCCTATGTGGCCGGGGTGCTGGCTTTAGGCTGGCAGATAAATCCGGAACTGGACGCCGAGGCCATGAAGGAGTTGCTCCTCCAATCCGCCTGGGTGGACGGCCGGGGCTGCCATATGATTGACCCACCCGCCTTTATCGAGCTGGTGCAGGCCACAGTGGAGTAGCTGCTGCCTCTTCTGCAAGCCCAGGGCCATTCCCCAGCGGGGAATGGCCCTGGGCTTATGTTCCCCCCTGGGAAAGCGGATTTTCTCCCGCCAAAATTTCAAAATCCTCCCTTTTCCTCCTTGTGTTCCATCCCGGTTCGCGCTATAATAGAATCGAATCTATATATGTACCGGCTGAATGGTCCGGGCCGGTGACAGCTCCGGAAAGGAATGGTTAAAAACAAGATGAAGAACAGCGAAAAGACAATGGAAAAAATTGTGGCCCTGTGCAAAAACAGAGGATTTGTATATGCGGGCAGCGAGATTTACGGCGGCCTCTCCAACACATGGGATTACGGCCCCTTGGGCGTGGAATTTAAAAACAATGTGAAAAAAGCCTGGCTGAAAAAATTCGTGCAGGAATCCCCCTACAACGTGGGGCTGGACAGCGCCATTTTGATGAACCCCCAGGTGTGGGTGGCCTCGGGGCATGTGGTGAACTTTAACGACCCTCTCATTGACTGCCGCTCCTGCAAGATGCGCCACCGGGCCGACAAGCTGGTGGAGGACTACAACACAGAGCACGGCATCCAGATGACGGTGGAGGCCCTCTCCAACGAGGAACTCTCGGATTACATTGCCCAGCACAAGGTCCCCTGCCCCGGCTGCGGGAAATCGGATTTTACCCCCATCCGCAAATTCAACATGATGTTCAAGACCTTCCAGGGCGTCACCGAGGAGAGCGCTTCCGAGCTCTACCTGCGGCCTGAGACAGCCCAGGGCATCTTTGTTAATTTCAAAAACATCCAGCGCACCACACGCAAAAAAATCCCCTTTGGCGTGGCCCAGATTGGCAAGACCTTCCGCAACGAGATTACGCCGGGGAACTTCACCTTCCGTACCAGGGAATTTGAGCAGATGGAGCTGGAGTTCTTCTGCCGGCCCGGCACCGACCTGGAGTGGTTCTCCTACTGGCGGGAGACCTGCCGCCGCTGGCTGCTCTCCTTGGGGATGCGGGAGGAAAACCTGCGCCTGCGGGACCATGAAAAGGAGGAGTTGAGCCACTACTCCAACGCCACCACCGACTTTGAATTCCTCTTCCCCTTTGGCTGGGGCGAGCTGTGGGGCATCGCCGACCGCACCGACTACGACCTGAAAGCCCACCAGAAACACTCCGGGGAAACCATGGAGTACTTTGACCCGGAAACCGAGGAGAAATACATCCCCTATGTCATCGAGCCCTCCCTGGGCGCCGACCGTGTGGCCCTGGCCTTCCTCATCGACGCTTACGACGAAGAGGTGCTCTCGGAGAAGGACTCCCGGGTGGTGCTGCACCTGCACCCTGCGCTGGCCCCCTTCAAGGCCTGTGTGCTCCCCCTGTCCAAGAAGCTCTCCGAGCCGGCGGGCAAGGTGTTTGAGACCCTCTCCAAGTCCTTTATGTGCGACTTCGACGAGGCCGGCTCCATCGGCAAGCGCTACCGCCGCCAGGACGAAATCGGCACGCCGCTTTGCATCACCTATGACTTTGACAGCGAGAACGACGGCTGCGTCACTGTGCGGGACCGGGATACCATGGAGCAGGAGCGCATCGCCATCGACCGGCTCACCGATTTTATCGCGGAAAAGGTGCGCTATTAAGCCCCGGGCCCGCCGGGGACTCCCTGTATCGGGAGGCAAGACTAGAGAAAGGAGACGGGAGCGCCCATGTATGAAGAACTGAACCGGCATATAATGGACATGGAGGAGAAGCTGGACAAACGGGAAAAGGCCCAGCGGCTGGCCAAGGAACTGGAAGTGAAAATCCAAAAGCTCAAGGAGCAGCGGGGCGACCTGGAAGACGCCTTTGCAAAGGCGGAGGAAGAATATGAAAAGGTGCACGCCAAAAACTTCAAGGGCTTTTTAACCCGCATCACCGGCGGCGACAGCATTGCCGAATGCGACGACCTCTACAACGAGACCAAGCAGTCGCTGGAAAACTGCCTCTCCAATTTGGAGGAATCCGAGCGCCAGCTCTCCGACCTCCAAGGCATCCTGCGGGAGCTGGAAATTTTGCAGCAGGAGCGGGACGCGCTGGTGAAGGAAAAGCTGGCTATGATGGTGAAAAACGACCCCACCCTGCGCAACAAAATCAAATACTGCACCGAATACGCCAAAAACTGCGAGGCCAAAATGCGGGAGCTGGACAACGTGGTGGCCGCCATCAAACGCCTGCGGGACAGCTTGGAGGACGGCACCGTGTGCCTGCGTTCCAGCCAGAGCTGGAGCGAGAAGGACATGATGGGCGAGGCCTCCCTGCTGGCCGGGGGACGTTCCAGGGCCCAGGAGGCCGAGACCTGCTTTGAGAGCATCCGCTACCATGCCGCCCACTTCCGGGAGGAAGTGCTGGACATCTCCAAGCGCCGGGGGGAAAACCCCGGCGACCTGGACTTTGTGGAGGACTATCTCCTCTATTTCTTCCCCGGTTTCTTTGAGGATTCTGTGGACTTCCAGCGCAAGCTGGAGGAGGCCATTGACCAAAACGAAAAGATGATTAGCCACGTCTCCTCCTACAACATCCGCTATGGCATGGAGCAGGCCAAGCTGGAAAAGAACATCCAGGAAGTGGAGGCCGAGATGTCCCGCATTATCCACGCCTCGTAATCGGTTCCTTTTCGCTTCCGTCCCCTGGGGGGCCCAACGGTGTTGGCCCCGGGCACACGGCCGGCCCGGCTGCTCGCTCTATCCGGGAGCCTATTTAGAACCCCAATGTGCCAGTGGTTCTAAACGGCTTTGGGGGGCGGGCAGCTTTCCCCTGTCCAGTGCCCTCACAGGGGCGGGACGGGATATCCTGTAATGGCCGCAGAGTTTAAAATGCTTTGATTCTATAGGGAAAGGGATGTATGACCCGCATGTATGACAGAGTGAGACACTTTTTCGACTATCTATCGGATAAAAAGGTGGCCTTTGTGGGGGTGGGTGTCACCAACACCGGCATTATCAAGCTGCTGGCCGGGAAGGGCATAGCAGTCACGGTGTGCGAGCGCAAGACCAGGGAGCAGCTGGGGGCGCTGGGGGACGAGCTGGAGGCCCTGGGCGTCACCCTGAAACTGGGCCCCGAGCACTTGCAGGATATCCAGGCGGATGTTATCTTCCGCGCCCCTGGCGTGCGCTATCTGGGCCCGGAGCTTGTGGAGTACCGGCGGCGGGGTGTCGCTGTCACTAGCGAGATGGAGGTGTTCTTTGCACTCTGCCCCGCGCCCATTGTGGCAGTCACCGGCAGCGACGGCAAGACCACTACCACCACCATCATCAGCGAGCTGCTGAAAGCCGCCGGGCGCAAGGTGTACCTGGGGGGGAACATCGGTGTGGCGCTGCTGCCCCTGATCGAGGAGATAAGGGAGGAGGACATCTGCGTGGTGGAGCTCTCCTCCTTCCAGCTGATGAGTATGCGCCAGAGCCCGGCGGTATCGGTCCTCACCAACATCGCCCCCAACCACCTGGATGTGCACGGGGACATGCAGGAGTACATCGACGCCAAGAAAAACATCCTGCTGCACCAAGACGCCTTCTCCCGCAGCGTGCTGAACCTGGACAACGAAATCACCGCCTCTCTCACCCCCCTGGTGCGGGGGGAGTGCCGGGGCTTTTCTGTGAAAAGCCAGCCCCAGCGGGGCACTTTCCTCTCAGAGGACGATTGCATCTGCATGGCGCTGGACGGCAATGTCACCCGGGTTCTGCCCTGCAAGGATATCCGCATCCCGGGCCGGCACAACGTGGAGAACTACATGGCCGCCATTGCCGCGGTGTGGGGCATGGTGCCGGCCGAGGTGATTCCCCAGGTGGCAAGGGAATTCGGCGGGGTGGAGCACCGCATTGAGCTCACCAGGGAGCTGGACGGGGTGCGCTGGTACAACGACTCCATCGCCTCCAGCCCCACCCGCACTATCGCGGGGCTAAACTCCTTCCACCAAAAGGTGATTCTCATTGCCGGGGGATACGACAAGAAAATCCCCTACCTCCCCCTGGCGCCCAAGATACTGGAAAGGGTAAAGCTGCTGATTCTCCTGGGGGCCACCGCCCCGAAAATTGAGGACACAGTGCGCAGCCTGCCGGAATACAGCGAGGCTGCCCTGCCCATCCTCCACCCCGCTGACCTTGCCCAGGCAGTGGAGATGGCGAGGGAGCAGGCAACGGACGGGGACGTGGTGCTCTTCTCCCCTGCCTCCGCCAGCTTTGACCTCTACCCCAACTTCGAGGTGCGGGGGCGACATTTTAAGGAGCTGGTAAACGGGCTCAAGTAGCCCTGCTGGGGGCGGGAGAACATCCCAAAACAGGCAACCGAGAGAGAAACGGACGGGGCGGGAACCCCCGAAAACAGAAAGGAATGAGCGAAGAAAATGGGACAGATGGATATACGGGAGGCACTGGGGAAACTGACGGCCGCCCACGGGACCAGCGGCCGGGAATACGGCGCGGCGGCCTGCGGGGCGGAGCTGCTGGCACCCTACGGCCAGGTTTCCACCGATACGCTGGGGAATGTGCTCCTGGCCAGAGAGGGCAACGCCCCGGAGAAAGCGGATCACATCACCTTGACCGCGCACTTAGACGAGATTGGCATGATGGTGCGGGAAATTGACGACAAGGGCTACCTGAAAATCGCCGCCGTGGGCGGGCTGGACCGCCGGGGCCTGATGGGCCAGGAGGTGCTGGTGCTGGCCGACGAACCAGTGTACGGCGTGGTGTGCTCTGTGCCGCCCCATCTCACCAGCAGCGACGACCGGAAAAAGCTCCTGGAGATGGACGACATGGCGATTGACATCGGCTATTCCAAGGAGGAAGCGGAGAAGCACGTGAGCATTGGCGACTGGGCCGTGGTGCTGGCCCCCCTGGTGGAGCTGCAAAACGGCATGGTGAGCGGCAAGGCCCTGGACGACCGGGCAGGCTGCGCCTCCCTGCTCTGGGCGCTGGACAAGCTCAAGGGCGCTTCCCTGGACTGCAATGTGACTGTGGTGTTTGCCGCCATGGAGGAAATCGGCTCCCAAGGGGCCCGCACAGCCCACTATGCTGCCGGGGCCACCCATGCCATTGCCGTGGACGTGACCTTTGGGTTTGCCCATGGGGACAAGCCCCACTGCCCCAAGATGGGCAGCGGCGCAGCAATTGGCTTTGCGCCTATTTTGAACCCCAAGATGAGCAAGGCCCTGGTGGAGGCCGCCAAGCGGCATGACATCCCCTACACCACCGAGGTCATGGGCGGGCGCACCGGCACCGACGCCGACGCCATCCACACTTCGGGCAGCGGCGTTGTCACCGGGCTGCTCTCCATCCCGGAACGGTATATGCACTCCCCGGTAGAGGTCATTGACCCGGAGGACGTAAAAGCTGTTGGGGACCTGATTGCGGCCTACATAATCGACACATGGGGAACCGAAAACTAGAGCTTCACGCGGAAAGGAATGAGGATAAATGAACCAGGATGCGCTGCTGGAACGGGTGAAAGCCCTGTGTGCGCTGAACGGCACCTCGGGGGACGAGGGGGCTGTGGCGGATTATATTGCCCGGGAATTAGAGGGTGTGTGCCAGGTGAGCCGCACGCCGCTGGGAAACGTGATTGCCTATAAAAAGGGGACAAACCCGGATGGGCAGAAACGGATGTTGGCCGCCCACATGGACGAGGTGGGCTACATTGTCACCGAGGTGCTGGAGGACGGCTTCCTGCGCTTCTCCACTGTGGGCGGGGTGGATGTGCGGGTCACAGTGTCCAAGCGGGTGACAGTGGGGGAACAGAATATCCCCGGCGTCATCGGCGTCAAGGCCATCCACATGACAAAAGGGGACGAGCGGGGCCAGGCCCCGGAGATGGACTCCCTGTGTATTGACATCGGGGCCAAAAGCAAGGAAGAGGCCGAAAAGCTGGCCGCCCCCGGCGATAGGGTGCACTTCCTCTCCGACTGGGTGGAATTCGGCGACGGCCGGGTGAAGGCCAAGGCCCTGGACGACCGGGCGGGCTGCGCCCTGCTGATGGAGCTGGCAAAAAACGAGACCTTTGCCCAGGACGCCTATTTTGTCTTTACCGTGTGTGAGGAAATCGGCGGCAGCGGCGCTGTCACCGCCACCAACGCCCTGGACCCGGACTTCGGCATTGTGGTGGATGTAACCACTGCCAGCGACATGCCCGCCGTCTCCAAAAACGTCTGCGCCCAGGGGAAGGGGCCGGTGCTCTCCTTTAAAGACGGGGGCACCCTCTATCCCCGCGACCTGTTCCTCTTGGCCAAAAAGACGGCGGAGGAGAAGAGCATCCCCTATCAAATCAAGACCTATCCCTCCGGCGGCACTGACGCCGGCTCCATCCACAGGGCAGTGGACGGGGTCAAGGTGGTGGGGGTCTCGCTGCCCGGCCGGTATATCCACGCCGGGGCCAGCGTGCTGAAAAAGTCCGACCTCTTTGCCTCCTATGACCTGTTGGCCGCCCTGGTGGACACCGTGGGATGCTGACCCTCTTGGCCGCCCTCCCCCCTGCATGGGGGGAGGGCGGCGGGCTGGCGGCCCCTTTCTCCCCCTTGGACTATGGGGCCATCTGCACCCTCTCGGCGCTGGCCTCCTCCGGGGAGGCGGGGGGCATCTGGGCGCAGACCGACGGGGCGGGGAATCCCCTGGCCCTGGTTTCCGCCCGTTTCCTCTCCCTGGCAATCCCCTACCCGCAGGAGCGGGGGGAGGAGCTGCGGCTGTTCCTGTCCGGCTTCCCCTCCCCCCTGCTCTGCCTGCCTGACGCGGCAAGCTCCCTGGGGCTGGCCGGGGAGGAGAGCAGGCTGCTGCTCTGCCGGGCGCTAAAGCCGGGAGAAACTGCTGACCCTCTCCCCCCAGACTGCCCCTCCGGGGAGCTCTGGGCCTTCCTGCGGGGCATTTTCCCCGGCTGCCCGGAGCTGGAACCCTTCCGCGCCACCCTCTTTGCCGGGCGCAAAAGCGGCCGTCGTCTGACCCTCCCGGCACGGGATACCGCCGGCTGTCTCATCGCCTGCGCCGAGATGGCCCATTGCCACGGCGGCACAGCCATCCTGGAAAATATCGCCGTCTCCCCCGCCCACCGGGGAAAGGGCCTGGGGCGTGCCGTGACAGAGGCGCTGTGCAGGCAGCTGGCAAGCCGGGGGCTCAAAAGGGCCCTGGTGGCCTGCCGCCCAGCGCTGCGCCCCTTTTATGAGGGGATGGGGTTTGCGCCCTGCGGCTGGCTGGTGAAAGTGTGATACCCCATTTAAACCAAAAGAACAAGGAGTAGAGTCCCATGTCTTTTCCCTTTTTCCAGATAGACCCTGAAATCCTCGCCGCCGCAGAACGGGCGGAGGCCTCCCTGCGGCCCGCCTTTTCCCGGATTGAGGAGAACGAGAACTACAACCAGCTCAAGGTGCTGAAGGCCTTTGGCGACAACCAGGTGAGTGAGTCCCATTTCTGCGGCTCCACCGGCTACGGCTACAACGACCGGGGCCGGGAGACCCTGGACGCCGTCTATGCCCAGATTTTTGGCTGTGAAGACGCCTTAGTGCGCCACAATTTCACCTGCGGCACCCACGCCCTCACTGCCGCGCTCTTTGGCGTCCTGCGCCCCGGCGATACCATGCTCTGCGTCACCGGTACGCCCTATGACACCCTCCAAACTGTCATTGGCCTGGGGGAAAGCAATGAGAATATGGGCACCCTGCGGGATTTTGGGATTACCTACCGCCAGGTGGATTTGCTGCCCGACTCCGCCCCGGACTATGAGTCCATCCGCCGGGAGGTGAAGGGCGCTAAAATCGTCTATATCCAGCGCTCCCGGGGCTATGCCCTGCGGGATTCCCTGCCGGTAGCCGTTATTGGGGAGATAATCCGCCAGGCCAAGGAGGCCAACCCCGCTGTCCTGGCCGTGGTGGACAACTGCTACGGCGAGTTCGTGGAGCAGCAGGAGCCCACCCAGGTGGGGGCCGATTTGGCAGTGGGCTCCCTCATCAAGAACCCCGGCGGCGGCCAGGCCTTCACTGGCGGCTACATTGTAGGGCGGGGCGATTTGGTGAACGCCTGCGCCTACCGCCTCACTGCCCCCGGCGTGGGCCGGGAGGTGGGCTGCACCCTAAACCAGCTGCGGCCCATGTACATGGGGCTGTTCCATGCCCCCTGCGTCACCGCCGCCGCGCTGAAGACTGCCCACTTTGCAGCCGCCCTCTTTGAGCAGTTTGGCTATGCCGCAAAGCCGGGGAGCTTAGAGCCCCGGGCCGACATCATCCAGGCCCTGGAGCTGGGCAGCCCGGAAAAACTCATCGCCTTCTGCAAGGGCATCCAGCGGGGTGCGCCGGTGGACGCCTTTGCCACCCCCGAGCCCTCCCCCATGCCGGGATACGACAGCCCGGTGATTATGGCCGCCGGGGCCTTCACCCTGGGGGCTTCCATTGAGTTCTCCGCCGACGCCCCCCTCAGGGAGCCCTACGCCGTCTGGATGCAGGGCGGGCTCACCTATCCCAGCGCCCGGGCCGGGGTGCTGCTGGCCGCCCAGAGCATGAAAGAGGCAGGCGTGCTTTAATTAACCGCCTCAAATTGGGAGCTGCAAAATATGGCGAAAGCCCTGAAAATTACGACTGTTTTAGCTTCTTCCTCTCTGTCCTCGCGTCCGTCCTGTTTCTCCGCTTCCGTCTGGAGCCCTGCCTGACGCTGGCTATTACCTTTGGTACGGTATTCTACCACCTGGCAATCCGGTTATGCGTCGGGTTCCTCTATCATGTCCGTATGCAAAACAGGGCGGACTATACGAAAAAATGGTATCAGCCCCATCCCTGGGAAGGCAAGCTCTACGCATTCCTGCATGGAAAGGCCCGGAAAAGTAAATGCCCACATACGACGCTTCTGCCTTTTCCCATAGGGAGCACTCCTGGGACGAAATCGCCCAGGCAACGTGCCAATCCGAGCTGGTGCATGAAACCAATATAGCCTTGAGTTTCCTGCCGGTTCTCGCTTCCAAATGGTTTGGCGCGTGTTATGTGTTCCTTGCCACTTCCCTGGGCGGCGCCGTCTTTGATTTGCCGTTTGTGGCCATGCAGAGATACAACCAGGCCCGTATCATCAAAATCGCCTTCAGGAGGCCGTAGCTTCCGGCGTCTCCTTTTCTCCTTTCGCTTCCTTTGCGAAGGAAAGGAAGCCGGCCCGCCACCGCAGGGCCGGTGCTGCGCCGGGAAAATAAAATTACAGAAAGGTGTTGGCAATATGAAAACTTGGGGAATTTTAGGCGCGTTGGACGCCGAGGTGGCCCTGCTCCTGGACCAGATGGAGGTGGAGGAGAGCACCACTGTCTATGGCTCCACCTATTACCAGGGGACACTCCAGGGCAAGCGGGTGGTGCTGGCCTGCTGCGGCATCGGCAAGGTAGCCGCCGCTCTCTGCGCCCATGTGATGCTGCGGGAGCTGGGTGCGGACGTGCTCATCAATGTGGGCATCGCCGGGGCCATGCAGCAGGGCCTCACTGTCAAGGACGTGGTGATTGGCAATGAGCTGATTTTCCACGATTTTGACGAGGAGCTGCTCACAAAATACTATCCCCACTGCTCCCGCTTCCCCGCAGATGAAGGCCTGGCCGCCCTGTGTGAGCAGGCCTGCCGGGAGCTGGGCAATGTGCGCTTTTGCACCGGGCGCATTGTCTCCGGCGACGTGTTTGTGAGCGAAAGCGCCCTCAAGCGGGACATCGCCGCCCGCTATTCCCCCGCCTGCGTGGAGATGGAGGGCGCGGCTATAGCCCAGGTGGCCCATATGAGCGGCAAGCCCTTCCTGGTGGTGCGCACCATGTCCGACACTGCCGACGACAGCGCCGAGGAACTCTATGACAACTTCTTCGCCGAAGCCGCCGACCAGTCGGCCCATATCCTGCTAAAGATGCTCTCGCTGGCCGAGTAGCCGGGAGGGGCCATGAAAAAGACATTGATTTTTGGCCTTCTCACCTTGGCCTGCCTGGCTGCCACTGTGGTGCTGTGGTTTGTCCTGCGGGACAGCCAGCCGGAGTACGAGGAAGTGCAGGCCATTGTAATCTCCGCCGAGAGCGAGAAGCAGTATTTGGGCAAAGGCAATACCCTCACCCTGCACCATGTAATTTGCCGCTATAACGGCGCCCTCTATGAGCTGAAAAATGCCCATGATACCTGGTCCTATCCCGAGGGCCGCCCGGTGACAGTCTTTCTCTCCGGCGGCAAGCTCTATGCCAATATCGAGGGGGTCAAAACCGGCTCCCCTGTGGGCATTGTCTATTTTGCCTTCCTCTTTGGCACCTTGGGCCTCCTTGTCGTCACCCTTTCTGTCTTCTCGCTGGAATCCAAGCGCAAAAAGGCCCTCCGGGCACAGATGCAGCCCCCGCCTGCAAAATAAATTGCAGTTTGCCTTATCTCTTAGTTGACAAATTGCCCGTTTGGATTTATACTATTTCTTGGGCTTTGCAAAAAGCCCATCCTGTCGCTATAGCTCAGCTGGATAGAGCGACCGCCTCCTAAGCGGTAGGCCGGAGGTTCAAATCCTCTTAGCGACGCCATGATAAGTTGACAGACTACACCAAGGGGTGGTCTGTCAACTTTTTTATATCGAACATACTAAACTCGTTGTGCCGCAGTGATTTCACTGCGGCACTCTTATTTTTGGCAGGAAACCCCTATTGAAAAAATACCGGAATATTTTTAGAAAGAGCGACAGATCTGAATTTGAAAGGGCAGCTTGGGTGTAAAACTCTATTTTTAGTCGGAGGCTATGTGGCTAAACGAGCAGCAAATACGAATCCTACTGACTTCCCACTATGCCCTAGCCCAGGTCGAGAGCAAGGGACATAAGTCGAAATATCAAATAGGGCATCAACCGAATCTTACAAAGCGGCAAACCTAACTATGCTGACTTTGTGTGCTTCGGATATAGCCAAGGAGATGATGGCAGGTTAGCCATTGATGAAATAGACACCAAAACTGTTTGTGAGCAATTCAATTTTACCGGCAGACCAAAAAGTCCAGAAAATGTGAAAAAAGTTATATAGTAAAAATTAGAAAATAGTGTTATACTTAATGAAACAATAGTATTTAGGCGTATCAACTCCAACGGAAAACATCTTTCTCGGCAAGAAATCCGACAAGCTGGTGTGGTGACAGAATTTTCGCAATTGGTACGAAGTATTGCTACCCGTATTCGCGGCGACGTTTCACACAATGATTTTCTTTTACTTTCGCAGATGCAAAATATCAGTATCACCAAGGATAGCTTCCATGGTGGCATTGATCCAGATACTGTATTTTGGGTCAAGGAAAATATACTATCAAAAGAAGATTTACGACAGTCAATGGACGAGGAACAAATCGCAGATATCCTCGGAGCGATGTTATTAGACCCGATTCCCCCATCAAACATCAGTATACTGGATGAATATTATGGATATAAACAAGCAGATGCCTCTACACGATATCAAAAGCTGGAAGAAGCCCTTGCTGCTATATCGGCAGAAAAAGTATCTGAACAATTTTTTTATGTATACGATGAAATAAAGCGTATCTTTTCTGGACGTCTAAAAACAATTATTGCTCAAATGGTCTCACCGAAAACATATAGGGGTCCCCGATATTTTCAAGTACTGTTTCTCACATTGTTTAATTTGTTAATTCGACAAGAAAAGCGCATTGTTGATTACGATGCCCTTTACAACACATTAGATGGAATCGGTGGAAGGACGATTAATATTTCAGGTGGTGGCGGTTGGTGGTCTCAGCAAGAAAAAATAGACTTGATTGCCGCTACATCTGGCGTACTGTCAGCGTACTTCGTGCAACGTGGGGAAAGCGATCCGATGCTTTATTCCTATGCAAATGAATTGGAAACAATTCTAAAGCAATCATTCACTGAAAATACTCAGTATGACTTTAAGCAGGGCATCCATAACTTGGATACAGGTAAGAGAAATAATTCTTTAATTAAAAAAATATTCAAGACCCTTACAGCTATGGCCAACGCGGGGAAAAATGCTACCGGATATATCCTCCTTGGAGTGGCAGATAATTTTGATGATGCTGAAGCCATTCGTCAAGTATACGGAGCTGGCGGTATCCGAGTTGGGAAATTCTATGTTACTGGCGTCAACGGTGAAGTGGAAAAATTTTACGAAAACTACGATGCCTATATTTTGATAATAAAAACGCACTTAATGATATGCCACTCCAAGAATACTATCGGCGACAAATAGGCGCAAAAATGAGACATGTTAATTATCATGGCAAATCCGTAATCATTTTACGAATTATCTGCAACAATGGCCCAGTAATCTTTGATGGAGGATATTATACCAGAAACGGCCCCAGTAATGACCCTGTGCCAGTAACTGCTGAGGAGATGCCTGCCTTTTTTGCTCAGTTTACTTAAAGCCATTTGACCGCTACGCAAATACCTACTGTGGGAATCACAAACACACATCCAAGCCGAAGGGCTCCGGAAAAGAAGCAAGTGCCATAAGCGAAAAAAAGAACGGGCACGACTGTTTTACGGTGCGCCTGCCCTTTCTCTTTCATTCCGTTTTGACCGCAGATTCCATATCAGAACGAAATCTATGCCCCTCAATTTTAAGGCGAGACTATTCAGGGCCCGCCTTAAAACGTCATTCCCACCCCTTTACTCCTCCTTTTCAAATGGAACCCGTTTCGATTTTATAGAGGTACAAATCAGCCCCCGCTGTCATAAAAGGACAACGGGGGCTTAAGCGTTTACACTTTGCGCAGGAAAGCCAGCGATACCCAGCTGTTGATTCCCTCCAGCAAGGCCTCTGGTGTCCCCTTGTGAGTGGCAAGCTGTTTGACTTGATAATGGCGCTGGGTTACATAGGCAGGAACCTTGGAACCCCTGGTGCTGGCAAGACCGCCATACACCGCCCCAGGGCGGATACTAACCGTATCCCCCACCCGAATCGGCGCGTCGTCAGAAATGGGTTTCCACTGTCCTCCCACTGCCTTTACCAAACCCTTTGCAATCGCCAGGGCATAGTCGTCCAAATAGCGGTCAAAGGCCTTGTTGTCCTCTGTGTTTGTGATAAAGAGCATCTCCAGCAGTGCAGAGGCCATGGTAGTTTGGGAGTTGACCCCGTAGTTCTCATAGTCCGGGCTGGCTGCGCCCTTCTTAACACCCCGGTTTGTCCCATGTACTTTCACACACGCATCCAGGATGTCTTTGGCCTGCTGTACAGTTCTTGCCGTGGCCCGGCTGTGCACCCAGATTTCCAGGCCGTGGGCAGTGGCCGGGCCAGTATTGCGGTGGATGGATAAAAAGTAGTCACACTTCGCCCGGTTGGCCTCTGCTGTACGCTGGGCGATTTTGACAAACTCATCCACCGACCGGGTGAGCAACACCGTGTGTCCCTGTTTTTCCAGCTGCTGCCCAACCTGGATTGCCAGGCGCAGCACGTCGCTCTTTTCCTTCCGCTTCCCCCCTACCCCGCCCGAGTCGGAGCCGCCGTGGCCAGGGTCAATACAAAATTTCGCCATATCACTCATCCTCTCTGCCCATTGGGTCTGCTGCATTTTCTACTGTCTTTTTGAGTTTATGCACCATTCCCACCAGGAATGCAGGCAGCGGGAACCCCTCCATGCTCCCCAGGTTCTCCAAAATGCTGATGAGCTCATTAAGAATGAGCCACACCGTAATCACCAGCCCAAAAACAAAGGATACCGATTGCTCCAGCCCCACAGCAGCCATGCCAGACATCAGCAGCCAATCCACACAGCCCCCAACAACTACCAGTACCAGGTATCCCAGTTTCTTTACGATACCGATGATACCGGTGCGGCTGTCCAATTCCCTATGTACCCAGGCGGCAGTGAGGCCTGTGGCGTAGTCCAGTACCATTACCACTGCCAGCATCATCACGGGAATAGCCAGCTGGTTAAAGTATCCCAGCAATCCAGCCGATACGGTGGCGATAAGTGCCTTTAGGATGTTTTCTCTCATCGCTGTAGCTCCTTTCTGTTCTGCTCCACCAAAACATCCAGCATCTTCAGCTCCTCACGGGTGATAATCTCCAGCGCCCACTCCCTGGGGCAGTGGTTTTCCATCACCTTGGCCTCCCCGCGCTTCTGATAGACTCGGTTCCAGTAATAAACATTCGCCAGGGCCCTGGCCTTGTGCATATCGCAAATGAAGGTGGCCCGCTTGTCCGGCGTGCCGAAAACCTGGTAATTGTAAGCAGAGCACCAGGCACACCCGGCGGCAATGGGGCAGCCGAAGCACTCATCCGTGCTCTGGCTGCGGCGGGTCACAGCATTCAGGCAGGCGATGCAGTCCCTGTGACAGGCCGTGTCCCCGATCCCGGTATCCACCGTCCCGATGATGTAAGGCTCCTGCTGCCCTCCCAGAGAGGAGGGCATATACCGCAGACAGGGGTAGAGGTTCCCATCCGGGTCGCAGGCCAGCATCGCGCCGGTGCCGCCGCACCAGTTTTGGTTGTTGTCAGGGTCAATGGCCCGGAAAAATCTCTCATGAAGCAAACTGCAATCTACCTCTTTATACAGGTCTCCGTCAAGGAGATAGTCTGCGAGCCGTTTCATCTGATGGTAGAACAGGCGGGCATGAGAAATATCCCAGACATTTTCAAAGACACAATTTGCGTTGATGTCCCGATAACCCATATTGACAAAGTACTGGATAGCCTGGGAGAGGTAAGGAAGGTTTTCGGGACAAATAGTGATTTTACTCCCCAGTTCCCCAAAATTCTCCATGTAATGCTCCGCCGCCCTAGAAGCGATCCCATAGCTCCCACTGCCGTCCGGGAAAACGCGGCAACTGTCATGCAGTCGCTCATCCCCATCGATGGAGATAGAAAAGCCAACATGCCCATGGTGCTTACACAAAAAAGCCTGGACACGCTCATCAAAATACAACACTCCATTGGAGCACATAGAAATTTGATAGTGATATGCCCAGGGATGTTCCAACTCAATGCACCGCGCCAGCCAGTAATCACATATCTGATCGATGAGGTCAATTTCCAGTAAGGGCTCCCCGCCGATGAAATCCAGTATTACAGCCAGGGTGTTTTTGGTGTTGATATAGTCGCTCTGATCGGACAGCAGATAATCCATAAGTCTTTTCGCTGTGTTAAAGCTCATCCGCTTGCTGGATTTGCAGGTCTGATAACAATAACTGCAAGAGAGGTTGCAGGCCTCTGTGACCTGAAAGGTGACAACACGAGCCGCCCTTTCATCGTCCGGATAGTATCGCGCCATCAGCTCTTGATAGGATATAAGCCTGGATTTTGCCATATCATTCCACCTCGATTGTAAGATTTCCTGTGCCATAATCCAGTTCCCATTTTGCCTTTTTGCCATCTGCCTGCGTCAACACATAGGCAATCTCCAGTTCCCGCTTCAGTTTGGCGTATTCAGCATTCAGAGCTGTATACTCCGCCTGGTACGCAGCAAAATTTTTGTTATTATTAATGGGCTTGTCCTGCAAAACCAAAAAGGTAAGGATATTTTCCCGCGCCGCCATCTCATAGCTGAGGCGCTGCATCTCGATTACGGTATCCTGCGGCACTGCAATTACCTTTGTATTCTCTTTCATATTTGTTTCCCCCTTCAAATTTTCAGTTCACCTCTCCGCCCACGCCGGTTAATTCGGACGTGATTCCCATAGCACTATACCGGGTAGTAGACACCGGCTTGAGGCCAGTCCCGCTTTTGCAGAGGCCCACACAACTGGTGGCGCATGTATCCCCGCAATTCTTTTTACACGATGACCCGCAGGATGCCGTGCATTCCGATGCACAGTTCGGCTGACAGCTCTGGGTGCAACTCCCGCTACAGGTATTCCCGCAATTGCCGCATTCCCCAGTGCAGGAACCGCTGCATCCGCTTCCACAATTCTTTGCGCAATTCGTGGTGCATGTCCCGGTGCAGGTGGTGGTACACTGCCCCGTGCACGACCCGGTACAAGTAGTGGTGCACTTTCCCGTGCAATTCCCATAGCAGGAATTATAGATTTCCTTCTGCACCCCGTTGATATTGGCTTTCCCCACTGTTACAGTCTTCTGCGCCCCGCCAATATTAGACTTGATTTCTTTGACCTGCTTCCAGGCCCCGCCGATATTCGAGTATCCCGCCATAGCCCTATCCCTCCTCCGGGGCCTCCGGCGCGAGCTGCGCCCGGATCACTTCTTTTTCCGGTTCCGTCAATCTGGGATAACTCAGCAGGATTGTCTCCAGCTCCTCCCCGGCTTCCATCCTCCGGACGATCACTCTCATCACAATTCTCAGCAACATCAATACTCACCTCCAAATGCCATTTCCGCCACGGCGGCTTCCAGATCAATCACGCTGTGCCGCAGGTCATAGATTTCGATTTCCTCCGGGGTGCGCTTCCCCAGCCGCACCATCAGCTTGCGCTCATACTGGGGCGCCGCCGTCTCGGGGTGGGTGCCCACCTCCACGGATTCATATCCGCAGGCCAGTAGGATGTTGTAGTACCGGTGCGCCGGGCTATACCATTCCACTGTGCCTTCCTCCGCCTCACCGCCAATCACCAGCGTGGCGACATTGTCCTCATCGCCAAATGTGGCGGCCAGCTGCTCCACCGTGCAGGTCTCGGGCAGCTCCAGGGACAATACCTGCCTCGTCTTTCCGGCGGCATATGTAGATTCCTCTATGGCATTCACCAGGTCATACGTCATGCCGTCTACCAGTCTAATCTTTTTCATGACTATTCCCTCCTAAACGTAAGTAAAGAACAAATCCCCATTCCCGCCGCCGGATGCGGCAGCCGTGGAGAGTGTCACATTGCGTACCTGCTTTGTGGTATAGGCCGTGTTGTTCTGGGCCGCCACCACGCCCTTCATGGTTCCCGCCGTGATGTTCCCGGCAGACAGGTCTCCCGCAAACCCGCCCGGCGCCGTCACCTTGCCTGCAGCGTTGATGGATACTGTCTTGCGGTTTGCAATGGTCTGGCAGTTTACCACCAAATCAATGGTGGTATCCGAGGCAACCCACACCTTTTCCGTGGCCCCGGTAATCGTGCCTGCACTCATCAGCGCGTTATAAAGCTGCGTGCCCGCCTCCCCGCCGCCCACAAAGGTTGCCCCTCCGGTCTGTAGGATAACTGCCGTTCCAGAATTGTCTCCACTGGCATCCGGCAGGGTAAGGGGGGCCCACCACTTCCCCTGGGAGGTATCTGCCTTGTAGGTGCTGTGCATCATCAGGCCATTGGTCTGGTTCAGAGATGCTTTCCCCGCATTGATATGGCTCTGTGAGTTGAGGATACCCGTCATTGTCCCGCCGGTCAGCGGCAGGAAGGATGTCCAGGCCCCGTTGCGGGTGCGGTAGTACACACTCGCGCCGTTGTCTGCTATGAATATCTGCCATTTTGTCCCGCAGTCGCTGGCTATGAGAGTGCCCCAGGCTGATTTTGTCGGGGCATGGTCTCCCGGTGTGGCCTTGACCTTGTAGCACACTATCTGCCCGGCTACATAGAGGGTATCGAAATCCGTGACTTCGGTGACAAGTAAGACCGGCAGGGCCCCCACATCAACCGCAGTGGGCATCTGCTGGATTTTGCCGTTGGCATCCAATCCTGCGAGCCCATTGGCCGCTCCCTTCTGCCTCTCGATTGCCGCTGCCATCTCGGACAGGGTAACGCCTGGGGTACTGACATTCCCATAGGCCATACTGCATCATCTCCTTTCCGGCCTCACACATAGGTGAAAAACAAATCACCGTTGCCCCCGCCGGATGCCGCCGCGGTGGACAAGGTGATATTCCGCACCTGCTTGGTGGTGTAGGATGTGTTGTTGGGGGCTGTGGCGATATTGGCCAATGTGCCATAGACGTTGAAATACCGCCAGGGTGTCCACCCGCTCCACTTTGCGCGAATCGCAATAATATTGCCATAGTGGGGCACATACATTTGCCCTGCTACAACATTATTGGTGTCACTCCAAACAAGCGCAATGCCATACGCATATCCACCCGGAGCACCATTGGCTCTACTGGATGTATCAATATCCACTCTATAAGCCCCAGGCGTGAGTGTATCCCAGTCCGTAGTGCGTCCAACTGCACTCACCCCTTTCAGCAAATACGGCCCCATCTGTGCAAAAGGCACATCCCCATTGGCATCCAGACTAGCCACCCCATTCGCGGCACCCTTCTGGCTTGTGGGGAGATAGGACAGCGCCGGAATCTGTGCCACAGGCACCTTGCCGTTCCCGTCCAGGCTGGCAACGCCATTGGCCGTTCCCCTGGCATTCTTGGCAATGTACTCCAAAGCCGGTATCTGTTCCTTCAGCACCTTCCCCAGCGCATCCAAGCTGGCAACCCCGTTAGCCGCCCCCTTCTGGCTCGCCAGGATATAGCTTTCCAAGGCCTTAGCAATCTCTGCCGCCACCTCTGATACTGTCACGCCCGGTGAATTCACATTCCCGTAAGCCATACCGCATCACCTCCTAAACATAAGTGAAAAACAAATCCCCATTCCCGCCGCCGGATGCGGCAGCCGTGGAGAGCGTCACATTCCGCACCTGCTTGGTGGTATAGGCCGTGTTGTTCTGCGCCGTAAGCCGCCCGGTAAGCGTCCCGCCCGCCAGCGATAAGTAATTCCCCAAAGCGACCTTTTGCCAGACCCCGAAAGACCAGACAGCGTTGCCATTAGTCTCTGCCCTTCTCACCCATATCTCGCCTGCCACATTAATAAGGCGCTGGAAGATATAACACCATGCCCCTTTGGGATTCACGGCGCCCCCCACTGATGAAAAAGTATCGAGAATAAATGCCGATTTCACAGGGCAATTCTTTATCGTCGCGGCCGTCACATTGGCAGCCACGGCAAACCCCTTGGCTAGCACATACGCCGTATTGTTCAAATCCGCATTGGCCGGAATCTGGGTGCGCGCCCCCATCTCCACCTTAGAGGCCAGCGCCGCCTGGATAGCAGCCGCTGTCATAGTCCCCACGTCCGCCGCTGTTAAGGCGATGTCCCCACCCAGCGCCTTATTGTTGACTTTTCGGGAAGTGGGCACAGCCCCCACATCGGCGGCAGTGGGCATCTGGGCCAGCTTCCCCGCGGCATTCAGGGCAGCCACGCCGCCCGCAGCCCCCTTCTGGCTGGCAGGCAAATATCCCTTCAGCGCCTCCGCAATCTCCCCCGCCACCTCAGACGGCGTCATGCCAGGGGCATTCACATTCCCATAGGCCATGTTCCTCACCCCTTCCCTTCCTGTACCCAATACTCCGCCGCAATGGCGGCAGCAGGCGCCCGCAGCGCCCGTACTCTCACCCTGTCCTCCAGCGTCTCACATACCCCGCACATCCCGCAGGCCCGGGATACCTCCAGGCTGTCCGGCGCAATCACCACCTCGGCCCGGTCTTTTGCTGTCACCCCGGGGACTGGGATGTCGTAGTATTTGGGGTAATCCCCGCCGTCACTGGCCCATCCCGAGGCAGGCAGTACCACAGAAACCGCCTGGGGTTTGTCCGCCTTGGCATTCTCCAGCTCTGCAAGGGCCTCTGCCACTGTCGCAGCCAGCTCTCCCACCAGCCCGCTCACAAATCCCTTGGCCGCCTCCCCGCAGGCCCTGAGCTGTGCCGTGATTGTTATCTTCTCCATGCGCACCTCCTTCCCCAGGAGAGAACGGGGCAACCACCCCGCATCGCCCTTCCTGCCAGGCCTATTCCGTCCCTTCTGATGCCGCTCCAAACACCTCTTCCAGCATGGCCGCCACCTCGGCGTCAGAGGCAATTTCCAGCCCTGCCAGCTTCGCCTTCTCCTCGTCCGTGTAGTCATTGGAGCTCAGGGCCTTGCCCTCCTCCTTCTCCATGTACCCGCTCAAGTCCACAAACCCAGCCAGCACGTCATACTGGTAGGCCTCTCCTGTCTGGACAACGGCCACATTGGTTCCAGCAGGGTGCTTTGCCCCCTCGCCCTCCACAAAATCGGCAGTGGTGGTAAACTTGTCGGTGACGTTCACCACCAATCCCCGGTTGGCCTCGGTGAGCTCCGGCAGCGCCGCAAAGGCCACGCTTCCCCCGGCCCGGTAGGTGCTTGCCACCTTGGCGTTGATGGCCGCCGCTACCTCCCCCTCGGTCTGGTACTTGCTGTCGTTGGTGAGGTCAGAGACCTTCTTGGGCGCGCTGGTCTCCACCTGCCCCACACGCTCCTCCAGCGCCGTCACGCTGGATTTCTTGGCATAGTCGGTGTTCACCCTCTGCGCCAGCGCCTTTAACGATTCCAGTCCTGTCAGTTTCATCTTGTTTTCCTCCTAAAATGTATTTGATGAACAGGCCAAAAGCCCGGTCAATCCGTTGTGTCAAACACTTCCTCCAGCATCGCCGCCACCTCTTCATCGGTGGCAACATCAGGCAGGCTTGCCCTGTCCACGGAAATGGTGCCGTCCTGGGCAATCTGCACATTCTCCCCAATTCTCACCCCACCCAGCCGCTTGGCCGAGGCGATGGGCAGCACATAGTGCCCCCCGGCTCCCCCGCCGCCCTGGAGCTCCCCGCTGCGGGACACCAGGCTCACCGTAGCCGCCATATCCTCCTCCGGGCGGTACTTGGCCCAGAACCGCAGCTTCCCGGCCAGGCTCTGCATGGTAGGGCACACCTCTGCTTTTTTAGCCGTCTCCAACGCCTCCCGGTGAAAGGCCATGCTGGGGTATTGGTTCTCTGCCGCCTCTGCCAGCGCATAGTCCAGCCGGTACCCCTCCCCCTCCTGCTGCCAGTCCGCCGCAGGCAGGATGATGTCCAGGATGAGCGCCCGGCTCATCTCCTCCGCCGCTTTCTGCACCATCCCCCACACCATCTGGTGGGCCTCCTCCGAGGTCACAAAGCTCCCAGGCCGGTAGTCCACCTCCACGCCCGCCCCCAGCTCCAGCTGGATACTCACCGGATACCGCCGGATGTCAATGCGGTTGTCCCGGTAGGCGTTCACCGGCTGGGGGCTGTCCCCCAGGGTGGCGTAGTACAGCAGGATTTCCTCGCTCTGGTCGGTTTTGGCAAAGATACCAAACTCCCGCAGCCAGAAACCTTCCTCCAGCCCGCCGTTCATGTCGTTGCGGTATTCCACTGTAAGATACACCACCCCGCCGTCCACCTCCGGCACGCTGGTGGAGGCCTCGGCTATGGGCTGCACCAGCCCTGTCATGTCGATGGGCTCTACCCCCTCCGGCATGGCCCCGGCCCCCACCACCACGCGGGTGAGGGTAATGGTCTCCCCTGCAATCAGTCCGGTGATAAGGTTCCTCCCCGCCACGGTAATTGTCCCGCCGTAATAGCTCATCTCTCATTCCCCCTTCCCGTCATCGCCCCGATGGGCGTCTCCATTATGCTGTGTACCATGCTCCCGGAAGCCAAGGAGGCCGCATAGGAGATATGCCGCTCCAACACCGGCAGCCGGTTTGTTGTCACCGCATACCCCAGGCCGCTCCTCACTCCCAGCCGGTTTCTGGGCATTTCCGTGGAGGTCTGCACCCGCAGCACATATCCCAAGTGGGCGGGCTTCATCTCCTCAATGGCAGCCTGGAAATCCTCCATCTTTCCGAAATCCGCCGGGTCAATGAGGAAGTCGATGGCAAAGCGGTATTCCGCCGGGTATTCCCACACCTCCACTTCCCCGTCTGCAAAGCTCTGGGCAGTATTTCGGACATGCTCCACCGTGGTGGTCCCCACGCCCCGCATCTTCGCCATCACCCGCCTGCGGCGGTAGTCCATGTCTTTCCCCACATCGGTGGGAATCCCAAAGGCCTCCTCCCACCGGCCCAGGGCGCTGTCCGCCGTCTGGATAAAGAGCTGGGCCACCGCCTCCCGGCGGGCCGCCCACAGGGCCTTTATCTGCCCGTCCAGCGCGTCCTGCCATTCCTGCATCTCATACCCCGGCGCATAGTATCCCGGCAGCATCTCAAACAAGCGCAACCAGTTCCACCCCCTCCAGCACCGGCACGCATTCCTCCGCCAGCGCAATGTTTTCCGTCTGCCCGTTCACCGCCAGCTCCGCGAAATCCGCAACCCCCTCCAGGCCCATCAGTAGATAGACAATCCGGTGATACAGCAGCGAATGCCGCACAAAGGCGATATTCCGCAGATATTCCTCTACCGCCGCGGCAAAATCCTCCTTCACCTCTCCCAGCGTCCTCTCCCCGGTCAGCGCCACCCGCGCCGATACCTGTACCCGCAGCTCCGCCGCGCTCTTCACCGTCACCGCCGCCCCGATGGGCCGCTCCTCCTCGATGTATTCCCGGCACCTATCCACTGTCTCGGCGTCCACCGGCAGCTTTTTCGGCCCGGCAATCACCACAGTGACCGTCCCCGGCCCGTTTGCCAGAGGGAAGACCTTCACAGCCCCCACCCCCTCCGCCCGCAGCGCCCAGCGCTCGTAGTCATACACGTTCCCGCTGGTGGAGGGCTTGCGCCAGTAGGCATAGAGCCTCTGCACCAGCTCCCCGTCCGTCTCCGGGTCTGCCCCGCCCAGAAAGGGCCCGGCCTCCACCCGTTCGATACCGGGCAGGCCCCCCAGCAGCTCCAGCGCTTCCCCGCCCTCCCGGTTGAACACCCGCCCCGGCTTCCGGGCCGCCGCATCCACCTGGGCCATCCCCTCCCGGATGGCCGTCTCCTCCAAGGTCTCGTATTCCGCCCCGCCGCGGGTCACGGCTACTGTCCCCTTGGGCACCGGCGTCCCCTCCTGTCCGTAGAAGGTGAGCACCCCAAGAGCCGCCACTCCCTCCTTGCGGGTGATCCCGTAGGCCTCCGCCCTCTTGTCGATGTATGGCCCCGAGGTCTCGTCCACGTAAATCATAGGCTCCATTTCCAGGAATGCCCGGTACATCTTGTACAGCTCCACCGATACCGGCCCAATGAGGTCATGGAAAAAACTGCCCTCCCTGGTGTCAATGGCCGGGGATAGCCTGGCAATGATTTCCGCCTTGATGTTTTCCGGCGTCCTGTCCTCAAACATAGATTGTCTCCTCCCCATACACCGTTTCCAGCCGGGCCGAAATCGTCAGCGTCCCCCGGTCAAACCCCACCTCAATGTCCTCCACCCCGGTGATATACGGGTTTACCAGCAGGCACTCCCGCACATACCGCCTGGCCTCCGACTGCTTGATGTCCTCGGTATAGGCTCTGCCAATCAGCTCCTCAAATTCCCCGCCAAAATCCCAGCCGTAAATCTCAAACTTGGCCCTGGCCGTCTTGCAGGCCTTCCAGGCCCACACCTTGATAGCCTCTTTCCCCGTCACAATTTTCGGGGAGCCCAATTCCAGGATGGGCCGCCCGGTGGCGAAATCATAGGCGCATTCCCGGTACAGCGGCAGGATATTCTCCGCCGCCCTCTCCTCCGGGGCCTGCACCATGGGGAATAACTGCGTCATAGTAACCTTCCTCTCTCATTTTCCGGACGGTTTTGCGAAGCAAAATTGCTGCCCCTCCGGCAGCAAAGTCTGGAAAATGCCGGGCCCCAAAATTCATTTTGGGGCCTTCATCACCTTGCTCATCACAAAATACCGCCCCTCCGGCAGGCAGAAGAGGAACACCAAATCCCCAGTCTCCAGCACCGTCCCCAGCTTTGCCTTGCCCTTCAGCTGCCCGTCTACCACCGAAACCGGGGGCTCCCCCACCAGAGCGCCCTTCAGCTCCCCCAGCTCTATCTTTTTCACTTCATACTCCAAAAGCTGTGGATTCACCATCAGGTCGTTTCCCGAGAGGGCCTGCCCTGCCACCTCCACCCGCAGCGGTGCAGAAGAAAGTACCGTCCCAAAGGTAAACACCTGAGTTTCCCCCTGGTTCAAAAAAAACTTGATTTCTCTCAGCATCGCGCCGTATGGATTTTCCTGCATTTCTCATCCCTCCCATACCCATCTCCAGGCCTTGGCTGTCTCGTTCCAGTCGGCGGTGACGGTTCCCCCGGCGTTGGGCAGCTCCCCCGCCTCTTTTTCGTCCATCACAGCGCGGAAAGCCAGCGTCAGCTTGTTGTAGTAGAGCCCCCGCTTCCACTGGTGGGTGTCCCCCTCAATGGCAAAGAGGCCGTAGAGGCCGGTGTAGGGCTCTCTCACCACCACCGTCCCCCCGGTGATGCTGCCGGGATTCCCCAGGGCGTCCACTGTCACCCGCTGGCTCACCCCGTTTTCCTCCAGCATCCGCCCCGCTTCCTGGAGCTTGTTGTCCCCGCCGCCCTGCTGTACCTGGCTGCGGAACATCCCGTAGAGCCCCACTGCCTCCGGGTCCTGCAACAGCCGCACCTGGTTCCCCGCCTCATCCAAAATTGCCACCGTGTTCACCATCTTTTCGACGCTGTCGGTCATGGAGGCGGCGATGAGGTTGGAGCCCCCCTGCAAAATCAAGCTCTTCTCCCCCTTCACAATCGCCCGCACACACAGCTTCTCCCCCTCAAACCCAATGTGGTACGGGATTCCCGTCTGTTTCCAGGCCATCGTGTAGGCCGTGGCGAGGATGTCATAGAGGGAAATCCCCGGCTGCAAAAAATTCCGTGTTATCGTAACAGCGCCGGTCTTTGGCAGCGCCCCCACCGCAAGCCCAAAATCCCCCGCCAGCTGCCGCACAATCTGCTCCGGGCTCGCCCCCACGAATTTGTACGCCCTGTGGTTCCGTTTGAGATACAGCCCCCGGTCAAAGCAGCCCACTGCAATCGTGCTCCTGTCTGTGTTCCGGGTACGCGTCCCCACAAACCCGTCGAACAGCACCTCTCCCCCGTTCACCAGCTGCACGTTTGCCCCCAGCGGGCAGTCCGTTTTCGGGATGTCCGGGTCATTTTGCGCATACAGCAGCTCAAAGTCCAGCGTCCGGGAGCACTGCCCCTTTGCCCCAGCCCAAGTCACCGTCCCCACCAGCTCGGTGATGTCCGCCGTTCCAGCGGCGGTAGTGAGTAACAGCTTCACAAAATCCCTCCTTACGGCAGCGGCTGGGGGATTTTCAGCACTTCCCCCGTCATCAGCAGATTCGGGTTGGCCTTGCCGTTGTAGGCCGCCAGCCGGTTGTAGGTGTCCGGGGAATCGCTGCCGTAAAACCTCCGGCAAATGCTGCACAGCGTGTCCCCGTAAACAGCCGTGTAAAGGCTCTCCCCCGGCGCCTTTTCCGGCTCGCTGTCCCGCTTCTTGTTCTGGGTGGCCTTTTCCACCTGCACAGCCTTTAAGGGCCGGTATTCCCGCAGGGAAAGCTCGGCATACACATCGTTGCTCCCGTCCTGCTCCCCATACGCCACCTTTTCCAGCATCACCGGCAGATTGACTTTCGTCCCCTGCACGATATACCGCAGCTTCGCCTTTTCCCGGCACCACTTTTTCAGCTGTTCGATGTACGGTTCCGGCGTCCCCGACCTGGAAAACTCATACCGTCTGGCGGGCAGCAGCGCCGCAATCGAAAAGGAGCCCAGCCCCCCGTTCCCCGCAAACACCGCGTCTCCCGCCCCGTGGATGTTCACAGTCTCCAGGTGCATCTCTGTGGAGACCTGGTAGCTCTCCGGCGTCACCGGCAGCGTCAGAGCTTTCCCGGTTTTCGGTTCCCTTAAGGTAATTTCCCGCTTCATGCCTTTCCCCCTTATACCCCGGCCAGCATTGCCGCCCGCGAAATCTGCGCCACAATTTCCTGGGCAATCCGGTCAATGTCTGCTTCTTCCCGCACCGAGAAATTCGCCCCGGCAAAGTTCACCGCCACATTCCTCCCTTTCCTGGCCTCTCGGGCTGTCAACACCTGCTCCCCCTCATGGAGGATCGCCCGGTATCCGTCATAGGGCACCCTGTCCAGTCCCCAGGCGTTGGGCAAGGCGGTTTCCTCCTCAATTAAGTGCACCGCCTGGTTTGCAATCCCCACCGCTTGAGGAGCGCCAAACCCCGGTGCATAGGGGTCTCCCGGTAGGAAATTTTCTTCCCCATAGACCTCCCTGCGGGCCTCCCGGTGGGTCCGATCCGCAAAGCTCTGTAAGCCCCAGCCAATCACGCTGTTCATGCCCTTCTCAAATTCCAGCCCCATCCGGTAGCCCAGGGACTGCCAGGCATCCCCAATCAGAGCCGATTCCTGGGCTGTGCGCACAATCCGCAGCTGGCTGTCCTCAAATTCCCTGTACCCATCCGAGGTGAGGTATTTTGCCCTGGCCTCCATCTCTGCCTTAGCCAGCGCTTCCCCCGCCGCCGCCCCGGTGAGCTCCTGGGCCTCCGCTTCGGCGGCGGCGGTCTCCATCGCCTCCAGATACAGCCTTTGCTTTTCATTCTCCAGCTCTGCCTGATACTGCCCAATCTGACTGTATATCTTCTCCATACCCTCGCTGTTTTCACCCAGCCAGTCCACCTCGGCAGTGAGCCCTTCCTTGCGCTTTTCGGTATACCCGGCGCCCATGGCGGCGTCGATATTGTTCCACAGCCCCTCCACAGTGGAGGTGAGACCCGCATACGTCCGGCTCTGCTCCTCCATCGCTCCCGCATATCCTTTGTCCGGGTCGGTAAGGTACCGGATCAGTGCCTCCACTGCATCCTCGCCGGAGATTTCCCCTTTCGATACCAGCTCCAATGCTTCTTCCACTGAGAGCTCGTTCCCCTGTTCATCCCGCAGGGAGGCCGCCAGCGCCCCATAGGCGTCAATCCCCTGCCCCTGTATCTGCTTCAGCGATTCCAGCGTCGCCTTGTCCGTGACCTCCATCTGGTTCAACGCAGTGGCAATCGCCTTTCGCCCGTTCTCATCCATCTCTACGGCAAACCCGGCGTCGCCAATTACTTGCAGCATTTTCAGCATCCGGTCTGTGTCGTCCCCAAATCCCGGAGCCAGTGTTTTAGAGAGCGATACCAGTTCCTCATACTGAAACGGCGTAGCATTGGCCTCCTGCTGGATGCTTTCCATATAGCCCTGCACATCAGCATCTTCTCTCAGCAGACGAGAAATGGAAATTTGATCCGTTTCCCGTCTGGCGGCAATGGCTGTCCCGTTTTGTAGGCTCTGCTTCTGCTTCTCCATGGCGTCGCTGTAGAATTCCTGCGCCGCCGCCTTGTATGCCTCATCTTGGTTGGTAAAGGTCTGGACGGCAGCGTTGGCAATTCCCGCCACTCCCCCAACCAAGCCGCCGATTACGGCGCCTGGCAGTCCTCCAACGCTTCCCATGACTACACCGGAGACAACGCTGCCCAATACTGTACTTATCTGGTTGCCTGTCGTGGGGCCAAGCCAGGAATTCAGGTAAGCCTCCCCCAAATTAGCTACGGACTTCCCCGCCATGTTCAACAGTCCCACCTTCCATGGTGTTTTCCAAAAGCTGTCATTTTCTTGCTGGCTGCCAATAATTTCTCTGCTGTCTTCCTCCACAACCCGGTTTTGCATCTTCCCCTGCGCGCCTTTCAGATTGTTTATCTTGGTCAGCACTCGGTCAATCTCGTCTGCCAAGTCCTGATAGGCCTTTTGATTTTTTATCAGAGCCTTGGTAGTGCCCTCCAAGCTGGTTTGCAGCTCCCTTTGCCCCTTCACCAGCGATTTTTGCCGCTCCTCCAGCTCCTGGATTTCTGCTGCCTTCATTATGCCGTTGTCCTTGGACATATATTTGCAACCATAGCTTTCGCTTAGCGAAGGCTTCCTTTCTTAAGTAGTAATTACGTTCTCATACTCATTTCCTAATATTGACAACAAACAAGTATGAGTGTTATAGTATAACTGTAAAGAGAGGTGTCCCCCAATGAGAGAATCGACAAAATGTTGTTCCACCTGCGGCGAGTCTATCCCCAGCGATGCCTTTAAGTGCCCCTACTGTGGCGCCGTTAATCCCAAAGGAAAAAGGGGTAAAGAACTCCAAGTTGTCGAGGAAACTTTTGAAGAGCGTCTTGAACGCTGGCGCTATGACCAAGGCCTTACTCAGGTTTTTGTAGCTGGAGTCATGACTGTTGTGGTTTTGATCCCCTATCTAATTTGTCCTATCCTTTTTTTCTCTCCCATCGGTCTCCTAGGGTT
>JAAVYW010000073.1 GCA_022791315.1 Oscillospiraceae bacterium | reverse complement strand
TATCACCTCGGCAGCGGTTTTGTGCTTCATTTTCATGATAATCTCATACCTTGTTAGGCGTTCTGTCAGGACAAGTAGGACTGGGCCGCTGCCTTTGGCTTTCCCGATTACCGTATCCATCTCCCAATGACCGAAGGTGTTCCGCTCATCTACCTCCTTTGGCCTGTCCTCGATGCTTGTGCAAAGAGGGTGTTTGATGCGGTTATCCGTAGATTTTTTAGCTCTTTTCTTCCCACTTTTTCGTAGCAGGTCTTTGTTGCTCAAATTCAGAAACAGCCCATTATCAATATAATTATATAGGGTCTTAAAACAGATATTTGTTGCAAAGGGCAACTGCTTCTCCCTTATCTCCGCCAGCACTGCACAAGGGGAGTAGCTCTCCTCTAAGATTTTTTGCTCAATATACTCCACCAAAGCAAAATCATTGCTGATTTTCAGTGCTGCCCCTTTGGCGGTTGCCTTATAGTCATAATCCTGTTGGGCAATATCGGCGCTGTAAGCAGTGACTTCCAGCAGCTCAGAAGTTAACCGGGTATACTCCCCCCGCCTTAATTCCCTGTAGATTCCCGAGAGCTCCCGGCCAAGGTAATCCGCTATTTCCTGTGCGTTCCTCCCATTATCGGCCAAGGCCTCTATTTTCGTGCGTTCTGTATAGGTAATGTGCTTTACTCCCTTACGCCCAGACATGCCTATCCCTCCAAAAAAGCATAAAAAGAAAGCCATACCATAACAGCATAGCTTATCAAAGATTCTGCGTGATACCATAGGGAGGAGAACCCGTCAAGACACTTTCGCAAATTACAAACCGTTACAAACTGACTAGAAAGTACAATTTGTAACGATTTGTAATTTACGGTTATCTTGACAGAACCCCCTCTCTATGGTCTGCTGCAATTAAGGAGGGGCAAGCCCCTCCTTTCCCTTACGGGACTACTCCTCTATGCTGGCAGGCGTGCTCTCTATCTGTTTGACAAACCTGCATTGGGGGAAGTTGGAGCAGCCCCAAAACTGCTTCCCGGCCTGTGGGCCCTTCCGGGCAGTACGTAAGACCAGCGCACTGCCGCAGCGAGGGCAAGCCCCTTTTGGGGATTTCGGCTCCTCGGTTTTTCGGCCATGCTGCTTTTTCTGTTCTACTGACTTCACATGTGCCGCCTTTTGCTCTTCCGTAACCTGAGTAAGAGGATAGAGTTTGCTGTATAGGGCATCAATCTTTTCTTCCGTCAGCACAGCCCCTTTTAACTCTGCATTACGCCGGACACGATAGATTAGATTACGGCGGTTAAGGACAATGTGCTCATTAGTAGTCAAGGTAATCTTTTTGAGTTCACAGCGGTCACTAAAGACAATGTAGGAGTATAGGGGGATATCTTCACCAATATATTCCCGGAGCCATTTCAAATGCACTTTGTTTTGGAGAATGGGATTGAAAAATTTAACAGTGGTAGAACGGCCCTTACCAGATGGGAGAGTCTGGGCCCACTGTCTTTGATTTTCCTCCCCAAATATCCAACCGCTGTAATTCTTTACCTCAAAGACATAAAGGCCAGATTCGTGTAAAAGTATGACATCAACTTCGGTGAATGTTCCATCGGTTTTCGGGAGATAACAGTTTAACAAAAATTTTTTGTACCCGCTCAAAGGCGATAAGACTTCTCGCACATAGCGTTCCCCAGTCTTTCCCGTATCCCATTGCGTCGGAGAATTTTGGGGAACTTGTGACACAGAAAAAGCTCGAGAAGTATCCTCTTTAACTGCTTTCTTTTTTCGCACATGAAAAAGAAGCAAAGCTATCACTGCCGTAAGAAATATAAAGATAAAAATACAAGCTGTCATCTCCACCACATTCCTCTCAACCAGTTATCTCCATTCTAACAGGTATAGAAGAAATGTCAACTATAGAATCAATCTTTATCACGTTGAATCTGATCCAGGAGCTGCTTCTGCCTGCTGTTCAGCTTGGCCCCCTCAATCATATCGATAATATCTTGGAAATCACCGTTGTTGGCCTGGAGCCAGAGCTTGAGGCTGCTGGCGGCCTGGCGTTCCAGGAACCGCTGGACATGCCAGAGGGTGTACTCCCCACCATCGATATAGAGCTGGGGGCAGCTCCCCACCCGGTCGATAAACTTGTCCCACCAAGGGGTGGTTTCACAGCGGGAATGATGGTTGTTTTCTGGCGTGGTTGTGGTGAAGCGCAGGAAATCCCGCAGCACTCCAGCATAGCAGGCCCCCACGTCTTTCCTGCGGAACCAGTTCAGCAGGAAGGAAACAGCGTTCTTGTTCCTCATCTGCATTTCCACCCGAATCCAATCCCCTTCCTGGCCCTGTTCCAGTGCCTTGTTGTAGATCCGCAGGCGGCGGTCAGAGGAAGGGGCGCCGAAATAGATGGCCTGCTCGTCCCCATCCGTCCACATGTTCCAGCGGGCCTTGCAGATATACCGGCGATGCCGGCAATGGAGGGACATACGCCGGTAGTTCAGGATACCCTCTAAATCATCCCCGGCAATGTCCAGCCGGGAGACATTTACCTCCTGTACCATCAAATCGTCCTCGAAGCCCTGGAAGAACCGGAACCAGTCGAAGGTATTGCCGCTTAACTCCTC
>JAAVYW010000004.1 GCA_022791315.1 Oscillospiraceae bacterium | reverse complement strand
CCCTTTCGCATTTCCAGATAATCTTCCACTGCCTGTATTTTTTCCTCCGCTCCTATTTTCCCTTTTAAGCTCATGTTAATTGCTCCCCCTATTTCGACAGTTTTATTTTTTCGCTGTCTACTTTAGAGGGAGCATATCAAAAGGGGAAGCCGCTTTTCCTTTGGCGGGGTGCAGCGGGGGATAGGGTCAAGCTGCGCTTGACAGTGTCAGCAAAGCTGATACTCACCTGTGGGTGTGGGGGGGTCTTTATGGGACAGGCGTGAAAGCGTGGCAAAGGGGGGGTTGACAAGGCCCTGGGCGGGTGCTATGATAGGTTCGGGGTTTGGAGCCTCTATTTTTTGTTTGAGCGTGAAGGGAGAGATGTTTTATGAAAAATGTTATCACGGTGAGAAGACAGTGACAGTGGAATAGCAGGCGCGGGTGAAAATCCGCGGCTCTGGAAGAATCCCTTTCGTAGAAGAGATGACGGTTTCCGCAGAGGAATCAGCCGCGAAACGGGCTTTTTTCTCCGCGGTTTTTTGCGCCTGTTTTTCCCATGAAAGGAGATTTTATGGAATCAAAACAGTACGAAACCCCTGAAACGCAGGGACAGGAGCTCTCCACAGTTTGCCCGCTGCCGCCCCAGGCTTTGACGCCCCAGGGCCTTGCAGAACCCTTGCCGCCGGAGACCCTGCCGGGCCGGGTGACAGCGGTGCACCGGGAACGGTATCAAGTGGCGATGGCGGGGGGAGAGTGCTATGCAAGGCTCAAGGCCAGCGCCTATTATGGCGGCAGCGAGGAGTTCCCCACGGTGGGGGACTATGTGCTGCTGCGGGCAGGAGAGGGGGAGGCGCTTCTCCTGCGCACCCTGCCCCGGCGCACGGTGTTTGAGCGGCCCGACCCGGATGTGGGGAAGGCAATCCAGGCGGTGGCGGCGAACTTTGACACGGTTTGGATCTGCATGTCCTGCAACCAGAATTTCAATCCCGCACGGCTGGAACGGTATGCCGCCGTTTCCTGGCAGACCGGGGCAGTGCCCATTGTCCTGCTGACAAAGTGCGACTTGACGGAAAACCCGGAGGACTATGTGGCAAGGGCCCAGGCGGCCGCGCCGGGGATTGACGTGCTGGCCCTCAGCGCCCAGACCGGGCAGGGCATGGAGGCGCTGGAGCCCTACCTGAAACCGGGGCAGGCCGCTGTGCTGCTGGGCTCCTCAGGCGTGGGGAAGTCCAGCTTGGTGAACGCCCTGCTGGGGGAGGAGCACATGAAGGTGAACGCTGTCAGAGAGGAAGACGGAAGAGGGCGGCACACCACCACCCACCGCCAGATGATTTGCCTGCCAGGGGGCGCGCTGCTGATGGACACCCCCGGTATGCGCGCCCTTGGGCTGCTGGACGCGGAAGAGGGGGTGAAGGCCGTCTTTGCCGACATTGAGGCGCTGGCGGGCCGCTGCCGGTTTTCCGACTGCACCCACACGGCCGAGCCGGGCTGCGCCGTAAAGGCCGCCCTGGCTGACGGGACCCTGGACCCAAAGCGGTGGGAGAGCTATCAGAAGCTGGACCGCACCGCCCGGTTTATGGCGGGGAAAATCGACTATCTGCGGGCGCGGACAAAGCTGCGCAAAACGGCGGCTCCCCATAGGGGGAGGAAGGGATAGGGCTCGGGGCTCCGGAATTTCCGGGGCCCTTTTTATGCGCGTCTTTTGTGGTCTTGGCCCGTCCAGTACGCAGCCAATCCGGCCGTTATATTCCCAGTATCCCACTGTCGCCATTGTTTGGGCCTCTTCCCGCCTTTGCCAACAACAAACAGGAGCCCAGCTTTTCTAAAGAATCGATGCCCCTCTTTTTGATGGTGGTTACCCTCAAGCCAACAGAGGAGGGACGCTATTGCAGCGATATTAGTTAAAATATTCAAAATAAAAATTATTATTTTTTTATTATTTCATTGTTAATATATCATAAAGACACAACACAAAAATTGGCGATTCGTTATATTGACTAAAACAAATAATTGGTATACACTGAAAATAGTTGAAGATTACAAAAAAATGCCTATTGTGATTTTGATTCCATCACCTATTGCGGCGGCCACGGAATCAAAAGCTCCCTTCCTAGAAGGAGGTGAGAAATTTCCCTTCGAGGTATGATTCATGAAACGCGCTATATCCTTTATTCTTGCAACTGTATTGAGTCTTGGTGTTTTCACAATGAGCGCATCCGCTGCGCCGGAGCCCGATCATTCCCCTGCGCAGGCAACATTTACCATGAAGGGCCGTGAGGCATCTGCTTCTATTAAGGGAATGCTGGAAGAAAAGGGGATTCCCGTAAAAGAAGATACTGTTATCCAGTTAGTTCCTTCGTCCTCCCCCTCGTCCCGAAGTGCAGATAGCGGCAATGTGCCGGTGATTACCAACCAAGAGGAAACGGCGGTGAGACAGGATTCTCTGTTGCTTGTAACCAATGACGGAATTGGGTTCAAGGATATGAACGAGGTAATGGCTCGGGATAGTTTTCCTCACGATGAGAAAAATGATAAGATACTGGTTCATGGTGTAGCTTTTTATGAAAATTACACAGATGGATTAATATATTATCGTCCGCTCAAGATGCATTTTTACTATAAAAAGTATCAAAAATGCAATGTAGAATCAATAAGTCTTGCCTATAATTGTAGCGAAACATTATGTGAATATCCAGGATATGCTCAATTAAGATATGATTACACTCATACCATTTCGCTCGCTCAGACAAGTCCTGTTGAATTAGTGACATATGAAAATGATGTAAAGCCTCTTGCTGTCAATCGTGTTATTGGCATATCTAGTGGCAGTGGTGGTGAGGCTGGACAATATTTAAATCATAGAATAACTATTGATGGAAAACTTTATGAGCATAATGTTCCTCTTAGAAAATTTTAAAATTAAATTGTATATAATTTTTAAAGACGAGTAGTATAATTTATGTAATAATAGGAGGGCTACAGTATGAATCGAATCTGCGGTAAACACTTGCCCTTCCTTCTCTGCATTGCGCTTCTCCTAACCTTGTGCGGGTGCCAGAAAAAACCGCTGGATCATCCTCCGTTCGATGAGGAAGCGGCGGCTTACCTGGAATCGCTGTATGGGATGGCACCGGAAGAAGTCCTGGCGGAATTGGGACTTTCCGAAGAAGACCATGACGAATTGACTTTATCAGGGCTAGTGCGTGTCCATAAGCCGATTACCGTAGGGGGGAAAAAATTTACGAAAGAATTCGGCTTTTCCTATAATGACAGTGAATTGGCCAAATTCACCGGCATTCGATACCGCTGTATCTGTGAGGGAGCGGAGGAAGTGGGAGAGGTGGCAGAAGCTGTTTATCTGGCTTTGGTAGAACAGTATGGGGAGATCAAGGGCCATGTATTCGGCAACGAATGCCTATGTGGCGAGGGGGTTTTTGATGAGGTTCGGAAAGGCAGCGAGGGGCTCCGGAAATACCAGAATAATACATGGACAGAAGCGTGGTGTGTCGGTGAATTATCCTATGTGAAGATGATTGTCAGCGTTTGGAACGAACCGGAAAGATTTGTGATTGAATTGGAGTACTGGCCCCTTCCCGAAGAGATACATCGCATTGATCCGGATTTTGAATTTCGCCTTCCTTTCGGTGGTCGCCTTGTTTACGGACCTTACCTAAGAGGGGAAGTCCCAGGAGATGAATACCATGGCCCTATCGGTTTCTTTTAGAGCCAAATGGCAGCCGGTTCCCGTATCGAAGAAACTGCTCCGGAATACAAACTCCCGCCTGAAAAGGGCGGGAGTTTGTGCTTACCTGGCTCTGTGCAAAATCGCCTATCTGCGGGAGAGAACCAAGAAGCGGAAACGGTATAGTCAAGGCGCTTGAAAATAGGTACTATTTTCAAGTCGGCGGGCTTTGCCAGCCTGCGCGCATAGCGCGCGCGTTCAATTATAAAGCATAAAACCGGGAGGAATGTGAAAAAACAGGACTCCCGGTTTTTCACTGTGTGAGAAAAAGTTGTGAAAAACTTGGGGCTTGGCTTGTCAAAAGGGGGAGGGGGCAGTATAATAGAGAAAAATAGGCTCTGCTGTTTTCCCTGCGCCGTTGGCGCAGGCTGGACAATAGACAAGTTAAGCATGAGGAAAGGGGCGGGTGGTTATGGGGCGCTATGTGGTTGGGGTGGACTTTGGTACGCTGTCCGGGCGGGCGGTGCTGGTGGATGTGGAGAATGGGGAGGAAATCGCCTGTAGTGTGTATGACTATCCCCATGGGGTGATGGACGAAAAGCTGCCCTCGGGGATGCCGCTGAGGGCGGGCTGGGCCCTACAGCACCCCACAGATTATATCCAAGTGCTCTCCCATACCCTGCCGGAGGTGCTGCGGCAGAGCGGGGTGGAGGCAGGGCAGGTAAAGGGGATTGGGGTGGATTTCACAGCCTGCACGTTGATTCCCTGCCTGGCAGACGGGACGCCGCTTTGCTTTGCGCCCCAGTATCGGGAGCGGCCCCACGCCTATGCCAAGCTCTGGAAGCATCACGCGGCCCAGGACAAGGCGGACGCCATCAACGCCCTGGCAGAGGAGCGGGGGGAAGCGTTTTTGGCCCGGTATGGGGGGAAAACTTCCTCGGAATGGCTGCTGCCAAAGGTGTGGCAGATGCTGGAGGAGGATGAGGAGCTCTACCGGAAGACAGCCTGCTTTGTGGAGGCCACGGACTGGATTGTGTGGCAGCTCACCGGAAAGCTGAACCGCAGTGCCTGCACGCTGGGGTATAAGGCCCTGTGGAGCCCGGAAACCGGGTTCCCGGCGGGGGAGTTTTTGCGGGCGCTGCATCCCATGCTGGAAAGGATGCCCCAGGAAAAGCTCTATGGCCCCATCCTGCCCCTGGGGGCCAAGGCGGGGGAGGTGACGGAGGAGGCAGCCTCCCTCACCGGACTGCAGGCCGGGACAGCGGTGGCAGTGGGGAATGTGGACGCCCATGTGACGGTGCCTGCCGTGGGTATCCAGGGGCCGGGGAAGCTGCTGGCGATTCTGGGCACCTCCACTTGCCATATGCTGCTGGGGGAGCGGGAGGCAAACGTCCCCGGCATCTGCGGGGTGGTGAAGGACGGCATTTTGCCGGGGCTCTATGGCTACGAGGCGGGGCAGAGCTGCGTAGGCGACCACTTTGCCTGGTTTATCGAGAACTGCCTGCCGGGGAGCTACCGGGACGAGGCAGCAGAGCAGGGGAAGAATATCCACGCCTACCTGCGGGAGAAGGCGCAGAAATTGAGGCCGGGGGAGAGCGGGCTGCTGGCCCTGGACTGGTGGAACGGCAACCGTTCGGTGCTGGTGGACGCGGATTTGTCCGGGCTGCTGCTGGGGATGACCCTACAGACCAAGCCGGAGGAGATTTACCGGGCGCTGATTGAGGCCACGGCCTACGGCACCCGGCGGATTATCGAGGCCTTTGAGGAGAACGGGGTGCCGGTGGAGGAATTCTATGCCTCCGGCGGCATTAGCCAGAAGGACGGCATGACGATGCAGATTTATGCCGATGTGACCGGGAAGCCAGTACACATCACCGGGGCTGCCCAGGGGCCGGCGCTGGGGGCTGCCCTCTTCGGCGCGGTGGCTGCCGGGGAATACGCCAGCATTGGGGAGGCCTCGGCCAGGATGGCAAAGGGGGCGGAAAGGGTTTACCGGCCGGTGGAGGAGAACCGGAGGATATACGACACGCTTTACAGGGAATACCTCAGGCTGCACGACTGCTTTGGGCGGGGAGAGAACGACGTGATGAAGCGGCTGCGGGAGCTGAAAAATGGCGGGAAATAGCCCGAGGGGGAACGCGTTTGGATTGGGAAGGGAACCGGAAGAGAATCATTGAAATTATCAGTAAAATATGATAAAATAGCATCAATTTATAAGGGAAGAAAGGCGTTGGGAAGAATGGATAACAGGACATTGGCCGGCCTGATGTTCCCGGACATTACCGGGACACCGGAGGAATATGAGGCGAGATATCCCCAAAGAGAGCTGCGGTCGGGGGCGGCGGTGACCAGAATTGCCCCCAGCCCCACTGGGTTTATGCACCTGGGGAACCTCTTTGGCGCGGTGACGGACGAGCGGCTGGCCCACCAGAGCGGCGGGGTGTTTTATCTGCGCATTGAGGACACCGACGCCAAACGGGAAGTGGAGGGGGGCGTGGAGACGATTCTCTCAGTCTTCCAGCGGTTTGGGCTGGCCTTTGACGAGGGCTTTACCCTAGACGGCGGGAAGGGCGGCTATGGCCCCTACCGCCAGCGGCTGCGGGAGGGCATCTACAAGGCCTATGCGAAGCGGCTGGTGGAGCAGGGGATGGCCTACCCCTGCTTCCATACCGAGGAGGAGCTGGCCGAGATGCACAGGCAGCAGGAACAGCAGAAGGCCAACTTTGGCTACTACGGCCCCTGGGCCACCTGCCGGGACCTTGCGCCAGAGGAGGCGGCCCGGAAAATCCAGGCAGGGGAGCCCTATGTGGTGCGGTTCCGTTCCATGGGCGACCCGGAGAAGCGGGTGAAGTGCCACGACCTGGTGAAAGGGGACATAGAGCTGCCGGAGAATGACCAGGACGTGGTGATTTTAAAATCCGACGGCATCCCCACCTATCACTTTGCCCATGTGGTGGACGACCACCTGATGCGCACCACCCATGTGGTGCGGGGGGAGGAGTGGCTGGCTACCCTGCCCATCCATCTCCAGCTCTTTGCGGCGCTGGGGTTTGCGCCGCCCCAGTATGTGCACACGGCGCAGCTGATGAAGATGGAGGGGAACTCCAAGCGGAAGCTCTCCAAGCGGAAGGACCCGGAGCTGGCCCTGAGCTATTACCACACCCAGGGGTATCCCGTGGAGAGCGTGATGGAGTACCTGCTCACTATTTTAAACTCCAATTTTGAGGAGTGGCGGCTGGCAAATCCCGACAAGCCCTGGCGAGAGTTCCCCTTTACCACCCAGAAGATGAGCGCTTCCGGCTCCCTCTTTGACATTGCCAAGCTGATGGATGTGTCCAAAAACACGGTCAGCCGCATGACGGCGGAGGAGGTGACGCGGCAGGTGGTGGATTGGGCCAGGGAGGAAGACCAGGAGCTCTATGCCCTGCTTGCCCGGGACGAGGACTACGCCCGGCGGATTTTTGCCATTGGGCGGGGCGGGGAAAAGCCCCGGAAGGACATCGGGGTGTGGAGCCAGGTGCGGGAGTACCTGAATTTCTTCTATGACGAGCTCTTTGTACCCGCCAGGGCCTGCCCGGACAACCTGGAACAGGCGGACTGCATCCAAATCCTGCGGGAATATCTCCCCCGCTACGACGAAAACGACGACAACACGGCCTGGTTTGACAAGGTGCGGGCGCTGGCCGTGGAGCTGGGCTATGCGGCAAAGCCCAAGGATTACAAGAAGAACCCGGAACAGTACAAAGGGCATGTGGGGGATGTGAGCGCCGTGCTGCGGCTGGCGATTACAGGGCGGCAGAACTCGCCTGACCTCTGCGATTCCATGCAGGTGCTGGGGAGAGAGCGGTCGCTGGCCCGGCTGGAGAGGGCTTTGGCAGAGCTGGAGGGATAGGCTGGGGCCTGTTTGCCTGCGGCAGAGGCGGCTGGGCGGCGATAGAGGGGAGCTCGGCGGCTGGGCGCCCCTGGCTTGCTGTGAATATGCTGCCATGTGTTAGAAAAGGGGCTCGTCCGCTGCGGCGAGCGGCCAAAGGCGTTGCCCGTGGGCTGGCTTAGAACTTTTCGTGCCGCTTCGCCGGGATAGGCCGGTGCATGAGTTTATAGAAATAAAATGCCAAAAAATGGGCAGAATACAGAAAACAACGGAAGGGAAGACAGAGGTATGGACGAGACCGGTTCCAACTTTATTCATGAGATTATTGACGACGACCTGAGGGAGGGGAGGGCGGAGAAAATCCACACCCGGTTCCCTCCGGAGCCCAACGGATACCTGCATATCGGCAGCGCAAAGGCGATTTGGATTAATTCCAGCACGGCCAAAAAGTACGGCGGGCTCTTTAACCTGCGCTATGACGACACCAACCCGGTGAAGGAGGGGGACGAGTTTGTCCGCTCCATTGAGGAGGATTTGCGGTGGCTGGGGGCAGAGCCCACAGGGGGTATCTTCTACGGCTCGGATTACTTTGACAAGTGCTATGAATATGCGGTGAAACTGATTCGAGAGGGAAAGGCCTATGTGTGCGACCTGACCCAGGACCAGGTGCGGGAATACCGGGGGACCCTCACCGAGCCGGGGAAGGAGAGCCCTTACCGGAACCGGACAGTGGAGGAGAACCTGAGCCTCTTTGAAAAGATGAAAAACGGGGAGTTCCCCGACGGGGCCTGCACGCTGCGGGCTAAGATTGACATGGCCTCCCCCAACATCAACATGCGGGACCCGGTGATTTACCGGATTGTGCGGTTTCACCATCACCGGCAGGGGGATAAGTGGTGCATCTATCCCATGTATGACTTTGCCCATCCTATCCAGGACGCGCTGGAGGGGATTAGCCATTCCCTGTGCTCCATTGAGTTTGAAAACCACCGGCCGCTGTATGACTGGGTGGTGGACAACGTGGGGTTTGAGAAGAAGCCCCACCAATATGAATTTGCCCGGCTGAATGTGACCTATACGGTGATGAGCAAGCGCTACCTGCGGGAACTGGTGGAGACCGGGCGGGTGGACGGCTGGGACGACCCCAGAATGCCCACCATCTGCGCCCTGCGCCGCAGGGGATACACGCCTACGGCCATCAACGAATTTGTGAAGCGGGCCGGGGTGGCAAAGGCCTATTCGGTGGTGGACATCGGGCTTTTGGAGCACTGCATCCGGGAGGAGCTAAACGCCACGGCGCTGCGGCGCATCTGTGTGGCCGACCCGGTGAAAGTGGTGGTGACCAACTACCCGGAGGGGAAGGCAGAGCACTTTGACCTGCCCAACAACCCCACGGATGAGACGGCAGGCACCCGGGCCGTGCCCTTTACCAGGGAACTCTACATCGAGCGGGAGGATTTCTCGGAAAACCCGCCCGGGAAGTTCTTCCGGCTGAAGCCGGGCGGAGAAGTGCGGCTGATGGGGGCCTATCTGGTGGCCTATGAGGATGTGGTGAAGAATGAAGCGGGGGAAATCACCGAAATTCACGTGAAGGCTGATTTGGAGACCCGCAACGGGAACCCGGCCGACGGCAGGAAGGTGAAGGGCACGATTCACTGGGTGAGCGCGCCCCATGCAGTGGACGCCACAGTGCGGCTCTATGACAAGCTGTTTACAGTGGAGAATGTGGCGGACCTGCCGGAGGGGGAGAATTACCTGGACTACGTGAACCCGGACTCCCTGAAAGAGCTCACCGGCTGCAAGCTGGAACCCTGTATGGGCGAGGAAAAAGGGGAACAGCGCTACCAGTTTGTGCGCACTGGGTATTTCTATCCCGACAGCAAGTCGCCGGGGGTCTATAACCGCATTGTGACGCTGCGGGATACCTGGGCCAAGCAGAGCCAGAAATAGCCCGGTGATTAGCACGGGCCTGCCGGTGGCATACTGACGGGGAAAAACAGAGCCGGGGGGAAGGATATGAGACGATTGCAGACCATGATTGCACTATTGAGCGCGATGGCGCTGGGGCTGACAGTGGCGCTGGTGCTGCTGGTAAGGGAGCCGGGGATGGAAACGGGGAAGCCTGCCCCCGCCCCCTCCTCCGGCACAGTGTCGGGCTCTGTTCCAAAGGACGGGGAGGACAAGACGGTACACACCGACGCCTCCACGCCGGAGCAAAAGGACCCGGAAACCCAGAGCCCCCTACAGGAGGGACTGCAAAACTCCGGGGCCACAGGGAGCATAGAACGGCGGATGCCCCTGCTGGTGAACGCTGACAACCCCATCCCAGAGGATTTTAAGCCCGATGTGACAGAGATTGCGGGGAGCGAATACCAATTTGACCGCAGCGCTGTGGGGAAGCTGAACCAGATGATTGCGCAGGCCTATACGGACGGGGTGATTCTCTACCCCATCTCAGCCTATCGCAGCACCGAATCCCAGACCCGGAACTTTAACCGCAAGCTGGAGGAGAACAAGGCGGCGGGTTACTCCGACGAGGAGGCCTACGCCATGACAGCCCAATACATCGCTGTGCCGGGCACCAGCGAGCATTCGCTGGGGCTGGCGGTGGATTTGAACAGCTTGGAGGAATCCTTTGAGCAGACAGCCCAATTCAAATGGCTGATAGAGCACTGCGCAGAGTATGGGTTTATCCTGCGGTATCCCAAGGACAAGGAGGACATCACGGGAATCTCCTACGAGCCCTGGCACTACCGTTATGTGGGCGAGGACCATGCGGCCAAGATTATGGAGCAGGGCCTTTGTTTGGAGGAATATGTGCAGCAGGCGCAGTGAGGCTGTCTGCGAGGGCGGACCCGCGATACTGGAATAGGAACAAGTGCCAGGCGAGAAACGCCTGGCACTTGGTTTTTTTATTGCTTCTGGGTGAAGAACTCGTCGATTTTTTGCTTGATTTCCTGGGGCTTTAGGTGCTTGAGGAGATAGCCGGCGGGTTTGAGGGACATAACTTTAATCATGCTTTCGGTGTCCCGGCGGCCGGTGAGGAAGATGACGGGGGTATCGGCAAAGGACGGGTCAGAGCGGAGCATTTCCAGGGTCTGGCGGCCGTCGCAGACCGGCATCTCGTAGTCCAGCAGCACCAGGTTGGGCGGGTTGAGGGTGATGGTGCGGATAGCGGCGACCCCGGACTCGGCCAGGGCTACCTCGTAGTCTGTGCTCAGCAGGCGTTTCATGCCTTCCCGGATAGTGGCGGAATCATCGACCACCAGGATTTTGGGTTTGGAGGACTCTGCCTGCTGCTGCTTTTCCCGCTTAGAGAGGTATTTTTCCACCTCGTCCATGGCGGTATCCTTCTTGAGGGGGGTGCCGACACCGCTCTTGAGCAGGTGGGGCGCAATGACACAGAAGGCAAAATAGCCTGCGCCGGTGTCAAAGAGCAGGCTGGCCTGCAACTCTTCCTTTTCAAATACCTTTTGGAACTGGCTATAGGTGAGAAGGTCTTCCTCCACGATGTGGTGGGGCTCAATGGCAGGGAAATGCTCCATGACCCGCTCCACAAACTGGCGGGCGGTGTAGCGGGCAGCGTGGATGAGCATGGTATCCAATTTGTTGGTTTCGATGCCCAGGATTTTGCCCACTGTGTTGATGAGCAGGTTCTCTTCAAAGACCATGAAGACCTCCTGCTTTTTTTCGGCCTGTTCGGCGTTGTACACCAGGCGGTAGTAGACGCCGTTGCCGAATTTCTCGCCGCTATAGGCGTCGCTGATGACCTGGGATTCCAGGTGGAACATGTCAAAGACCAGCTGGATGATGACCTTTTGGAGGGCGGTAATCTCCTCGCCGGGGAGCATGTTCTCCCATTTCTGGGCATGTTTCCCGATGATGTCCATGTCCTCGGTGAGGGTGTGACCAATGAGCCAGCCGGCGCATACTCCTAGAAAGTGGTTGACTGCAGAGGGGGCATAGTCGGACCCCTCCAGCTCCTGCTCTAGGGCGGGGAGGGTGGTTTCCCGGAAGCCCCGGTGGGAAAGCCTGTGCCTCTCCAGCCCTTCATAGCCGATAGAGGACATATAGGCCTCTTCGTCGGCAAAGTGCTTTACGGTATGGGTCTTGAAAAACTTGATGCCCTCCTGGCAGGCCCACTGGCGGTTTTTTTCCTCGTCTTTGAACGCATAGAGCTTTTTGATAATCTTGAAAAGCCGTTGGTGCTCTTTATCGATAACATCAACACCGAGACGGTATTCTTCTCTCCATTCAAATTCGGTATCCATAAGAAAAGCCTCCTCGATTTTGGCCCCGTTAGGGCCAATAAAAATAGCGGATAAAACGGCCTGGCCAAAATCTGGCTGCCGAAAAGGGCACAAATATAGCCAAATTACCGGAGGACAACAGCTGCCCCAGGCGCTTTGACTTGATAACAGACCGCATATAATTTGAGAGGAAAACCTAAAAACAAACCCCCCTATTAAAATAGCATAAAAGGGGAGGGAATGCAACATGTCCTATTGTAAAATTTTACCCCGCCTTTTTGGTGAAGTTTGGTGGGTTTGGGAAGGGGAAAACAACGGAGGGTTGCAGAGGACAAGGGGCAGTTGTTTTTGCCCAAAAGCAGCTACCTTGCATCCAAGTGTGGGAATTGTTAAAATGGGGGCAGAACCAAAGGGAGAGGAGCGGAAAAGATGGAAAACAACACGTTGGGCGAGGAAATCGCCCGATACCGGAAAGAGGCGGGGCTGACCCAGGAGGAGCTGGGGAGGGCCGTGGGCATCAGCGCCCAGGCGGTGAGCCGCTGGGAGTGCGGCGGCACCCCGGACGTGACGCTGCTGCCCGCCATTGCCAGGCGGCTGGGAGTGTCTATCGACGCCCTGTTTGGCCGGGAGACGGGGGAGAAGGAGGATGTGGAGGAGACAGTGGGGCGCTGGTTCGGCGCAATGCCGGAGCGGGAGAGGATGGAGCGACTCTGCCGCCTGGTGTGGCGGTGTATCCGGTATTTCGTGCCGGAGGGCATCGACGTTCCCCAGATGGAATACCTGAAGAATTGCCGCAACAGCCTGGACGGGAAAATCATGTATACGAAACTGCAGGGCGGCGGCGGGCTGCTGATGGATGTCCATGCCGAGGACATGAGCTTTGTGACGCTCTGGCCGGAGCCAAAGGAGGGATACGCCCCCTTCTTTGCGCCCATGGAGAGCTACCGCAGGCTCTTTGCTGTGCTGGCCAAGCCGCACTGCCTGGAACTTTTGGATAGCCTGTACTGGAAAAAATCCAACTTCTTTATTCCGGCGGTGATAGCCAGGCAGTCTGGGATTCCCCAGGAGACGGTTTCGCAGCTGCTGGAGGAGCTGGCGGGGCTGGGGGTGCTTTGGTCGATGAAGCTGGAGCTGGAGGAGGGAGAGGTGACGGCCTACAAGCTGGCCGAGCCTCTGGGGCTGGTGCCCTTCCTCCTGGCGGCCCAGGGGTTTATGGAGACAAGCAGCAACTACGTGTACTTTTATGACGATGAGAAGCCCCTGCTACGGGGGGCGGAGTGGAAAAGAAAGAGAGGGGAAAACCATGAAACAGAGGAAGGCTAAAAGGAATGCCGCTACCATGGCGCATTATCTGGGGCGGTTCAAAGGCTCCCTGGTGTTGGCACTGCTGCCGCTGCTGCTGATTTGCGGGATGCAGGCTGCCGCCAGCCTGATTACGGCAGAGGTTTTCCAGCGGGTGTTTGAAGGGGATTTGGCAGGGCTGGTCCGCTGGATGCTTGTCCTGGCGGGGACATGGCTCCTCATCTCGGCCATCAGCACCTTGAGCGAGCTGCTGCAGGCCAGGATGATTTATAAACTAAACAACGCCGTCCGGGCCGACATGGCCGCAACTCTGCTTGCAATGGACTACGGCCAGTACCACAGCGCTGCCACCGGGGATTACCTCTCCCGCTTTACCAATGACGTGAACCAAATCGAGAACCTGGCCTGGAAGCCCTTCTTCCAGTTTGTGGGAGTGGCGGCCACCGCGGCGTTCAGTGTCATTGCGCTGCTCACCCTTCACTGGTCCCTGCTCTTGGCGGCGCTGCTGACGACCCTGTTGATGGTGTTTATGCCCCAGCTCTTTAATAAGCGGATGGAAAAGCTGGGGGATGTCTGCGCCAGAGAACAGGCCGCGGCCACCAGCGTGTTTCAGGACCAGCTCTCCGGCTGGGATGTGCTGAAGCTCTTTGCCAGAGAGGGGCGCTTTACCCTCAACATGGGCCGGGCCAGCGAACAGATTGAAAGGCCTAGGTTCCGGCTGGGTTATGTAAAGGGGCTGGTGGGGGCTGGGGTGCTCTGTGTCAATGTTATCTGCCAAGTGGTAGTTACCGGGCTGGTGGGGTTCCTGGCGATTGCAGGGTATACCCAGGCCGGGTCGCTGGCAGCGGGCGGGAACCTGTGCGGGATGCTCTCCAACAGCTTGGGCAGCATGGCCGGGCTGCTGCTCTCCTTCTCCTCTGCCAGGCCCTTTTTTGAAAAGATTACAGCCCGGGCGGGGGATTCCCCTGCCAAAGCCGGGGAGGCTGTGCCGGTAGAGCGGGAGATTGCGGTGGAAAACCTGGGGTTTTGCTACGGGGAAAAGGCCGTGCTGAAAGGCCTCTCCCTCCGGTTCCAGAGGGGCGGGAAGTACGCCCTCACCGGGCCCTCGGGCTGCGGGAAGTCCACGCTGCTCAAGCTGCTGTTGGGGTGGCTGCCGGGATATGAGGGGGCAATCCGCCTGGACGGGCGGGACGCCAAGGACTTTACACCGGAGCAAGTGCAGGCAAAGATGAGCTATATTGCCCAGGACGTGTATCTCTTTGACACCACTATCCGGGACAATATCACCCTGGGGGAGGAGTTTGGGGAAGCGGAGATACGGCGCGCCCTGCAGGACAGTGCCCTGGCCGGCGACCTGGAAAAGATGCCCCAGGGCTTGGAGACCCCGGTGGGCCAGGAGGGGAGCAATCTCTCCGGCGGGCAACGGCAGCGGGTGGCAATTGCCCGGGCGCTGCTCCACCGGCGCTCCATCCTGCTGGTGGATGAGGGCACCAGCGCGCTGGATGCGAAAAATGCGGATATTGTAGAGAAAAGCCTGCTGGCTAACCCGGAGCTGACCTTGATTTTGGTGAGCCACCACCTGACCCCGGAACGGAAAAAACAGTTTACCCAGGTCTATGAACTACAGGCTGTATAGCCCAAGCGCCGCCGGATTTCTCCGGCGGCGCTTGGGCTTTTGGGTTAGAACTCGCTGGCAGTGCTGCCCCTTGTGGCGTCTAGGAAGAACTGGGGAGCGGGGGAAAAGCGCAGGGCAGCAAAGGCGGCGGGGGTCATCCAGGCCTTGAGGGCGGGGAGGGCCTCCTTCAGGTCGTTGCTACGGTGGCCCACCGGGCCGCCGGTGAGGAGGGAGAAGCCGAAGTCAGAATACAATTTGATGGCCCGGAAGCTGCCGGGCTGGGTGTGCAGGAAGATGGGGAACTGGGCCTCGGGGGAGAAGAGCAGCGCCGAGAGCAGGGCGCGGCCAATGCCCTTGCCCTCATATCCCTTTTTTACCTTAAACCAGTGGAGGGAATTGAAGGCGTCGCCGTGTACCCGCCAGAGGAAGCAGGTGCCTACAGGCTCGTCCTGCTCATTGCAGGCAAAGAGGCAGGTTTGGAAGAACAAATCCCCTTTGGGGGCATAGGTGCGCGCAAAGAACTGGGCCATGTACTCCCGCTGGGCCGTGGCAATTTCCGGGTCATCAAAGGGGAAGGCCTTCCAGAGCTCCAGCTCGTCCGGACGGCAGGGGCGCAGGGTGATGCCGGGAGGAAGGGGGGACGCTGCCGCGGGGTTGGGTTTTTCACACATCAGAAACAGATTGCTGTCAGGATTCATAGAGGCCTCCTCAATAGGTTTCCAGGATTTTTTCGTCGATGCGCCGCACAACGCCGTGGGTGTAGACGGTGAAGTACTTGCGCCAGAAGCCGTAGGCGGCGGGGTTGATGCTCTCAAAGTCCACGCCCAGGCGGGTGACGCCCTGGGCCTTTAGGGTGGAGAGGCAGCAGTTCAGCAGGTTTTGATACACGCCTTTTCCCCGGTGCTCCGGCAGACAATAGGCGCCGTTGATGTGGCGGTAGGCGTGGCCGGTGGCAGCAAAGGTCTCGCCGCCGAAGGCGGAGACACTCAGCACGCCGCAGAGCTGGCCCTCCCGCTTGGCGGCAAAGAAGAGGCGGTTTTCCTCTTTGGCGGATTGCAGGAATTCCTCCTCAGACTGGGGAGGGCGGTTCATGAAAAAGGGGCTCTCCCGGTAGTGGCGGTGGAGGGCAAGATGGACGGGGTAGACGGAAGGGGTCTCCTCCTTTGGCAGAAGGGAGAATTCATAGCCGGGACAGGGGGCGCAGGGGATGGGGTCCATGGTGCGGATAGCGTCCATGCAGCGCAGGCCGAAGCCATAGGTGTAGAACTGGTGCTGGAGCGCCTTGTCCTGGGCATAGAGGCACAGGGCATGGGAGACGGCCCCGGCCCGGGCCCACTTGGCCCCGGCGGCCTGGTAGAGGGCGGCATAGATTTTGGCCCGGTCTTGGGGGATTGCGCCGTTGGCGCCCATGGGGGAGAAGACGCCCACGGCATCGGTGGAGCCGAAGGCATGGGGGAAGGGGCTCAGGCCGCAGAGGAAGCCCACCAGGGTATCCCCTTCCAGGGCGGCGGCGCCCAGGTTGTTCTGGGCGAAGGGGGCCAGGTCGGGCACGGCAGACAGCTCCGGCAGGGCGGGGCAGGCCTGGCGCGCTTCCTGGTAGCAGGCCAGGGCAAGGGCCTGGGCCGCGGGGATGTGCTGGGGAGTGAAGTTTACGATTTTCATGGGATACCTCGTTTCTGATTTTGGGTGGGTGGGTGGCCTGTTTGACTGGCGGCAAAGGCGGCCGTGGGCGGGGGTGTGGTGGCGGCAGAGGAGAAGCTGGGGGAGGGCGGCGTGTGGGCTGGGAGGCGGCCTGGGATTTGATATGGGGCGCCGCCCGGGGGATGTTTCGCTCATTGTGATGAGCGACCAGGACGCTGTCCTGGACCTGCCACCCTTTGAAAAGGTTGGACGGAAACTTTAGTGACGCTTCGCGGCGATGGGAGGGTAGCCTAGAGATAAAGACAGCCACCGCCGGGAAAAATGGGGCGGTGGCTGTGGGAGATTATTTCAGGTTCCAGATTTCGCGGGCGTAGTCCTGGATGGCGCGGTCGGCGGAGAAGATGCCGGAGGCCGCGGTATTGGCAAGGGACATGGACTGCCAGCGGCGTTGGTCGGAATAGAGGCGGCCAATCTGTTTCTGGGCGTCCCGGTAGCTCTCGAAGTCGGCCAGGGCCATATAGGTGTCGGTGCTGCGCAGCATACCGGTGATTTCGTAGAAGGTGTTGCCGTCAATGCCCTTTTCCATGCGGGTGAGCAGGGAGGCAATGAGCGGGTTCTGGCGGATGACTTCGTCTGGGCGGTAGCCTCTGGAGCGCAGGGCCTCTACCTCGGGAGTCGTCATGCCGAAGAGGACAAAGTTCTCCTTGCCCACGGCGTCCAGAATTTCCACGTTGGCGCCGTCTAAGGTGCCGATGGTTACGGCGCCGGAGAGCATCATCTTCATGTTGCCGGTGCCGCTGGCCTCGGTGCCGGCCAGGGAAATCTGCTCGCTCACATCGGTGGCGGGCATCAGCAGCTCCGACAGGGTGACTTTGTAGTCCTCCAAGAAGATGACCCGCAGTTTTTCCCGGATTTTCGGGTTTTTCTCAATCTCAGAGGAGAGGGAGGCGATGAGCTTGATAATCTGCTTTGCCATGTAGTAGCCGGGGGCCGCCTTGGCGCCGAAGATGAAGGTGCGGGGGGGGAGGTCGGCGTCCGGGTTTTCCAGCAGGTATTGGTACATGGCTAGGATGTGCAGGGCGTTCATGTGCTGCCGTTTGTACTCGTGCAGGCGTTTGACCTGGACGTCGAAGATGGACGAGGTGTTGACGGCGATGCCCATGGTGTCGTGGATATAGGCGGCCAGGCGTTCCTTGTTCTGGGCCTTGGCCTTTGCCACCCGTTCCAGGACGGCGTGGTCGTTGACATAGTCCATCAGCTTGGAGAGCTCGGAGCCGTCTTTGAGGAAACGGCTGCCAATCAGGTCGCCGATGAGGTCGCACAGGGCCGGGTTGGACTGGTAGAGCCAGCGGCGGTAGGCGATGCCGTTTGTCACATTGGTGAATTTCTTGGGGGTGAAGAGGTAGAAGTCGTGGAAGACGGAGTCCTTGATAATCTGGGAGTGGAGCTTGGAGACGCCGTTGACATGGCCGGAGGCATAGACAGCCAGGTTTGCCATTTTGACCCGGTGGTTGGAGAGGACAGCCATGTATTCCACTTTGCCGTAGTCGCCGGGGAAGCGCTCAATTAGGTCTTCCCGCATCCGGCGGTCAATTTCCCGGACGATTTGGTAAACGCGGGGCAGGAGGATGCGGAACATATCCTCGTTCCACTGTTCCAGGGCCTCGCTCATCACGGTGTGGTTGGTGTAGTTAAACACCTGGGTAACCATCTTCCAGGCGGCATCCCAGGAATAGCCGCAGTCGTCCAGGAGGACGCGCATCAGCTCGGGGACGGCCAGGGTGGGATGGGTGTCGTTGAGCTGGATTGCCACTTTGTCGGCCAGGTTGTCCATGGTGCCGTAGGTGGTCATGTGCTTTTGGATGATGTCGTTGATGGAGGCGCAGCACAGCAGGTACTGCTGCTTGAGGCGCAGAATCTTGCCCTCGGCATGGGTGTCGTCGGGATAGAGGATTTTGCTGATGACCTCGGCCATGGAGGTTTGGCCCAGGGCGTTCAAGTAGTCGCCCCGGTTGAAGAGTTCCATGTCCAAGGTACGGCGCTCGGCCTTCCACAGGCGCAGGAGGCTCACGCCCTCGCTGCCGTAGCCGCTGATATACATGTCATAGGGCACGGCATTGACAATTTCGCCGCCCACGTGGTTGATGTGGTGGTAGCCCTTATCCCAGAATTCCTGGATTTCCCCGCCAAAGGTGACTTCCACGGCCTCGTTGGGGCGGGCAGTGAGCCAGACCTGGCCGCCGGGGAGCCAGTTATCCACCAGCTCTGTCTGCCAGCCCTCGATGATTTTTTGTTTGAAGATGCCGAATTCGTAGCACAGGGAATAGCCGGTGGCCGGGTATTCCAGCGCCGCCAGGGAATCCATATAGCAGGCGGCCAGGCGGCCCAGGCCGCCGTTGCCCAGGCCGGCATCGGGTTCCAGCTCATAGAGCTTTTCCAGGTCTACGTCCATGGCAGCCAGGGCCTCCTTGGCGGAATCCTGAAGGCCAAGGTTATAGAGGTTGTTTTTCAGGGAGCGGCCCAGCAGGAACTCCATGCTCATATAGTAGACCTGCTTGCGGCCACTGCTCACGGAGCGCACTTGGAAGGCCTTGTGGCGCTCGGCCAAGACATTCCTCACCAGAATCGCCAGGGCCCGATAGAACTGTTCATCCGAAGCCATCTCGGGCGTAGTGCCGAACTGATTGGACAGGATGGATTTCAGCTGGGCCTCCAGCCGTTTGGGGTTTTTCATAGTAAGAACCATTCCTTTCTCCGGATTTGTGCCCTCCCATGTGTTTCTGGGCACTGAGCCGCCGGGCCGGAATTGCCGGGCGGCTTCCTTATCTCCTCTAGTATAAGAGTTTTTTAGGGGAAATACAAGAGGATTTTTACAGGAGCTGGAAAAAATACGCGGAAAGGGCCCAGGAGGGCGAAAATTTTGTGCCAGGGACAAAAAGGGCTTTATCCGTGGGGGGAAATGATGTATAATGGGGGAAATACGCTGGAAAGAGAGGGAATCGCGATGGAGGAGCAGAACCGAATCCGCATTAAGCTGGCGGGGAAGGAATATGTGGTGATTACCGAGCGGGACGAGGGGTTTGTGCTCCGGTGTGCGGAACACCTCAACCGGGGAATCGAGGAAATCCTGCTTGCCAACCCGGCGGCGGGCACTGTGGATGCTGCGCTGCTGTGCGCCATGAACTTTTTGGAGGAGATGGAGCTGAAAAGGGGCGCTGCGGAGGAGCTGAAACGGCAGCTGAAAACCTGCTTTGAGGAACAGGCCCAGTGGAAGGCCCAGGAGAGGGAATTGGAGGGGGCTGTAAAGCGGCTGAACGAGGAGCTGGCGGAGAAGAATACCCAGCTGGCCCGGCGGGGAGGGCGGAACTGACATGGGGAAGGGCATTGAAATCCTGGCGCCTGCGGGCAACGTGGACTGCGTCAAGGCTGCGCTGCGCTGTGGGGCGGACGCGGTATATCTGGGGATGAACGCCTTTAACGCCAGGGGGAACGCCCCGGGCTTTACGGCGGAGGAGCTGGAGGAGGCGCTGCGGCTGTGTAAGCTCTACGGGGCAAAGGCCTATTTGACGCTGAACACCGTGTCCTTTGACCGGGAACAGGGGGAATTGCGGCAACTCGTCCGGGAGGCCTGCGCTCTGGGCTTTGACGCGGCAATCGTGCAGGATTTGGGGACAGCCCGGCTATTGAGGGAGTGCTGCCCCTCGCTGCCGCTGCACGCCTCCACCCAGATGTCGGTGCATTCGCTGCGGGGGGCGGAGGAATTGGCGCGGCTGGGGTTTGCGCGGGTGGTGGCGGCCAGGGAGCTCTCCCAGAGGGAGCTGGAGGCGTTGGCCGCCCGTTCCCCCATCCAGCTGGAGGTGTTTGTCCACGGGGCGCTGTGCATGAGTGTGTCGGGGCAGTGCTACCTCTCGGCGCTGCTGGGAGGGAGAAGCGGGAACCGGGGGCTCTGCGCCCAGCCCTGCCGCCTGCCCTGTTCCCTGAGCCTGGCCGGGGAGAACCGCCCGGCGGGGCCTGGGGAGGGGGACCATGCCCTGAGCCTGCGGGACCTCTCCCTGGTCCCCCGGCTGAAGGAGCTGGAGGGGATGGGGATTGCCTCGGCCAAGATTGAGGGGCGGATGAAGCGGGCGGAATATGTGGCGGCGGCGGTGACGGCATGCCGGGAGGCCCTGGGAGAGGGGCTGACCCCCGAGACCGCCGGGCGGCTGCACACCGTTTTTTCCCGGGGGGAATTTACCCAGGGGTATTACTTGGGGAAGCGGGACAAGGCCCTATTCGGCGTGCGGGAACGGCAGGACGGGGCGGAGAGCGCCAAGGTGCGCAAGGAGCTGGGGAAGCTCTACGAGGAGGAGCCACAGGTGCTGCCGGTGGAGATGGAGTTCCGGGCAGAGGCGGGGGAACCGCCGGTGCTCACGGCCTGCTGCCGGGGGGAGACGGTCTCGGCTGCGGGGGAACAGGCTGTCCAGGCTGCCCGCACCAAGGCGCTGGGAGAGGAGGACGCCGCTGCCCTGCTGGGGAAGACCGGCGGCACCCCCTTTTTCCTGGACAAGCTGCGATGTGAGATTGGTGCGGGGCTCTTCCTCCCGGCGGCGGCGCTGAACAAGCTGCGCAGGGATGCCTTGGGGGAGCTTGCCGGGCGCTTGAGCACGCGGGAGCCCCACCCCTTTGTTTCCTGGGAGGCAGAGGATTTAGGGCCCGCGCTCCCAGGCGGGGGGACGGCCCTGCGGGGGAGGTTTGAACGGGCAGAGCAGGTGTATGAGGGGGCACAGGAGGATTTTGAACGCATTGTGCTGCCCTTGGGGGAATGGGGGACCCCGGCGGGGAAGGCCCTGAGTACCCGGATGGGGGGGAAGCTGTTGGCAGAGCTGCCCCGGTTTTTCCCCGGGGATGAGGAGGCCCTGCTGAAGGCGCTGGAAAGGGCCAAAGGGCAGGGGGCGGCGGGGGTGGTTTCGGGAAACCTCTCCGGGGTTTCGCTGGCGAAGGAGGCCGGGCTGCCGCTGTGCATGGACTTTGGCATGAACCTGACGAACTCCTTGGCGCTGGAAAAGGCGGGGGAACTGGGGGCCAGAGAGGCGGTGCTCTCCTTTGAGACCCCGGCAGGGGCCATCCGCGCCCTGCGGAAGCATTCCGAAAGCTGCCCCAGGGTGGGGGCAATTGCCTATGGGTATCTGCCGGTGATGCTCACCCGGAGCTGCCCGGTCCACCACCGGCTCTCCTGCGGCCAGTGCGGCGGGAAAACCGGGGCAGGGATTGTGGACAGGACAGGGGCCTTTTTGCCCCTGCTCTGCAAAGGGGGATACGCGGAGATTTTGGGGAATGTGCCGCTGTATTTGGGGCATCGAATGGAAAGGTTTGCACCGGTGGACTTTGGGGTGTTGTATTTTACAAAGGAGCCGGCAGAGGCGTGCAGGAAAGTGGTAAAGCTGTTTCGGGAAGGAGCAGAGTATCCAGGAGAGTTCACCACAGGGCTGTATTATCGAAAGGTGTAGGTGCCGATTGGTGGCTAAGTGTGGCTAAGCACAGTAGGGGAAGAATTTGAGGGAATAGAGAGGCTAAATGGAACCCCATCCGCCCCCGAACCAGCCAAGGCGACCTAACATCGGGGCCGCACCGAACCCGCTTCACCTGGCCTTTTCACTGCTAAAAGTGGGAGAACGCTAACACCCGGAGCGTTCGCCGACCACCGAGTGACCCCTGCTGATACCGCCAAATCTGTATAGGAGCTTTGCTCCTATACAGATTGTACATAGGGGCAGAGCCCCTATGGGCCTTTCGCTTCCTTGCGGCAAGGCAAGGAACCAGGCCAACGAAGGTTGGCCTTTGCCTGCTCGGTGCGGGAACCGACAAGCTTGGGCTGAGATGAAGCCTGGACCTGTTTGCCTGGCGGCAAAGGCGGCGAGGGCGGGGATGTGATGGCGACAGGGGGAAGCTGGGGGGAGGGCGGCTTGTTAGCTGGTTAGCTGGGTGCGCAGGCTGGGCTTGCTACAGATACGCCGCCCGGGAGAAGGGAGATTTCGCTCACTGCGGTGAGCGACCAAAGGCGTTGCCTTTGGAAAAGTCAAGCCGCAGGCTTGACTTTCAAGAATCGCCTTGCGATTCTTGCCAGACCAACGTAGTTGGTCTTCACCACCCTTTGGAAAGGTGTGGACAAGGCCAGCTTCGCTGGCCCGGAAACTTTAGTTTGCCTACGGCGCGATAGAGTGATACTTGTGAGAAAGGACAAGGTGCCATGAAGATAAAGCGATTGACAGAGACGGCAAAGCTGCCGGTACGGGCAACAGAGGAGAGTGCAGGATACGACCTCTATGCAGACATCCCCCGGCAGATTGCCATTCATCCAGGTGAGATACGGAGGGTGGGGACGGGGATTGCCATGGAGCTCACCGAGCCGGGGTGTGCAGGATTTGTCTTTGCCCGCAGTTCCCTGGCAGCAAACCACGGCATGGCGCCTGCCAACTGTGTCGGGGTTATTGACCGGGATTACCGGGGGGAACTGATTGTTGCCCTGCAAAACCATGGGCGGGAGACCTTTATCCTCCATCCCGGTGACCGGTTTGCCCAGTTGGTGATTCTGCCGGTGCTGACGCCGCCGCTGGAAGAGGTGCAGGAGCTGGGAGAAACTGCCCGCGGGCAGGGCGGCTATGGGTCTACGGGGAGAGGGAGGCTGGGAGAATGAGGAAAATTGTGCTGGCGTCAGCCTCCCCTAGGCGGAAAGAGCTGCTGCCTTTGGCTTTGGCGCTGTTCCCAGGGGATTTGGGATTCACGGTGCGGCCGGCGGAATGCGAGGAATCCCTGCCGGAGGGGCTGGCCCCGGAGGAAATGGTGACACAGCTGGCAGAGCGCAAGGCATTGGCTTCGGCGGCGCTGGGGGACGGGGAGGAGACTGTGATTGGCTGCGATACCCTGGTGTTCCTGGACGGGAAGCCCTTCGGCAAGCCGAGAGACGCGGCGGAGGCGGAGGCGATGCTTATGGCCCTTTCGGGGCGGGAACACCAGGTGCTCACCGGGGTTTGCCTGCGGCAGGGGGAAAAGGAGCTGCTGGGCTTTGAGAGGACAGGGGTAGAGTTCTATCCCCTGGAGGCGGAGCTCGTCCGGGCCTATCTTGCCACCGGGGAGCCCATGGACAAGGCCGGTGCCTACGGGATGCAGGGCAAGGGCAGCGTGCTGGTAAAGGGGATACACGGCTGCTATTTCAATGTAGTGGGGCTGCCGGTGGCAAAGCTCTGCCGGATGCTGGGGCGCTTTTGGGGAAGGCCCGATTGGGAGGAGATGGGGAGATGAAAACAAGGCTGACGCATGTGCGGGCCAATGTATCGGATTTGCACAGGGCGATTGCATGGTATGAGGACGTAGTGGGCTTTGAATGCCTGGGGGCGGATATTACCGACCAATGGCAATATGCCCAATTTGCAGGCCAGGGGGGCGCTACCTTTTCCGTTATGGTGGCGGATACCCAGGGGACAAAGCGCCCGGTTTAATTTTTATCTCAATTCGACTTCGTGTTCCCTGTGAAATAATGCGAATAATTACACAATATTGGAGGTAGTGCAATGAGGACCAATTTGATTTCGTCCAGTCAGACAAATCATCCTGGGTATGGGGCAGGAAGTGGAGACACAGAATGGTATGAGTATGAATGCCCATGTGGAAAAGGAACTATTCGTGAGGAACATGATAATATACCAGGTTTTCGGGAGCATGACGTTTATATATGCTGTGCAGAATGTAGCAAAAAGTACAAATTAGACACAAGCAAAGGTGTTAGAGACTGGAAATTAGTCGAGATTCAGAAATAATATACAAGATATTCATTGGGAACACAAAAGCGAATTGGGAGTAATTTTTCAGTGGAGGACGTGGACGCCCTTTGGGAGAAGCTAAAAGACCGGGGGTTGTAGTGGAATCCATTGAGACAATGCCCTACGGGAACCGGAAATTTACCATCGCCGACCCGGACGGGAATGAGCTGGGGTTTGTGCAGGAGGGATACGCGCAGGCAGAGGGGATTGCGTTTGCCGAAGAGAGGCTCAGGGCATTTTGGCGGGAAACCTTTGACGTGGTAGAACTGTGAAGGGCGAGGACATCGTGGGAGAGCGGGTATTGGTATCGATGCGTCTTCCAAAAGAGGCGGCGCCCTTTGCAGGCCCTTGCTATACGAAATAGATAGCATTTTGGCGGGACGGGCAGAGGGTTTGAGGTGGGAAAAGTGGATAAAAATCGTAAGAAATAATGATTTGTTCAAAATTGACAAATCCGTTGGAAAAATATGAATTTTTTACTTTACATTGGCGCATATTGATGGTATGATATAACTAAAGTGCGTAGAATTGGAGGATTGGACTGCTGCTGAATCGCAAATACGTTCACCACCGATTTTGCGGTTACGGGCAGGCAGGATACAGGGGGAACGGGAATGGGCGGGAAGATAGCGGTGTTTGCCTCGGGCAAGGGGGGCGTGGGGAAATCCACCCTTTCGGCGCTGCTGGGAATAACCCTGGCGGGCATGGGGCACAGCGTGCTGGCTATTGAGCTGGATGCCGGGCTGCGCAGCCTGGACATCATGCTGGGCGTGGAGGACAAGGTAGTTTACGACCTGGCGGATGTGCTCAACGGGGACTGCGAGCTGAAAAATGCCGTGGTGAAAAGCGACCTGAACCCCAGGTTCTCGCTGTTATGCGCGCCCCATGAGAGCCGGGCCCTAGCCAAGGGCGAGGCGCTGGAAAAGCTGCTGGAAGAGGCGGCAGAGCACTACAACGACATCCTGGTGGATTTGCCCAGCGGCATCTACGACTATTTTGACAGCGTGTTTTCCAAGGCGGAGGCCTTTTTTGTGGTGGTGACACCTGACATTGTCAGTGTGCGGGATGGGGCTGTTATCTCCCATTTTGCAGACTTATACCGGCAGATGAAGCCCTATTTAATCATCAACAAGGTGCCGAAAGACCCTCAGGCACTGGTCTCCTTTACCGACCTGGACGAGGTGATTGACAGGGTGGGCCTGCAGCTCTTTGGCGTGGTGATGGAGGACCGGCAAATCCCCTTCCTCACCAGCGAGGGGAAGGCCCCGGCCTTAGGCAGCTATGCGGAGCGGGTGTTCCGCGCCATGGCGGGGCGGTATTTGGGGAACTATGTGGCGTTGACAGATTATTGAGATTTCAGGTGGGCGGCCTGGACACAGGGGCGGCCCGTGGAATAGAACCGGCCAGCTTTGTCGGGGAGAGAGGCCGGATTTTGCAGGGAGGCGGGGCCTGGCGCCCTTGTTCCCGGAGGGAAAGGAAGAGGCAGCATGAATATAGCAGTAATCGCCCATGATACGAAAAAGGAACTGATGGTGCAGTTTTGCATTGCATACTGCGGCGTACTCAGCAGGCACAACATCTGCGCCACGGGGACAACCGGCAAGCTGGTGGCGGATGCCACAGGCCTGGAGGTGCAGCGGTATCTGGCTGGGATACAGGGAGGGGACCAGCAGATTTCCGCCCGCATTGCCTGCAATGAGATTGACCTGCTGCTCTTTTTCCGCGACCCCCTCACCGTGAAGCCCAACGAGCCCAAGGAGGCGGACATGCTGCGGCTGTGTGATGTGCACAATATCCCGGTGGCCACTAATATTGCCACGGCGGAGGTGCTCATCCACGGGTTGGAGCGGGGTGACTTGGATTGGAGGAATATTGTCAATCCCAAGAGGCTGTAGGGCCCTTTGGCTGAGTTTTGCAGGCGCTTTTAAGGGCTCGGAGGCGGGTTTGCCTTCCGGGCGCCTTTGAAGCGTCTTTGCGTGTAGGACGCAACAGTGGGCAAGCTCTCCCGGCTCTCCGACGCAAAGTCCCGCTCGATTTCGCCGGGTGAACCCGCTGCCCTACGAAGAGGTGCACACTGTCCTGGACGGTGTGGAGGGGAAGGGCCACTATGTGGGCACCTACCTGGCCTGGGGCGTAAACAGCAGCGGCTGGTGGGGCGAGGAGGAGATGGAGTTCTACCTGGACGGCGAGGAGTGGCCCACCATCTGCGGCACCGGGCTGGAGGATTATTTCTGCGCCTCCTATGACTTTGAGGTGGAGGGGGCCTATGTGCCCTTTAGCACCCCCTACAGCGGGATGCAGCTGTTCAGCCCGACGGCTGCTACCGCTCCCAAACCCGGTTTGGGATGTACCGCTGGCACATTGTGGACCCAATCCGGTTTGAAAGAGGGTGACAGTGCAGGCGCTGGGGTGGCGGAAAAACGGCCGTTACCTGCCCTTACAGGACGGCATTGCCTGGTATCAGGCAATGCCGTCCAACCCCCTGAAGCCCTTGCCACAGCCGGAATTCCTGGAGATTGACTGAGTGCGGCGGCTTAGTTTTTCCCCGGATTCCCGTGTTTTTTTGCCAAAGGGCTTGCAGTTTTGCGGAAATCAGGGTATAATAACAGCAAGAAGGAGAAGCCTGCGGAGGCGGGCTTTGCAGCGGGAAGAGTAAGGCCCCGCAGCGCTTGCACAGAGAGGGCGGGAGAGGTGAGAGCCGCCCCAGGCGCAGGGCCCCAAGACGCCCGCCAAGACTGCCCGGCGTAAATCGGAGGGATTCCGAAAAGCCGGGACGCAGGCCGGGGCGTAATGCCGGCAGTTGAGCGGGAGATGGGCCGGCCCATCTCCAACAAGGGTGGCACCGCGGAGGAGATTCCTTCGTCCCTGTGACTATGGGACGGGAAGCTCCTCTTTTTGTATATTTTTATTTTGAAAATTTGGGCGTTCCCCGCCGAAACAGGGGAAAGGGAAAGGACGGATTGCGATGTTGGACAAGATGGAAGGGCTGCGGCGCACACATTACTGCACCCAGGTTGGGGAGGAACAGATTGGGCAGACAGTGGTGGTCTGCGGGTTTACCCAGCGGGCCAGGGATTTGGGGAACCTGGTGTTTATCGACCTGCGGGACAGGACAGGGCTTTTGCAGCTGGCCTTTGACGACACCAGCGACCGGGGCGCCTTTGAGAAGGCGGGCACGGTGCGCAGCGAGGACGTGCTGATGGCGAAAGGCGTGGTGCGCAAGCGGGAGAGCGTGAACAAGGAGCTGAAGACCGGGACGGTGGAGGTGTTTGTCACAGACCTGCGGATTCTCACCAAGGCGCAGACGCCCCCCTTTGAGATTTTGGACGACAGCAATGTGAAAGAGGAGCTGCGGCTCAAATACCGCTACCTGGACCTGCGGCGGGGGAAATTGCAGCGGAATATGAGGCTGCGGCACGAGGTGGCCCGGGTTACACGGGAGTATTTCTATCAAAACGACTTCCTGGAGCTGGAAACCCCCATGCTGATGCGCAGCACGCCAGAGGGGGCCAGGGACTATTTAGTGCCCTCCCGGGTGCACCATGGGAGCTTTTATGCGCTGCCCCAGTCCCCCCAGATTTACAAGCAGCTGCTGATGATTTCGGGGTTTGACCGGTATGTGCAGCTGGCGAGGTGCTTCCGGGACGAGGACCTGCGGGCCGACCGGCAGCCGGAATTTACCCAGATTGACGTGGAGATGTCCTTTGTGGATATGGACGACCTGCTGGCTATGGAGGAGGGGTATGTGAAATACCTCTTTGAGAAGCTGATGGGGGTGGAGATTGCCACGCCGCTGCCCAGGCTCACCTACCGGGAGGCCATGGAGCGCTACGGCTCCGACAAGCCGGATACCCGGTTTGGGATGGAATTGCAGGACATCTCGGAGACCGTGAAGGAAATTGACTTTGTGGTGTTCCAAAACGCCTTGCAGGCGGGGGGGAGCGTGCGGGCCATTGTGGCAAAGGACGCTGCCGGGGCGCTCACCCGCAAGGAGATTGACAAGCTGACCGAGACAGCCAAGGGCATTGGCGCCAAGGGGCTGGCCTATATCCGCTGGGTGGAGGACAAGCCCGCCTGCTCCTTTGGGAAATTCCTGAAGGAGGGGGAGCTGGAGGCCATTTTGGAGCGGCTGGGCTGCCAGAAGGGGGACGTGGCCCTGGTGATGGCGGATAGGGACAGCGTGGTCCTGCCGGTGCTGGGGGCGCTGCGGCTGACAATAGGGAAGAAGCTGGGCATTATCCCCGAGGGGTGGAATTTCCTCTTTATCACCCGGTTCCCCTTCTTTGAGAAGGACGAGGAGACAGGGGAGTGGGTGGCTATGCACAACCCCTTTACCATGCCCATGGACGAGTGCCTTCCCCTGCTGGAGAGCGATCCCGGCGCGGTGGAGGCCAAGGCCTTTGACCTGGTGCTCAACGGGATTGAGCTCTCCAGCGGTGCTATCCGCATCAATGACCCGGCGCTGCAGAAGACCATGTTTGAGCGGCTGGGGATGACAGAGGAGGAGATTGCCCAAAAATTTGGTTTCCTGGTGGATGCCTACCAGTTTGCCGCGCCCCCCCACGGCGGGTTTGGGCTGGGGCTGGACAGGCTGGCAATGCTCATGGCCGGGGCGGAAAACCTGCGGGATATTGTCACCTTCCCCAAGGTGCAGAACGCCAGCGAGCTGATGTCGGGCTGCCCGTCGCCGGTGGAACAGGCGGATTTGGACGTGCTGGCTATCCGGGTGGCAAAGGAAGAGGACTAGGGGCCGCCATCGTCTTTGCTCTACAAGAAGGAGCCAGCCGCGTCAAAAAAAGCCGGGCCTCCGGCCAGGATTCTTCGCGGTTGCCTCCTTCCTGCGAAAAATTCGACCATTTCTCTATTAGAACGCACGAAAAGGAGGGGAACTGTATGCGGACACCGGAGGAAATGATGGAGCTCATCCTGCAGGTGGCAAAAGAGGACGACCGCATCCGGGCGGTGACGCTGGGGGGCTCCAGGGCCAACCCGGACTGCCCGGCGGATGTGTACCAGGACTTTGACGTGGCCTTTTACGTGGAGGACGTGGCGCCGTTTTGGGACAATCCGGCGTGGATTGCCGAGAAATTTGGGACGCCCTCCCTGCTGCAAAGGCCGGAGAGCATGGAGCTAATCCCGCCGGATAGGGACGGCAACTATTTTTATCTGATGATATTCCCGGACGGGAACCGGATTGACCTGAATGTGACGCCGGAACACTATGAGGACGACGGGGAGCCGATGCTGCTCCTATTGGACAAGGACGGGACGTTCCCCAAGATAGCGGTGGCAAAAGACCATTGGTATGTGAAAAAGCCCACGGGGAAGCTCTTTGCGGACTGCTGCAATGAATTCCACTGGTGCCTCAATAACGTGGCAAAGGGGATAGCCCGGGACGAGCTGCCCTACGCCATGGAGATGATGAACCGCCCTGTGCGGGACATGCTGATACTCATGCTGGAATGGCATGTGGGGGTGGACTGGGATTTCCAGGTGAGCCCGGGGAAATGCGGCAAATACCTGAAAAAATATCTGCCGGAACCGATGTATGAGCGGCTCAAGGCCACCTACTCGGGCGCGGAGTACGGCAGCATGTGGCGGGCGGCCTTTGAGACGCTCTATCTGTTCGGGGACGCTGCCCGGCGGGTTGCCGCGGCGCTGGGGTTCCCCTATGACGAGCAGGAGGAGAAGGGCATAGAGGAGTATATGAAGCTGGTGAAAGACGGCCGGCTGTGCCCAAAAGGACAGGGACAGGAAACCGAGAGAAAAGGCAGGGAGAAGACAGAATGACGGGATTTCAAGTGGTGGAACACAAGGGGGTACTGGTGGGGGAGGCGTTTTACCGGGTGGCGGACGCCCACGCCCACATTTTTCCCGGGAAAATCGCGGAGAAGGCCACACGCTCGATAGGGGATTTCTATGGTATCCCCATGGCGGAGGTGGGGCTGCCCCACCGGCTGGTGGAGCAGGGGGAGAAAATCGGGGTGACAAAGTACCTGGTTTGCTCCACTGCCACCACACCGGGACAGGTGGAGACCATCAACAACTTTATCCATGAGAAGTGCGGGAAGTACCCCCAGTTTGTGGGGCTGGCAACGCTCCATCCGGACTATCCCCGGATAGAGGAGGAAATCGGCCGTATCGGGGAGCTGGGGCTGCGGGGCGTGAAGCTGCACCCGGATTTCCAGAAATTCCCCATCGATGATGAGCGGATGATGCCGGTGTACAAGCTGCTGGCGGAGAAAAAGCTGCCGGTGCTCTTCCACACAGGGGACGACCGGTATGACTTCTCCCACCCCAAGCGGCTCTACAACGTGCTGCAAAAGGTGCCGGGGCTCACCGCCATTGCCGCCCACTTCGGGGGCTACCGGCAGTGGGACGAATCGGCGGAGTGGCTGGCAAACACCAATGCGTATATGGACACCTCCAGCACCCTCTTTGCGCTGGAGAAGGGGAAGGCCCTGGAAATGCTGGGCCGCTGCGGTGTGGAACGCTTTTTCTTTGGCACCGACTACCCCATGTGGGACCACGAGAAGGAGCTGGGACGGTTTTTGGCCCTGGGGCTCTCCGAGGAGGAGAACCGGGCGATTCTCTACGACAACTTTGCCCGGCTGTTTTTGGGAGAGGGGAACTAAAAGAAGGCGTTTGTTCATAAATTTTTTGTAAAAATGACGGAATTTACAGGTTTTTTCAAGTTTTGTTTACACATTCGATTTAAAACTCTGCTATAATATGCGCAGCGTCAGCCGGCTTTGCCGGCTGATACCCGCCAAAGGCGGGCTGTGCCGCGGCGCGGCACGCTGTTCTATTCACTGCATAGCTTGGGGAGACCCGGGCGCAAAACGAAACAGATGCAAATCAGCGGCTTTTACCGGGCCGCTCAGGAGGGTTGACACATGATTGAGGTAAAAGACCTCACCAAAAAGTACGGTGAGACGGCTGTGGTGGACCACATCAGCTTTACCGTGGGGGACGGGGAGATTTTAGGCTTCCTGGGGCCCAACGGCGCGGGGAAATCCACCACGATGAACATCCTCACCGGCTATCTCTCGTCCACCAGCGGGACGGCAAAAATTGCGGGCATTGACATCCTGGAGGACCCCATTGAGGCGAAAAAGCACATCGGCTACCTGCCGGAGCACCCGCCCTTGTACCTGGATATGACGGTGAAAGAATATCTGGACTTTATGTATGACCTGAAAAAGGTGACGGGCAACCGGAAAGAGCAGATTATGGAAATCTGCCGCCAGGTGAAAATCGACCATGTCTATGGCCGGGCCATCAAAAACCTCTCCAAGGGCTACCGGCAGAGGGTGGGCATTGCCCAGGCGCTGCTGGGGTCCCCGGACATCCTGATTCTGGACGAGCCCACCGTGGGGCTGGACCCGAAGCAGATTATTGACATCCGCACCCTGATTAAGGAATTGGGGGAAAAGCACACCGTGATTCTCTCCTCCCACATCCTGCCGGAGGTACAGGCGGTTTGTGAGCGGGTGATTGTCATCAACCGGGGCAAGCTGGTGGCGGACGACACGCCGGACAACCTCTCCCGCGCCATGTCCACCGACCACAAGCTGGTTTTGCGGGTGGACGGGCCGGAGGAGGAGGTTTACCGCCTGCTCGCCAAGATACCGGGGATGCTGGAGGTGGCAAAGCTGGGGGTCCGGGAGGATGGCGTATACGATTTCTCGGTGGAGGCCAAGAAGGGTGAGGACATCCGCCGGGAGATTTTCAAGCGCCTGGCCGAACGCAGCTGGCCTATCCTCAGCATGCGCTCCTCGGAGCTGACGCTGGAAGACATCTTCCTCCAGCTGGTGGACGACAGCGCCGGCAAACCCAGCGGGGGTGAAAAGGATGAAAAATAAATTTTTGAATTTTTCATCCCCCTCTTGGGGCCCCTGCCCGCATGGCAGACAGCGGTTATCAGCCCCAATAGGCAGAAAGGACAGGTGATTTAAAATGCTGGCAATCCTGCGGCGCGAATTCAGCGCCTATTTCCGTTCCCCGATTGGGTACATTTACCTGGCGGTGTTTTACATCTTTTCCGGGTTCTTCTTTTTCACCAATAACCTCTACAGCGGGTATTCCTCCATTACAGGGGTGTATTCCAGCCTGTTTTCCATTATCATGTTCTTAATCCCCATCCTCACCATGCGGCTGATGAGTGAGGACAAGAAGCAGAAGACCGACCAGGCCCTGCTCACCGCCCCCATCAGCCTCTTTTCCCTGGTAATGGGGAAATTTTTGGCGGCGCTGTGCGTGTTCTGCATGGGGCTGGCTGTGACGCTGGTGTATGCCTTTGTCATCGCCATCTTTACCACGGTGGCCTGGAGCGTGGTCTTCGGCAACCTCATCGGCACCATCCTGCTGGCTACGGCGCTGATTGCCATTGGGATGTTTATCTCCACCCTGACAGAGAACCAGGTGATTGCGGCAGTGGGCGGCTTTGCAGTGATGCTCTTTTTGATGCTCATTGACAACCTGAAAAACGTGGTGACAAACACCCTGCTGCAAAAGATTGTCACCGGGGTTTCCTTCTATGAGCGCTATACCGGCTTTGTGATGGGGAAATTTAACTACGCCGACGCGGTGTTTTATCTGAGTGTGGCGGCCATCTTCATTTTCCTGACGATACGTGTCATTGAGCGGCGGCGCTGGAGCTGACCTCGGCTACATGGCCCCGCCTTTGTGCGGAGGCTGGGCAGGGGACAACAGAAGACAGGGCCGGCGGCCGGGCTGGCTGCTGGTGAAGGGCCAACATGCGTTGGCCCCCGAAGGGGACATGGCCAAAAGGGCAAAACGCCGGAGAAGGGAAGGAAGAGAATGAAACTGAACAGTCCGGAAGCGGGGCGGAAGCTGAAATTCGGCACCTTTGCCACCGCATTTACCGTGATTTTTATCGCGGCAATCGTCATCATCAATGTGATTGCCACGGCGCTGGTGGAGCGCTACCCGCTGGAAATTGACCTGACCAGAGAGGGGCTCTTTGAAATCAGCGACACCACCAAGGACTATGTGAAAACCCTGAATAAGGACGTAAAAATTACCATTTTGGCGGACGAGGCCTCCTTTGCCGGGGTGAACGACTATTTCTCCCAGGCAAACGAGATTCTCAAGGGCTACGGCAAGCTCACCGACAAAATCAAAGTGGAATATGTGAACGTGGTGAAGAACCCGGGGTTTGTCTCCCAGTATCCCGACCTGTCGTTACAGAGCGGGAACGTGCTGATTACCTGCGGGGAAAAGGCCAAGGTGCTCACCGCCTATGACCTCTTTAACACCCAGACTTCGGCCTACAGTACCGGGGCGTCTATCACCTCTTCCCGTGCGGAGGAGGCGGTTACCAGCGCCATTATGAACGTGGTGTCGGAGAAATCCTACAAGGTGGCGGTGCTCTCGGGCCACGACGAGACGGAGCTGCCGGTGCTCACCTCCCTGCTGGAGCAGAATACCTATCAGGTGGAATCCGTACACCTGGCGGTGGGCGAAATCCCGGAGGACACCAATGTGGTGGTTATCTGCGCGCCGTTGCGGGACTACACTGAGGAGGAAATCCGACTGCTGGAAAAATTCCTGGACAACGGCACCATGTATGGCAAGAACCTGCTCTATATCGCCGACCCCACCCAGCCCTCGCTGCCCAACCTGGAACTGTTCCTCTCCGACTGGGGCATCAACTTGGAGAGCGGCGTGGTGTATGAGACCAATGTGAACAACGTCATCAGCATGAACCCCTACTACGCCATTGCCCAATATGTGAGCAACGATGCCACAGAGAAATACACCGAGAAATTTGCCAGCCGCAGTTATCCGGCGGCCATGCCCTCGGCCCGGCCCCTGTCCATTGCCTTTGAGGCCAAGGGGAGCCGCTCTACTGCGACCCTCTTGCAGTTTTCCGCAGAATCCGGGGTGGCCCCGGTGGATGCGGAAGAGGGCTTTAGCTTTAGCGACAATGTGCGCAACGAGACTATCCCGGCGCTGGTGCTGGCAACCCAGATGCGCTATGACCAGCTGGACGCGCTGGAATCCCATGTGGCGGTGTTCGCCTCCAGCTCCTTCTTCAGCACCAGCCTGCTGCAGAGCACCTCGTTCTCCAACGGGGACTATCTGGTGAACCTGTTGGGCCAAATGGTGGACAAGGAAGAGGGCGTGGAAATTGTGCCCAAGAACATTGACACCAGCTACATTTCCTTCACCCAAGGGCAGGTGTACGGCATTGCAGTGGCCTTTGTGATTGTGCTGCCGCTGGCGGTGCTGGCGATTGGGATTGTGGTGTGGGTGCGCAGGAGGCATTTATGAGGAAACAGATGAAATCCCTGACGATTGCGCTGGCGTGCCTGGTGGTGCTGGCCGGGGTGTTGGTGGCGGTGCGTTTCCTGCTGAAGGGCAGCGAGCCCCAGGGGGATGACCCGCTGGGAAATGTGGACGAGCTGATTAACGTGGTATCCGGTTCCTCGGAGGACATTGAGAACATTACCGTGAAAAACCCCAGTGGCCAATACAAGGTGATTTACCGCAAGGACACCTCCGGGGCAAAGGTGTGGTATATCGAGGAACTGCTGGAGGCCCAGCCCGTTACCGGCTCGGGCAACGCGGTGGCAAGCGCCTGCGCCAACATCAATGCGGAGGAAAAATTTGAGGATGTGACCGACCTGGCCCAGTATGGCCTGGACAGCCCGGGGGCCACGGTGGATATGAAGTACAGTGACGGCAGCAGCCGCACCGTGTACTTCGGCAGTGCAGTGCCCTCGGACGGGGGTTACTATATGAATACCAGCGAGGACAAGGGCACGGTGTATGTGCTCTCGGCCAGTTCCAGCAATGTGTTTTTCCGCTCGCTGGGGGATTTCCTGAACCTACAGCTTACGGCCTATGAGGATGCCGTGATGGCGGGAATCACCCGTTTCCAGATGGAGGGCGCGCTGCTGGCAGAGCCCATTGACATTGTGAAGCCCTCGGAGGAGAGCGAGATTGCCAAGCTGGGCTTTAACCTCTACGACATTGTCTCCCCCATCCAGATGGAGATGAAAGCGGATGTGACCACCAACCTGACCCGGGCCCTGATGGGAGTGACCGCCCAGAGCGTGGTGGCCGTGCACCCCACGGAGGAGGAGCTGGCTACCTATGGGATGGACGAGCCCCAGTATGCGCTCACCGTGACCCACCCCGATTGGGAGGAGCCACTGGTGCTGAAGACCAGCAGGGTGAACGGCGTGACATACCTGATGAAGAACAGGGAGCCCGTGATTTTTAGCATGGGCAGCGCCGGTGTGCTGTGGCACGGCTGGCAGCTGGAGGACATGATGTCCAACATGGTGCTGATGCCCCGGCTGGGCGATTTGAAGACGGTGCGGGTGACGCTGGAAGGCACCACCTATGAATTTGCCGTGGAGACCGCCATCAGCGAGGAGAAGGGCACGGAGGGGCAGATGATGCCCACCAGGATTACCCTGGACGGGCAGGAGCTGGATTTGGGCAACTTCAAGGTGTTCTACCAGCTGATGCTCAACTGCATTGTGAATTCCCGCAGCGATGGCGCAGAGACAGAGGAGGCGGCAGTGCTCACCTATGAGTATGTCTATACCAATGGGAAGAGCGACGTGGTGGAGTTTATCCCTGCGGGCAACCGGCGGATGTACTTGGCCCTCAACGGCGCGCCAGACTACTTTATCAAGGACACCTATTATGACAAGGTAGTGGAAGAGCTGCCCAAACTGCTGAACGACCAGCAGGTGAGTATTGACTGGAATTAGTGTAAAATCCCCGCAATCTAAAACTGCGGGGATTTTATCAATAGAATAGGGAGGAAAGGGTATGGCGAGTTTGTATGACCGGGCGGATATTTATGACCTGTTTGAAAACGAAGACCGGTTTCAGGCCTATCAAAGGCATTGGGAGCAGGTTTTGCAGGGGACGGGGATTCAGACAGTGCTGGATGTGAGCATTGGTACCGGGAACGTCACCCTGCCCCTGGCGGCCCTGGGGAAGAATCTCTGGGGCTCGGATTTGAGCCGGGCCATGCTGGAGAAATGCCGGGAAAAGGCAGGGCGGCGGGGCTATGAGGTGGAGCTCCGGCAGGGCGATTTTAGGGAGCTGGCCTGCTGGGATGGGATGCAGTTTGACTGCGTTGCCAGCACGGGGAATTCCCTGCCCTATGTGGAAAACAGCCAGCTGCTCTCCGCCCTGGGACGCATGGACGCGCTGGTGAAGGAGGGCGGGTATCTCTATTTTGATATGCGCCACTGGGACCGCATTTTGCGGGAGCGTCAGCGCTTTTACCTCTACAACCCCTTCTTTGACGGGGAGACCCGGGTGAACCTTGTGCAGGCCTGGGACTACAACCCGGACAACACCATGACGTTTAACCTGCTCTATACCTTTGAGCGGGAGAACAAAATCGTTGGGAAAGAGATTTTTGAGGAGCACTATTTCCCCATCCGGCGACGGCTGCTGCTGGAGAAGCTGGCGGAGCTGGGGTATGGGGAAATCAGGCAGTTCTGTTTTCCCGCGTTTTTGAAGCAGGAAGCGGGAAACGAGGAGTGGTTCTGCGTGCTGGCGAAAAAGGGATAAGAGTACAAAAAGGAGTAACCGTCCCACGGTTACTCCTTTTTTCGTTGGGCGGGGAGGCTACGCCTGGCCGAAGAAGCCCATTTCTGAGGGCTTTTCGCCGGCAATGTAGAGGTGGGAGGTGTCTCCCAGGGTTTTGCAGCGGAAGAAGGCCTCGCCGGGTTTGCGCTCCTCGGTCTCCAGAATGGTGAGGGAGGAGGGGGCCACGAAGAAGCCCTGCCACAGCAGCGGCGGGGCAATGCCCAGCAGGTGGGAGAGGACGGCGAACTCTGCGCCCAGGTGGCAGAAGAAGATAAGGCTCTCCTCTTTGGGGTCGTTGGAACGGTAGAAGTTGCCCTGACGCTCGTAGCCGTATTCGGCCAGCAGGCTGTCGATGCCGTCGCAGACCTTTTGGTATTCTGCCGCCACGTTGCCGCTGCGCATGACGGGGGACTGGAGCCAGGTGTCCTTGTGGTAAAATTCCGGCTGCTCTGTCCACCAGCCGGGGAGGAAATCCCAGGGGATGCGCTGCTCCCCGGTCTGGGGGTCTATAACAGGGACAAAAAACTCCTTGAGCCAGGGGCAGATAACCGGCTCCATCTTTGTGGCGGCCAAGGTTGCCTTGGCGGTGTCAAGGGCCCGGCCCAGGGGGGAACAGTAGATGGTGTCGATGGAGTCTTCCCCCCGCAGGCGGGGCACCAGCAGCTGGGACTCCCGCCAGCCCTTCTCGGTGAGGGAATCGTGCTCATAATCCGGTTCCCCGTGTCGAACAAATACCAGTCTCATATGCTGTCACCATAGCTTCCGATGGGTGGAAACTTCCTTTCTCTTGTGTTTGGGCTGCCGGCGGTCACTTTCCCTGGGAGGAAAGGGCGGCGTATTTGAGCAGGGCAATCTGGGTCTTGGCATCGGGCAGGCGGCCATCCAGCACCATTGCCAGGGCCTCGGACAGGGGGAGCTTTACCACGTCCAGGAATTCGTCCTCGTCCAGGTGCTGGCGGGAGGGGCGCAAATCCCGGGCGAGGAAGAGATAGATAATCTCGCCGCAATAGCCGGGGGTGGGATAGAGGCGGCCAAAGTCCAGGAACTCCCCGGCCTGGTAGCCGGTTTCCTCCTCCAATTCCCGGATGCCGCAGAGGCGGGGGTCTTCCCCTGGCTCCCGCTTGCCGGCGGGGAGTTCCAAGAGCTCCTCCCCGTAAGGGTAGCGGAACTGGCGCACCAGCAGGACCTCCTGCTGCTCTGTCAGGGCCAGGACGCACACGCCGCCGGGATGGTGAACCACCTCCCGGAAGGCCTCCCTGCCGTTTTCCAGACGCACACGGTCTCTCACCACACGGATGATTTTGCCGTCGTAGAGGGTCTGGCTCTCCAATTGTTCTTCCAGATGCTGCATAGCGTTCTCTCCTTTTTGGTCTTGCCCGGAAGCGGGCGCCGGATTTAACGATACTATTTTATCATATTTTCCCCTGTTTGGAAAAAAATTTTTGTGTCCAAACTCCTTTTTTCTTTTTCTCCATATAATAATAGCAAATGGAACTGAGGGAAAGGGGCGGACAGCTGATGATGGTGCATGGGAAAAAGGCCGGGCTGGTGATGAATCTCTCCGGCGGGGCGGAGGTGCTGCGGCCGCCGGAATACGGGGAATACCTGCGGCAGATGAAGGGGCTGGCAAAGCTGGCGGCCGCTTCGGGGCTGGCGGGGGAGGAGGCATTGCTCTCCATTGGGGAGACTAGGTTGGGGAAGCCCATCTTGGCCCTGCGGCTGGGCAATCCCGAGGAGCCCACCCTGTACCTGGGGGGATTTCACGCCCAGGAGTGGATTACCACCCTGGCACTCTTTTGCTTTGCCCGGGAAATCCTAGGGGGCGGGAAGCGGGAGTTCTGCGGCATTGATGTGGCAAAGGCATTGGAAAGCCGGGGGCTCTTCCTGGTGCCCGCCGTGAACCTGGACGGCATTGACCTGGTGCTGGGCGGGATGGCCCGGGCGGGGGACTATGCCACCCAGGTGGAGGCTATCAGCAGGGGGGCGCTGGGGAACTGGCAGGCCAACATTGCGGGGGTGGATTTAAACCACAACTACGACGCGGGCTTTGCCCTGCTGCGGCAGATGGAACGGGAGCAGGGCATTGACGGGCCGGCGCCCCGGCAGTATGGCGGGGAAAAACCCCACAGCGAGCCCGAGACCCGGGCCGTGGTGAGCCTGTGCCGCGCCCTGCGGCCCAACAAGGCGGTGGCCTTCCACAGCCAGGGGGAGGAGATTTTCTATCAATATGGGGCCCACACCCCGAAAAAGGCGCAGCTGATGGCGGAAATCCTGGCCGCCTCCAGCGGATACCGGCTGGTGGAGCAGGAGGGGCTGGCCTCCCACGGGGGGATGAAGGACTGGTTTATCCAGGAATTCCACCGGCCCGGCTTTACTGTGGAGCTGGGGAAGGGCAGGAACCCCCTGCCGCTGACGGATTTGCCGGATATTTATCACCGGGTGCGGGAAATGCTGATGCTGGGGGTGATTTTATAGGGGGAGGCCTGTTTGCCTGGCGGCAAAGGCGGCGAGGGAGCTTGGGGGATGGTGATAGTGGGGGGCTGGGTGGAGGGCGGCGTGTTGGCTGGGAGGTTACTTTGGCTTTGATATGAGACGCCGCCCGGGAGAAGGGTATTTCGCTCATTGCGATGAGCGACCAAAGGCGTTGCCTTTGGAAACTACCACCCTTTTCAAAGGGTGGACGGAAACTTTAGTGACGTTCCGCTGTGATGGGCCTGACTGAGCTGAAGCGGTAAAATGGGAAAAATGATTGCGAAGGGGAGAGAAAAGGAGTATACTAGAACAAGAGAAATTGTAGGGAGAAAGCAGGGGCTGGCATGAATTTGACGTATTTGGTAAAACGGGTTTTTGATTTGAATTACGCGAATATGTGGAAAAAGCTGGGGGTTGCCAAGGAGAAATCCGGGAAAAACCGGCTGGCGTTGATGGCGGATATGATTTATTGCGGGATGAAATACGAGGCCGGGTATACGGAATACCTGATGTTTGAGTACTATAAGCTGCCCGCCGCCAAGCGGGATACCTATATCACCAGGGGGCGGCAGAATGACCTGGTGCTGGGGCTCAACGACAAGGAGTATTACCATCATTTTATCAACAAGGTGGAGTTTAACCGCACCTTCGCCCCCTTTGTCAAGCGGGGATGGGTGTGCCTGAACGAAGTGGACAAGCAGGCCTTTGCCGATTTTTTGGCGGACAAGGAGGCAGTGGCGGCCAAGCCGGTGGACGGGATGTGCGGGGAAGGGGTATCAAAGGTGAAAAAGGCGGATTACCCTTCTGTGGACGACATGTATGACCACCTGAAGAGCAGGGGGCTTTGCCTGGTGGAGGAGTTGATAGTGCAACATCCGCTGATGGGGGAGATACACCCGGAATCAGTGAATACTGTGCGGATGGTGACGATTTTGAAAGAGGACGGGGAGGCGGACGTGGTCTTTGCCGGCGTGCGGATTGGGTCGGAGGGGTCTTTTTTGGACAACATGGCCACAGGGGGGATGTGCGCCAAGCTGGACCCGGACACAGGGGTCATTGTGAAGCCGGGGACAAATTACCAGAACCAGGTGTTTTACAAGCATCCGATTACCGGGGTGGAGCTGATAGGGCGGGCAATCCCCAACTATGCCCAGGTGCGGGCGGCAGTGTGCGAGGCGGCCAAGGTGGTGCCCCAGGTGCGCTATGTGGGATGGGATGTAGCTGTCACAGCCCAGGGGATTGACCTGATTGAGGGCAACGAGTATCCCGGGCATCTCATTATCCAGGAGCCCGCCCATCTGGAGGACGGGATTGGGTTGTGGCCGCAGTTCCGGAAATATATCAACCGGTGACAGGGAGAGGGAGGACAGTTTCTTATGATTTGTTTTGACAGCACCTCGACAGCCTATAAGATGCCCTTTGGCGCAGTGAGCCGGGGAAAGCTGGTGTCGCTGCGGGTGTATGTGCCCCGGCAATACGGGGGGGTGCTGGTGCGGCCGGCGCTCTTTACGGAAGACCTGGCCCAGGTGGAGTTCGGGCCGCCCATGGAGTGGCAGGGGAGGATGGAGGACTGCGACGAGTACCGGGGGGAGCTCACTGCCAATAGGGCCGGGCTCTTCTTCTACGGCTTTGCCATCTATACCCATGTGGGGGGGAATCCGGTGTTCCTGGTGCAGGGGGGGCGGGGCAAGGATTGGCCTGAGGAACGGGATTTATGGCAGCTGACGGTCTATGAGCCTGCGCCGCTGGTGCCCTCACCGCTGCTGGGGGGGATTCTCTATCAGATTTTTCCCGACCGGTTTTATTTCTCCGGGCAGCCGAAGGAAGGGGTGCCGGGGGACCGTATCCTGCGGGAGGACCGGGATGGGGTGCCCTATTACAAGCCCAACGAACAGGGTGTCGTGGAGAACCGGGACTATTTCCAGGGGGATTTTGCCGGGATTCAGGAAAAGCTGCCCTACTTAAAGGACTTGGGTGTGACCTGCCTGTACTTAAACCCGGTGTTTGAAGCCCACTCCAACCACCGCTATAACACGGCGGACTATTATAAGGTTGACCCGCTTTTGGGGACGGAAGAGGAATTTACCGACCTGTGCCGGGCGGCGGCGGGGATGGGGATACGGGTTATCCTGGACGGGGTGTTCAGCCACACGGGAAGCGACAGCGTGTACTTTAACCGGGAGGGGCGGTACGGGGAGCATGTGGGAGCCTACCGCAGCCCGTTTAGCCCCTATTGTTCCTGGTTTAAGTTTGAGGAATACCCGGATAAGTACTCCAGCTGGTGGGGTATCGACACCCTGCCGGAGGTGAAGGAGGAGAATGAGGACTATCTGGCCTTCATCACCGGGGACGAGGAGGGGAAAGGGGGCGTGCTGCGCTACTGGATGGAGCGGGGGGCCTACGGCTACCGGCTGGACGTGGCGGACGAGCTGCCCGATGTGTTCTTAGACCGGGTGCACAGGGCGGTGCGGGCCACCAGGGCCGACAGCATTGTCATTGGGGAAGTGTGGGAGGACGCCAGCAACAAGATTAGCTATGGGAAGCGGCGGCGGTATCTCCAGGGGGGGCAGCTGGATTCGGTGATGAACTACCCCTTTAAAAATGCCGTGATTGACTTTGTCAGAGGAGGGGATGGGGACACCTTTTTCCGGCGGGTGCTGCAAATTTTGGAGCACTACCCCAGGCACACGGTGAATTTGCTGATGAACTCCCTCTCCACCCATGACACGGAGCGGGCCCTGACCCTGCTGGCTGCGCCGGAGCCCCATCTGATTTCCAGGGAGGCCCAGGCGGATTACCGGATGGAGCCGGGCCAATATGCGGGCGGGGTGGCGCTGCTGAAAATCGCCATGACCCTACAGTTTTTCCTGCCGGGGCTGCCCTGCATCTATTACGGGGATGAAATTGGGATGTACGGATACCGGGACCCCTTTGCCCGGAAATACTTTGACTGGGAACACATTGACGGGGATTTGCTGGCCTTTGTAAAGACCCTGGCCCAGCTGCGCCGCTCCCTGCCCCTACTGGCGGACGGGGAATTCCACCCCTACTATGCCGACAGCCAATCTCTGGTCTTTACCAGGGAGAAAAACGGGGATATCCTGGTGGTGGGCGTGAACCGGGACGACCAGGAGCGCTGGGTGGAGACCCACAGCGACCTCTCGGCCATGCGGCTGGTGCTGGGAATGATTTCTACCGACTGCATCTGCCTGCCGGCCAAGGGGGTTTTCCTAGGCGTCTATCCCGCAGCGGCCAGGGAGAAGGGGAGAGACCACAGCCGGGTGGCAAAGTGGGAGGAATAGGCAGCGGGGCTGCAAGGCAAAACCGCGGGAAGGGGCGTAGTATGTTGGACAGAAAATCAATTGCGCAGGAGTACTGCGTTTTGGCAGTGAATGAGAACGGGTATTTTCCCGTCCTACGGCAGGATGACTCCAAGGCCGGGCTTTTGGCAGCGGGGATGATGGACCTGATGCTGGCAGACGTTGTGACGGTGGAGCGAAAGAGAATTGCCGTGGGGAAGGCGCTGCCCTGGGAGCTGGGGCATCTTGCCCCCCTCTATGCCTATTTGGAGGAGAGGCCCCACACCCTGGACAAGCTGATGGAGGATTACATGCTCTGTGGCGAGAAGCGGTTCCAGGAGCTGGCGGCAGGGATTGGGGAATCGCTGGCGGCGGCGGGCGCCGCTGTCAAGGGGAAGGGCGGCCTCTTTGGAGGGAAAGACCTGTATCTCCCCGAGAAGGGCTACAAGGACGCATTGGTGGCGCAGCTGCGGGCGGTTGTGGCAGGGGAAGGGGAACTCTCGGCCCATGACGGGGCACTGGTATACATTTTAAAGGAGACCAAGAATCTGGGGCAGTATTTTTCCCGCTATGAGAGCGGCAGGCTGCGGGAGAGGCTCAAAGGGCTGCGGCAGAACCCACAGAACCGGCAGCTGGCAGAGATAATAGGGTATCTTGACGACACCATGGCAATGGTGTCGATGCTACTACTGATGAGCGCCAACTAGGGAATGGAGACGGGATGAGAATGGGCAGGAAGAGAAAAAAGAGGAATGTAGGGAGGGGGCTGCTCTCCCTCCTCATGGCGGGGGCAGGGGCGGCTGCGGCACTGCTGGCCTTTTTGCAAAAGGGGGCATTGAAGCTGCTGATGCTGCGCATCTGGAAGCACAGGCGGGCAGAGCACAGGCAGGAACGGCGGGCCCGGAAGCAGGGCGTACCTGCCCCGCCGCGGAGGCTGCTGCCGGAGAAGCTGGGCGTGCGCAGGGCGGGCGACCCGATGCCCCCGTGGAAAAACGGGCGGTACTATTTTAATTTAAGCTGTATCCTGGGGATGGCTTCGGCGGTGCTGCGCATTGCGGCGGCAGTGCTGGACGCAGCCCAGGGGCAGGAAAGGCCTGGGAGGTGACAGGGAATGGGGAAGTTTAAATGGATTCTGGCCGCGGCGCTGGGGATTGCGGCGCTGGCAACGGCCTTTATGCTGCCGAAGGGCAGCGAAGAGGAGGACGAGGAGGACACTGCCCGAGAGAAGGGGGAGGCCCCGGAAGAGGAGGAACCCCCGGCGGGAAGCGGGGCAGGGAAGGAGTACCGCGGCTATGTACCGGTGGGGTGCAGGGGATGCGGCGGGCCCTATCCCCTTTGCCGGGACGGCTGCGACGCCTTTGACGACTGAGCGGGGGGAAGGGCTTGGGACGGTATATCGACACCGTGCGGCTGCGGGGGGCAACGGGCGGGGAGGGCTATTATTACAGGCTCCCGGCAGTGAAGGCACTGGGGGAGAGGCCGCTGAAATTTTCCAGGGACGTGACCTTCCTCGTGGGGGAGAATGGGAGCGGGAAATCCACCCTGCTGGAGGCAATTGCGGTGGCCAGCGGGTTTAACCCCGAGGGCGGGAGCAGGAATTTCCGTTTTTCCACCCGGGACACCCATGCGGGGCTGTGGGAGCACGTGGTGCTTTCCCGGCGGGCCTATCCCAGGGACGGGTTTTTCCTGCGGGCCGAGAGCTTTTACAACGTGGCCTCCAACATTGACGAGATGGATGAGGCCCCCTCCTTTTCCCCGCAGGTGATTGAGAGCTACGGCGGAGTGTCGCTCCATGAGCGCTCCCACGGGGAGAGCTTTTTGGCGCTGGTGCAAAACCGGTTCGGCGGGCAGGGGCTTTATCTCTTGGACGAGCCGGAGGCCGCCCTCTCCCCCACCGGACTGATGGCGCTGATGGCTGAAATGGACCGGCTGGTGAAGCGGGATTCCCAGCTGGTGATTGCCACCCACTCCCCCATCCTCATGGCCTTTCCGGAGGCGGAGGTGCTGCTGCTGGGGGAGGAGGGGATTCGGGCTGTGGATTACCGGGAGACGAGCCATTATCAGATTACCCGGCGGTTCTTGGAGGAGCCGGAGAGGATGTTCCGGTATTTGCTGGGGGAATAGGGGTTTGCGCCTTTCCCCCGCGGCAAAGCCCAGCGCAGCCAGCCCGGGACTTTTCATTTGCCGTGACACCCAGCCCAAAAGACGGAGCGGGCCGGAGGCCCAACATGTGCTGGCCCCCAAGGGGACGGAACCAAACGGGAACAGAAAGGAAGAAAAAATAGATGATGAAAAAACGGCTGACAATTTACCTGGCCCTGTCTCTGGGGCTGACCTGGCTGACAGCGCTGTTGCTGCGGCTGGGGATTATGCCCGCAGAATGGGAGATGCTCTCCATGGCGGCGCTGTTTCTCCCGGCGGTCAGCGTGATTGTGACCCGGCTGGCCACAAAGGAAGGGGTGCGCGACCTCTACCTGGGGCCAAATTTTTCCGATAATTTCCTCTTCTATCTGGCCGCCTGGTTCCTTCCCAGCGTTGTGATTACCCTGGGGGCCGTGCTCTATTTTATTGTGTTCCCCGCCCGTTTTGACGGGGAATTCTCCCAGATGACCGCTATCATGGTGGAACAGGGATATGATATGTCTGTCACAAATATTGACGCGGTGTTCTATAGCCTGGCAATCAACAATGTCTTTATCGCCCCGCTCATCAACGCCCTGCTGGCCCTGGGGGAGGAACTGGGGTGGAGAGGATACCTGCTGCCGAAACTGCAGGAACACATGGACAGCTGGAAGGCCGTGCTCCTCGCCGCCCTGGGATGGGGGCTCTGCCGGATGCCGGTGGCAATGCTGGGATTTAGTTATGGAGAGGGATACCCCGGCTTCCCCTTCTGGGGGATGCTGGCGCAGCTGCTCTATTGCCTGGTAGTGGGTGTGTTTTTGGGATACCTCACTGTGCGGGTGAGGAGTGCCCTGCCTGCTGCCCTGGCCTCAGGGGCCATCACCGCCTTTGAGCCCATGGGAGGGTATCTGAGCCTGGACGGCGGGAATCCCTTTTTGGGGCCCACCTCTACCGGGGTCCTGGGCGGGTTTTTCTGGATTGTCACCGCAGGGATTTGCCTGTGGTGGATGATTCGGAAACCCAAGCCCAAGAAAGAGGAGATTCGCCTGCTGAATGTGAAGCTGCGGTAGGGATGCGGGAAAAGGGATTGCGGGTATCAGCGGCACAACGCCCGGATAAGGCTGATGACAAAAAAGTTGAGTGCCAGGACAGCACAGAATTCCAGGAAATTTTCCAGCCGTTCGTCCATTGAAATCCCCCCAATGACAGCGTAGGAGGGCTGCGGGGTTTTTGCCCGGTGGCCCTTTTCCCTTATTTTATGCGGCTTCGCGGCTGCTTTCCCAGGGAAATTCCGGCGCTGGAAAAATTTTTTAAAAAAATTTGAAAAAAGCATTGACATTGGGAATAAGATATGATAATATAATGAAGCTGTCAGCGAGAGCAGTAAGAAAGCTCGAGGGAGGCAGCAGATAGGACCTTGAAAAGTGAACAATATTACGACGAATTAGTACAGAACCCTGGAAATGATTTGAGAAGTACTAATACAGACAGTAATGAAAGACGTTAGTGTTTGGAATTAGAGCTTGGAAACTTTTTG
>JAAVYW010000052.1 GCA_022791315.1 Oscillospiraceae bacterium | reverse complement strand
GGCCCAGCCTACGCACCCAGCCCACAAGTCGCCCTCCTCCCAGCTCCCCTTTGCCACCGCACTTCCCTCGCCCTCGCTGCCTTTGCCAACGGCAAACAGGCCCAATCTCCATCTCAGCCCAGTCTTGACGGTTCCCGCACCGAGCAGGCAAAGGCCAACCTTCGTTGGCCTGGTTCCTTGCCTTGCCACAAGGAAGCGAAAGGCCCATAGGGGCTCTGCCCCTATGTATAATCTGTATAGGAGCAAAGCTCCTATACAGATTTGGCAGTGTCGGTAGGGGTTACTCGGGTGTCGGCGGACGCTCCGGGTGTTAGCGTTCTCCCACTTTTAGCAGTGACAAGGCCAGGTGAAGCGAGCTCGGTGCGGCCCCGGAGTTAGTTCGCCTTGGCTCGTTCAAGGGGCGGACAGGTTCTTATTAAGCTCTCTATATCCCAGAACTCTGCTCCTATTCGCCTGTCCTTAGCCACTTTTCTTGAGGGAGGATAGGTCTCACTCAGTGGTCTGCGGACGCTCCGGATGCCATCGTTCTCCCCTTTTAGCAGTGACAAGGCCAGGTGAAGCGGGCTCGGTGCGGCCCCGATGTTCGTCCGCCTTGGCTTTCTGCAGGGGCGGGGTGATTCTTATTCAGTTCCTCTATCTCCTAAACTTCTTCCCCGTCTGTTTTAATATCCACTTTGAGGGAATGGGCAATCCCATATCCGCAGATGCGCCTTTTCGCCCGCTGCTAAAATCTCATAGCGGGGAAAGGGGAATAAGTGATAGATGTGCTTCTATTTTAATAGAGCTGGTCCAGCACTTCCTCGGCCACTTCTTCCAGCAGCCCTAAGTCCCAGAGCAGCTGCTGAATGGTATAGCGGTCGCGGAGCTCTTTGGCATAGAGGAGGCCGTCGCGGGCCCGTTCCCGGCTGACATCCAGTTCAGCGGGGCTCACAGGGCCGCCCAGGGCGGAGAGTTCCCGCTTAAAGTCCTGGGAAGAGGGCAGGCGGGTTTTCGCCAGGGAGACAATCTGGCCCCAATGGGCCTTGGTGTTTGCCATACGGGCTTCCCAGCTCTCCCTGGAATTGCGTTTCACCCGCTGTTCCAGCGCCAGCACGCCGTCGGCGGCACCCCGATAGGCGCGGCGGATTTCCTGTTCCCACTTGGCCTCGTCGTGAGAATAGGTGATTTTCGATAAATCGATTTTGTCCGCCCTGGCTAAAAAGCCCTCGTACAGCTTCAGCGCCAGGATGGTGCCCACACCCACCTCGGTGCCGTGGAGATAGGGGATTTTCCCGTCCTGCAATTCCTGCATTTCCCAAAAATGGGCGTTCTGGTGTTCCGCGCCGGAGGCCGGGCGGGAGACGCCTGCAAAGCTCATGGCAATGCCCGTCATAATCAGCGCCCGGGTGATGCCTACAATGGTTTCGGCATCCCGGCTCTGCACCTTGTGCAGGTTGGCAGTCATGGTGTCCACCGAAGTGCGTACCATTTTGGCGATGTTGGGGCAGTAGTATTCCCCGGTAATCATCTGCCCAATCTCCCAGTCACAGAGGCTCACGTATTTTCCCAGCGTATCCCCGATACCAGCGGCAATCATATTCATGGGGGCATTCCGCAGCACCTCCACATCCCCCACAATAGCCACCGGGTTCTGGGCCTTCTCCGTGCTCTTCAGGTTGTGGATAATCAGCGGTGCAACGTCAGAGGCATAGCCGTCCATAGAGGGGGCTGTGGCCGCCACAAAAAAGGGCAGCCCCTTCTCAAAGCTGGCGTATTTCGTGCTGTCGTTCAACGTGCCAGAGCCCACGGCAATCATCACATCAGTGCCCTCCGGCACGGCGGCCTCCAGCAGCTTCACATTTTCCATGGTGGGCACTAGGTGCTCCTCTGTAAACACATGGTGGGCAAAGGGGATGCCCGCCTTTGTCAGGACGCCCTCCAGCTTCTCCCCTGCCACGGCCATGGTGTGGGTGTCCGCCACCAGGAAAGGATGATGATAGCCAAATTTTTCCATTAAAGCCGGTATTCTCTCCAGGGCATTCTCCTCCAGCACGATTTCCTTGATACCAAAGGAGTGGTCTTTGCCGCAGGTGCAGGAGAATTCCCTGCCCAGATAGCCCTCGGGTCCTGTCACAATAAATTCCTGTTTCATGGTCTTCTGTCCTTTCTGATTATGGGGCCGCTTTTTCAAAAATCCCCTGTTTGGCGGGGCGTCTGGCGGCCCATACTAAGCTAGGCCTATTTCAAAGTCCCCTGGATGCCCCAGGAATCAAATTCCAAAAAATTCAGGTACACATCCCGGCTGGGGATACCCACTTCTTCCAACAGGGCGCACAGCGACTGTGTGAAGGCCTGCTTGGCCTCCAGGGGCGAGACACGGAACAGGCGCACCTCCACAAAGGCGCAGGTGTCCTGACCGCCCCGGAAGAACATCTCCTGCCCGTCCTGGATTTCCAGCATCAGGGAGGCCTCGCTCTTGCCGGGCAGCAGGGTGATGCACTCCCCCAGGCCGCGGCCCACCAGGGCTTTCTCCTCTTTTGTCAACTGCTTATTGGTATGAACTGTAATCATTGGCATTGCAAACACACTCTCTTTCTATTGTATATCCGCCACCACGGCGGGAACCGGCATTTTAATCAGGTGAAGCGGGGCAAGGCTGAGGCAAAAACTGACGGGGCCTGTCCCGGATGTCGATGATTTTACAGGGGATACCCTGTTTCTGGCACGCCAGGATAGTATCCCGGGTGCCGTGGGAGGAGAAATCCCAGAAGGCCAGCACCAGGTCGGCGTAGGCGATAATCTGGAGATTGCGGGCGTGGGGCGCGCCGCGGCCCAAGCGGGCATAGTCCGGCAGGAACTCTTTACAGGGGATATGCAGGAGTCCTGCGCACTCCCTTGCCATGGCGTCGATGCCCTTTGCCCCACCGGAGACCAGCTCGGTACAGTTGCGGGGGATTTCATCCAGCATCCGCAGTACGGTAAAGCTGCCTGGTTCCCGGCTGCCCACAATTGCCACTTTCACGGCCCTCGCCCCTTTCAAAAATCAGCAGTTTTTTCCAGTTTTCCCAGCGGGCTGGCCATTCCGGTTGGTTTGAAGCGCTGCCCATAGTATTATTTTCATCCTCTGACAGGCATTGTCCCTTCCTTTAGGATTTGCCTATGATAAACCGACAGCAGGTGCGGAACAGTAGAAAAGAGAGCGGCGCGTCTTAGGGCGTTTCCAGCTCAACCCATCTTTTTGGAGGTCGCTATGAAAAAATTGTGCAAATTTGTGTCCGGGCTGTGTACGGTAGCCGGCATTGCGTTTCTCTCTTCCCTCTACCTGCTGGATGCCGCCATCCCGGACAAAATCAACATATTAGAGGGGGAGGAGTTCTCCCTTCCCTCTGTGCCCGCCATCACTGCCAACCTTCCCGCAGAGACGCCCTATACCAGCGGCGACTCCTATCAGGTGGATGTAAAGCTCTTCGGCTCCATCCCGGTGAAGCAGGTGACGGTGAGCGTCTACGACCGCACCTCGCTCATCCCCAGCGGCCGTCCCTTCGGGCTCAAGATGTTTACCGAAGGGGTGCTGGTGGTGGGGCTGTGTGACATCGACACCGATTTGGGCCCGGTGTGCCCCGCTTCCCAGGCCGGGCTCAAGGCGGGGGACATCCTCCTCTCCATCGACGGGCAGGAGGTGGACACCAACGAGCAGGTGGCTTTTGTCCTCTCCCATTGTAACGGCAAACCCATCAATTTGCAAGTGAAACGGGGAGAGAAATTGGAAAACCTCTCCCTCACCCCCGCCCTCTCCCGGGACGGCCTGGGCTACCGGGGCGGCTTCTGGGTGCGGGACTCCTCCGCCGGCATCGGCACCCTCACATTCATCGACCCGGTCAACCAGGTGTTTGGCGGGCTGGGCCACGGCGTCTGCGACATTGACACCGGCGACCTTCTCCCCCTGCGCAGCGGGGAAATCGTGCCCTCAGCCATCACCGACGTAGTGAAGGCCACCCCCGGCACCCCCGGCGAGCTGCGGGGCCAGTTTGTCACCTCTGAGGAAATCGGCAAGCTGGCGGTGAACTGTGACACCGGCGTCTATGGCCCCATCCAGGGGGAATACGCCCAGGGCGACCCCGTGCCCATTGGCCTGAAACAGACCGTCCACACCGGGGACGCCACCATTCTCTCCACTCTGGAGGGCTCCGAGCCCCAGGAGTACACCATCCAGATTGAGCGCATCAGCCTGAACGACGAGAGCAATGTGAAAAACATGGTGATTCGCGTCACCGACCCCCGCCTGCTGGCAAAGACCGGCGGCATTGTCCAGGGCATGTCCGGAAGCCCTATCCTCCAAGACGGCCATCTCATCGGCGCCGTCACCCATGTCTTCGTGGGCGACCCCAGCAAGGGCTATGCCATCTTTATTGAAAATATGCTCAGTGCCTCCCACACTGCGGGCGCGGCCCTCTAACCCCCCTGGCATCCCGGGGGGCCCGCCCCTCCCGCTCCCTGGGAATCCCGCCAGAATCCCCGCTCTTTCCCGAGAAAGCAAAAAATATTTTCCAAATTATGGAAAACCCCTTGCAATGATTACCAAAATATGGTAAACTTACAATATCATCAAAAACACGGGAAAAAACCCGCGGGAAACCGCCAAAACATCCTGTCGCATCAGGCGTTTCGGGGGAATCTGCGCCACGGCCCACAGGGTACTCAATACAAACGGAGGGTTTACTTTGGAGAATAAGATTAAAGTATTGATAGGAGACAACAGCGAGGGCCTGGGGAAAGCCTGTGAAGCCGGGCTGCGCGCCTACAATTTTGAGGTACTGTGCGAGGCAAAAGACGGCAGCAAAATCCTGGAACAAATCGACCGTTTCCAGCCGGACGTGGTGCTGATGGAGGCCTTTATGGTACATCGGGACGCCCTTTCGGTGATGCAGGAGGTGCTCCGGGGGGAGCGTCCCCATCACAAGCCCAGCTTTTTCGTCATGTCCAGCACAGACAATCAGCGGCTGGAGAGCAGCCTGCTGGCTGGCGGCGCGGACTATTATTTTCTCAAGCCCTTTGACATCGGCATCCTGGCCCAGCGCATCTGCGCCATTGCCGGGGCCCCGGTGTCCCCCATGGCCCCCCAGCCCGCCAGCTCCGCCAACGAGCCCGACCTGGAAATCCTGGTGACCCAGGTAATCCACCAGATTGGCGTGCCCGCCCACATCAAGGGCTACCACTATCTCAGGGAGGCCGTCATCCTGGCTATCAAAAATGTGGACATCATCAACGCTGTCACCAAGCAGCTCTACCCCACGGTGGCAAAAAAGCACGACACCACCTCTTCCCGGGTGGAGCGGGCCATCCGCCACGCCATTGAGGTAGCCTGGGACCGGGGCGATATTGACACCCTCAACTCCTATTTTGGCTACACCATCAACACCGGCCGGGGAAAGCCCACCAACTCTGAATTCATCGCTATGATTGCCGATAAACTGCGCCTGGAACTGAAAAAGGTGTCCGGCCAGCGCTGAACCTTTGCCCCCTCTTCCTCTTTCCTACCCAGGGTCCCCACCTTGGGCGGAATGTACCGGAAAAGCCCTTCTCCCCTGCGGGAGAGGGGCTTTTCTCACTAGCCCGCCGAAGCAGACGCCGCCTATCTTCCAATATTTTCCAGAAATTTACTCCAGGGCAATGTGCCAGCCCTGGCCCAGATACAGCGTCAGCTCCCTCTCCCGCAGCAGGGCCTGTTCCGGCAGCTCCTCCCCCGGCTCAGTGAATACAAATAGGGTGCCCGGCGGCGGGTTCTCCCAGTAGGGCTCCTCCGCTATTACCCAGTCGGCGTCTATCTCCTCCTCTTCCAGCACAAAGGCCAAAAGGCGTCCGTCCGGGAAGTAGAGAAGCAGGTTCCCCTGTTCCTCCACTATCTCCCACCCGTCTGAAATACTCACCCAGCTGCCGGCCAGCTCCAGGGCGGAATCCGTGTAGGAGAAATAGGGGGTTAACTGGGTGAAAAACGGGTTCTCCTCCCGCAGCAGGAGGCAGCCCGTGGGAAAGGAGGCCAGCAGTTCCCCGCAGGCCTCCATGTCTGCCCGCCCGTCCCCCATCAGGAACAGGAAGTCAATGAAATGCACCCGGCGGCTCTCCAACAGGGCCTTGAGCTCCCCGGCCGTGTTCCCTGAGCAGTCCGCTAAAACGACAATAGTCTCGTTCCGATGGCACAGCACGGCGCTGGGCCCGCTCTTCCGATCGGGGAAGAGGAGGCAGGGGGTGTTCCAGAGCAATTGCTCCAAAAGAAAAAAGACGGTCCCAACCGCCAGGCAGCCCACTGCCAGGAACAACGCCTGCTGTTTCCGCAATCTCCTGACCGCGGCCCACAGCCCGCCTCCCAGGAGCAGCAGCCCCACCAATGCGGGGATATCCCGCCCAAACAGCAGGCCAAAGGGCAACCAGGCAGCGGCCTGGGCAACACAGCACAGCGCCCAAACCGCCAGCGCATCCCAGGCCGAAAACAAACCTGCCAAGCCCGGCAACCTCAAAAGAGACAGGGCGGGGCCCAGCAGGGAGCACACCAAGATGACCGGCAGCAGCAGGGCCACCGGAATCGCCGTGAACACGCCCAGCACAGAGGCCTGCCCAAACCGGAACAGCGAAACCGGGAACACCCCCAGCGACGCCCCCAACGAGACAGAGAGGATGCCAACGGCCTTGCTCCCCCATGTGCCCTCCTCCCGGCGCAGCCAAATTTTTAGCCGCCGGGCAATGGGCCCTGACAGCAGCAGGATTCCCACCACTGCGCTCACCGACAATTGGAGCCCGGCGTCGGCCGCTGCACCCGGCGAGAGCGCCAGCACGACTGTGAGGGCAAACCCCAGGCTGTTCCAGGTGTCCCCCTTCTTTCCCTCGCCCTGGGCCGCCTGGGCCAGCAGCACCATTAGCCCCGCCCGCAGCACTGAGACCGTAAACAGCTGGAAGGCCATAAACGCCAGGACAAATAAGCTGGCCAGCACACTGTGTAGCCTACGGGAAACTCTCCGCAGCAGCAGCCCAATCAAGCTGGTTAAAAGAGTCAAATGCAGCCCCGACACTGCCAAAATATGGGACAGCCCGCACCGCCGGAACAGGAGCATCAGCTCTGGGGAAATGCCGCTGGTATCCCCTGTTAAAATCCCCACTGCCACCTCTCCCCGCCCGTCGGGGATTTGCTCCCGCAGCTCCTCTATGAGCATCGCCCGCAGCTGGTAGAGCGGTGCCAGGAACGAGGGCTCTGCCGCTGCCACCTCTCCGCACAGCCTCCCCTTGAGCCGGGCATTGGCCGATTGGTTGGCTATGGGGTACAAATACACCTCCCCCGAAAACCCGTCCCCTGGGGATAGGGAGGCAGAGCCGCTATAATCATACAGCCGCAGCTGGGCCATATAGGCCTTGTGCCCTGCTAGATTGCGCAGCTGCACCTCGTAAACCGGATAGCCGCTCCCCATCTCCTGTTCTAGCACCGTACCTGTCACGGCTACCCTCTCGCCGCTGTGCTCTAAGAGCGGCGCCGTGAACACGGAATGCCGGCAAAAGGCGTAGAGGCAGGCCAGGGAACCGGAGAGGATTGCCAGCTTTACCGTGGGCTTGGCCTGCCGGAACAGCCGTACCACACCCCACACCACCAGGCCCCCTGCTCCCACGCACAACCACACACGGGGATTTTGAAACGAAAAAATGACCGCCAGCACACATAGAGCAGAAAACCCAATTGTGCAAAGCGGTCGTTTCATTTCCCATTCGTCCTCACTATGTTGTCATCATTTTGCCCTGTATTCCATAATCACGAACCCAAACGGGCTATGGCGCAGCAAAAAATCAGCGTTGCCAATTTTTAAGCTGGGATAGAATAATCACTTGGTACAGGAAAACAAGCCCTGTATATTCTTGTGTTTATTATATCATCTCTTCCTCTACCTGTCAATCCCCTTCCCCCAGGGTAAGCTGCCTGGAGTGTAGGAGTACAATAGAAATTGGACAGTAGAAGAAGAAAAAAGTAGAAGGAAGCGGCCACATCGGTTAAAGTTGAGTTGTCATACCAACACAATCGAGAGGAGGCCACATCCTTCATGAACAAGAGTATAACACAAGACATGGCCTATAGGCAATCCCTAATGAAATATGCGGAGAAATACGGGGTCAGCCGTGCCAGCCGGAAGTACAACAGGAACCGGTCTT
>JAAVYW010000051.1 GCA_022791315.1 Oscillospiraceae bacterium | reverse complement strand
TGTCTTGTGTTATACTCTTGTTCATGAAGGATGTGGCCTCCTCTCGATTGTGTTGGTGTGACAACTCAACTTTAACCGATGTGGCCGCTTCCTTCTACTTTTTTCTTCCTCTACTGTCCAATTTCTATTGTACTCCTACAAAAAGGGGGGAGAGGCGAGACGACGAAAAGACCTTGACAAGAGAGGGCTTTTAAGGTATGATAACAGTGCTTGCAAAATGCAGGAAGATGGCGACAAACCGTAGAACGACAGACTGTGAAAGGATTTTCGGATGATTTCCCTGGAATTTGAAGGCATTGAAATCCTGGATAGGCAGTCGCTCTGCGCGGCGGTGGAGGAGAACATGCCCTTCCTCCGGCAGAGGGCCTCTCGCTTTTTTAGCTGGAGCCCGGCTGCAGACCAGGACGACTTGGTGCAGGAGGCCGCAATCGGCTTCTGGGGCGCCCTTTCCTCCTATGACCCTGAGAAGGCAGTGCCCTTTGGGCTCTATGCCTCCCGGTGTGTAGACAACCGGCTGAAGTCCTTTTCCCGTTCCCAGCGGAGAAAAAAGCGGCTCCCTGCCGGCGGCGTGGTGCCGCTGAGCGAGGAGGCCTTGGATTGCGCTTTCCCAGCCCCCTGCGAAGCTGCCCGGGACCCGGAGGAGCTTGTTATCGTCAGGGAGGGCTTTGAGAGCTTGATGGAACAAATCAATTTGTCTTTGTCTGATTTTGAGCGTGAGGTTTTGGCGCTTTACCTCTATGGCTGCGGTTTAGCGGAGTCTTCTTCTCATCTCCACGTCACTCCTAAGCAAATTGACAATGCCATGCAGCGCGTGAGGAGAAAGTGCCGGACCCTGTTGAGCAAGTGAACCGGAGGCTAGGCCTCTTATGATAAAAAATGTGCTCTAGTAGCTTAAGTCAGAGCGTTGGTTTCAAAGGTGGCGGTTCGAGTCCGTCCATGGGCAACTAATTCAAAGCGAGGTATGATTATGTTCCAAGACAAAACCTTAGTCTGCAAAGAGTGTGGCAATGAGTTCGTGTTTACTGCCGGTGAGCAGGAATTCTATGCGTCCCGCGGCTTCGAGAACGAGCCCCAGAGATGCAAACCCTGTCGTGACGCCCGTAAGAATGCGTCCAGACCTGAGAGAGAGATGTTCACTGCCGTCTGCGCCAACTGCGGCAAGGAGGCTACTGTTCCCTTCCGTCCCCGCGAGGACCGTCCTGTTTATTGCAGCGAGTGCTTTGCGAAAATGAGAGAGGAGCAGTAAGCATCGGGAGAGATTTCCCGCTTACTCTGTTCTTTGGAAATACTGCCCGGGATGAATTCCGGGCAGTATTTAAATAGAGGGAATGCGCCTGCGGCGCCTGGCATCTTGAACAATGCCGCCTGGAGTGAATTCCGGGCGGTGTTTTTTTGCCCGGCCCCTTGCCCGGATGCTTATCCCTGCCGCGGCAGGGGATATGGCGCGCTTTCGCGGATATTGCCGGTTTTTTTGGGTTTTTCGCCCTGATTTTTGGACAAATCTTCCCGGCAGGAAAAGGGAAAAAGGGCTTGCAAATATCGGTGGCTATGGTATAATATGCGCAAAACAAGGTGGCTTTGCCGCCATGTGCCGCAGCGCCGCGCCAGAACCTGCGCCGTGGCCTGTGGTTCATGCAGGGGCCTGCGATAAGGCGGGCCGGTTGGGGGAACAATAGGAAGGCGGGCCGGTGCGGCCCGGAACACCAGAAAACGGAGGAAAAGAAAATGACTGAGATTACAAAAGATATGATTATCGGCGATATTTTGGACGCTGCGCCCTCTACGGCGGAGTTTTTCCTGGCGATGGGGATGCACTGCCTGGGCTGCCCGGCCTCCCGCGGGGAATCCGTGGAGATGGCCTGCGCGGTTCACGGCGTGAACCCGGACGAGCTGGTTGAGAAAATCAACGCACATTTACAGGGCAAATAAACAGCGGCACACTGATAGGGCCCGGGACGTTTTCCCAGCGGAAAGAATTCAATTCCCCTTTGATTTTTTGATGAATTTTCTGCAGGTGGGAGGCGTCCCGGGCGTTTTTTATGTCTTTGACGGGGGAGAATCCCGCCGGTGAGGGTGAGCCATAATGAAAATGACACTTGGCCAATGGAAAAATCGGATTCTCAACGCGCTGGGCGCGGAGGCCCTGAGCAGCCTCTTTTTGAGCTATGCCATGCTGCACCTGGCCTATAACCTCTACGCCAATTTGCAGGGGCAGTACATCAGCACGCTGCTGATGCGCTCCACCGGGGGCGACGGCGATATTGTAAAATACTACAATATGATTTGCTTTGCCATGAACGGCATCTCCATGTGTGTGGCAAGCGCCTTTGTGCGCAAGCGCTCGGTGACGGCGGGGACCAGGCTGGGGCTTGTGTTTTACATGACGGGCACGGGGATGTTCCTGCTCTTTATGCACCGGCTGGCCCCTGTGATGCCCCTGATTGCCCTGGTGAACGCCACCGGCGGCGGCTTTTACTGGATTGCCTACAGCATGATTCTAAGCGCCTACACCGAGGACGGCAACCGGGACAGGGCCATGGGGTTTCTCAGCGTGATTTGCGGGGTAGTCACCATGGTAATCCCCTTGGTTTCGGGGGTGATTCTCTCGGCCTTTGGGGGCAGCATGGCGGGGTATTACCTGGTGTTCGGCATGTCCTTTGCCATGGCGGTTTTCACCCTGCTGCTCTCCCGCAAGCAGCAGACCCTTTTGGCCCCCTCCCGGGAAACCCATTTCCGCCAGGCGCTGCGGGCGGTTATCGCCACCCCCCTGTGGCGGCTGGCGCTGGGGGCGGAGCTGCTCAAGGGCATCCGGGAGGGCACCTTTGCCTTTTTCCTCAACCTGCTGCTGTTTTCCCTGGTGTCCAATGAGGCGGTCATCGGGGTCAACACCGTGCTGGTGAGCCTGGTCTCCATCCTGGCGGCCTCGCTGATTGGGCGGCTGGTGCGGCCGGGGAACCGGATTCGCTCCATGCTGATTTCCGTGACAGTGATGATGGCCGGCATTGTGATGCTCTTTGTGAGCCTGAACCCGGTGACAATCATCCTCTTCAATATCCTCAACTCCTTTGTCTCCCTGTTTTTGCTCAACCCGGCGGGCTCCATTTTCCTGATGGTGGTGCAGAAGGCCCCGGGGGCCAGGGAGATGCAGTCGGAGATTTTCGGCATCCGGGAGGTGTGGCTCAACGTGGGGCGGATTATCGGGATTGTGGTGACAATGGTGATGCCCCAGAGCAGCCTGGGGAATGTGGCGGCTATGGCGATTTTGACGGTATTGCAGTACGGGATGGTGTTCTGCTATTCCAAAGTGATGAAAAAGGTGGAGCAGGCCTGAGAGGGGGATGGGGATGCAGGAAAAGCGGTGCCCGCTGAACAGGCGGCTGGAAACCGTGGCGGCGCTGATACCGCGTGGGGGCGTGGTGGCGGACATTGGCACCGACCACGCCTACCTGCCGGTGCGGCTGGTGCAGGAGGGGCTGTGCCCGCTGGCCTATGCCTGCGACATTGGGGAGGGCCCCCTGGGGAAGGCCAGGGAGACCATTGCCCGCTATGGCTGCGCGGGGAAGGTGTTCCCGGTGCTGGGGGACGGGCTGGCCGCCTTAGAGCCCAGGGCGGTGGACACCATTGTGATTGCCGGGATGGGGGGCGACACCATTGCGGGAATCCTGGAACGGGCCCCCTGGTGCCGGGAAAAGACGCTGGTGCTCCAGCCCATGACAGCGGCGGACCGGCTGCGGCGCTATCTCCGGGAGACAGGGTTTTGCCTGCTGAAGGAGCGGGCCGTGGAGGACGGGGGAAAGCCCTACGGGGTGATGCTGGCGGTTTACACCGGGCAGCGGGGGGAAATCGGGCGGGCGGAGGCGCTGCTGGGGCGCCTTGCCGAGGAGCCGGGCAGGGCTGCGGCGGCTTACCGGGCCAGGCAGGCCGCCCGCATGGCAAAGAAGGCGGAGGGCCTGCGCTTGGCAGGCGAGAGACAGGAGAGCGAGGAGTGGAGGAAAGTGGCGGAACAGATGGAGCGGCAGGCCCCCACGGCGGAGGCGCTGCGGCAGGCGCTGGATGAGCTGGCGCCCTATTCTGCGGCGGAGAGCTGGGACAATTCCGGGCTGCTGGTGGGCGACCCGGCGGGAAGGGTGGAGAGGGTGCTGCTGGCGCTGGACGTGTCGATGCCGGTGATAGAGGAGGCAAAAGAGCGGGGGGCGCAGCTTATCCTCACCCATCACCCAGTGATTTTTAGGCCCCTCAAGCGGCTGCTGGCCGGGAGCCTGCCCTGGGAATTGGCCCGGCAGGGGCTGGCGGCCCTCTGCGCCCACACCAATCTGGACGTTGCCCAGGGCGGGGTGGGGGACGCCCTGGCAAAGGCGCTGGGGCTGGCGGACATTGCCCCCTGTATCCCCGGTGAAGGGGGGATGCTGGGGCGCATCGGGCGGGTGGACGAGGGGCCGGTGACAGCGGCCTGCTTTGTGCGGGAGGCCAAGGGGAAGCTGGGGGCGGCGGTGTGCTGCTGCGCCCTCCTGCCCAGGCCGGTGGAAAAGGTGGCAGTGGTCTCCGGCGCAGGGGGCGACTTTGTGCGGGAGGCCAAGGAGGCCGGGGCCGACCTGCTGCTCACCGGCGAGGCGGGCCACCACGACTTTTGGCTGGCGAGAGAGCTGGGGATTTCCCTGGCGGCGCTGGGGCACTATGAGACCGAAGCAGTGGTGCTGCCGGAACTACAGGCGTGGCTGGGAGAACGGTTCCCCCAAGTGGAGTTTATGCGCGCAAAACGGGACAGGAGCCCGGTGGAACTGCTATAGCGTGGAAAGGGAGGAGAGAGATGGAGAAGAAGCTGCTCTTGCTGTATAACCCCCGTGCGGGGAAATCGGAGGTAAGGGGGAAGCTCTCGGAGATTGTGGAGGTGTTCGTGCGGGGCGGGTACCGGGTGACGGTGCGGCCCACGCTGCGGGCGGGGGAGCTGCCGGAGCTGCTGCGGGAAAACGCAGGGGACTATGACCTGATGGTCTGCTGCGGCGGGGACGGGACCCTGAACGAGGCAGTGAACGGCCTGATGGGCTGCGCGCCCCGGCCTGTGCTGGGCTATATCCCGGCGGGCACGGTGAACGACTTTGCCTCCAGCTTTGGCATCCCAAAGGACTTAGAGGGCGCGGCCAGGTGGATTGCCGGGGGAAAGCCGGCGGCCTGTGATGTGGGGCACTTTGAGGGGGAGCGGTATTTTGCCTATGTGGCGGCCTTCGGGGCCTTTACCGATGTCCCCTACGAGACCTCCCAGCAGGTGAAAAACCTCTTGGGGCGCATGGCCTATTTTTTGGAGGGGATGCGGCTCAAGCACCTGACAAAGTACCGCCCCCATGCCATGACCCTGCGCTATGACGGCGGGGAGATGAAGGGGGAATACCTAGTGGGGATGGTGACAAACGCCACCTCGGTGGGAGGGCACAGCTTTTCGCCGGGGCGTGACGTGGCAATGGACGACGGGGTTTTGGAGGGCACTTTTATCGAGAACCCCGGCAACGCGCTGGAATTGCAGCAGGTTATCAACGCCCTGCTCTCCCAGAACACGCTGGACTGCCCCTTTATCCACACCTTTTGTACCACAAAGCTCACCGCTGTGGCAGAGGAGGCACTGCCCTGGACACTGGACGGGGAGTTTGGCGGGAGCCACCGGGAGGTGCACATCTCCTGCGAGAAACAGGCACTGCGGATTATGGCAGGGGAATAGCCCTTTTGGACAGAAAAGAAAAGCAGCAGGCTCTAGGGCCTGCTGCTTTTTGATTGGGCTAGAGGGAATCAGGGTGTTTGTCCAATTCGGCGGCGCGGAGGAGGAAGCGGTAGTGGGGGGCCAGGGAGAGGAAGGCGCGGGAGATTTCCTGCCCCAGGGCCGGGGAGAAGAGGAGGTCAAAATCCCGGCTCTCTTGGAGGAAACACATCTCCTTGCGGTTGAGCCAGTCCTGCAGTGCCGGGTCGGTGTGGGGGTAGCGGAGACGCTTATAGGAGTCACCGGAGAGGGTAAAGGTGGCCTGGGACCGGAAGGCGTCAAAGGCGGCCCGGAAGAGGGGGGCATCAGCCTGCATCATGTCCCGCAGCAGCTGCATCTGGGCGGGCTCCATGTAGTAGTAGCCGCAGCCATAGCGGAAGCCTGTGGGGGAGAACTCAAAGAAAAAGCCGGGGAGGTTGTGATAGCGCTTTTTGTCCCGGAAAAAGGAGCACCAGACCGTGCTGCGGAAGAGGGATTTGTCCTTGGTGAAGCGGGTATCCCGGTAGAGGCGGGAGATAGAGCGGGCAGGGGTAGAGGTGATTTCCGCATCGATAGAGAGGACCGCTGGGAGAAGCTCCGACGCCAGCTGAACCATGGGTTCCTTTACCAGCCTTTGGTAGTCCTGGCGGTGGTCGTTGTACCAGGTTTTGCTGTCGCGGAGGACGTTTTCAGTGAGGAAGTGAAGGGCCTCAGGGGTAATTGGCATGGGAACCAGCTCCTTTTTGTGATATGGGCGTAGGGAATGTGCCTATGGCTGTGGAAGGCTTGCTGGAAATTCTAAGCCCCTCCCCGCCGCTCAGGGGAAAAGCAGAGGGATGGAAGGTTGAGCGACCAGGACGCTGTTCTGGGCCTGCCACTCTTGGAAAGGTGCGGATAAGGTCGGCTATGCAGGCCGGGAAACTTTAGTTTGCCTACGGCACGATAGAAGGGAAGGGCCAGGCAATGAGAAAGCCCAACAAGAACCACCCCGCCCCCGAACTTGCTAAGGCGAACTAACTACGGGGCCGCACCGAGCCCGCTTCACCTGGCCTTGTCACTGCTAAAAGTGGGAGAACGCTGACATCCGGAGCGTCCGCCGCCACCCGAGTGGCCCCTACTGACACTGCCAAATCTGTATAGGAGCTTTGCTCCTATACAGATTGTACATAGGGGCTTGTCCCCTATGGGCCTTTCGCTTCCTTGCGGCAAGGCAAGGAAGCGGGCCAACGAAGGTTGGCCTTTGCCTGCTCGGTGCGGGAACCGACGGGCTTGGGCTGAGATGGAGCCTAGGCCTGTTTGCCTGGCGGCAAAGGCGGCGAGGGGGTGGGATGTGTTACTGGCAAAGGGGAGCTGGGTGGAGGGCGGCGTGTTGGCTGGGTGCGAGCCTTAGCTTGTTACAGATATGCCGCCCGGGAGGAAGGGAGTTTCGCTCACTGCGGTGAGCAACCAGGACGCTGTCCTGGACCTGCCACCCTTTGGAAAGGTGTGGACAAGGCCAGCTGCGCTGGCCCGGAAACTTTAATTCGCCTACGGCGCGATAGGCTTTTACAAATCGTCGAGGGGGAGGGTATCGGGCGAAAAGGGGGGGATATATTCCTCAGTGGCAGAGGAGCGGTCTTGGACATAGCCTGAACGCAAGCCAAGGGCGTCCAGCTTATCCAAGATAAGGCGGTATTCATAAGTAGAGAGGCGGCGGTTGAGGGGCGCGTAGTCCTGCTGGCCGATAGGGGTGTACTGGCACATCACACTGAGGAGGACACTGTCGCCCAGATGGGAGGCAGCCCATTCCAGGATGTGGAAGGTGTCCTGCCGCAGCGAAGGGAGCGCCAGATGCCGCAGAATAACCCCCTTCCGCAGTAGCCCCGATTCGTCCAGCTGCGGCGGGCCGGTTTGGCGTACCATTTCCAAAATGGCAGCTTGTGCAGCCTGGGGATAATTGGGCGCGGCGGAAAGGCGGAAGGCAAGGGCGGAATCCCAGTATTTGAAGTCGGGGAGGTAGATGTCCACATAGCCTTCCAGGAGGCGGAGGGTTTCCGGGGATTCATAGCCAGAGGTGTTGTAGACCACGGGAATGGTGCGCTTGTCCCGGATAAGGTCCAGCGCGTCTAAGATGGAGGGGATATAGTGGGTGGCTGTCACCAGGTTGAGATTGTGGGCCCCCTGGCCCTGGAGATGCAGGAAGATGTTGGCCAGCTGGCGGGGGGTGATTTCCCGGCCCATGCCCTCTGCGCTGATAGGGCGGTTTTGGCAATAGCAGCAGCGCAGGGTGCAGCCGGAGAAAAAGACAGCCCCGGAACCGGATACGCCGCTGATACAGGGTTCTTCCCCGAAGTGCAGGGCCGCATGGGCTACCTTGGGCAGGATACCGCTGCGGCAAAAACCAAAGGCCTGTGCCCGGTTCACGCCACAGGCGCGGGGGCACAGGCGGCAAGCGCTGTAGAGCGCGTCCCGGCTCATGATAGTTCCAGGGAGACGGGGCAGTGGTCGCTGCCCAATACGTCGCTCAGGATGCGGGGGTTGGAGGCCCGGGAGATGAGGCGCTTGGAGGTGATGATGTAGTCAATGCGCCAGCCGGTGTTATTGGACCGGGCATTGAACTGGTAGGACCACCAGCTATAGGCGCCTGCCAAATCGGGATAGAAGTGGCGGAAACTGTCCACAAAGCCGCAGGCCAGGAGCTGGGAGAGCTTGGCGCGCTCCTGCTCGGTGAAACCGGCATTGCCCTGGTTGGATTTGGCGTTCTTTAAGTCAATTTCCCGATGGGCTACGTTTAAGTCGCCGCAATAGACCACCGGCTTCTCCTGGTCCAGGCGCAGGAGATAGCGGCGCAGGTCGTCCTCCCACTGCATCCGGTAGTCCAGGCGGGTGAGGCCCCGCTGGGCATTGGGGGTATAGCAGCAGACCAGGAAAAACGAGGGGTATTCCAATGTGATGAGACGGCCCTCATGGTCGTGTTCCGCAATCCCCATGCCGTAGCGCACGGTTAAGGGCTGCTGTTTGGTGAAGACCGCCGTGCCGGAATAGCCCTTTTTCTCTGCGCTGTTCCAGTATTCCAGATAGCCTTCCAGGTCAAAATCGGCCTGGCCGGGCTCCATCTTGGTCTCCTGGAGGCAGATGATGTCAGGGGATTCGGCAGACAGGAAATCAAGGAACCCCTTCTTGACACAGGCGCGCAGCCCGTTTACATTCCAGGAAATCAGCTTCATGGCGTTTCTCCTTTCTGAGAAGGGATTTTGGGATAACCTACAAAAAGAGTCCTAAATTGGGAGATGGATACATACGCTCTGATAAGAGAGGCACGCACCGGCTACTTCATTTCGGCCATGCAGTGGGAGCAGACATTCTTGCCCTTGAAGACCAGGATGTCGTCGGCGCCGCCGCAGAAGATGCAGGCGGGCTCATATTTCTTGAGGATGATGCTGTCTTCATCCACATAGATTTCCAGCGCGTCCTTTTCATGGATGTCAAGCGTGCGGCGGAGCTCTATGGGCAACACAACCCTTCCAAGGTGATCCATTTGACGGACAATACCTGTAGATTTCATACGAAATTCCTCCCATCCGGTTCCTGCAAACAGAATGCAGTTCGTGAAACAGGCGTCAAAAGAGGTTACAATGCTTTGAAGCCTGTGCGGCAGTTCTGCCTTTGGTGGCCCTGGGGCGGAGCGCAACAGCCGGGAGCGCCTTGCGCCCGCCGGACAGAATTCCCTCTTCTCCGACCCAATATGCGCAGTTACCCCACGCATCGCTTTCTTACACTATTATCATACTTGCATTTTGGGCAAAAGTCAATGATTTTTTGTAAAAATCTTACTTAATTTCCAAATTTATACAAATACTGCAAAAACATATCATCCTCTGACGGGGAACGTGGATCAAAAAAGGAGGAATTTGGGATGATGACGTGGCTATTTGCTGGATTGGTGGTATTGGCCGTGTGCTTTGGGGCGGGCACGGGGAGGATGGGGGAAGTATCGGGCGCGGCGCTGGCGGGGTGCGGGGACGCAGTGGAGCTCTTTTTGACGCTGCTAGGTACCATGGCGCTGTGGGGCGGGGCCATGCGGGTGGCGGAGAAGGCCAAGGTGACGGAGAAGCTGGCGGGGTTGCTGTGGCCGGTTCTGAGCAAGCTCTTTCCCGATGTGAAGAAGGGGTCAGGGGCGGCAAAGGCCATTTGCATGAATGTCATCTCCAATATCTTTGGGCTGGGGAACGCGGCCACGCCGCTGGGGCTGCTGGCTATGCAGGAGATGCAGCGGGACAATCCCACACCGGACACTGCCAGCGACAGCATGGTGAACTTTTTGGTGCTGAACACCGCCTGTATCCAGCTCATCCCCACCACCACGGCGGCGCTGCGGGCCAAATACGGCAGCGGGGCGCCCCTGGAAATCCTGCCCTGTGTGCTGGTGACCTCCCTCTGCTCTCTGGCGCTGGCGCTGATGATGGCATTTTTGCTTGGGGGGCTTGGAAAGCGGAGGGCCCCGGCCTATGGCAGAAGGGAGGCGGTGCGGGGATGAAGCCCACGGACTTTATCATTCCCTGCGTGCTGGCGGCAGTGCTGCTCCTTGGGGCGGTGAAACGGGTGAATGTGTTTGACACCTTTGTAGAGGGCGCCAGGGAGGGCATCGGCACGGCGGTGAAGATACTGCCCGCCCTGGTGGCGCTGATGACGGCAGTGGGCATGTTCCGGGCCAGCGGGGCGCTGGAGCTGCTCACAGGGGCCCTGGAGCCGGTGCTGGCGTCCATTGGGATACCGCCGGAGGTGGTGCCCTTAGCCATGCTGCGGCCGGTGACAGGCAGCGGGGCCATGGCGCTCTTTGACGGCATCCTGCGGGAGCACGGGGCGGACAGCTTTGTGGGGCGGGTGGCCAGCGTGCTCCAGGGCTCCACCGAGACCACCTTTTACACGGTGGCAGTGTACTACGGCAGCGTGGGGATTAAGAGGACACGGCACACGGTGCCCAGCGCCATGACGGCGGATGTGGCAGGGCTTTTGCTCAGTGTGCTGACAGTGCGGATGATGCTGGGGAGCTAAAAGAAGCAGGTGCCCTCCTCGGTGACACGGCCCAGGATGAGCTTGTGTAGGGCGGGAGGCTGCGGGGAGAGGCGGAAACTGGCGGCCAGCAGGGGGAGGGCGGCGTCGATTTTGTGCTGGCTGTTGGCGCAGAGGAGGGCAAGGGGCTGTCCCTTTTCCACGTAGTCCCCCACCTTGGCTTTGAGGAGGATGCCTGCCCCGTAGTCGATGGCGTCCTCCTTTTTCTCCCGGCCGGCGCCCAGGAGGACAGAGGCAGTGCCGGCCTGCTCGGTTTGGATGGCTTCCACATAGCCGGAGGCAGGGCTTGTGAGGGGCTGGCAGAGGGATGCGCTGGGGAGGCGGGAAAAATCCTCCAGGGCAGCGGGGTCGCCGCCCTGGGCCTGCACCACGGCCCTGAGCTTTTCCAGGGCTGCGCCGGAGGAGAGGGCCTCCCTGGCCTGGGCGCGGCAGGACTCTCTCGGCCCCCTGCCCCCCAGTACCAGCATGTCCTCGGCCAGGGCCAGGCAGACCTGGGTGAGGTCGGCGGGGCCGGAGCCCTTGAGCACGGCCACAGCCTCCTGCACTTCCAGGGAATTGCCGATGGCGCTGCCCAGGGGGACGTCCATATCCGTGATGAGGGCAATGGTTTTGCGGCCGGTGTGCTGGCCGATGGACACCATGGCCTCGGCTAGGGCGGCGGCCTCCTCTGGGGTTTTCATAAAGGCACCGCTGCCGCACTTGACATCCAGGAGGATGGCATCACTGCCCGCGGCCAGCTTTTTGCTCATGATAGAGGAGGCGATGAGGGGAAGGCAGGCCACAGTGGCAGTGACATCCCGCAGGGCGTAGAGCTTTTTGTCCGCCGGGGCGATGTTGCCGCTCTGGCCGATGAGGCTGATGCCCGTCTCCTGCACAATACGGAAGAACTCCTCCCGGCCCAGCTGGGTGCGGTAGCCGGGGATGGATTCCAGCTTGTCCACCGTGCCGCCGGTGTGGCCCAGGCCCCGGCCCGACATCTTGGCAATGGGCACGCCGCAGGCCGCCGCAATGGGGCAGACGATGAGGGTGGTCTTGTCCCCCACCCCGCCGGTGGAGTGCTTGTCCACCTTGATGCCGGGGATGGCGGAGAGGTCGGCGCTGTCGCCGGAGCGGGTCATTGCCAGGGTGAGGGCCCCGGTTTCAGCGGCGGACATGCCCCGGAGATAGACGGCCATGAGCAGAGCCGAGGCCTGGTAATCGGGCACGCGGCCTGCGGTGTATTCGGTGATGAAGAAATTGATTTGTTCCTCGGTGAGCGCCAGGCCGTCCCGCTTGGCGGCGATGATGTCGTACATACGCATAGAAAAACCCCCTCTATTCTTGCAGATTTTCCGGGCCGAAACGCATGGGGAGCAGCTCTTTTAGGGTGAATTCCCGCACGGCGCCGTCGCTGCGGCCCAGAAGGATGCGGAAGCTGTCTTGGCAGAACTCGGCCATTACCTGGCGGCAGACACCGCAGGGGGCACAGAAGGAGTCCCAGTCCTCCCTGCCGCCCACAATGGCAATGGCAGTGAACGCCCGCTCCCCCTGGGAGACAGCAGTGAAAAAGGCAGTGCGCTCAGCGCAGTTGCTGGGGCCATAGGCGGCGTTTTCAATGTTGCAGCCGGTGTAGATTTTTCCCGACGCAGTGAGCAGCGCCGCCCCCACAGCGAAACGGGAATAGGGGGAATAGGAACGGGTGCGTGCCTCTGCGGCTGCGGCGATGAGGGCTCTCTCATCTATCATGAGTAAACCTCCTCAAAAGATGGAAAACACTTTATTTTCCAAAATAAAGTTTCAATGCTCCTAATACAGTGAGTGCCATGACTTGCTCACTGGCATTTCCATTATAAAATAAATGTTGGATATCCAGTTTAAGCTGCGAAGAGAAAAGGGAAGAAAATTGTTGAAGAGTTTCTTCTACATACTGCGACCAAAAACTTCTTAGTTTTTGGTCTTGACTTATCCAGTAATCAAGAGGATTCATGCCAGACTTTGAAATGGGTTTGTACCCGAATATCTTAGATATTCGGTTTACACATGCTCTGGGACCATGTGTAATAACTTTTTTTAGGAATGTGGTAGAACTAGATTCTGTAATCTTATTTCCGGTTTTTTCCCATGTGAATTTTGCGGCGTCAGGATAGCAGGACAATATCCATTTTTTATATAGATGATGTTTGATACGTAATTCAGTGGGAATATCTAGGCATGTTTGTAAAAAGTCTACATATAGAAAAGGGGAAGCAACCTCTGTATAATTCCGTCGAATTTGATGGGTGTTAGCGGCTCCCTGAAATCCTCTTGCATACATTAAATATATTTCATATGATTTATATTTTTGGACTTCTTTTGAGGTAAAATCGGATATCCGGTTTGAGAAAACCTCAGAGTACATTCCAGAAGGTTTTCGCTGCTCCTGTTCAATGGGAGTGCTAAAAAAAGAACCTAAAATTGCGTCTCCAACCTGGCCAGTATGTTCTAGTCCATAGCGGGACATGTTTATACTTTCCAACATCCTTTTTCCGCCGGTAATACCAGAGTATAGAGATAATCCTCCCGTCAAAAATATATTTTCATCAATATCGTATAGGAAAGAAATATCGTCTAAAGGTTTTACTAAAAGTTCATCTTTCCAATATTCTGAAATTTCTTTGGCGATTAGCTCGTCTAAATAGTTTGCTTTACAATAGGTGAGGCATTGTATGTGGTCGATACCACAGGCAGCGTGGGCTACCCATATATTCATTCTTGAATCTAAACCACCACTTAAATCAGATAAATGTTCATATTGATATTCACTATCCTTTTCATATTCAACACGAACAGCCTCTTGAAATTGTTGATTAATTATTTTGATAAGATTATTTTCAGAATAATTGGCAAAACGCTCAGGATTTTGAGTAAAAGTATGGTATTCTTTGACTTCAGCATGGCCATTTTCCACACATAGGTAGGTGCCGCCACGAAGCCGCTTAATTTCTTTAGCATAAGTGGAGTCATCAATCATGAAAGCATAGGTCAGCATTTGATAAGCTGCAAGCTCATGGAAGGTAAGAGGCAAATTTTGTGCTCTAGCTGCATCAATAACGTAATTAACTTGTGAACCGGCAAAAAAAGAATCATTGGTTTTGTAGAAAAAGACAGCAGCATCACCGATATGATTTGTATATACAATCCATTTGTCTGAACTTTTATCAAATAATGCTCCGGAAAAAGCACCGCGAAAATTACTAAAAAATGTTTCTCCACACGTATGATACATTTTTAATATTAATTCTTCAATTGAATTAACATGATAATTTTGAAATAGTTCTTTCTTGTTTAACAAATAACCATCTAATATTATTGTAATATCAGAAACATTTGCGAGGGTTTTGTCGTTCATAAATTTATCTAGAGTGTTTCGTTTAAAGGTTCCGGTTGTTGAAGAAATTGATTCCGCGATACAAGACTCAGAGTAACGATTCTTTAATTCTATATCAATATTTTTATTGCTTACAAAAAAGCCAGGCATATTTTCCTTTCCTCCGAAATCAGAAAATGTAAACAGGTTTCAAATCATATTATCGGTCAACTTCTGTGAATTTTATCCGGATGGAAGATAACATTGCCCACCGTACCGTCGGCATTGAAGCCATTTGCCAGGGGTTTGACAGAGAAGCCCTCCCAGGGGGTGAAGTTGGGGTGGGGGATGGGGGTGACGCCGCCCGCCAGCAGCTGGCGGCACATCTCGGCCACCTGGTCCAGGCAGTCATGGCCCACAGTGAAAAAGGTGTGGCAGATGAAAATCAGGCCGAAATAGGGCTTGAGGGACTGGAGCTTTTGGACGGTTGCATAGTAATCCTCTACAGTGAGGCTCTGGGGGAGGAACATCCAGACATTGGGGTTGCAGGAGTCCCCGGCAAAGAGGTGCTTGTGGAAACGGTCCAGCAGGCAGACGGAACCGGGGGTGTGGCCAGGGGTCTCTACGATTTCCAGGATACGGCCGCCCAGGTCAAAGGTGTCCCCCTCTTTTAAGGGGAGGTATTTGGTGTCCTGGAGGGGGGCGCCGGCAAGTCCTGCTTCCTGTTCGGCCTTCACCTGCTGCTCGCCGTTGTGCCGGGCGGCAGAGACAGCGGCGTCTTGGTCGGCGGGGTGGATATAGACTTCCTCAAATTCATAGTTACCCCCGGCGTGGTCGCCGTGGCCGTGGGAGTTGAGGACGGTGAGAGGCTTGCCGGTGAGCTGTTCCACAAAGGGGCGCAGGCGGCCGATGCCGGTGGCAGTGTCAAAGAGAAGGGCCCGTTCCGTGCCCTCAATGAGGTAGCAGTATTCCCCTCCGGGGCAGATGATGGCCTTGACGCCGGGGGCTACCGGCTGGGCGGAGAAGGTCCATTTTTCCATAGCTTCCATGTGTATCTCTTCCTTTCTATCGTGTCACGTTGTCCATGCGGATGTCAAACCCTAGGCGCAGGCGCTGGGGGCTCTGGGCAGTGTAGGGGGTCCAGCGGGGGAGGCCGGGGCCGTTGGGGTCGCCGGTCTTGGCGAAGTTGGCCCAATAGGTGGAGATTTGCCGGGAGAGGGCGGCGTCCTGCCCTGTGAGGGGGCGCCAGCACTTCTCATAGGTACCGAAGATGTACCACAGCTCGGCGGAGTGGAAGGCGCCTGCGCCGTCCCCGGGCATGATGCGGTCAAAGTAATAGACCCAGGCGGGTTCCCGGTTTTGGGCCAGCTGGTTCTCCGCCCAGGTGGCGGCGCCCCGGAAGACAGCCTCGGCAAAGCCCTCGCCCAGCTCGTCTACAGTGGAACCTATCATGTAGTGTACATCCGCCAATAGGCCCTGGGAGAGGATGTTTTCAAAGGTGTCGGGAATCATGAGGCCGTCCAGCACCGGGCCGCAGGCCAGGGGACGGCCGCCGCCGGCCTGCTGCATCAGTTCCACCAGGGTATCGGCGGGGAGGGCGCGCAGCTTTTCCAGGGTGTCAAAGCCCTGGCTGTCTAAGTAGGCGGCGTTTTGCGCAGCGGTCTCCTGCATGGGGACGCTGCGGTTTAGGCCTGCGCCGCTCTGGAGGATGGCGCCCTGGAAAAGGCCCTTGCACAGGGGGGAGCCGCAGAGGATTTGGATGCTCATGGCCCCGGCGGACTGGCCGAAGATGGTGATATTTTCCGGGTCGCCCCCAAAGGCGGCGATGTTGTCGTGGACCCAGCGGAGGGCGGCAGCCTGGTCGTAGAGGCCGTAGTTGCCCGAGATACCCTCTTCGTTCTCCGCCGAGAGCAGGGGATGGGCTAAGAAGCCAAAGAGCCCCACCCGGTAGTTGATAGACACCAGGATAACCCCCTGGGCGCAGAAGGGCGCGCCGTCAAACTCGATTTCGTTGCTCCAGCCGTGGGTGAAGGCGCCGCCGTGCACCCAGAAGAGCACCGGCAGCTTTTCGCCAGGGGCTTTGGCGGGGGTATAGACGTTGAGATAGAGGCAGTCCTCCGATTTGGGGGAGTGGTCGCCTCTGTAGAACTCCTTATAGTAGAAACTGTCGGGGTCGTGGGGCGTCTGGGGGCAGCCGGGGGCAAACTCCGTGGCCGGACGCACCCCTTCCCAGGGCTGGCAGGGCTGGGGACGCTTCCAGCGCAGAGGGCCCACGGGGGGCGCGGCATAGGGCACGCCTTTAAAGACGGCATAGCTCCCCATATCCAGGCCGGAGAGGGCGCCAGAACGTGTGGTGACAGCAGTAAGGGACATGGAAATTCCTCCTTTTGGGTTTGGATGGAAAAACTTTGCCTCTATTATAAAACATTTTTGGGGATAATGCTATCTTTTTTGAAAATTTTATGGAGAAGACCGGCATTCCCCCGGCAGCAGGCTGCGCCACCCCCGCTTTGGGAAGGAGGGCTGCGCTGAAGCGGCCCCCCCAGCCCAAAAGATGGCTCCAGCGCGCACTTTGCTCCGCTGTGCCAAAGGCCAACATGCGTTGCCCTCCGAAGGGGGGACATAAAAAGATTATGAAATGCTTTACTTTTAAAATAGGCTATGCTATAATCTCTATGGGGTAACAGAAACGATGTCCCAATAAACTGGGGAAAGGAAGGAACGAAATGGCAGAATTAAAATATAATCAATATCAACCAAACAGGAGGGCGGCCATATTTTAACCCTCCTGCGTGACAGATGGAGGAAATAATGTATAACGAAAAAGAGATCATTGCTCAGTGGAATGCGGATATGTATGATTTGAACCGGCCCGGGATTGCTGACGTTGCGTTTGTGTTAAACCTCATGGGGGCAGCGCCCAAAAAGGTGCTGGAAATTGCCTGCGGCAGCGGGCGTATCCTGCTCCCCGTGGCAAAGGCGGGACATGATGTGACCGGGCTGGATTTTGACGAGTATATGCTGGAAAAGATTGGGCCTAAGATTGCCGGGAAAAAGCTCAAATGGCGCAGGGCTGATGTGGTTTCGGAGGAGTGGGGAACGGGTTTTGACGTCGTGATTTTAGGCGATAATTTCTTGCTTAACATTGTGTCGGATATGGATTACGAACAGTCCCAGAAATTGATGATTCAGAAGTCCGCAGATGCGCTGGCCGTTGGCGGCCACATTTTCGTGGATTATGGATACACGCAATACCCGGAAAAATGGTTTGCTGTTCCCGGTGAGCATGTGATATGGGAGGGCACTGACAGCCGTGGGAACTCCGGAAAAATGGCCTTGTTGCATAACACCTATGACCCGCAGAGCAGGATGGCCCGGTTTGTCCGCAGGTTTGATATGCAGTTGGCGGACGGGAGTGTTTTGGTGCAGGAAATCCCATCGGAGAAGCACTTTGCGTCGCTGGAACAGGTACATCAGTGGCTGGAGGAAGCGGGCTTTGTGATGGAACGGGAGTGCGGCGACTACCAGGGGCATGAGATAAGCGAAAGGACGGACAGGGCGGTTCTCTGGGCGAGAAAGGCCCGATAGTCCAATATTTGTGGATAGGATGGCAGGCAGTCCGGGAGGGCTGCCTGCCCTTTGCACGCTGCACGGTTCAAAGGGCATTGAAACAGCGTTAAGGGCAGCAGAGAACACGCCGGGTATGGGAAATAGCCTGCAAGGGAGACCTTGCGGGCTATTTTTGCCGCATGACGGGGCGGCCGGAAAGGGAGGCGGGCTTTTGACAATAGCAGAGAGACACTTCTGCGGCCTTAAGGGCCGCAGACTTGAAAAGCACCGCTTTTCAAGTGTTTCGATTGCAAAAAGGCTGGAAGAGATTGAAAAGGGAACCGTTTTATGGCATAATAGGCCCAGTACAAGAGGGCAAAGCCATAACGCAGGGCTGTAAGCCCCTGTGTTGTGGCAAAATGGACACGAATCAAACAGCGGAGGAGGCATTTTCGATGTCAATTTTATATGATGAGGCAACCCGGATTTTTCATTTGCAGACAGAGCATTCGTCCTATCAGATGCAGGTGGGGCCCTATGGGAGCCTGCTGCACCTCTACTATGGGCCCAGGGTGGAGGACGGGCTGGGGCATCTCTATACGCCTAAGGAGCGGGGGTTTTCCGGGAACCCGGCGGATACGGGGAATGACCGCACCTTTTCCTTTGACACTGCGCCCCAGGAGTACTCCTGCTTTGGCGGGGCAGACTACCGGACGGCATGCCTGGAGGCGGTCTCTGCCCAGGGGGCGGGGGACTTGGATTTGCGCTATGCCTCCCACAGGACAGGGAAGGGCAAGCCTGCGCTGCCGGGACTGCCCCACGTCTATTTCGGGGAGGACGAGGGGGAGACGCTGGTTGTCATCCTGCGGGACGAAGCCAGGCAGGTGGAGGTGGAGCTCTTTTACTCCGTGCTGCCGGGGTATGACGCCATCACGCGGCACGCGGTGATTCACAACCGGGGGAGAGAGGCGCTGTTTTTGGAGCGGGCGCTCTCCTGCCAGCTGGACATGGCGGGGATGGGGTATGACCTCATCACCTTCTGGGGGAAGCACTGCCTGGAACGGCAGCCCGCCCGCACACCGGTGCGGCACGGGAAAATCACGGCGGAGAGCGTGCGGGGCACCTCCAGCCATCAGCAGAACCCCTTTGTCATCCTCTGCGAGCAGGGGACGGGGGAGGAACAGGGGGAGTGCTGGGGGCTCTCCTTTGCCTACAGCGGCAATTTCCTGGCCGGGGCCGAGGTGGACCAGCTGGGCAACACCCGGGTGTTCATGGGCATCCATCCCCAGGGGTTCCGCTGGCAGGTAAAGGGCGGCGGGGCGTTTGTGACGCCGGAAGTGATTCTCTGCCACTCCTCCCAGGGATTGGGCGGGCTCTCCCGGCAGTACCACCGGCTGCTGCGGGAGCGCCTGTGCCGGGGGGAATACAAGCTGGCGCGGCGGCCCATCCTCATCAACAACTGGGAGGCCACCTACTTTGACTTCACCGGGGAAAAGCTCTTGAAAATCGCCGAGGAGGCGGCCTCTCTCGGGGTGGAGATGCTGGTGATGGACGACGGCTGGTTTGGCGCGCGCAAAGACGACTACCGTGGGCTGGGAGACTGGGTGGTGAACGAGGCAAAGCTGGGGATGACCCTGGACCAGCTGGTGAAGGGGATAAACGCCCTGGGGCTTAAATTTGGCATCTGGTTTGAGCCGGAGATGGTGAACGAGGACAGCGATTTGTACCGGGCCCATCCGGACTGGTGCTTCCGCACGCCGGGGCGGGCCCCAGGGCGCAGCCGCAACCAGCTGGTGCTGGACATGGGCAGGGCCGAAGTGCGGGACTATGTCTTTGACGCCATGAGCGCGGTGCTGAACAGCGCCCATGTGGAATATGTGAAATGGGATATGAACCGGCATCTGGCCAACGTATGGAGCGCTGCGCTGCCCCCGGAACGGCAGGGGGAGGCCTACCACCGGTATGTGCTGGGGGTATACGAGCTGATGGAGCGGTTTGTGACGGCGTTTCCCCATATCCTGTTAGAGGGCTGCTCCGGGGGCGGGGGACGGTTTGACGCGGGCATCCTCTACTACTCGCCCCAGATTTGGTGCAGCGACAACACCGACGCGGTGGACAGGATACGCATCCAATACGGCACCTCGTTTGGCTATCCCATCTCGGCAGTGGGGTCCCATGTGTCGGCAGTGCCCAACCACCAGACAGGGCGGGTGACACCGCTTTCCCTGCGGGGGGATGTGGCCTTCTGCGGCACCTTTGGGTATGAGCTGGATGTGAGCAAGCTCTCCGAGGGGGAGAAGGCGGAGATACGGGAGCAGACAGCCTTTTACAAGAAGCACTATTTTACCATCAACCAGGGGGATTACTACCGGCTCACTGACCCGGGCATCTCCCAGCCCTATGCGGCCTGGCAGGTGGTGAACAGGGAAAAGGGGAGTGCTTTGCTCTTCTACGCCCGGCTCTCGGCCCAGGGAAACGAAGCGGGGGTGCGGCTGAAGCTGCAAGGGCTCGTCCCCGAGAAACGCTATCATATCCACGGCACAGGCTTAACCCTCACCGGCAACACCCTGATGGCAGCCGGCCTGGAAATGCCCTTTTTCCAGGGAGATAACCAGTCGATAGTGTGGGAAATCGAAGAGGTTTAACCCGAACCCTTTAACCGCTGCCACAGCCCTCAGCGAGAGGCGGATTTTGGGGAATAAAGGGTTAGATGAGACTGTCTATCAGGCCTGCCCTCCTATAAGAAGGATGACTAAGGACAGGCGAATGGGAGCAGAGTTTTGGGAGATAGAGAAGCTAAATAGGAGCTTATCCGCCCCTGAACGAACTAAGGCGACCTAACAATGGGGCCGCACCGAGCCCGCCTCACCTGGCCTTGTCACTGCTAAAGGGGGAGAACGCCAACACCCGGAGCGTCCGCCGCCACCCGAGTGACCCCTATCGGCACTGCCAAATCCGTATAGGAGCTTTGCTCCTATACGGATTGTACATAGGGGCAAAAGCCCCTATGGGCCTTTCGTTTCCTTGCGGCAAGGCAAGGAACCAGGCCAACGAAGGTTGGCCTTTGCCTGTTCGGTGCGGGAACCGACAAGACTGGGCTGAGATGGAGACTGGGCCTGTTTGCCTGGCGGCAAAGGCGGCGAGGGGGTGGGATGTGATGGCGGCAAAGGCGAGCTGGGAGGAGGGCGGCTTGTGGGCTGGGTGCGCGCCTTAGCTTGTTATCGATACGCCGCCCGGGAGAAGGGGTGTTTCGCTCATTGCGAGGAGCGACGAAGGGCTTTGCCCCTCGACAAAGTCAAGCCTGCGGCTTGACTTTCAAGAATCGCAAGGCGATTCTTGCCAGACCAACGCAGTTGGTCTTCACCACCCTTTGAAAATGTGTGGACAAGGCCAGCTGTGCTGGCCCGGAAACTTTAGTTTGCCTACGGCATGGTAGGGGTATGCTTTGAGAGAAAGGGAGGATAGTATGATTGACAGGAAGGAATTGGTGCAGCGGCATAATCCGCACTTGACAGAGGTCGTAGAGGAGGCGCCGCTGACAGTGGGGAATGGGGAGTTTGCCTTTACAGCAGATGTGACAGGGATGCAAACGCTCTATGAGGAATACGCCTGCTTTCCCCTGTGTACCCAGGCGCAGTGGGGATGGCATACCGCACCGGTGAGCCGGGGGAAGTACGCCTATACCCGTAGGGATTTGGAGTTGACACCCTTTGAAACCTATGGACGAGTAGTGGAGTATCCGGTGGAGCGCAGGCCGGGGAATGAGCAGGTGTACCAGTGGCTGCGGCAGAATCCCCACCGGCTGAACCTGGGGAGGATTGGGCTGGTGTACCGGGATAAGCCGGTGGCGGCGCGGATGCTCTCGGGAATTGAGCAGACCTTGGATTTGTATACCGGTGTGCTGACCTCCCGCTTTGTGCTGGGGGGGAAGAAGTGTACGGTGAAGACCTGCGTGTCCCCGGATAAGGACCAGGTCTCCTTTGTGGTGGAGAGCGGGCTGCTGGCTATGGGGTGGCTCAAGGTGATGCTCCGGTTTCCCTATGGGTCGCCGGAGATGTCGGCCTCGGACTGGGAGCAGGAGATGGCGCATGAGAGCCGCCTGAAGGAGGAACGGGGAGGATGGCGGATTCAGCGGGTGCTGGACCGGGACCGGTATACAGTGGCAGTGGCGTCCAGCGGGAAGCTGAGCAGGACAGGGATTCACGAGTTTGCAATCACGTCGTCCCGGGAGAAGCTCAATCTCTCAGTGGCGTTCAGCAGGGGGTTTGCCGTGGCGGACCAGGAGGTACACATCCCCTTTGACGCCAGCGAAAAGTGGTGGAAAGGCTATTGGGAGCAGGGGGGGATGGTGAGCTTTACAGGGAGCAGCCATCCCAGGGCGGAGGAGCTGGAGCGGCGGGTGGTCTTGTCCCAGTATCTCACGGCAGTGCAGTGCGCAGGGAGCCTGCCGCCCCAGGAGACAGGGCTTAGCTGCAACAGCTGGTATGGGTGTTTTCATCTGGAAATGCACTTTTGGCACAGCATCCACTTCCATTTCTGGGGACGTACGGCGCTGCTGGAACGGAGCATGGGATGGTATGTGAACCATCTGGCAGACGCCCAGGCGTTAGCCAGCAGGCAGGGATATCAGGGCGCGCGCTGGCCTAAAATGGCAACCATGAGCACAACCGACCTGCCCTCCCCCATAGCACCGCTGCTTATCTGGCAGCAGCCCCATGTGGCCTGGTATCTGGAGTGCTGCTATGAGGCGCACCCTGACCGGGAGACACTGCTGAAATATCGGGACGTGATGTTTGAGACAGCGGAGTTTATGGCGGATTATGCGGTATATGATAAGAAGGGGGGACGGTATGTGCTGGGGCCGCCGCTGATTCCGGCGCAGGAGAACCACGACCCCAAAACGGCAATGAACCCCACCTATGAGTTGGAATACTGGCGTTTTGCGCTCTCTCTGGCACTGCTTTGGAAAAAGCGGCTGGGGGAGAAGGAGCCGGAACACTGGCGGGAGGTGGCGAAAAAGCTGGCAAAGCCGCCGGTGAAGGACGGGGTGTATCTGGCGCAGGAGAATTGCCCGGATACCTTTGGGGAGTTTGCCAAGGACCATCCCTCCATGCTCTGCGCCTATGGGCTGCTGCCGCCGGGGCGGATTGACCCCAAGGTGATGAGCGCCACGCTGGACAAGGTGCTGGAATGCTGGGATTTCCCCAGTATGTGGGGATGGGATTTTGGGGTGATGGCGATGACGGCCACCCTGCTGGGCAGGCCGGAGACAGCGGTGGAACTGCTGCTGAAGGAGACGGAGAAGAACTACTACGCCCAAAACGGCAACAACCGGCAGCTGGCCCGGGAGGACCTGCCCCTCTACCTGCCGGGGAACGGCAGCCTGCTCTTGGCAGTGGCGATGATGGCCCGGGGGAATTCCGCTGTGAAGGGGGATGCCCCAGGCTTCCCTGGGGATGGGCAGTGGAAGGTGGAATGGGAAGGGCTGCGGCCCATGTATTAGTATCATAGGAGCAAGGGGGCTTGGCATAGAATGGAAGGGGAGGGAAACAGGATGGTGCAGCGGATTCCCGCACAGGAGCGGGGGGCGCTCTGGCCCTTGTTTGGGGACACCCAGGAGACTATGGTGTGGTCCTGCTTACAGGGGCGGATGGGAGAAGTTTTGGCAGACAGAGGGGAGAACGCCGCCTGCGCGCTGGCGCTGCTGGGGGATTTTGGGTTCTTCGGCGGGGATGCCTGCTCGCCGGGGGCAGGGGAGCTGCTGGGCTATGTGGCCGGGCTCCCTGCGGGCCGGATTTTGACAGGGGGGAGGGAATGGCTCGCCCGGTTGGAGGCGTATTTTGGGGACAGGGTGAAGGCCGTGACCCGCTATGCCATTTGCAAGGGGACAGAGTTTGACCGGGGAAAGCTGGAAAAATTGGCCGGGGCCCTGCCGGAGGGCTTTGTCATGCGGCAGATTGACCGGGAGCTCTACGGGCAGTGCCTGGAGAGCGGCTGGGCGGCGGATTTTGTGTCCTGCTTTGGGGGCTGGGAGCCCTATGAGCGCTGGGGGCTGGGCTTTGTGGCGCTGAAAGACGGGGCGCTGGCAGCGGGAGCCTCCTCCTACACCGCCTATGAGGGCGGGATTGAGATTGAGGTGGACACCAAAGAGGAGTTCCGGCGGCAGGGGTTGGCGGCGGCCTGCGGGGCGCGGCTGATACTGGCCTGCCTGGACAGGGGGCTCTATCCCAGCTGGGACGCGGCAAACCTGGCCTCTGTGGGGCTGGCGGAGAAGCTGGGCTATACGCCGGGGGAGGAATACCGCTGCCTAGTGTTGGCGTGAAGGAGCAGAAAAGAAGAAGGAGTTGTTTGTCATGATTGCGACGCTGTTGGGACTGGAAGGGCCAAGGGCGCTTTTGGTGGGGACGCTGTTTTGCGGGGTGCTCACGTTTGTACTGCTGGCAGGTGGGATGAAGGTTTTGCCCCGGGACGGAGGACGGGAATTTGCCCATGACGGGGCCCTCTCCGCGGGGAAGCCAAGGGGGGCGGGGCTACTCTTTGTGCTGGCGTTCCTCCTCTCGGCGCTGTGCTTTTTGCCCTTTTCGGTGGAGACGCTGATTTATCTGCTGCTCACAGGGGCGGCCATGCTCACCGGGTTTTTGGACGATGCGGCCAAGCACCCCTGGGGAGAGCTGAAAAAGGGGCTGCTGGATTTGGTCTTGGCGGGGCTGGCCGCTGTGACCTATGTGAATTTCCAGGGGAGCGCGTTTTGGTGCTTTGGGAACCAGGTGGCGCTGCCGCCGGTTGTCTTTGGGATTCTGGCGGCGGCCCTGATTTGGGGCTCTATCAATGTGACGAATTGCAGCGACGGGGTGGACGGCCTGTGTGGGACCTTGAGCGTGATTTCCCTGCTGACGATTTATTCGGTGGGGCTGGTTACCGGGGTGGGCGGGGAGTTTACGCCGGCTTCGGTGCTGCTCATCGGGGCAATCCTGGCCTACCTCTGGTTCAACGCCACCCCCAGCCGCCTGCTGATGGGGGATGCCGGTTCCCGGGCCATCGGCTTCTTTTTGGCCGTGGCGATTCTCAAGACGGGAAGGCCCTTGCTCTATCTCCCCGCCGCGCTGGTGCTGCTGGTGGACGGCGGTTCCAGCCTGTTTAAGGTATCGGTCATCCGGTTCCTCAAAATCAAGATTATGACCAATATCCGCACGCCCCTGCACGACCATGTGCGGAAGAACAAGGACTGGTCCAATACCCAGGTGGTGTTCCGATTTGCGATTTTGCAGGCCTTGGCGTCCTTTGTAACCCTGTGCCTGGTGAAGTAGAAGAGAGGGGAAGGATAGCATGGGCAGGCCCCTATCGGAATTGACTTTGGAGGAATTGTGGCAGCTCTTTCCCATCCGGCTGACAGAGCATCGGGCGTACTGGGCAGAGTGGTACAAGGAGGAAAGGGAACGGATAGGGGCGTTCCTCCCCCTGGAGGGCTGCGTGATGAGCCACGTGGGGAGCACGGCTATCCCGGGGATTTGGGCCAAGCCCATTGTGGATATCCTGCTGGAAATACCCGAGAGGGCTTCCATGGACGAGGTGAAGCGGGCGCTGACCGAAAACGGGTATCTCTGCATGGCGGAGAGTCAGGGACAGAAGGACCTGAACCGGGGATACACCAGCGATGGCTTTGCAGAACGGGTGTTCCATCTGCATCTGCGCCGGGCAGGGGACAACAGCGAGCTGTATTTTAGGGATTATATGAATGCCCATCCACACCTGGCTAAGGAATATGAGGCGCTGAAGCTGGGGCTCTGGCGGGAATTTGAGCACGACCGGGACAGCTACACGGCGGCAAAGACCGAGTTTGTGGCAAAGTACACCGAGCAGGCGAAACGGGAATATCCGGGGCGCTATGAGCGGGCGGGGCAACAAATCTGTTAAAACACACAAAATTAAAAGAGGAAATTCAGGGATATTTGCGGCAGAATATACAATAGTGTGCTTGACAGGAATTGGGATGAGTGCTAAAATATAGATGTGAAATCCCATTAAATATAGGCAGTTTGTCCAAAGAGGGGGAGAGCGCATGGCACTTGTCACAATGAATTTTGAAAGCGAGTATCTCTATTCCAACCATGAAATCAGTATTATCTTACCAGACAAGCCCCGCAGCCTGACGGCAAAGGAATTTTACAGCAGCGGGAAGAAGTACAAAGTGCTGTGGCTGCTGCACGGCACCTTTGGCGACCACTCGGATTGGCTGCGCAAATCCAATATCGAGCTCTATGCCTGCGAGAAGGATTTGATTGTGGTGATGCCCAGCGCCCTCAACAGCAATTACTCGGATTGGCCGGACTATATGATTGGGTATAAGATGTTCAGCTATCTGACGGAAGAGCTGATGCCCCTGGTGTACAACTGGTTCCCGGCTTCAGATAAGCGGGAGGACAATTTTATTGCCGGGCTCTCCATGGGTGGGGGCGGGGCGATTAAGTATGCGGTGAATTACCCGGAAAAATTTGCGGCGGCTGCCATTTTGTCCAGCGCGCCCCGGAACCTCCACAAAATTGACCCGAAGGACACTGACCCCAAGAACAAGCGGCAGCAGGTTAGTATCCGCAACGCAGGGGGATACGACAACTATGTGAATTCCTACGAGAATTCCTGGGATAAGCTGGCAGAGCTGGCCCCGACGGGCAAGCTGCCAAAGCTCTATTTTGCCTGCGGGAAAAATGATTTCCTCTACGACATGTTCCGGGAATTCCGCGCCTATGCGGAGGAAATTGAGCTGGCCGCCACCTTTGAGGAGATAGAAGGGTTTACCCATGAGTGGCGTTTCTGGGATTTGACGATACAGCACGCGCTCACCTTCTTTGGCCTGGACCAGGAGGACGAGGCCGGAAACCCGTTCTAAGGTTTTGTGTGATACCCCCTTTGGAGCGCCTTGCTCCAAGGGGGATTGCTTTTTTGGGGGCACTTTGGGGCTCCGTTTAGAGATGGATAAGGCGGGTGAAAAGAGGAAGATTAGGGGAATAAGAAAGCCCGACAAAACCTACGCCGCCTCCGAACGAGCCAAGGCGAACTAATGTAAGGGCCGCACCGAGCCCGCTTCACCTGGCCTTGTCACTGCGAAAGGGGAAGAACGCTGGCATCCGGAGCGTCCGCTGGTAACCGAGTGACCCCTACCGATACTGCCAAATCCGTATAGGAGCTTTGCTCCTATACGGATTGTACATAGGGGCTTGCCCCTATGGGCCTTTCGCTTCCTTGCGGCAAGGCAAGGAACCAGGCCAACGGAGGTTGGCCTTTGCCTGCTCGGTGCGGGAACCGACGAGCCCGCGTGATAGGCGAGCCTGGGCCTGTTTGCCTTTGGCAAAGGCGGCGAGGGGGAGGGATGTGTTACCGGCAAAGGGGAGCTTGGTGGAGGGCGGCGTGTTGTCTGGGAGGTAGCCTTAGCTTGTTATGGATACGCCGCCCGGGAGAAGGGGAATTTCGCTCACTGCGGTGAGCGCCGGGGGCTTTGCCCCTCGACAAAGTCAAGCCGCAGGCTTGACTTTCAAGAATCGCAAGGCGATTCTTGCCAGACCAACGCAGTTGGTCTTCACCACCCTTTGGAAAGGTGTGGACAAGGCCAGCTGCGCTGGCCCGGAAACTTTGATTTGCCTGCGGCGCGATAGGACGGAGAGGGAAGGATGCCCGGCCCCAAAAGATGGGGGTCAATGAAGCTGGCCTTTGCCCCGAAGGAGATGGAATATAATAAGCAGGAGGAAGACCAATGAAACGCAGGACAGAAGCAGAAATGCTGGAAACGATATTGCAATATGCCAGGGAAGATGAGCGAGTACGGGCAGTGGCCTTAGCAGGGTCACGGGTGATGCCGGACGCCAAGCCGGACAAGTACCGGGATTTTGATATTACATTTTTGGTGACGGATATTCATCCCTTTACGGAAGACCGGGAGTGGATTGGGAAGTTTGGGGAGATGCTGATTTTGCAGACGCCGGATGACTGGTATTCCCATCCCTATGATTATGGCGGGCGGGAGTATTTTGCCTATCTTATGCAGTTTGCGGACGGGAACCGGATTGACCTGATCCTGGTGGATAAGGTAAATTGGCATAGGGAAACGCCTGCGGAGGAGGCCGAGCCCCGGCGGGTGCTCTTGAATAAGGATGGGCTGGAGTATCCCGATGTGCCGGGAGAGGGGTACTATCATTTGGAACGGCCAGGGGAGAAGGAGTTTTTGGATACCTGCAACGAGTTCTGGTGGCTGGCTCTCTATGTGGCCAAGGCGCTCTGCCGCAGGGAGCTGACGCTGGCCAAGCACATGCTGGACGAGGCGCAGTATCCCATGTTTTTTAAGATGCTCTGCTGGAAAATCGGGTTGGAAAAGGGGTTCCAGGTCTCGGTGGGGAAGCAGGGGAAGTATTTGGAGCGTTTTTTGTCGGCGGAAGAGTGGAAAAGGTTTGCCGGGCTCTTTGCGGGTGGGGATTACGGGGAGATGTGGCGCAGCCTGTTTGGGCGCTGCGACTGGTTCCAGGAAATGGCGCCGGCGGCGGCAAAACAGCTGGGATACCCCTACCGGGCCGAGGAGGGCCGGCGGGTGCGGGAGTTTGCCGGGCGGATGCAGGAGGGGAAATAAAATTTTTGATGTAGAATGGGAAAAGTTCCGGCGATGGGTGCACCGGAACTTTTTGTTGGGTGTTTCTGGATGGGGTTGGTGCGGATGAGGGGGAAAAGGCGGAGATTGACAAAAGGGGGGAAGGTGTGGTACACTGGAGGAAATTCTTGGGGGAGTAGCTTGCGGCAGGGCCGCGGCACTATCAACATTCTGGTTCTGGTGCCTGACACTGGGACCTGGTATTGCCTGAAAAAGCGAGACCCATGGACAGCTGGGGAATCCCTCTGTCCATGGGTCTTTTTGTTGGTTTCTCCCACATAAAATGGACAGAGAGACGCCCAGTTACCGGGCAGGGAAAGGATTTTGAAGCTATGGGATGGATGGCGCTTTTTACGTTGGCTGTGGGGCTTTCAATGGATGCGTTTGCGGTGGCGGTGTGCAAGGGGCTGGCGCTCCAAAGGGTGAATTGGAAGCACACGGCGTTGGTGGGGCTCTGGTTTGGTGGGTTTCAGGCGCTGATGCCTTTTTTGGGGTTCCTGCTGGGTGTGGGGTTTAAAGACTACATCACAGCGGTGGACCACTGGATTGCCTTTGGGCTCTTGGGGATTATCGGGGGGAAGATGATTAAGGAGGCCCTCTCCCAGGAGGAGGAGCAGGCGGATGCCTCCCTCTCCTGCAAGACCATGCTGCTGCTGGCTGTGGCGACCAGCATCGATGCGCTGGCTGTGGGGATTACCTTTGCCTTTTTGGAGGTGAATATCCTGGCAGCAGTGCTGTTTATTGGGGTGATTACCTTTGTGCTCTCGGCGGCAGGGGTGAAGATTGGGAATGTGTTTGGGACACGGTATAAGGCCAAGGCGGAGATTGCAGGGGGCGTGATTCTGATTTTGCTGGGGCTTAAGATTTTACTGGAACATCTGGGTATTTTGAATTTTTAGGGAAAGACCCCCCAAGCGTTTTCTGGCGCTTGGGGGGTCTCTTTTTATGGATGGACGGGGAGGGGGGAGGTCCAGGCGGTGCGGCCCTCTTTATCGATGGCCTCGGCGCGGATGAAGGTCTCCACAGGTTGGAGGTGGTAGGTGGCCTCGGTGAGGCCGTGGCCCTGGGCGACCCGCTGGGTGGAATAGATGGAATTGGAGTAGAAGATGATTTTTTCCACCGGGGAGGTGTGGGCGCGGACCACGCCGCCGTCAATCTCCAGCCGGAGGGAGGGGCCCTGGGTGGCGTAGAAGTCGCCGGAGCGCAGGGCGGAGAGGATGGATTCCCGGCTGAGGGAATCGGCCCGCACCATGACATAGGACTTTGTCTCGTCCCCTTCGTAGAAATGGGCGTCATCGGCGGCGATACAGGGGAAGAGATGGCCCCGGGTTGCCATGATATCCACAAAATAACCGGAATAGGGGCGGGCGTTCCAGGGGGTATCGGAGACAGAGTTGAAAATCTCGGTGAGGTCGATACCCTGCAGGGGGACGATTTGTTCCGGGGTGTTTAACGACCAGGCAGGATGGGCCAGGTTCACCAGGCCGCCGCAGCGGTGTACCTCGTCGATGATTTTCTGGGGTTCCAGGTAGGGGGCAAAGGTGAGGGGGGGAGCCTCTGTGAAGCCCAGGCCCACCAGGTGGTAGACGCCCCAGAGTACGTCCCTCTCGCCCACATTGAACTCGCAGCCCGAGAGGAGGAGCATGCCGTCCTCTGTGACCCGGTTTTCGGAGGTGTGCCAGTGGTCGGTGATGGCTAAGAAGTCGTAGCCCTTTTCCCGGTAGAGGGCGATGACCTCTTCGGGGGTGCGCACGCCGTCGGAAACAGTGGTGTGGGTGTGGAGGTTGCCTTTGTACCATTTCTGGCCCTTGGAGTCGATTATCATGGGGATGACCGCCTTTCTTGAGGGGAAGGGGCTCCCGCTGGGGAGCCCGTTTGCCCTGCTTTTAACGGAAGTATTCCACGCCGGCTTTGATGATGAGCTGGTCTTTTTCGCCGGGCACGTTTTTATAGACGTCCCTGCCGATGCGCTCGCTGTGGCACATCTTGCCCAGGACGCGGCCGTCGGGGGAGGTGATGCCCTCCACAGCGAAGGTGGAGCCGTTGGGGTTATACCGCCAATTCATGGTGGGGGCCCCCTCCAAATCGCAGTACTGGGTGGCGATTTGGCCGTTGGCCGCCAGCTTGCGCACCAGCTCCTCGCTGGCGGCAAAGCGGCCCTCGCCGTGGGAGACGGCCACGGTGTGGATGTCTCCGGGCTGGGTCAGGGCCAGCCAGGGGGATTTGTTGGAGGCAATGCGGGTGCGGGCCAGCATGGACTGGTGGCGGCCAATGCGGTTGAAGGTGAGGGTGGGGCAGGTGTCATCGGTGTCGATAATCTCGCCGAAGGGGACAAGGCCCAGCTTGATGAGGGCCTGGAACCCGTTACAGATGCCCAGCATCAGGCCGTCCCGCTGCCCCAGAAGGCGGTGGACGCTCTCCTTAATAGACGGGTTGCGGAAGAAGGCGGTGATGAATTTGCCGGAGCCCTCGGGTTCGTCGCCGCCGGAGAAGCCGCCGGGAATCATGATAATCTGGCTCTGGTCAATCCGCCTGGCAAACTCCGCCACCGACTGGGCGATGGCGTCGCCGGAGAGGGTGTTGACCACGAAGACATCGGGGGTTGCCCCATAGCGCTGGAAGAGGCGGGCGGTGTCAATCTCGCAGTTGGTGCCGGGGAAGACGGGGATGAGCACCCGGGGGGACGCCGCGCCCACAGCCGGGGCCACCCGCTGCTTTACCCCGGTGGTAAAGGCGGGGACAGGGTCTGGGCTGGTCTCGGTGCGCACGGGGAAGACGGGCTCCAGGGTGGTCTCCCAGCGCTCCTGGAGGGGGGCGAGGTCTACGGTGTAATCGGGGGTGACGACGGTGTAGGCCTCTGTGACCTTGCCTAAAACCTGTGCGCCGGGGAGGGGGGCACAGGGAGCCACTTCCAGGAGGAAGGAGCCGTAGACCGGGACAAAGAGCAGGCCGGGGGAGGGCTGGCTGTCAAAGGCAAAGCCCAGCCGGTTGCCCAGGCACATCTTGACAATGCCCTCGGCCACGCCGCCGTTTGCCACGCTCCAGGCGGCGCGGATTTTGCCTGCGCGGATGGCCTCTGTCACCAGGGAAAAGGTCTCCTTGACGCTCTCAAAGCAGGGGAGGCCGTTTTCGTCGTACTGCGGGGCCAGATAGAGCACCTGGCTGCCCGCCTCCTTGAATTCGGGAGAGACCACGTCCTCGGACTTGGTGACGGAGACGGCGAAGGACACCAGGGTGGGGGGGACGTCGATGTCTTCAAAGGTGCCGGACATGGAGTCCTTGCCGCCGATGGCGGCGATACCCAGTTCCAGCTGGGCCTTTAAAGCGCCCAGCAGAGCGGAGAAGGGCTGGCCCCAGCGGGCGGGATTGCCCTGGGTGCGCTCAAAGTACTCCTGGAAGGTGAGCCAGCACTTCTTATAGTCGCCGGAGGCGGCCACCACCTTTGCCACCGACTCCACCACCGCGCAGACTGCCCCGTGGTAGGGGCTCTTCTCCGAGACCAGGGGGTTGAAGCCCCAGCCCATGAGGGAGGTGGTGTTGGTCTCGCCGTGGAGGACGGGGATTTTGGCGGCCATGGCCTGGTTGGGGGTAAGCTGGTGCTTGCCGCCAAAGGGCATAAGCACTGTGCCCGCGCCGATGGTGGAGTCAAAATACTCCACAAGGCCCTTCTGGGAGCAGCAGGCCAGGGAGGCCAGGTGGTCGCTCCAGGCCTGGGGGGTGACGGCCTCCGGGGCGGGGAGGGCGGGGGACACGGCCCCCACCTTTACATCGGTGTGCTTGGAGGCGCCGTTGGAGTTTAGGAAATCCCGGGAGAGGCTGACAATGGTGTTGCCGTACCAGTTCATTTCCAGGCGGTTTTTATCGGTGACAACAGCCACAGGGGTGGCGGTGAGGTTTTCGAGACGGGCCAGCTCGATAAAGGGCTCCACGTCCTCCTTTGCCACCACCACGGCCATGCGCTCCTGGGATTCGCTGATGGCAAGCTCGGTGCCGTCTAAGCCGTCGTATTTCTTGGGCACCTTGTCCAGGTCGATGGTGAGGCCGTCGGCCAGCTCGCCGATGGCTACCGAGACGCCGCCTGCGCCGAAGTCGTTGCAGCGCTTAATCATGGAGGTGGCCCGCTTATCCCGGAACAGGCGCTGGAGCTTGCGCTCCTCGGGGGCGTTGCCCTTTTGCACCTCGGCCCCGCAGGTTTCCAGGGATTGGAGGGTGTGGGACTTGGAAGAGCCGGTGGCGCCGCCGCAGCCGTCCCGCCCGGTCTTGCCGCCCAGGAGGAGGATGATGTCACCGGGCTGGGGGACCTCCCGCCGCACGTTTTCGGCAGGGGTGGCGCCGATGACCGCCCCGATTTCCAGACGCTTGGCGGCATAGCCCTCATGGTAAATCTCGTGGACATGGCCGGTTGCCAGGCCGATTTGGTTGCCGTAGGAGCTGTAGCCGTTGGCGGCAGTGGTCACCAGCTTTTTCTGGGGGAGCTTGCCCTTTAAGGTCTCGGCAAAGGGGCGCAGGGGGTTGGCGGCCCCGGTGACGCGCATGGCCTGATAGACATAGGAGCGGCCCGACAGGGGGTCCCGGATGGCGCCGCCCAGGCAGGTGGCCGCGCCGCCGAAGGGCTCGATTTCGGTGGGGTGGTTGTGGGTCTCGTTTTTGAACATCAGCAGCCAGTCCTGGAGCTCCCCGTCCACATCCACCTTGATTTTCACCGAGCAGGCGTTAATCTCCTCGGACTCGTCCAGGTCAGGCAGCTTGCCCATGGCTTTGAGCTTCTTGGCGCCGATGGTGGCGATGTCCATCAGGGTGATGGGCTTGTTTTTGCCGACGTAGAGCTCCTTGCGGATGTCCAGGTATTCCTGGTAGGTGTCCGCGATATAGGGCGGGGCGATGTCGGCGTGGTCGATATTGGTTAAGAAGGTGGTGTGGCGGCAGTGGTCGGACCAATAGGTGTCAATCATGCGGATTTCGGTGATGGTGGGGTCGCGGCGCTCCTCCTCTTTAAAGTAGTGCTGGCAGAAGAGGATGTCGTCCAAATCCATAGCCAGGCCGTAGCGGGAGACAAAATCGGCCAGCTGCTCTTTGCTGAGGGCGTTAAAGCCGGTTAAGGTCTCCACAGTGGTGGGCAGGTCGTAGACGCTCTCCAGGGTGTCAAAGGGCTCGAAGGAGGCCTCGCGCGCCTCTACGGGGTTGATGCAGTAGGAGACAACCCGGGCAAACTCCTCGTCGGAAAGGGAACCGGTGAGCAGGAGGATGCGGGCGGTGCGCACCACGGGGCGGTCCCCCTGGGCCAGGAGCTGGATGCACTGGGCGCAGGAATCGGCCCGCTGGTCAAACTGGCCGGGGAGATACTCGATGGCAAAGCGCCGCTGGTTTTCCTCCAAGTCGGGGAGGGTGTCGTAGGTCACATCCACCTGGGGCTCGGAGAAGATGGTGTTGCGGCAGCGGCCGAACACCTCCTGGCTGATGCCCTCCACATCGTAGCGGTTGATGACCCGCAGGCCGGTGAGCCCCGCAAGGCCTAAGGAGGCCCTGATATCGTTCAGCAGGCCGTGGGCCTCGGTGGCGTGCTCCTCTTTTTTCTCCACGTAAATACGATAGACTGCCATTGTACTAACCATTCCTTTCTTTTTCTTAGGACTGGGTTTTAGCAGGGTTGTCCCTGTTGTCTCTAGTGTGATGAAACCAGCTCCCCCAGGCAGAAGTCCTCTGAGGCGGAGGTGATGCGCACAGCATGTACCTGGCCCGCCAGCGGCTTGCCGGACGCGACATAGACCGGGGTATAGTTTTCGGTGTAGCCGAACCAGCCCTGGGGCTCCGAATGGGTCTCAAAGAGTACCCGGGAGAGGCTCCCCACCTGGGCGGCCAGGAAGCGGGCACGGGTGGCCTGGCAGGCGGCGGCTAAAGCGGCGCTGCGGCGGGATTTCTCAGCCGCGCTCACCTGCTCCGGCAGGGCGGCGGCCCGGGTGCCGGGGCGGGGGGAATAGGCGAAGACGTGCACCTTGGCAAAGCCGATTTCCTCCGCAAAGGCCAGGGACCGGGCGAACTCCTCCTCTGTCTCGCCGGGGAAGCCCACCATCATGTCGGTGGTGAAGGAGGCGCCCGGGAACCGGGCCCGCAGGGAGGCCACGATGCGGGCGTACTCCGCCCGGTCATAGTGGCGGTTCATGCGGCGCAGGGTTTCGTCGCAGCCGCTCTGCAGCGCCAGATGGAACTGGGGGCAGAGCTTTTCGCAGTTTGCCAGGCGGGCGATGTCCTCCTCCGTGAGGAGCTCGGGCTCTAAGGAGCTGAGGCGGACGCGGGCCAACCCCTCTACGGCGCAGGCGGCCTCCACGGCGTCAGCCAGGCGCAGGCCCAGGTCTTTGCCATAGGAGGAGAGGTTGATGCCGGTGAGCACTGCCTCCCGGTAGCCGGCCTGGGCCAGGGAGGCCAGCTCCTGCCCCAGGGAATCCAGCGGCTTGGAGCGGATGGGCCCCCTGGCCTTGGGGATAATACAGTAGGAGCACCAGTTTTCGCAGCCGTCCTCGATTTTCACAAAGGCGCGGGTGCGCTCCAAAAACCGCTCGGCTTGCATCTCCTCAAAGGCCTCGCCCCGTTCGTGGGGCGGGATGTCCACCACCCGCTCGCCGGTGCGCAGGGCGTGCTCCACCAGGCGCAGCAGCTTGTTCCGGTCGCGGGCGCCCGCCACTACCTTGGCCTCCAAAAAGGCCGTGGCTTCCTCGGGGAAGGCCTGGGGAAAGCAGCCCGTGAGCACCCCAACTGCCCCCGGATTGCGCCGCAGGCAGGCCCGCAGCGCCTTGCGGCTCTTTTTGTCCCCCGTGGCTGTCACAGTGCAGGAATTCACCACGTAGACATCCGCTTCCTCCTCAAAGTCCACGATTTCATAGCCCTCCCGGGCAAAATGCTGCTGCAAAATCTGCGTCTCGTACTGATTGACCTTGCAGCCCAGGGTATAAAATGCGGCCCGCATGGCACACCTCCCAGAATGACAATGATTGTCAATAGGATATATTGCACAAGATTTCTGCATAGAAAATAGACAAAATGCTGTATACAAAAATCTTTTCCTCCTATTGATTATACTGAAATTTCCGCAAAATGGCAAGAATCAGTTGACGAAAAGATTTGGATGATATATAGTGTAGATGTAGTAAATAAGACCAAAGGCAGGGGGATTCCCCGGCGGCGGGATGTTTACACAGAAAATAATTGAAGGGAGTTTTGCACTATGACCAGCGTAAAAATCATGCTGAACACCATCGAGGATGTAAAGAGCTTTGTGACCATTGTAACCAAGTGCCCTTATGACGTGGACTTAGTCTCTGGCCGCTATGCCATTGACGGGAAATCCATCATGGGTATTTTCAGTCTCGATTTGTCGAAAGCGATTCAGGCTAATATCCATGCAGATGCGAATGAGAGCAAAGAGTTCATCGAAGAAATCAAGGCTTATATCGTCGGCTAAGAACCTGCATCCGGCCCCGTGCGCCGCTTTGGGCGGCCTTCTCCGGGCAGCATTCAGGTTCTGCGTATGAGAAAATCAGGGGAAATAGCTTGAAGAGCACCGCTTAAAGAGATTTTAGCCGGTGCTTTTTCTTTTTACCGGGAGGGGATAACATGAACCGTATCAACCGTATGGGCAGATGGCAGGCCGCCCGCCCTGCCGCTGCCAAGAAAACCGGGTGGGAGATGAGCGATTCCCTGAAAGAGACAATTGGGAAGCTGGCGCAGGAAGACGCCCGGGCCGGAGTATACATGGGGGAGGAGTTTGCCGCCCTGCGCAGGGCCGAGGTGGCGAAGGCGGCGCCAAACCGGGCGGCAGTGCTGGCAAAAGTGGCCGATGACCGGGAGATATTGCAGGAAATCAAAGAAGCAGACCAGCGGCTGGCCTTCCTGCTGTTTGGCAAGCGGTATGAGGCGCAGGGGGAACCACTGGGGATTGGGTCCGCAGTGCATGTGTACGATGAAAACGGGGAGGAAATCCTGACCTATACCCAAGGCGCCGGATGGCACGAGAAGGAGACAAAGGCCGAAACAGCAGTGCACCGGGAAATAAAAATGGCCTACTATGAGGCATATCATGCAATTGGGCAAAATGGGTTTGAGGCCAGGGCCTGAAAATTTGTCCTTTTTCCCTTCAGCGCTTCATATAGATAGAGGGAAAAGCCCTCAAACTATGGGAGTGGAGACAGGAAGGAAGGGAACGGGATGAACAAGACAGCGGGCAAAAAGGCGCTTGCCCTGGTGCTGGCGGCGGGGATGCTGTGCCCCCTGACAGCTTATGCCTATGAAGAAGAGGAACTGGTGCAGGAGATTATAAACAGCGGCTACTATGCTGTGATTGACGAGGAGGACTACTACGACGCCTTTGAACAGTTTGACGCCCAGACGGCCCAGGCAGTGGCGGAACAGGGGAGCGCAGCGCTGGAAAAGGAGCTCTTTGCCAAATCGGCGGTGCTGGTGTCGCTGGATACGGGGGAAACCCTCTTTGCCATGAACGAGAATGAGCCCATGCCCCCGGCCTCCATTACCAAGGTGATGACCCTGCTGCTGGTGATGGAGGCGCTGGACGAGGGGAAAATCAGCTATGACGACACGGTGGTAGCCTCGGCCCACGCCTGCTCCATGGGGGGGAGCCAAATTTGGCTCAAGGAAAACGAGCAGATGACAGTGGAGGAGCTGCTGAAGGCCGCGGCCGTAGCCAGCGCCAACGACGCGTCAGTGGCATTGGCGGAGCATGTGGCGGGTTCGGAGGAGAGCTTTGTGGCACTGATGAACCAGCGGGCCCAGGAGCTGGGGATGGAAAACACCCACTTTGTAAATGCCACCGGGCTGGACGCCGAGGGGCATGTGAGCACGGCGCGGGACATCTCCATCATGTCGGCGGAGCTGCTGAAGCACGAGGGTATCCGCAAATACACCTCCACCTGGATGGACAGCCTGCGGGACGGGGCTACCTCCTTAGTGAACACCAACAAACTGGTGCGATTTTACAAGGGGGCCACAGGGCTCAAAACCGGCACCACCGACGGGGCGGGCAGCTGCCTCTCGGCCACAGCCACCAGGGATGGGGTGTCCTTTGTGGCAGTGGTGATGGGGTGCGACACCAGCGACCACCGGTTTGCCTCGGCGCGCACGCTGCTGGACTACGGCTTTGCCAACTACACCGTCTACAGCTTCTCGGGGGAGGAGCTGGCAATCCCGCCGGTGCCAGTGACACTGGGGGAGGAGACAGAGGTACAGGGCCAGGCGGTGGCCGTGGAGCCCCTGCTGCTGAAAAAGGGGCAGGAGAAGCTGGTGACCACGGAAATCCAGATGGTGGAGAGCCTGGAAGCCCCTGTGCTGCCCGGGCAGCAGATTGGCACACTGGTTTTGCGGGTAGAAGAGGAAGAACTGGGACGCTACCCCATCACAGCCCAGGCAGAAGTAAAAGCCAGAGGGCTGGGCTTTTGCCTGCGAAAATTGCTAGGAGCATTCCGGGATTGAGTTAGTATTACTATGAGCAGTATTTTTGTCAAGAGAGGTTCCCCCGTTAGACGAACCGTACTAAACCTTTGCCGCATCCTATTGCGAAGGAGCTAGGATGCAGACAGGTAGAGGAAGAATTTGGGGCAATAGAGAAGCTAAATGAGCCCCCCCGCCCCCGCAGAAAGCCAAGGCGAACTAACTACGGGGCCCCGCCGAGCCCGCTTCACCTGGCCTTGTCACTGCTAAAAGTGGGAGAACGCCAACAACCGGAGTGTCCGCCGACACCCGAGCTGCCCCTATGGGCCTTTCGCTTCCTTGCGGCAAGGCAAGGAAGCGGGCCAACGAAGGTTGGCCTTTGCCTGCTCGGTGCGGGAACCGACGAGACTGGGCCGAGATGGAGATGGGGCCTGTTTGCCTTCGGCAAAGACGGCGAGGGCGGGGGAAGTGTTACCGGCAAAGGGAAGCTTGATGGAGGGCGGCGTGTTGGCTAGGTGCGAGCCTTAGCTTGTTACAGATACGCCGCCCTAGAGAAGGGGAATTTCGCTCACTGCGGTGAGCGACGAAGGGCTTTGCCCCTCAACCCCACCACCCTTTGAAAAGGGTGGACGGAAACTTTGATTTGCCTACGGCGCGATAGGACGGAGAGGGGAAGGACGCTGGGATGAGGGGGCTTACGCAGCTGGCGCTTGGCCTTGGACAGCGAAGCCAGCCCTTGTCCCGAAGAGAGGGAGAACTAAAAAACTTTTAGAAACTAGACAAATGGGCTTGAAAAACGGACGGCATTCTAGTACAATATGAATAAGGGCAGACAGCGCAGGCCGAAGAGGCAGGCGCAGAGAGCTGCCACTATAGGAAAACCGGGGAGAAAAGGGCCGTTTGGGGGCCCTGCTACAGTTCCCAGGAAAGGAATGGTTGTGAAATGGCAGTGAAACTCAACACCAAATACCTGGAACCCTTTATTGCCCAGAGGGAATATGAGGGCATCGCACCACATGTATTGGCCGCCCACCGGATGCTGGAGGAGAAAAACGGCCTGGGCAACGATTTCTTAGGCTGGGTCTCCTTGCCGAAAGACTATGATAAAGAGGAATTTGCCCGTATCCAAAGGGCTGCCGAGAAAATTAAGGGCGATACGGATATTCTCATTGTCATCGGAATCGGCGGTTCCTATCTGGGCGCGCGGGCCGCGATTGAGCTGCTCACCTCCCCAATGTACAATGCCCTGCCCAAGGATACTCCCCAAATCTATTTTGCGGGCAACACTATCAGCCCCACTTATTTGAATGAAATCCTCACCCTCTGCGAGGGGAAAAATATCTCGGTGAACGTGATTTCCAAGTCCGGGACCACCACCGAGCCCGCCCTGGCGTTCCGGATTTTCCGGGAATTGTTGGAGAAGAAATACTCCAAGGAAGAGGCCAGAGGGCGTATCTACTGCACCACGGACAAGGCCAGGGGCACCCTGAAGGAGCTGGCCGGGGAAGAGGGGTACGAGACCTTTGTAATTCCCGACGACGTGGGGGGGCGCTTCTCGGTGCTCACCGCTGTGGGGCTGCTGCCCATTGCTGTGGCGGGCGTGGATATTGCCGCTATGATGCAGGGCGCCGCCGCCGCTATGGAGGCCTATGCAAAGCCTGATTTGGCGGAGAACGACTGCTACCGCTATGCCGCCGCCCGCAATATCCTGCGCAACAAGGGCAAGGCGGTGGAGATGCTGGTGAGCTATGACCCGGCCTTTACCATGATGGCCGAGTGGTGGAAGCAGCTCTTCGGCGAGAGCGAGGGGAAAGACCACAAGGGGCTCTATCCCTCTTCGGCCACCTTCTCCACGGACCTGCATTCCCTGGGGCAGTTTGTCCAGGACGGGAGCCGGGTTATGTTTGAGACTGTGGTGGATATTCAAAAGCCGAAAAAGGATTTGTTTATTGAGGAATTGGCCGGGAATTTCGACGGGCTGAATTTCCTCTCAAATCAGAATATGTCCATTGTCAACCGCAAGGCTATGGAGGGCACAATCCTGGCCCACACAGAGGGGGGCACGCCCAACCTGGTGCTGGAGATGCCGGAGATTACCCCCTATGAGTTTGGATGGCTGGTGTATTTCTTTGAGAAGGCCTGCGCCATCTCCGGTTATCTGCTGGGGGTCAACCCCTTTGACCAACCTGGCGTGGAGAGCTATAAGCGGAATATGTTTGCCCTTTTGGGCAAGCCCGGTTATGAAGACCTCACCGCGGCGCTCACGGAAAAATTGGCAAAATAGGGAACACATAGGAACGGAAAGGGACTTGTGCCCATTCTATAATCACTCAATTTAAGGGAGGACGTTTTATGGTAAAGATTATCGTCGGCAACAAAGGGGCCGGGAAGACAAAGAAAATCATCGACATGATTAACAAAGCAGTGGAGAACGAGACGGGCAGCGTGGTGTGCATTGAAAAGGGCATGAAGCTGACCTATGACATCTCCCACCGCTGCCGGCTGGTGGATGCAGAGGAATTCGGTATCTCCGGGTATGACATGTTCTTTGGCTTTGTCTCTGGCCTGTGCGCAGGGAACTACGATATTTCCCGCGTGTATATCGATGGTATCTTGAAAATCGGCGGCAGGAACTATGATGCTCTGGCTGCGTTCTTTGAGAAGATGGAGAAGCTCAGTGAGCAGGCCAAGGCGGAATTCCTCTTCACGGTGTCTGCGGACGCGGAAGAACTGCCCGCCAGTGTGACAAAATATCTGTTGGACTAAGTGAGAAAAGACAAGCAGCAGGACCGGCGTTTGAAATAGAGCTGGCCTGCTGCTTTTGTCATGTAACAGAAAAGGGGGAAAGCAATGCTGTTTCAAATCGGGGCGCTGGGGATTCTGGCGGCGTTTTACGGCTGCTATTTTTACAAGATGCTGCGGCAGCGGGGCAGGGGAATCCGCACCAACCAGCTGGGGAAGGGAAAGACAGGGGCTGCAAAGCGGATTGAGCTGGGCGTAAAGCTGGCGACGGTTTTGGCAGCTGCCGCGGAGATGGCGTGTATCCTGATTCCCGTCAGCCGGTTCCCGGCGGGAGTGCGGGCGGCAGGGTTTGCGCTGGGGGTTTTGGGGGTGGCAGCCTTTGCCCTCTCGGTGCGGGACATGGGGGACAGCTGGCGGGCCGGGACGCCCCAAAAGGGGGAGACAAAGCTGGTGACGGAGGGTATCTACCGCTACAGCCGCAATCCCGCCTTTTTGGGATTTGACCTGGTGTACATCGGGATTTTGCTGATGTTTTTCCACCCGGTGCTGCTGGTGCTCTCGGGCCTTGCCGCGCTGATGCTCCATTTACAGATTGTCAATGTGGAGGAGGATTTTTTGACAGCTGCCTTTGGGGAGGATTATAGGGAATACAGGGGGCGGGTAAACCGCTATCTGGGGCGGAGGCGGCTATAGGCGAGGGCGTGGACCAGCGGCTTGATTCCAGGCCATGTCCCAGAAGGCCAGCTCATAGCGGGAGCAGGTTAGGAAAATGTCGGTGATGTGGTGCAGCCGGGCCGGGGGGAGGTTTTGCGACAGGCGGTCGAGGGTACCCAGCAGCAGGAGATTGGCCTGGTGATAGGTGGGGGCGGCATAGCCCTGCACCCACTGGCCATAAAAGGGATGCCGGGCGGCGCAGGGGTTGTGCTCCAGGATTGTCTGGGCGATTTGCTCATAACTATAGGCGCAGGAGAGGATGGCGGAGAGAATCTCGATTTCGCCCTCTTCGTAGGCCACCCGCAGCATGTAGGAGGTGTAGGAGAGGTTGTCCAGGGCCCGAGGGGTCTGGGCAAGCTCAGACTCCGTCACCTCCAGCCGTCCCAGATAGCCCCGGTGAATGTCCATCTCCCCCTGGGTGAGGAGAGTGACATAGCGGGAAAAGAGCTGCATGGTTTCTAAGCTCCCGGCCTTTGCCACGCCGATGGAAAAGACCTTGGCGTATTCCTCCAGATAGAGATAGTCCTGGAGAATGTAATAGCGAAACTTCTCCCGGTCCAGGGAGCCGTCCTCAATACCCAGCACAAAGGGGTGGCGGTTGTAGGCCGCCCAGGTTTCCCGGGCAGCGTCCAGGAGATGTTGGGTGGTTTTCTGCATGGCAGTCTGCTCCTTTCTCATATCCAACTGCTATTCGGCCTCTTTGGCATACTTGCCCCGCAGGTCAAAGGCGTGGTTCATGGGGCCGCTGCCCCGGCCCAAATCCAGCATGGCGGCCAGGGCGGAGGAGATGTAGTCCTTTGCCAGGGAGATGGCCTGGGGCAGGGGGAACCCCTTGGCTAAATTGGCGGCGATGGCGCTGGAGAGGGTACAGCCGGTGCCGTGGGTGTTGGGGTTGGGGATGCGCTTGCCGGGGAACCACTGGGTCTTTTCCTGCTCTGCCAGCAGGTCGTTGGCGTCGTTGACGCTGTGGCCGCCCTTGAGCAGCACGGCACAGCCAAAGGCCTGGCTAATGCGGCGGGCAGCAGTTTCCATCTCCTGGGGGGTGTGGATTTCCATGCCCGCCAGCACCTGGGCCTCGGGGATGTTGGGGGTGGCTAAGGTACAGAGGGGGAGGAGCTCCCGCTTAAGGGCCTCTGCGGCGTCTTCGCCAATGAGCCGGTGGCCGCTGGCAGTGACCATCACCGGGTCTACCACAATGGTTGGGGGCCGGTAATGGCGTAGGCGCTCCCCGATGACCGCGATGAGGGCAGGGGAGGAGACCATGCCGATTTTGACGGCATCGGGTGGGATGTCTTCAAATACAGCATCGATTTGCAGGGCCAGGAATTCCGGGGAGACCTCCAGGATGCCCCGGACGCCGGTGGTGTTCTGGGCCACCAGGGCGGTTTCCACGCTCATGGCAAAGACCCCGTTGAGGGTCATGGTTTTTAAGTCCGCCTGGATTCCTGCGCCCCCGGTGGGGTCGGTCCCGGCGATGGAGAGGGCTGTTTTCATGTCGGTCAATTCCTTTCTGATGGGGTGTTCCCGGCCATTTGCTCCGCCAGGGCGCGCAGCTCCCGGCAGGCGCTTGTGATGTCTCTGGCCCCGAAGATGGCGGACACCAGGGCCACGCCCTGGACGCCGCTGCCGGAGAGGGAGAGGAGATTTTCCCGGCCAATGCCGCCGATGGCTACCACAGGCACCTCCACCGCCTGGCAGATGGCCTGGAGCGTGGGAAGGGGGACAGGGCTGGCATCTGTCTTAGTGGCAGTGGGGAAGACGGCGCCCACGCCCAGGTAGTCGGCTCCCTCCTGCACGGCCCGCCGGGCCTGTTCGACAGTCTGCGCAGAGACGCCCAGGATTTTGCCGCTGCCCAAGAGCGCGCGGGCCTCCCGCACGCCCAGGTCGGACTGCCCGATGTGGACGCCGTCTGCGCCGCTGGCGATGGCCACGGGCAGATTGTCGTTGACAAGGAAGGGGACACCATATTGCCTGCACAGGCTGCCGATTTCCGCCGCCTCTTTGAAAAAGGCGGCCTCGTCCAGTGCCTTTTCCCGCAGCTGGAGGCAGGTGACACCACCCCTTAGGGCCGACTCCACCTGTTCATAGAGGCTCTGGCGCCCTGTCCAGGCCCGGTCGGTGACAGCATAGAGGAGCATATGCCCTTTCTCACATTTCATAATTTGCAACCTGCTTTCGTTTTGTGTGTTTTGGACGATAAGAAGTAGTACCACGCTAAAAACAGATAGGAGGAGATAAAATGGTTTTTTATCATGGCACCAGCCGGGGAGGGCTCACGGAACTGAAGCCCTTTTACAGTGAGGGCTCTAATTTGAAAGAGGCCTGCGTGTATCTCTCCACCAGCCGGAGGGTGGCGCTGTTTTACATCTGGGACTATGCACGCGACCCTGTGCGCAGGATGATGATGGACATCCAGCCGGACAAGGTGGTGTTCCAGGAGATGTTCCCCGGCGCGCTGGAACGGTTTTACAAGGGGGTCAGTGGCTATATCTACCGCTGCGAGGGGGACTACGAGATGCGGGAAGACCACGGGGTAAAGACCTGCGCCATCTCCCGGGAGCCGGTGCCGGTGGCAGGGGTAGAGGTGGTGGAGGACGTGTACCGGGAAATCCTGAAATACCAGGAAAAGGGGGAGTTTGTGTATGAGAGATACGAGGAGCTGCCCCAGTACCGCTACGACATCATCAGGGGGATTGTGATGCGCATGATTGTGCGGGACAAGCTGCTGGAAAACCAGGAGCACCCCACTGCGCTGCTCTACCAGGAGGTGTATCCCCGGTACTGGAAGGAGGCAAAGGTGCTGGCGGAGCACGGGCTGCTATAGCGTTGGCAGGTGGAAAGCGGTGTGGCTCAAGTGCTTTGAGGGGGGAGGAACCGGGCTTTTGCGCCCGCTGCCAGACGCTCCGGCGTGAGCCGGTACAGGGCGTCGATGATGCGGCCCCGGTAGGCGATATTGCCCTCTAAGCGGCCCAGGCGGCGGTGGGCTATCTCACCGCAGAGGCCCATGGCGCAGACGGCGGCGGATACGGCCTCCAGCGGCGCGCCGGGGTTTGCCGCCAGGAAAGCGGCGGTGAGCGCCGAGAGCTGGCAACCGGTGCCGGTGACGCGCCCCATCATGGGGTGGCCGTTTTGGATGAGGCAGGCCTGTGTCCCGTGGGCCACAATGTCGATGGGGCCGGTGAGGGCTACCACTGCGCCCCACCGGCGGGAGGCCTCCTGGGCAAAGCCCAGGGCATCCTCTGGAGCCTGGTCGGAAAGGGCGGCATCTACGCCGCGGGTTGCGCTGCTGCCGGTGGCTAAGGCCTTAATCTCCGAGCTGTTGCCCCGGATGGCGGCGAAGCGGAGCTCACTTAACAGCATTGCCGCTGTTTCGCTGCGCAGGCGGGATGCGCCGGCGCCCACCGGGTCCAGCACCACGGGGAGGCCCAGGGCATTGGCCTGGCGGCCTGCGGCCAGCATGGCGGGGATGGTGCACTGGTTTAAGGTGCCGAGATTCAGGAGGAGCCCTTGGCTCTGGGCGGCGATTTCGGCGGCCTCTGCCGGGTCGTCGGCCATGACGGGGGAGGCGCCGCAGGCCAGCAGCAGGTTGGCGCAGTCGTTTGCTGTGACATAGTTGGTGATACAGTGGATGAGCGGGGCCTGTTTGCGCAGGGCGGCCAGGGTGTCTTGCAGCATGGATTCCCTCTTTTCTGTCAGAGTGTTTTATAAAAAAGGCAAAAAAACAGGAGGCACCCAAAGGGATACCTCCAGAAAAAAGCAGAAAATCAGCATCTTCCTCCGGCGGCATTACCCGCATCAGGTTCAAGGGTCGAAGGTGTACCTTCCTCTCAGCCTGTCACACAAGCTCCCCTGTTCTTCTATTTTTCTCCATTGTAAAGCAAAAAGGCCCCGCTGTCAATCCCCATTTCCGGGGAAATACAGCGGGGCTTTGGCTATTGGACCGTGAAGCGGACTGTGACACTGCCGTTGCCCAGGGCACCGGCCAGGCCCTCGGGATTTTCGATATGGCCCAGGGCGGTGTAGGAGTAGGGGGAGTCGGGGAGGCCTTCGTAAAAGACCACCAGGCAGTCCTCCCCGTAGAGAAGCAGATCCCCTGCCCGGATGCTCCCGGGCAGGAAGGGGTGGGTGGGGAGGGGGCTTTCGAGGTAACCGTATTTCTCGTTGCCGTGGAGCTCCTCCATAGGCAGGGACAGGGGCAGGCGCTCTAACAGGGCGCGGGCAGTGTCGCTGTCCTCCAGCTGGGCAGAGAAGGTGTGCTCCCCCACATGGAGGGACAGGCACGGCAGCTCGGTTCCCTCCTCGATTCCTGCCGGGGGAGCGGGCGGCTGGGGAACGGGTTCCTGGGGCGTGCCGCCGCCGGCTAACAGCAGCGCCAAGGACACCAGCCCGCCGATGAATTGCAGGTTCATGGCGCTCCCCCTTAGGCGCAGCAGCACTGGGCGCCCACGATGACTTCGCCCTTGGCCTGTTCCAGGTCGCGGATGATTTCCCCCACAGCCGGGACATAGATGCGGCCCGAGAGGGGGTTTTTGATGCTGTCGATGGGGGCGGTGAGGGCGGCCTCCACTTCGGAGCGCTCGAAGGCCAGGTCAGTGCCTATCATCTCGCAGTCGATGAGGCGGAGGTTTTTGCAGTAGCAGAGGGGCTGGGTGCCGATGATTTTGCAGCGCTCAAAGGTGATGTCCTCGCTGTACCAGGCCAGGTATTCCCCCTTGACCACGCTGTCCCGCACGGTGATGTTTTTGCCGTGCCAGAAGGCGTCTTTGGTGTCAAAGTTGCAGTGGTCGAAGACGGCGTCCTGGATGTACTGGAAGGAGTATTTTCCCTTCATCTGCACGTCCCGGAAGGTGAGATGGGAGGAACGCATCATGAAATACTCGCTTTCGGCGGTGCAGCCCTCCATTTGGATGGTGTCGGTGGACCAGCCGAATTCGGGGGAGACGATGTCGCAGTCCCGCATTGCCACACGGCTGCACTCCCGCAGGGCCTTGATGCCGTGGAGCTTGCTGCCGGCGATTTCCAAATCCTCGGAATACCACAGGGCGGCGCGGCACAGCTGAGTCATCTCAGAATCGGAGATGACTGCCCCCTTGTCGTGCCAGAAGGGATAGCGGAGATTGAAAAAACAACGGCGGACCTGGATGCCCTGCCCCTCTTTGAAGGCGCTCTCCCCGTCGGCGGGGCCGTCGAAGGTGCAGTCCTGCACCAGGAGGCCATGGGCGTTGTAGAGCGCGCGCTCCTCGTCAAAGGTCTTGTTTGCAATGATGTCCATCTCATTGTTCCCCTTTCGTCTTTTTCATCTGGTAGAGCAGATAGTCCAGGCAATCGATTTTCTTCTGCTCTTCATGCACCGTGTCCAGCAGGCAGCTGCGGTGCTTTTTGAGCAATCGGAGGCATTCCGTTTCCCGGTCGGATTTCATGCAGGAGAGGCAGGCGGCGATTTTTTCCTCGTCGCAGCCCGCGTCCCGCAGGTTTTGGATAAGGGCGTCTTCCGAACAGCACAGTTTCATCTGGTTTGCCTCCTTCCCCCCCGGTTTCATGCTCAGTATTTGGCGTTTGGTTTGCCTGATGTGGTTTCTTAGCATATCATAGCACACCCCTGTGTAAATAGCAAATGCCTATGTTACATAGCATGATATGCTTGACGATTATAGAAAACCGTGATAGACTGCCTCAAGAAGGCAGAGGACAGAGGAAGGAACCGAACAGGAAAGAGGGGGATACAGATGGAATTGCGGGTATTGCAGTATTTTTTAGCGGCGGCCAGGGAGGAGAGCCTGTCGGGGGCGGCGGAGTTTTTGCATCTTTCGCAGCCCACGCTGTCGCGGCAGCTGAAGGACTTGGAGGACGAGCTGGGAAAGCAGCTCTTTGTGCGCAGCAACCGGGGCATTTCCCTGACAGAGGAGGGGGTGCTGCTGCGGAAGCGGGCCGAGGAGATTGTACTGCTGGTGAAAAAGACCGAGGACGAAATCTCCCTGGCAGAGGAGGCGGTGGCAGGGGATGTGTATATCGGCGCAGGGGAATCAGAGCGCAACCGGCACATTGCCCGGGCGGCCTGCCGGCTGCGGAGCGAATACCCCGGTATTCGCTATCACATTGCCAGCGGGAACTCGGTCTTTGTCATGGAGCAGCTGGACAAGGGGCTCATTGACTTTGGGCTGGTCTATGGGCGGGTGGACAGCCTGAAATACCAGTCCATGCCCCTGCCCTGCCCGGACTCCTTTGGCGTTCTGATGCGCCGGGACGCCGAGCTGGCGGCGCAGGAAACCATTGCGCCGGAAGACCTGCTGGACAAGCCCCTGATTGTCTCCAGCCAGGAGGAGCGGGACGGCTGGCCCATCCTGCGCCAGATTGCGCCGGATGTGTCAAAACTCAATATCGCCGCCACCTATACCCTGCTCTTCAATGGCTCCCTGTTTGTGGAGGAGGGGATGGGGTATGCCATCTGCTTTGACGGGCTCATCAACACCAGCGGGGAGAGCAATCTCTGTTTTCGGCCCCTGCGCCCGGTGCAGCACACCACCGCCAGCCTGATTTGGAAGAAATACCAGGTGCTCTCCAAGGCGTCCCAGAAGTTTTTGGAGATGCTTCAGAAAATTTGCTGAGGGTAGGAAAAACCCCCATCCCTGTGCAGGGGATGGGGGTTTTTGGAAAAAGGGGGGCTGTCACCAGGCTGCACTGGCCGTCCCCCAGGCCTCGCGCTGGGCCATGGAGAGGATGGTTTCGGTGGGGACGCCGGCAAGGGTGGGGCCGAAAATCTCAGAGAGGTTCTGGCCGCTTAACATGGCTGCCAGCTGGGCCTTGGCCGGGGAAACAGCCAGGCGCTGGGAGGCGGCCCGGAGCAGGAGCTGCTCTTCCCGCTGTTCCTTGGCGACCATGCGCAGGAAATCGGCCTGCTTGGCCAGGCGCAGGTAGTAGGCCCGTACCATTTCGTCGCTGCTGTAGGTGATTTCCCCGCCGCTGGAGGAGGACTGGGCATTGACGATGCTGCCGTCTTCCCCGATTGCCACCGACTGGCACATGCCCACTGTGGAGCCGGGGTGGCTGGCCTCGTTGCGGGCAACGTCAAAGGCAAACCAGGTGTCGATGCGTTCCATGATTTCCTGGGCGTAGCCCGGCTCCCGCTCCATGCGCTCCTGTACCTTGGGGTGAATCACCACCGCCTTGCTGCCGGGGGGCACGTTGCCCAGGGCGTGAATCTCCTTGGGGGCGATGAATTTGCCGTCTACCGAGCCGTAGAAGGGGTTGGCGCCGGTGGGGCGCCAGTTTTCCAGCGCAGCGGGGTCGGTGTCCTGCTGATAGAGCAGGTGATGGGGATAGTCATTGCGGGTGCGCCAGTAGTGGCTGCTGCCGTCAAAGACATGGTAGGCCAGGCCGGGGTACTTGGCCTTTAGCTGCTCCTCCAGGGTGGCGGGTTCTACCTTTTCCCCGCCCTGCACCTGCCCCACCCCCTCTGCCACCAGGCTGAGGAAGCTCTCCAGGGGGCGGCTCTGCTGCGGCTGGGGGAGGGAGGCAAGGCCGGGCTGCCAGCGGATGCCAATTGTGTTGTCCATTGTTATGCTCCTTCCTTATTGCAAATTATAGTAAAACAGGGATTCCTGCGGGGCGGGGAGGGCCTGGGGCAAGGGGGGGAGGGGGGCTGCTGCCAGCCGGGAGTGGAGCAGGACACCGATATTGGAAAAGGACTCCTGCTGCGCCCGTTTCTCTGCTGCCTGCGCCCAAAGGGCCTGGCGCTCTGCCGCCTCCTGGGCGGCCCGCTCCAAGGCGGCCTGGCGCAGGGCAACCCGCTTTTCGTCCCTGGCCCGGTTGATGGCGTTGACTTTTGCCACCCGTTCCGGGGAATCGCTGCAGCCGCAGAGATAGGTGACAGACCCGTCCTTGTGGACGACAACCCCCGCGGGCTGGAAGACCAGGCCCTTGGCCGCGCAGTTTGCCGTTTCCTGCGGTACAATGGTGTGGAAAAAGTAGTCGATTTTGCCCTCGTAGTAGGCGGCGGTTTTGGGGTCGGCGGCCATCTGCTGAAAGATGGCAGGGGCTATCACCACATCGTGGCCGCCCATACGCTTGCCCAGCTGCGTCAGGGTCTCCTGGTCCCGGCTGACGTCCTGGATGGTGAGCTTGCCGTATTTGTTCTCCAGGTGTTTCCGGTAGTCCTCCTGGCTGCCCTCCAGGCCCTGGGTAGCCAGCGCCCAAAAGCCGCCGGCCTGGGGGACATGGGCCGGTATCCGGCGGCGGGGCCCGGCTGTGTAAGTTGTCGCTATGGTGTTCATCTTTTCCACTCCTCTTTTCCAGTGTTGCTGTTCTGTTTGCCCTGCTCTTGCAGCAGGACTGTGGCGCAGAAGATTTGCCCGTCGGTTTTGAGTTCCAGCTCTCCCGTGTATTTTTCCGCTTCCCGGCGCACTTGGGAGAGGCCGAGGCCGTGGAGGAGGGCGTCCTCCTTGGTGGTGGAGGGGAGGCCGTTTTCCCCCAGGACGAGTTGCCCGGCAAAGGGGTTTTGCACTTCAATGAGAAAGAAGCGGCCCTGGCGCCTGCCGGCCAGGGAAATATACCGCTCCCCCGCCAGGTTCTGGCAGGCCTCCAGGGCGTTTTGCAGCAGGTTGTGGAGGATGATGCCCAGGTCAAAGGCGTCGTACCGGCCGCCGGAGGGGTAATGGAACTCGGAGTAGAAGCCGATGCCCTGCTCCTGGCACTGCCGCCGCAGGCTGTCAACAATGACGTCGGTGACGGCGCTCCCGGTTTGAAGCGTGCGTTCAAATCCGCTCATACTCTCGTCCATGCGGGCGATATACTGCTCCGCCTGGCGGTATTCCCCCCGCTGGGCCAGGCCGCGGATGGCGGTGAGGTGCCCCCGGAGCTGGTGCTTCATCTCTCTGACACGGGTGTAGAACTCCTCCACCTCCTGGATTCTGTCCCGGATGGCAGCGGCCTGCTGCCGCTGGACAAAGCTGCTCTCCCGCTCCTCCAACAGGGCCTCTAGGCTCTGCCGGAAGGAAATTGCCAGGAGGGAGCCCAGGGAGAAGAGCAGCGCCAGCGCAGGCACAACCCCCAGGAATGCCGGGTGCCGCTCATAGAGCTGGAGCAGCACGCCGTCCTTTACCTCCAAGAGGAGGCTGGAAACCATCTGCCCAAAGAGGATGCTTGCCGCCGGAATCAGGCTCATATAGCACAGCTCCCGCCGGTGGAGGGAGAGGCGGCGCCTTTTGAGCTGCCGGGCCAAAAGCCAGAGCAGCAGGGAAAACAGGGACAGATGGGAGAGAAAAAACGCTGTGATGAGCCAGGCGGCCCGCAGATAGACGCCCTCTATGGGCTCTGGGTGAAAGGGGAAAAGCTGCTCGGCCAGGAAATAGAGGCTCTCGGCCACCAGGCCGGCGGAGATTTTGGCGCTCAGATAGAGCAGCGTGAGGAAGAAGGCCAGGGGCCTGGCAATCCCCACTGGCTTGGAGAGCCCCACTGTCAGCGCCAGCAGGAGGGGGCCCAGGGCGCCCCTGGGGACCGGGAAACCATTGCAGAGGAAGAAGGCCGCCAGATAGGCCAGGGAGACGATGGCCATCCCTTTTATCCGGGGCTGCGGGAGGAAAGGGCGGAAAAAACAGGCCAGGGCCAGGGCGTAAAACAGCTGGAAGGCAGGCACAAAACTGCTGCTGAACAGTTGGAAGCTCTCGCTGCTCATAGGCGCATCCCCCGTTTCAGGAACCGGAGATGTGCTTTGACAAAATCCGGGTATTTGTATTTGGAGATGAGGAGCGTCTCGCCGCTGGTGAGCGTGACCTGGGCTTTGCTATAGGATTCGATGCAGGAGAGGTTCACCAGATAGCCCTTGTGGATGCGGAAGAACTGCTCCCCCAGCTCCTGTTCCAGGGCCCCGATTTTGGCGTAGCAGGTAAATTCCCCGCCGTGCAGGTGGAGCACCACCTTGTGGTTGCTGCTCTCGATATAGCGGATGCTGCTGAGGGGGATGGTGCGGGTGGTGCCGGTGGCCTGCAGGGTGAGGGCTCGGCCCTTTTCCTGCCCTGATTGGGCGTGCCCTGCCTGGGCCTGCTCTGCCGCGCGGGCAAGGACACGGGAGAACTTCTCCTCGTCAATGGGCTTGAGCAGGTAGTGAAAGGCCCCTACGTCAAAGGCATCGTAGACATACTCCCCATGCCCGCTGACAAAGACGATGACAGGGCTTTCCCCCTGTTCCCGGAGCCTGCGGGCCAGGGCCATCCCATCGGGCCCTGGGGCGGGCAGCGCAATGTCCAGAAAAATCAGGTCGATGCGCCGGGAATCGGCCAGGCACTCGGCGGCAGAGGCATATTCCACCACCTGGCAGGGGAGATGCTGCGCCTGAATCAGCGCCGCCAGATAGGTGCGCACGGTTTTTTCGTCGTCACAAATAGCAATTGTTATCATATCTGTTTCCCTCTATGTTAGGTTATCGCCCTGCTGCGCCCTTCTCCAAGGCCTGTGGCGCAACTGGACCGTTTGGCCGCGCAACTAGATGCGGCCTATGCTTCCCATTATACACGGCAACCCCGCTCCTGCCAAATGGGGAGGGAAAAGCAGGCAGCCCTGGAAGTTCCAAGGCTGCCTGCTTGCAGGGGGAGGCAATGGGGGCTTGCGGGCCGGGCGGCAGGGAACCGCAGGAAGGGGGCTGGGGGAAACCGGGCATTCCTGTGCTGTGTTTGGTTAGGGTGCCTTCATCTGGGCGGCGGCCCTTGCACGGTGTACCATGTCCAGGACCTGGGCGCCTGACAGGCCCAGCGCGCAGAGGGCCAGCAGGGATATGCCCAAGCCCTTGGCGATGTGCGCCAAAAGCGATATGGTGACATTGGCGCAGCCGTGCTCAAGGTCCCGCAGGCGGGAGACGCTCACATGGGCCCTTTGGGCCAGGGCGCGCTGGGAAAGGCCCTGGGTTTTCCGCAGCAGGGCGATGTTTTGCCCGGTTTGAAAGGGCTTTGCCTGGGGCAGATGCCGGAGGGCGGACAGGATTTCGCTGTCGCTCCAGGAGAGGATGCCCAGCACCAGCGGGGGGACACCGAGGGCCTCCGCCATGCGGCGCAGGGTGTCGATGGTGGCGTTGCGGCAGCCATGCTCGATTTGCTGCCAGCGGGAGAGGCTGACATGGGCGTTAAGCGCGGCTTGGAGCTGGGACAGGTCCTGCGCCCTGCGCAACTGGGCTGTGATTCTCCCGATTTCGGCCAAAATAAACACAAAATCCCTCCTCCGTTTCAGCGTAGGAAGGATTTCGCAAAGCGATTGGGAAAAGTTTATGTTAGGGCCTGCTGGCTTCTCGGTTTTACATGGTGTTGATGAGGGCGAGCAGAGCCTTTTTCTGTTCATCGGTTAGGGTGCTCCACTTTGAAAACAGGATGCGCTGTTCCTCGGTAAGCCCTGCCGGGTCGTTTCCCTCGGAGAAGAACTGGGAAAGGGTGATACCAAAGGCCTTGCACACCGATTCCAGGGTGGGGAGGGTGGGCGCGTTGTTCCGGTTGAGCATGTTTGTGACAGTGGAATGGGAAAGGCCCGATTCCTTTGCCAGGCGGTAGTCTGTCCAACCACGCTCCTCCGAAAGCTGCTTTATTCGTTTTTGTGCATCCATTCCATCACCTGCCTATCTGTATCTATTCTAATGCCCAAAAGGGTGCTATCATAGTCACAATTAGTAGATATAATATTTCCCAAAAGGGAAGTATCTAATGGTTTGCTTGGCAAGCGGTGGGGGATTGGGGGCGAGGGCACTGCTTTTGCGCCGGTTTGCGGCCTTTTCACACGCCGTTTCCCCGTGATTTTTTGCTTAAAATGGGAAAAATAAGAGCGGCCTGCGTTTGGCGGAAGAACACCGCCAAACACAGCCGCTTTTTTCATGGCTGCTTTTTTTCTTTAAGGGGACAGCGGGGCGCTATGCTCCCTGCCATTTTACGCAGGAAACAGAGGGGAAATCTGCCTGTGCGACAGAAGCGCCCAGTGCGCCGGACAGGGCGTCCAGCGGGAAGACCGACACAGTGCCGCTCTGCTGGTTTGCGACGGCCAGGTATTTTTCGTCCGGGCTCAAGTCAAAGCTACGGGGGCCCTGGCCTCCACAGGGGTAGCTCCCCACCTTAGAGAGCCGGCCCCCCTCTGCCAGCACGCGGAAGCAGACGATACGGTCCTCCCCCCGCACCGAGGCGTAGAGATACCGGCCGTTGCCGGTGATATGGATGTCGGCGGCCAGGGCACCAGGCGGGCAGCCCTCCTCGGAAAGGGAGTATTCTCCTGCAAAGCTCAGGACAGAAGCCGCCGCCTCATACTGGTATACCAGCAGCGACCTGTCCAGCTCGGTGACAAGGTAGAGCCAGCTCCCGCTTGGGTGGAACAGGAAATGCCGGGGGCCTTGGCCGGGGCCGACGGCAACCCAGGGCTGGGCGGCGTGCCCTGTGAGCCCGCCGTCTTCCTGCACGTCATACTGATAAAGGCGGTCGAGCCCCAAATCGGCCACGAACAGATGCCTGCCGTCCGGCGAGGGGGTGGCAGAATGCACATGAGGGGCCTCCTGGCGGGCCGGGTTGGCGCCCCTGCCCTCGTGCTTGAGAAAGCACACTGTCTCCCCGGTTTCTTCCCGCAGCCCTGTCAGGCAGCCGCCTGTGTAGCCGGAGGCATAGAGGCAGTTCCCGCACCGGACAAGATGGCAGAGCCCGGCGCCGGGGACGGGATACCGTTTCCCCTCGCCCCCTGCCAAGGGGTATTTTAAAATGGCGGCGCCGTCCCCGGTCTCCTCTACCCCGTAAAGGAATTCCTGTTCTGGAAGGAGATAGGAGGGGTTCACCGCCGGGCCGTAGTTCCCGGCCTCTTTTAAGGTGTTTCCATCAAATTCCATCCGTTTGACGCCGTGTCCCGGCCTGTTTCCAGTATAAGCAGAAGAATAAAGCACATATTTCACTTTAGGGCCTCCTTTTTCACCACAGTTCCATGCAGGCGGTTGGTATAACTGCCATTTTACCCGTCTGGCTTGCCCTCTGTCAAGCACCTTTTTCTGGCATTGGAATCTCTCCCCCGGGCGGGGGGCCTTCGGCGTTGTCTGGCCTGCCCGGTTTTTCCCCGCTTAAAGGGGAGGGGGCAGAATCCGGGGCGTCCCACTTGGAATGGAATGCCATCTCCCGGTACTTGTGGGGGGTGACGCCGGTCTCTTTTTTGAAGATGCGGGTGAAGTGGCTCTGGGAGGAAAAGCAGAAGCTCTCCCCAATCTCTACGATGGAGAGCCTGGAATAGCACAGCAGGTTCTTTGCCCCCTCAATCTTCTGCCGCAAAATGTATTCGCTCAGGCTGATGCCCATTTCGCTTTTAAACTGCTTGGAGAGGTAGCTCTCACTGAGCTGCACGTGTTCGCTCACCTCCGCCACTGTGATTCGCTCCCTGAGGTGGGCGTATATGTAGTCCAGGCACTGCCGGACAATCTTGGAATGGCACTTATGCTTGAGGATTTCCTTCATCTCCTGGCACATCAGCAGGCACATTTCGGCGTGGAGGGCCGCAATCTCGTCTTCGGTTTTCAGCAGGTCCACCTTTTGGTTGTAATAACTCACCAGGCTTAGGGCGTGGCGTTGGCCCATCCCCTTTTGGATGCAATACCGGGCCGCGAGGGTGGCTGTCCCGTAAAAGTGATACTTGGCGTTCCTGACCGGGTCTTGGGACAGGACGTCGAACCCGGCGTCGGATGAGGTGTAAAAGGGTTCCCTGCTCAGGCTGTCTTCCAGGAAATCTTCGTTCCCGTTGGAGAGCTCGTTGAAAAATGCCCTCTCCTTTTCATAGGGGATTAGGATGGCAACATTCGGTTCATTCTCCGGCCAAAACAACGTGTGGGCATATTCGCTACTCATCAGCAGCATCCTCCTCTTTTGTGGCGTATTGCATAAAAAACTATTTGAAATATGCGCGTTCTTTCCAATTGATGGCGAATCAAACAAAATCTTTTTTAAAATTATAACATAATTGTGCAAAAAATGCAAATAGGGTGATATATTTTTTTGAGCTTTTCCTTTATAGTAAAAACACACAAAAAACCAGAAGGGATGTGTAATTTATGAGAAAATCTGTTAAAAAACTGGTCAGCATCCTGTGTGCGTCCGCAATGCTGCTGACACTTGCCGGATGCAGCGGGACAACCGGTGGCGGAGGCCAGGACGCAGCCGGCAGTTCCAACGGCGGCGGGACTTCCTCCGGCGGCAATTCCTCCAGCGGAACGAAGGATGTGAACGTCCTTACCTGGTCCAATGAGGCTACGGTTGTGTTCTTAAAGGGAATCGCAGAGGATTTCCACAATAAATATCCCGAGTATAACCTGGTGGTAACGGAGGTCCCCTCTGGGGAGATTGACTCTGTTATCCAGACTAGGATTATTGCCGGCGACGTGGATGTGGTCTCCTTCCAGACCTTCTCGAAGCCCCAGGAGGAGTGGAACGCCTCCTCTATCGATAAGCCTGCGTGGCAGGATTATATCGACCAGGGCCTCCTGACGGACCTGACCGACCAGGATTTTATTAAGAACTACAATCTGGATACCCTGATGGGCAACGCCTACAATGACAGGATTTACTCCCTGAACATCGGCACCGTTGGCTACGGCGGCATGTTCTACAACAAGAAGATTTTCGAGGAGCTGAACCTGGAGGTCCCCAAGACCTGGGATGAGCTGATGAAAATCTGCGAGACCGTTCAGAACGACGGCAGATACTCCGTTATCTCCGCAGGCGCCGGCGACCAGTGGCCTCTGAACATTTTCTCCTACTCCATCATCAGCGCCAACTATGGCGAGGGTACCAAGGAATTTGGGCAGAAGCTGCTCACCGGTGAAATCCGGCACACCGACCCCGAGGCCATGCTGGTTTACAACTGCATGGAGCAGATTGCCGCTTACCTGGAGGACGGCGTCTCCGGTATCTCCTATTCGGATGCGCCCGGCCGTTTTGCCCTTGGCAACATGGCGATGTATATCGACGGCACCTGGTCTTGGGCAGATATTGACAAGGCAGGCCCCGACTTTGAATACGGCTACTTTGCCTGCCCGCCTGTAGAGGCCCGCAGCGACGGACTGGTTCCCCAGGACGCGATTAAGTATGACCTGAGCTTCTCTGTTCCCACCAATGCGCCCAACAGCGAAGGGGCCCTGGCCTTCCTGGACTATATCTCCCAGAAAGACGTCTACTCCGATTTCATCAATGCTATTGGTTTCACCCCCACCCAGAACGACATCCAGATGGAGAACCCCTTCCTGAACAGTATGTCGGAGATTCTCCAAAAGCCCACCTTGAATGCCGAAATGCTGATTTATGCCCCCAAGGGCGTTGGCGAATACGGCGGCGGGCAGTTTACCTTCTTCTACCTGAAGGAGCTTGGCGGCGACTTTGACGCCCAGGGCTTGGCCGAGGCGGCTGACGAAGACTTTGACACCGCCCGCAAGGCCTTGGAGTCTATGGGATAAGGGTTTACAGACCCCCTTCCAGCATCCAAACAGTGAGAGGTACTGGTTCCCCCATCCCTTCGTGGGGGTGGGGGAACGGCTGTTTCTCCTCATCTCGATACAGAAAGAAGGTAAGAGTATGAGTATCCGTAACGCCGCAGCGCCCCCGGGGCTGGTGCTGAACAAGAGGAAAAAGACATTCCGCCTGTTCCCGCTTTGGATTGTGCTGCTGTGTATGCTGCCTGGAATCCTGCACTACTGCATCTTCCGCCTGTACCCTTCCATTATGACAGGCTACTATTCCTTTACGGATATTTCGGGCGTGCCGGGCACTTCCTGGAAATTTATCGGCCTTGCCAACTACAAGGAATTCTTCATCCTGCAAAATGTGCGGGACCTGAAAGCGGCCCTTTTCCGCACAGCGGGGTACGCGTTCTTTGTCACGATTATCCAGAACGCCATTGCGCTGCTGCTGGCAGTCATTGTGAATTCCGCCTTCTTAAAGGGCCGGAACTTTGCAAGAGGCGTGTATTTCATGCCCGTGATTCTGGGATCCGCAGTGGTCGCCACCATTTGGAAAATGGTTTTCTCTACCCCCACGGGCCCGGTTTACCTGTTTATGCAGAATGTCCTGCAAATCCAAAGCCCGCCCGCCATTTTGTCCAGCAGGGTGTACGCCTTCCCGGCTGTGATTGCGGCGCAGATTTGGCAGAACATGGGGTATTCCATGGTTATTTTCCTGGCGGCGCTCCAGGGAATCGACGGCACGGTCTATGAGTCCGCCTCGATAGACGGCGCCAGCGAGTGGAAGATGTTCACAAAGATTACCCTTCCCCTGATTTGGTCTGCCGTTATGATTAACACGCTCTTAGCCATTATCGGCTCCCTCCAGTCCTATGAGCTGATTATGACCATCACCCGCGGCAACTTCAATACCTCGACCCTGGGCATGATGGCCTTTGCCACTGCCTTTGGCGGCGGAGGTGCCACTGCTTCGGGCGGCTCGGTTTCCGGGCTCAGGCAGGGCTATGCGGCGGCGGAATCGATGATTTTGTTCGTTGGGGTTCTGGTTGTGACAATCGTTTCCCAGATTCTGATGAAGAGGGCGGAGGTGGAGCAGTAGTGGGAAAGAATGTGAATCCGGTCTTCAAAGTTGTCAGCTATATTTTGGTTGCCATTTTCCTGTTTGTCTATCTGTTCCCCCTGTTTTACATTGTCAATACGTCCCTAAAGTCGGCGCAGGACTACCTGCTCCACCCCACGTCGCTGACGACCACCTTTAGCTTCAGCAACTTCGCGGTGGCCTGGCAGAAGGCGAACTTTGGGACCTATATTTGGAACTCCATCCTCTATACGACGGTGTGTACCCTGACCTCCCTGTTTATGTCGGTGATGATTGCCTTTCCGATTTCCAGGAAATATGTGCCGGCCTCGAAGTTCCTGCACTACCTGTTCCTGTGCGGGCTGTTCCTGCCCAGCGGCATGATTCCGCTTTTCCAGCTCATCTTAAAGGTGGGCCTGTACAACACCAAAATCGGCTATATGCTGGTGATGACAGGGGTGAACGCCACGTCCGTCTTCTTTTTCACAGGATATTTCAGGGGCATCCCCAAGGACTTGGACGAGGCGGCGGCAATAGACGGGTGCGGCTACCTGCGGTATGTGGTCTCCACTGTGATTCCGCTCTCCAAGCCCGCCATCATCTCAATGGGGATGCTTTCCATGATTGGCGTGTGGAACGATATTGTGAGCTCTACCATTTACCTGACCTCCGAGTCAAATTACAACATTACACGGGGTATGTTTGTCTTCCAGGGGCAGTATTCCAACGACTGGACGCTGACAGCGGCGGCCCTGCTGATTGTGGCTGCGCCCCTAATCCTCATTTACCTGTTTGGACAGAGGTATATCGTGGACGGCGTTATGGCGGGCTCTGTGAAGGGCTGACAGCGAAAAGCGCCTTGTCAAAGAGACATCCTCTCGCCCCCAGGATTGCAGCGCTTCCTCTCTGTGATTCTGGGGGTATTTTGATGTATTCCAGTTGAAATTGGGTTTTCCATACCAAGAAATGGAGGGATTAACATGAACAAGACAGCAGTTGTAACCGGAGCCAGCCACAATATTGGGCAGGGGATTGCCATTGTACTGGCAGAGCAGGGGTATGACCTGGCCATCACCTACCGGAGCAATGAGGAGGGGGCGCGGGAGACCGAGAGGGCTATTCAGGAGCTGGGCAGGAAATGCTATGTCTACCAGTCCACCCTTGACCTGGCGCAGGGCCCGCAGGAGCTGATGGACAGGGCCCACAGGGACTTGGGGCAGATTGACCTGCTGGTGTGCAACGCCGCGAATCCCGGGTTCCGATGCTCTATCCTCACCGTTACTCCCGAAATGGTGGACGACATCTACGCCTCAAACTACCGGAACTACATCACCTGCGCCGGGGCTGCGGCGCGGTATATGGTGGCGGACAAGGTGGAGGGGAATATCGTTTTCATCACCTCAACCCGGGCGGAGATGGCCTATGTGGACGACTACCTCTACGGCAGCCTCAAGGCCGCCATCAAGCGCGCCACCGAGTCCATCGCCCTGGACCTCTCTTCCTACAACATCCGGGTGAACTGTGTGGCCCCTGGGGCCATTTGGCCCGTGAAGCCCGGCATGGAGGAACGCATAAAATCCCCCTTTGTAACGGAGTCCATCCCTCTGCACCGGGTGGGGACCCCCCGTGAAATCGGCGAGGCAGTGGCCTATGTGGCCAGCGATAAGGCGGCCTATATGACCGGCACCACTGTCCGGCTGGACGGGGGCCTGATTCTCCCCGGCATGATGGAGGGGTATGACAAAATCCCGTGGGTGCGGGAGGAGTGGAAAAAGGAAGTCTATGACGAGGCGATGAAGATGGTGCAGGGGGAATAAAATGAACGCAATCGAGAACGAGCGGCTGAGAGTGACCTTCCGGTATGCGCCGGGGGAAAAGGTCTACCACCGGTTTGAGACCATCGGCGTCATGGCGGAAGTCCTGCTGGACGGGAAAGATGTATTCACCGAGCCGGAACAGCTTGACGCTGGCCGGTTCAGCTGCCAGGGCGTGGGGCTGTGCGGGGAATACGTCTGGGATGGGCTGGGGGCTGAGGTGCGGAAAGGGGAGTGGTATCCCAAATTCGGCGTGGGGCTCATCGAGCAAAATGAGGATAACAAGCCCTATGACATGTGGGACGCCTCCTATCAGTACACCCTTTTCCCGGTGACGGCACAGTTTTTTGAAGACCGCGCTGTCTTTACCCAGGAGCCCATCCCCTGCCGGGGATATGCCGCCAGGATTGTCAAAGAGATTGCACTTTCGGGCAGCCAAATCCGCTCCACCACTACGGTGGAGAACTGCGGGGAAAAGCCGCTGCATATGGCGGAGTACCAGCACAACTTTGTGGCGGTGAACCACCAGGTCATAGGGCCGGACTATGAGCTGGAGGTACCCTTTAACAGGGAGCTGGACAAGATGGAGGGCAGCGTCTCCTCCCTGAAAACCAGGGAAAAAGTGCCGGATGTGCTGGCTGTGGAGGGCGGGAAAATGGTCTGGAAACGGAGCATGGGGGAGGGGCTCACCCTGTTCCACCGCTTTGAACAGGAGGCCCTTGCCTGTGGGGGAAAATCCTTCTGGACCCTTCGGAATAAGAAGCACGGCCTCTCCATAACAGAGGAGTTTGACTTTGTACCCTCTGTGCTGGTCCAGTGGGGGATTGAGCACTGTGTCTGCACGGAGGTATATGCCCCTATTGAGGCAAACCCTGGGGAGAGCTGCCGTTTTACAAGAACCTGGTGGTTAAAACGTGAAAGAGGTGAATGAAATGCGAAGGCTACTGAAGCCGGACTATCGCAATACCAGCTATTATGCCCACGCACACAAGGATGTATTGGATTCTGTGCTGCTGGACGACATGAGGGACCTTTCCAAGTGGAGCGTACGCCCGCATCTTTCCATCAACAACGACCCCGCCGATGAGCGGGGAATCGATACGGGAACCCTTTCCAAGGCGGATCGGGATGGTATCCCCTGCGCGCGGCTGACCTCCGCTACCGACTGTACCGAAAAGAATGTGGACTACGGCAGGGGCTGGGGGCTTGCCACCCTGTTCCGGGACTGCGAAAGCGCGGACTGGTCCGGGTACAACCGGCTCCGGTTCCAGGTATTTCCGGATTTCCCTGGATTTAAAGTAGCCACCATGTGTATTTACCTGTATACAGACGGCCCGGACGAAACCCGGATGCCCAACGACGTGACGCGGGAGGGCCTTCACTTTGTCTGCCTGGAAAATCAGAAGTGGAATACCGTGACCTGGGAGTTCCCGGAATTAGTGCGGGATAAGGTGAAGGGATTCAGCTTCCAGTACAGGTTGCAGGGGGCGGAGCCGGGGGCGGGAAACCAGGTGAGCCTGGATTTTGCAGAGGTCAGGCTGGAAAAAGTGGACGCCGACCACCAGCGGGGCTGGGAGCCTAAGGAGGGGGAAATCTGTTTCTCCCACGTGGGATACCTGCCTAAGGTAAAGAAGACAGCTATCGGGAAGGGGCTCCGGGCGGAGGCCTTTGAGGTCATCCGAAGCGGAGACGGGCTCGCGGTGTTCCGCGGCAAGGTGGAGAAGAAGAAGGAACAGACCGGGGAATACCAGCTTTTGGATTTCAGCGGGCTGCAGGAGCCTGGCCGGTACTTTATCAAGGCTGGGGAGAAAATCACCAGGCCCTTCTCCATTGGCAAGGACGTGTGGCGGGATACCATTGTCAAGGCGCTGAACTTCTTCTATGGGGAGCGGTGCGGGTATCTTGTGCCGGGCGTGCATGACGTGTGCCACGGGGATTTGCAGTGCAGCCATAACGGGGTCACAAAGGTGATTAACGGGGGCTGGCATGACGCGGGCGACCTGAGCCAGGGGCTGGGCAACACCGCAGAGGCCACCTATGCCATGCTCTGCCTGATGGAAAAGGCCAAGGCCCAGGGGGACCGGGAACTCTATGAGCTGCTGCTGGACGAGGCCCGCTGGGGCGCTGACTGGGTGCTGAAAACCCGCTTCGGGGACGGCTACCGTGCCTCCTGGATTTGCATGGATTTCTGGACAAAGGGCCTGCTGGGGGACTATGACGACATTATCCACCAGGCGGCGCGTCATGTCCAGGGGAACCTCCTGTGCGCCGGTGTGGAGGCAAAGATGGCCATAGCCCTGCGGGAAGAGGAGCCTGTATTCGCAGGGTATGCCCTTACTGCCGCAAAAGAGGATTTTGCCTGGGCAATGGAGGACATGGAAAAAGGGGAGGGCCGCAACCTTGTCTACGCGGCGCAGGGCTGTATCAGCGCGGTGCTGCTCTACCAGGCGACAGGGGACCAGGCCTATCGGAAGGCCGGAGAGGATTTCGCCCTGTATGTCACCCAGTGCCAGCAGGCGGAGGAGCCCGACTGGGAGATTCCCCTTTACGGCTTCTTCTATGAGGATGCAGGGCATAAGCGGATTGTGCACTCCCAGCACTCCTCCAGGGAGCACCTGCCCATGACCGCCCTTGCCATGATAAACGGCATCAGCCCCAGGGCGGAATATCTCTCCTGTATGGAGCGGTATGGGGCATATATCAAAAAGGCGGCGGCGTTTACAGAACCCTACGCCATGGTGCCGGCCTCTATCTACCGGCTGGAAGAAGTGGTGGAGGGGGACAGCTCCACCTGGTTCAGCTGCCCCACGGCTGAAGTGGCAAAAGAGCAGATTCAAAACGGTATCAGGCTCTCAGAGGGGGTCTATCTGAGGCTGTTCCCGGTTTGGTATTCCTTCCGGGGCAATTCCGGCATCCAGCTCTCCCAGGCAAAAGGCATCCTGGCCTGCGCCAATGCCTTGCGGGATAAGGAGCTGTTTGAAATCGTGACCCGTGCTTTGGAGTGGCAGGTGGGACGCAACCCCTTCAACCAGTCCTTGGTGTGGGGTGAGGGCTATCACTACACGCCCCAGTATTCCGCTATGAGCGGCGATTTGGTGGGCTCCTTCTCCGTGGGTGTGGAGTCCCAGCGGAACGAGGATATTCCCTATTACCCCGACGCGGCCTGCTATAATTACAAGGAAGTCTGGGTGTTCCCCGCCATGGGATTTTTAAACATCATGGCGGAGTATGACACGGAAGAGTGAGGAGGAAGCTCTGGAAAGGGAAATGGAGCTGCCATCCGGATTGGGGCAAGGCCGGCGGGGCTGGCCTTGCAAAGATAGAAGGGAGAAAAAATATGGTTACGATTCGAGACGTGAAGGCAATCTGCACGGCGCCGGACGGCATTGCGCTGGTAGTGGTAAAGGTGGAGACCAGCGAGCCGGGGTTATACGGGCTTGGCTGCGCCACCTATACCCAGCGTTGGATTACAGTGGCGGACGCGGTGGAGCACTATATGAAGCCGCTGCTGGTGGGCAAGGATGTGTCCCGCATTGAGGATATTTGGCAGATGGCTATGGCGAGCCCCTATTGGAGGAATGGCCCCATTTTGAACAACGCCCTTTCCGGCGTGGATATGGCGCTGTGGGACATCAAGGGGAAAATGGCAAAGATGCCTGTGTATGAGCTGCTGGGCGGGAAGGTACGGGAGGCGGCGGTGGTCTACCGCCATGCCGGCGGCTTCTCCACCCAGGACCCCCGCTATGGCAAGATGACGCCGGAGGAAATGCTGGACGAGCAGATTGAGCATTTTTTGGAGATGGGGACCCAGTATATCCGCATCCAAAAGGGCCGGTACGGCGGCGTGCAGGATTTGGAGGCTGTGAAGCCGGAGGGGGCCTGCCCTGGGGAATACTATGACCCCCATCAGTACATGCGGGAAACTGTGGAATCCATTGCGCATGTGCGGGAGAAGTACGGCAACCGCTTTGAAATCCTCCACGATGTCCATGAGCGGCTGGAGCCTATTGACGCGGTGCGCCTGGCAAAGGACTTGGAGCCCTACCGGCTGTTCTATTTGGAGGACTGCCTTGCGCCGGAGCAGGTGGATTGGTTTAAGACCATCAGGAACCAGAGCGCTACCCCCCTGGCAATGGGTGAGCTCTTTAACAATCCCATGGAGTGGATGGGGCTTATCAAGGAGCGGCTCATCGACTATATCCGCGTCCACATCAGCCAAATCGGCGGCCTGACCCCTGCCAAAAAGCTCCAGGTACTGTGTGAGGCCTTTGGCGTGCGGACCGCTTGGCACGGCCCAGGGGATGTCTCGCCCATCGGCCATGCAGTGAACGTGCATCTGGATTTGTCCTCCTGGAACTTCGGGGTGCAGGAGTGGCAGGGCTTCGGGCAGGGATGCCTGGATGTGTTCCCCGGCTGCCCGGAGCTCAAAAACGGGTATGTGTATTTGAGCGACCGCCCCGGTATCGGCGTGGACATTGACGAAAAGGCAGCTGCTGCCTTCCCCTGCGACCCCACCCTCCCTAGGTGGACCAACGCCAGAAGACCGGACGGGACATTTGCTCGGCCCTAAGCGGGAAAAGGGGATTATACTCTGCCGTCAGAGTATGGCCGCTTTTTTGAACGGCAGCGGGACTTAAGCGGCAAAACGCAAAAGAAAAGAGAATCCCAGGCCCTTTCTAAGAGGTTTGGGATTCTCTTTTGGTCATGTTTCGATAAAAAGATGGCACCACGCCGTTATTTTGTTGCAAGGGATTCCATGGCTTACAAAGGTGGGTGAGACGATTAGGATTCCTGTTCCAAAGCCAGTGAGAAATATAGTTGGCACATCCTAGTGCCCTCTTTGACTGTATTAAGTCCAGGATTTTTTGGACAAAAATACTACTAGAATATTTTGGGATAAAAAATAACCCCACCTAATCTGCCAAGTCGCACAGACTTGTTCAGAATAGATGGGGCCATTCATTATGGTGCCGGTGGCCGGACTCGAACCGGCACGCTGTCGCCAGCGGTGGATTTTGAGTCCACTACGTCTGCCAATTCCATCACACCGGCACATATCTTCTACACTATACCACATTCTTTTTCAAAACGCAACGATTTTTTAAAAAATTGCGGGAAAAGTTTTTCCGAAAAAAGCCGAAAAAGGTTTGCCTATCCGGGCGGGGTGTGGTAAACTATAGGCAAAACCTGGGCGAAAGCCGTCTTTGACAAAGGGGGAGAATCTAAGATGCAGGAGAAGAGGCAGGGCGCCTTTACCACCGGCGAATATCGCAATGTATTTGCCGAGCTGGGCTATGCGCCCGAAGAAATCCAAAAGAAGGTGGAGGACACCTTCCAGACCATGTTCTACGGCCCGGAAGACCAGCGGCTCTATCATCCTCAGGGGGAGGATTTGGGCTGCTTTGTGGACACCGGCAACAACGACTGCCGCACCGAGGGTATGTCCTATGCCATGATGATGTGTGTGCAGCTGGACAAAAAGGAGGAATTTGACCGGCTCTGGCGCTGGAGCAAGAAGTACCTGGAACACCAGAAGGGGAAATACAAGGGGTACTTTGCCTGGCACGCCCATATGGACGGCGCCTGGATTGACGGTGGCCCCGCGCCGGACGGGGAGGAGTACTTTGCCATGGCGCTCTTTTTCGCCTCCCACCGCTGGGGAGACGGGGAAGCCCCGCTGGATTACAGCCGGCAGGCGAAAGAGTTGCTCCACATCTGTGTACATAAGGGGGAGAACGGGGAGGAGGGCGACCCCATGTGGGACCCCGAGACCCGCCAGATTAAGTTTATCCCCGAATCGCCCTACACCGACCCTTCCTATCACCTGCCCCATTTTTATGAGCTCTTTGCGCTCTGGGCGAAGGAGGAGGACCGCCCCTTCTGGAGAGAAGCCACAAAGGCCAGCCGGGAGCATCTGAAACGGGCCTGCCATCCCGTCACCGGCCTTGCGCCGGAATGCGCCTATTTTGACGGCCGCCCCTGGACCATTGGCCTGCGGGACTGGTATTTCAGCGACGCCTATCGGGTGCCTGCCAATATCGGCATGGACGCCCTCTGGTTCGGGCAGCAGGACTGGTCGGCGGGCTGCACAGAAAAGCTCCAGCGCTTTTTCTGCGAGCAGGTGCCCAATCACGACTACCGCGTCTACCGTTTGGACGGCACGGCCCTGGACCGGCGTGCCCTGCACCCCATTGCCATCACTGCCACCAACGCGGAGGCCGCGCTGGCCAACGACAGCGCCTATGCGGAGGAATGTGTCCGCCTGTTCTGGGAGACCCCTCTGCGCTTAGGGGTGCGGCGCTACTATGACAACTGCCTCTATCTCTTTGCCCTGTTGGCTTTGAGCGGCAACTACCGTATTTATTTTCCCAAAAATCAATAGAGAGAAGGAAGTTTTATGCAAATGGGACATCTGGCTTTTGACGTAGCTGACATGGAGGCCTCCCTGCGCTTTTACTGTGACGGATTGGGGTTCTAGGACGCCTTTGAGATGAACCATCCCAAGACGGGCGAGCCCTGGATTCGCTATATCAAGATTGCCCCCGGCCAATTCATTGAGCTCTTCTACGGCAGGAAGGGGGAGAACCAGAAGAGCTCCTACAACCACCTCTGCCTGGCGGTGGAGGACATCTTTGCGGCGGAACAGCTGCTGAAGGACAAGGGCCTGCCCATTGACGACGACCCCAAGCAGGGCTGCGACGGCAACTGGCAGTGCTGGACCCATGACCCTGACGGGAATAAGATTGAATTTATGAAGCTGGAACCGGATTCCCCCCAGGCCAAGGCCTAGCGGGGCGGGGAGGAGGAGGCCATGATTCGCGGCGTGCTGTTTGACATGGACGGCCTGATGTTTGACACCGAACCCATTGCCAAGGCGTGCTGGGCCGAACTGGGCAGCGCCTATGGCTGCACCATGGACGAGGAATTCTATCGGAGCCTCTGCGGCCTGAACCGGAAGGCGGTGGAGCGGCGCTTCAAGGAGAAATTCGGGGAGGGGCTGGACTTTGCCTCCTATAGTGCTGCCCAGCAGCGCTTGCTGCTGCGGCGCTACCGGGAGGACGGCGTGCCCATGAAGCCGGGGCTTATGGCCCTGCTGCGCTTTTTGCAGGAGCGGCACATCCCTGCGGCGGTAGCCACTTCCTCCGGCCGGGAGAGGACGGAGGTTTGCCTGCGCTCCACAGGGGTGGAACCCTATCTCTCGGCTGTGCTCTGCGGAGACATGGTGGCACAGGGCAAGCCCCACCCGGAAATCTATGAGCGGGCGGCGGCCCTGCTGGGGCTTCCCCCTGGGGACTGCCTTGCGCTGGAGGATTCGGCCAACGGTATCCGCTCCGCCCATGGGGCGGGGTGCAGGGCTGTGATGGTGCCGGATATGATTCCCCCTACCCCGGAGCTGCTGTCCCTCTGCTTTGCGCAGGTGGACAGCCTGGAACAGGTGATTCCCATCATAGAGGGGGAACTGGACCACTGACCGAAGCCCCCGGCCCAGTGAATTGGGCCGGGGGCTTTTCTTTGGCCTGTCCTGGGCGGGAAAATTTGGGGCAAATCGAGGAAAACAATTGACACCCATTTGCCTTTCCAGTATAATTATATATTAATAGTACATTGGGAAGGGGAAGACAGTGTGAGGCAGATTTTTGGAATGAGTCCCAGCGGTAATCTGGAAGAGGCACTTCGTAGTATCCAGAATCCCCAGTTTATCATGCTCTTATCTAATGAGGCCCAGTTTGAAGAGCATGTGAGGGCCTTGGAAAAGCGGTATCCCGGTGTTCCCAGCATCGGCTGTATCGGCATGAGCTATCAGACCAGGGTTGTGGAGCGCGGGGTGGGTGTTGTTGCCTTTTCCGACGGCGTTGTGGCGGCGGCAAACGTCTTGGAGCAGGTGTCCAACATGCCAGTGAAATACATACAGCGCCTGGAACGGGATGTGCAGTCGGTAGGGGGGAGCAGCCGCGACACGGTGTGCATTGACTTCTGCACCGGAAACGACGCCTGCGTGCTCACCACGATTTACACTGTCCTGCGCAAAAGCGGGATTTCCCTGGTGGGCGGCACCGGCGATGCGGGCTTGGTTTCGGCCAACGGGCGCATCTACCGGGACGCAGTGGTCTATGGAATTGTGAAGAACCTGGGCGGACGGGTGAAGACTTATAAGGAAAACATCTACCACCAGCTGGAGGACTACCGCTTTGTGGCCTCTGGCACCGACCGCGCCAACTATGTCCTGGGCTCCCTCAATGGCCGGCCGGCCAAGCAGGTCTATGAGGGGATTCTCCATGTCACAGACGAGGAGATTCTCACCCGGACATTTCAAAACCCCTTTGGCAAGCTCAACGGGGAGGACACCTGCATTATCTCGATTAAAGAGGTCAAGGGCAATGCGCTGGCCTGCTTCCGCCAGGTCAACGACTCCGATGTCCTGATTCTGTTGGAGCTGGGCGATTACCAGGCCATTGTCCGGCAGACCATTCACCAGATTTGCCAGGATTTCCCCAGGCGTTCGGCGGTCTTCTCGGTCAACTGTCTCTTCCGCTACAAGCTGTTTTCCGAGCGGGGCTATATGCAGAACTACCTGCGCGATATGGCGGAGCTGGGGTGCCATGCCGGCTTCGTTGGATACGGCGAGCACTACAATAACCGCTTTGTCAATCAGTCGATGACCTGCGTGGTATTTGAATAAAGGAGGAACGGGCTTATGTTGTTTGGAGGAAAAGACCGGCGCAGGCAGGAGCTGCCGGGAGGGGGAAGAAGCCTCTATCCGGTTCTCCACGTGGCAGAGACCCTGCGGGAATACCACAAAGAGCTGGCGCAGAAAGAGGTAGCCTCCCTTATGGAGCTGCGCATGGTGGGCGATTCCTTCTCCGATGTACTGAAGGGGGCTGAGAATTTCCAGGCCAAGCTGGACGACCTACGGGCTTCCTTCTCCAATATTGACCAGACGGCTGGGCAGTTTGTCCAGGTGCGGGAGGAAATTGCCCAGACAGTGGAACAGGCACAGGGCCAAATGGTGGAGCTGGGAAAGGTCTCCATGCGGGTGCAGGAGTCCTATCAGGAGATGACGGCGATTTTCTCCCAGCTGCAAAACGCCATCCGGGAAATCCAGCAGTGTATGGGCAAAATCGTCTCCATTGCCGACCAGACCAATATCCTTGCCATAAACGCCTCCATTGAGGCGGCCCGGGCAGGCATTGACGGCCGGGGGTTTGAAGTGGTAGCCGCCCAGGTGAAATCCCTGGCAAAAGAGATTAAGGTGCTGGCCGGGGAAGTGGACGCGGGGGTAAACGATGTAGAGGGCAGCGCCAACCGCCTCAGCAGCAGTATTACCTCCTCCCAGGAAACCCTGGGGCAAGGTGTGGGGATTGTGGCCCAGACCGACGAGAGCTTCCAAAAAATCACGTCCGCTGCCGACGGGGCGGTCTCGGTGCAATCTGATATTTCCGGTGTCATCTCCATGTCCCAGAGTGAGCTGCAGGCCATTCACCAATTTTTTGAGCAAATTACTCTGCAATACCAGGAGGTTATTAAGCATATCAGCCGGGCCAGCAGCCTGGGCACCACAAAGAGCGCCATGTTTGAAGACATGGATAACATGATTTCTCAGATTCCGCCCTTGGTGCGGGATGTTGAGGGCAGCCGCTGAGGGCTGTGTCCAGAAAAGTGTCTTGCCTCTCCTGGGGCGGGCACTTTTCTTTCCGGAAAAATCTCATCGCCAAAAAAATAAATGCGTTGACCGCTTGAAATTTATCCAGGATTTTAGTATAATTTAGCAGCAAAAGTTATCTTGGGCAAACTGTCACCCAAGGCGGGCTTTTCCGCAATTATCCTTGTGTGGAGGGGAGTTTATGCAACTTCTGGTAAACAAAAAACTCGCTACGCGCATTGGCATCATCACCACAGGAATCACGTTGCTGGGGATGCTGCTGTTGTGGATTATCGTCTCTACCAACGCTGCTTCGGTTGTGAAAAATGACATCACCAATCAGATGACCGACGCGGTGGAGGCCAGGGCCGCCATGATTGATGAGTATGTGACCTCGGTGGAGGAGTATATGACTGCTTTTGCCCTAGGGGGAGAAGTCCATGAGCTGCTTAAGTCCCCGGAGGACCCGGCGCTGCTGCAAAAGGCCCAACAGTATACAGAGGACTTTGCCGCTGTGAAAGGCGTCTTTGAGGGGCTCTATATTGCCACCCCTGCCACCCGCGTCCTCACCCACACCTCCAAGGGGGCGATTGGCATCACAACCCGTACGGGGGACTCGCTGGAGACCTTCCGCAAGACGATTCTATCCCAGCGGGGGCTGACAAACTTGGGTATCATGAAGTCCCCTGGCACCGGCAGCATGATTCTCTCCATGTACTACCCGATTTTTGAGGGGGAGCAGTGTATAGGATATGTGGGGGCGGGCGTCTATGCCAGCCACCTGATGGATGCGCTGCTGAATTTGGACATCAAGGGCCTGCCCGACAGCGAGTATGTCTTTTTGAATGTGGATACGGGGGTCTATCTCTACCACGAGGACGAGTCCCTCCTGAACACCGAAACCACTGACAGCGGCTATCAGGAAATCCTCCGGCGGATTCGGGAGGACGGCGGCACCCAGGCCAATACATACTCCTACCGGGACGAAAATGGGGTAAATCAGCTGGTGGTCTACAAATACCTCAAGGACCGGGGCTGGGTCTTTATGGTCCGCGACAACGCCACAGAGGTTTACAGCGCGGTGACCAATGTGCGCATCCTGGTGGGGCTGCTGTGCGCGGCAGTGGCCGCCGCTGTTATCCTGATTACCCTGCTGATTCTGCACCGGGAGGGCAAGGAGCTCCTGGTGGTGGAGCGCGCCATTGGCCGCCTGGGCGACTTGAACCTCTCGGCCGACCAGGAGCTTGCGGTTTTCTACGGCCGGGAAGATGAGATTGGTATGATTGCGCAGACAGCCCACCGGGTCTGCGGCTGCCTGCGCAAGACGATTGACGATGTGGGGCGGGTCCTGGGCGAGATGGCACACGGCAACCTGACTGTGGATGTGGCGGAGAATGAGGCCTATTACATCGGCGATTTTAAGGACCTCTTTGAGAGCCTGAAATCGATTCACGCGAACCTGGTAAAGGTCATCCGGGACATCTCCCATGTGGCGAACCAGGTGGATACCAGCGCCGATTTGGTGTCCACAGGGGCCCAGGCCCTTTCCCAGGGCACAACGGAGCAGGCGGCCTCGATTGAGGGGCTGGTGTCCAACGTGACGGCTATCACTTCCCAGATACAGTCCAGCACCGTGCGCTGCGGCAGCGCCAGCGACCTGGTAGAGAAGGCCACCGGCTATGCGGCTGAGGCCGATACCAAGATGGAGCAGCTGATTACAGCCACCAAGAATATTGAAATCTCCTCGGCAAAGATTGTCACCATTATCAAGACGATTCAGGATATTTCCTTCCAGACCAATATCCTGGCGCTCAACGCCTCTGTGGAGGCGGCCCGTGCCGGCTCTGCCGGGAAGGGCTTCTCCGTGGTGGCGGAGGAGGTGCGGGACCTGGCAGTCAAGTCCTCCGAAGCTGCCCAGAACACGGATAACCTGATTAACCGCTCGATTCGGGACGTGAAAACCGGCACGGAATCTACCAACCTGGCGGTCTCCGCCATGGAGCTTATTGACGACTGCATCCACTCCATCAAGGCGCTGATGGACGAGATTTCCGCCGCCAGTGTGCAGCAGGCCGAGATGATTGCCCTGGTGGAAAACGGAATCCGGGAGATTTCCCAGGTGGTGCAGACCAATTCTGCTGCCGCTGAGAAGAGCGCCGCAGTCTCTATGGAGCTCTCCGGCCAAGCCCGGACTTTAAACGGCCTGATTAGCCGCTTCCGTGTTTCCTAGGAACGGCTGGACAGAGAAACCCCCTTCGGGACAAAGCGCCCGGAGGGGGTTTCCTATTCGGCTAAAAAGGCTTTTAGGGCGTCCCAGCTTTCCTGGGCGTCCCGGTAGCCCTCTTCGTAGAGGCTGCGCAGCTTTTGCAAATCCTTCTCCGTACGGCCGATGGCGGGAGTGGCCTTGGGCTGGAGGACAAAGGCCCGGCCAGCCTGCTGCTCGGAATGCACCAAATCCAGGGCCTCGTTGTAGCGCAGGTGGCGGGTGGCCATGGCGCTGACCAGGCGGGGGTATTTGCGGTAGCGGATCTTGATGAGGGGGAGCATCTTGTTGGGCTTCTTGCGGTAGGTTGGGCACTGGGTGAGGACCACCAGGTTTTTCCGGTTGCCCGCCCGCAGGGACTGGGCCAGGGGGATGGAATCGGAGGCACCACCGTCCAGGTAGAGCTCCCCGCCGATGGGAACCATCCGAGAGAGCAGGGGCAGGGAGCTGGAAGCCCGCACGGCTGTCACGTCCTGGTGCAGCTCCTTCACCGGGAGATACTCCGCCTGGCCGGTGCGGCAGTTTGTCACCACGGCAAAAAACGCCCCGGCATAGGTGTTAAAAGCATCGTAATCATATAAGTCCAGCTCATTGGGGATGGTGTCGTAGCACATTTTTGCCCCAAACAGGTCGCCTGTGGTGAGGAGGCTGTAGAAGCTGCAATACCGCTTGTCGTGGAGATAGTTGGTGCCGATGCGGAATGCCCGTCCCCGCTGCTTGGAGAGATAGCTGCACGCGTGGCACGCCCCCGCCGATACCCCATAGGTCTGGGCGAAAAACAAGTCCTTCTCCAGCAGAAAATCCAGCACCCCGGCGGTGTAGATGCCCCGCATCCCGCCGCCCTCTAAAACCAGTCCCGCGTCAATCACATGCCTCATCCTTTCCAGTGTCTTTGCCTCTATTATAGCATACTCCCGCCTCCTGTCCAGAGATTGCCCAGAATCAGGGGGAGAAAAAAGTAAATAAATTGTGAAGAATGGCAGAAAAGAATAGTTTTTTGCGGTTTTCAAAATATAATCTTGTATATTTTGCTTATCTGTGGTATAGTAAAGAGGAACTGTGGGATGCTAAGAGTGGCGTGCCGCAGCAGGGCAATCAGGTACGAATAGAGCAGCATTACGCCGCAGCGATGAGAGGGTAGGACCCAAAGGGCGCGCGGCAAACCCTGTCTGGGCGGAGCATCAGGCCGCCTGGAATGGGAGCGCCTTGGGATAGGTTCTTGTGTATTGCGTTTGGCGGCTGCGGCAAGGGGAGGGGCAGGCTCTGCCTCTCTTTTTGTACCTGGAGGGCCGGTACTGGGCACAATGGGGCGAGAAGGGGAAAATCCTGTAATTTTTATGGGAAAATGGCAAAAAATTTTAAAAAAGGTGTTGACAGACGGCCTCTTTTGTATTAAAATATAAGGCGTTGACTGCTTCAAAAGAAGCGGCTGATATGGCGGCATAGCTCAGGTGGCTAGAGCACGCGGTTCATACCCGCGGTGTCGTTGGTTCAAATCCGACTGCCGCTACCATTTGGCCCGTTGGTCAAGAGGTTAAGACACCGCCCTTTCACGGCGGTATCACGAGTTCGATTCTCGTACGGGTCACCATGGAATGGCACTCAGGCTTTGCTTGGGTGCTCTTTTGTTTTCCAGAGATACGGAGAGGAGAAGTGGAAAATGAGACGGAAAGCCATGGTGGGCGCTGGGGTGTTTGCGGTACTGGCAGTGCTCTTTGGGGTGCTGGACTTGGAGATTTCCAAGGCCTTTGTGAACCCCGACGACCCGGTGGCCCGTACCCTGGAAGTGCTGGGGGAGTGCACAACGCCGGTGCTGGGGATGCTCTCCCTGGCTATGCTGTTCCTCACCCCGCCCAGCGCTTCCCGGACGGGGCAGGTGTGGCTGCGGGTAGGGGCCTTTTTAGGGGCAGCTGGGCTGGCGGCCTATCTTTTCCTCACCTTGCCGGGGTATTTTGGGGCGTCCTTTTTTGCGCCGGCGGCGCTGCTGGGCGGGGCTGCTGTGGCGGGGATGGTATTCCTCCTATGCAGCAGGATTCCCAGGGAATGGCGGGAAAAATACCTCTACGTGGCAGCGGTGTGCGCGGTGACAATTTTGGTGGGGCTTGCCCTTGTGGAAGTGCTGAAGGCCCTCTTTGGCCGGGTGCGCTTCCGGGAGATGGCGGAGCCCTACGGGGAATTTACCCGGTGGTTTGTGCCCAAGGGGTATACGGGGAGTAAATCCTTCCCCTCAGGGCACACGGCCCATGCGGCCTCCCTCTTTGGGCTCCTGGCCTTCTGCGACTACCCCCAGCACAGGGGGAAGGAGCGGGTGCTTACCCTGTGTTTCTTCCTCTGGACCCTGCTGATGGCGGTGTACAGGGTGCGGATTGGGGCGCATTTTGCCTCGGATGTGCTCTTTGGGGGGACGCTGATGTTTGTGATAGCCACGGCTGTCCGTGCCAAGCTGCGGCCCAGATGGCAGGCCAGACGGGAACGCTGGCTCTAAGGGGGGCCTTTTCAAAGAATTTCGCTTCCTTTCGGACAGAAAGGAAGACGCCCCGCCACTGCGGGGCGGTGATGCGCCGGGAAAACCGGGGAAGCAACAGCAAAAGGGACGCTGCGGATTGGTGTGCAGCGTCCCTTTTGCTCTTTTTAGTTCCAATCTATCAATTCGGGGAAGGCTAGGCTTCAACCTTCTCCTCAGGGGAGAAGGAGCGTATCCACTTGAACCGGTTGACCTTGGGGATAGCCACAAAACACTTGAGAATCTGGTCCGATTTGAGGCAGGCAAAGACCACCACCGGCGGGAAGTGGAACACAAAGGCCGCCAGGAAAGAGGCGGGCAGGACAATGAGCCACATGAAAATGGAATCGTTGATGAGGACAAACTTGGTATCGCCGCCGCTGCGGACAATGCCAGTGAGGCAGGGCATCTGATAGGCAGTGCCTACAATCGTCACCGAGAGCACAGTCATGAACTGGATGGCAAGCTGGTAGGCCTCGGGGGAGATGCTGCCATAGAAGGAGATAACCACATCTTTGAGCAGGAAAAGGCTCAGGCCGCTGAGGGCGCCGATGATGAGATAGAGGATTTCCAATGTGATGGCGTATTCCTTGACCTTGTGGGAATTGCCCTCGCCGATGGTCTTGCCGATGACAATGGAGGTGGCGCTGGCAGAGCCATAGCAAATGACAGACACAATCTGGAACACTGTGCTGGCAATGGAATTGGCGGCAATGGAGGCCGCCCCCATATGTCCCAGGATAGAGGTTTGAAAGGCCTGGGCAACGCCCCACACGGCGTTGGAGCCGATGACAGGGGCCCCTACCTTTAAATAGAGCAGGAACATGGGCTTATCAAAGTGGAAGAAGTCCTTGAGCTTGATTTTGACCTTTTCATCGAATTTTGCCAGGAAAATGACGATGATGAAAAACTCCACGATACGGGAGGTGAGGGTGGCGATGGCCGCGCCCTGCACACCCAGCTGGGGAGCCCCGAAATGGCCGTAGATGAGGGTATAGTTGAGGCAGACATTGATGATGAGGGTGGAGACCGAGACCATGAAGCCCACCTTGACCGTCTCCACGCTGCGCAGCATGGCTAAGAGGATGCTGGACATGGCGAAGAAGGGGTAGGTGAAGCTGACAATGCGCAGGTACTTGACCCCTTCGGCGATGACGGGGGCGTCGTTGGAGAAGAAGCCCAGGGCCTGGAAGGGGAAAATCTGCACCGCCAGGAACATGAATGCCGCTACAATCAGGGCCAGCAACATGCCGATGGCCGTTACCAGGCGGATGGAGGCGATGTCCCTGCGGCCCCAGGAGCGGGCGGAGAGCACCACAATGCCCTCGGCTGTGCCCATCACCAGCATTTGCAGCAGGAATTGTATCTGGTTGACCAGTGCCACACCGGAGAGGCCGGCTTCGCTATAGCCGCCCAGCATCACATTGTCCGCCAGGTTGACGCTGAAGACCACCAGGTTTTGCAGGGCAATGACGATGATTAGGGAAAAAAGGCGTTTGTAAAAGTCCTTGTCTTTGGTGAACAGGGCCACTCTCATCCGTCCTCTCTGTTGGTTGGTTCCTTTTCATTATCCACTATTATAGCGGTGCTGCCTTTTTGCCACAAGCAAAAAGTGAGGATGGGATGGACAAATATTGCGGTTTTTCGCGGGAAGGGGGAGAGTGCCTGGGGGATAGGAATTGTCCCTTTCCCGGAGAGAAATCAAGGGGAGGGAATGAAGATAGAGGGGAATTTTGAATAATATTGGGGTGAACGGGTTGACAAGGGGGATGGAATATGGTACTTTAAAAATATAAAAGCTCTGGGAGAAAATGGGCATCTCCAAAGAAGAGCGGGGCGACCAAGAAGGCCTTCTTGGTATGTCATTCCATGGAATGACATAATGGGGCCTATCGGGGAAGTCTAAAATTGACGGAAAGGTGTGGCTTGAAGATGGGACTGAAAAAGATTGCGGCATTGCTGATGGCGGTTTGCCTGATGATGTCGGTGTGCGCGCCGGTGTTTGCAAGGAATCTCATGGACGAAGATTATTTTCATCAAGGAGAATTTCAGGCATGGGATACGACCAAAACAACAGAAATTATGTATATGGAATATCAAAAAGAACCGAGAATTGATATTGTGGATGGAGAGTTTGACATTGGGGACGGAGGTTCCCGAGAAGGATTAGTTTGGGAGATTTTTACTTATGGCGGCTTAAACGAAAACTATGAATATGTCAGCGATTATGTTCCTCGCAAGAGTGATTTTAAAGTCTTGGGGCCTGATGGAAAACCAGCCGATTTTGATATGAAAATTGAAGAACAGACTTTCACAGACCCTGAGGGCTATCTAGCTTTACTTAAGATTGACTACTCTGCTGAACCAGGAACCTATACGGTTATGATGGAGCGGGCTGGATACAAATTCTTATACAGAGACTGGAGAGATCCTGAAGATTATCAAGAAGAGGGAATGTTATTAGAGACATACCCCACTCCAGTTATTACTATTGGGGAAGAAGACAGCCAAGGAAATGTCAAAGTAACAGTTAATCATTTAAATGATGATAACAAACATGAGGTTTCAATGGTTGAATGCATGGTTACAGGTGGATATCCCGATGATGAGGGATGTCCAAGCTATAAGGTACTTGGACAATCTCTTACTGTACCGGCAGAGTTTATTTTCTCTAAAACAGACTGCTTCTATGAAGAGGATGGTTATACGAATATACATGTTCTTGCGAATTTTATAAACTCGAATTATGGGTGGGAACGCACTGTAAGATATCGTTTCCCGAGTGACGGCCCTGCACCTGAAATTCCTGACGATCCGGACGATCCCGATGAACCGAATCTTCCCAATCAACCTACAAATCCGGATACTCCTGTAACCCCTCCGGAACAGCCTGCCACACCGGACAATTCCTCCAACACTTCCAACAGTTCTTCCAACAGTTCTTCCAACAGTTCTTCCGGCAGTTCCTACAGCGGTTCGTCTTCCAGCGTATCAGGACAAACGCAGAAGCCCAAGGCCTACACTGCCGCCCAGGCGCAAAAGGATTTGAAGAAGGCGATGAAAGACGGGGACGGCAAGGTGCAGCTGAAAAATGTTGCGGAGATTCCCTTCACGGCGCTGAAGGTTTTGAAGGGGGAAAACATTGTCCTCCAGGCCGACCAGACGGAGAAGGGGAAAATTGTGTTCCGTATGACCCTGAACCCGGCCAAGGCGGATGCCAAGGTCAAGGCCATCCAGACCGGCGCGAAGCTGGAAGACAAGAAGGCACAGGAGAAATTTGAAAAATACTTCTCCAACGAGATGCGGTTTATCCAGCTGAACCAGAAGGGCAGCTATGGGATGGAAATCAAGGCGGCGGCAAAGCTGGATTTGAAGGGGATGGATACGAAGAACCTCTATTTTTACAGCTATGACGCGGCGACCAACCGCTACTCACGGATTCAGAATCCCCGGTATTACGTAGACCGGAACGGGTATCTGCACTTTGCCACCACAGAGGGCGGAACCATTATTATCTCGGAAAAGCCGCTGGCTAGGCGGTAAATACAACAGAGCCCCCCTGCGCGTGATGCCCAGACGCGCAGGGGGTGTTTTTTCCAAAAAACAGAGGAAGAGAGCTCCTATCCTGGCCCAAAGCTGGAGCCGGCGGCGCCCCGAAGGGAGGGAGCCCAAAAAAGAAAGACAGGGCGCTTGACAGGAAAGGGGCGGGGGCATATAATAGAGGCGGAGTGTTAGTCAAGGATAACACGGATTTTGGAAAAGAGGGGAAGGCTGAAAATAAATTTTCAATCTCGTCTTTTGTGGCTTTCGCCGCCAAAGCGGCTGCGATTTTGCTGCGCAAAACCACCCCGAAAAGGGGAGAGAGGAAGCCTTCGCGAGGGCGAAGGCTATGGTCATAACGATGGGGATGACACTGGGGGAGCTTGCCATTGGCAAACAGGCCAGGATATGCAAAGTGGGGGGAGAGGGGGCCCTGCGCAGGCGGCTGCTGGATATGGGGCTGACCCCGAATACACGGGTGATGGTGCGGAAAATTGCGCCGATGGGGGACCCGATTGAGCTGCATCTGCGGGGATATGAGCTGACGCTGCGGGTGGAGGATGCCAAGAATATCACGGTGGAGGAGGTGGAGGCATGATTTTCGCGCTTGCAGGGAACCAGAACAGCGGGAAGACCACGCTGTTCAACCAGCTCACCGGCTCCAACCAGCATGTGGGGAATTTCCCAGGGGTGACGGTGGAGCGGAAGGATGGCGTGATTCGCGGGCACAAGGAGGATACGGTGGTGGATTTGCCGGGTATCTATTCCCTCTCGCCCTACACCAGCGAGGAGATTGTCACGCGGGATTTCCTTTTGCAGGGGAAGCCGGACGGGATTATCAACATTGTGGATGCCACCAATATCCAGCGGAACCTCTATCTCAGCTTGCAGCTTTTGGAACTGGGGATTCCCATGGTGATTGCCCTGAATATGATGGACGAGGTACGGGGCAGCGGCGGGACCATCCGGGTGAAGGAGCTCTCGGAGCATCTGGGGGTGCCGGTGGTGCCCATTGCGGCGGCAAAAAACGAGGGCGTAGAGGAACTGATTGCCCTGGCGATTGAGACGGCCCGGGCCAGGCGCAAGCCAGGGCGGCTGGATTTTTGTTCCGGCGCGGTACATAGGGCGATTCACTCCATTACCCATGTGGTGGAGGACCATGCGGAGCTGATTGGGGTGCCGGCGCGCTTTGCAGCGGTGAAGCTGGTGGAGGGGGGAGACCCGATTCGGGAAAAGCTGCTGCTCTCGGAAAACGAGCTGGAGCTGATTGAGCACAGTGTGGCTGAGATGGAGGAGGAGCTGGGCACCGACCGGGAGGCCGCCCTGGCGGACATGCGCTACACCTTTATCGACGGCATCTGTGCCGACACAGTGGTGAAGGGGGGCGAGAGCAGGGAGCACCGGCGCAGCCTGAAGATGGACGCGGTGCTGACCCACAAATACCTGGCTATCCCGGTATTCCTGTGCATTATGCTGCTGGTGTTCTGGCTCACGTTCGGAGTGATTGGGGCGTTTCTCAGCAACCTGCTCTCCATGGGGATTGACGCCTTTACCGCGCTGACAGACAGTGCGCTGGCGGCTTACGGCATCAACCCGGTGGTACACTCCCTTATCATTGACGGGGTGTTTGCCGGGGTGGGGAGCGTGCTCTCCTTCTTGCCGGTGATTGTGACCCTCTTTTTCTTCCTCTCCATTTTGGAGGACAGCGGGTACATGGCCAGGGTGGCCTTTGTGATGGACAAACTGCTGCGGAAAATCGGGCTCTCGGGGCGCAGCTTTGTGCCCATGCTCATCGGGTTTGGATGCTCGGTGCCGGCGATTATGGCCAGCCGCACCCTTTCCAGCGAGCGGGACAGGCGGATGACGATTTTGCTCACCCCGTTTATGAGCTGCAGTGCCAAGCTGCCCATCTACGGCGTGTTTACCATGGCGTTTTTTCCCAAGTACCGGGCGCTGGTGATGATTGGGCTCTATCTATTCGGGATGCTGGTGGGGGTGCTCTGCGGGCTGGTGCTGAAGAAGACCGCTTTCCGGGGGAACCCGGTGCCCTTTGTGATGGAGCTGCCCAACTACCGGCTGCCCAGCCCCAAGAGCGTGGGGCTGCTGATGTGGGACAAGGCCAAGGACTTCCTCACCAGGGCGTTTACTGTGATTTTTGTAGCCACCATTATCATCTGGTTTTTGCAGACGTTTGACCTGCGGTTCAATGTGGTGCAGGAGAGCGGGGAGAGCATGCTGGCGGGGATTGGGCAGCTGATTGCCCCCCTCTTTGCCCCGCTGGGGTTCTCAGACTGGCGGGCGGCGACGGCGCTTATCACTGGGTTCAGCGCCAAGGAGGCGGTGGTGAGTACGCTGGCAGTGCTCACCGGGGCCAGCTCCGGCGATTTGACCGGGGCGCTGACAGCCATGTTTTCCCCTCTCTCTGCGGTGGCGTTTTTGGTGTTTACCCTGCTCTATACCCCCTGCGTGGCCGCTATCAGCGCGGTGAAACGGGAACTGCACAGCGGGCTGGCGGCTGCGGGCATTGCCCTCTCCCAGAGTGCTGTGGCCTGGGTGGTGGCCTGCCTGGTGTACCAGGTGGGCAGGCTGCTTGTGAGATAGGAGGGGATTATGGGGATTTTAGACTGGGGCATCCTGGCGGTTTTGGCGGCGCTCTTTGGGCTGGCGGTGCGGTACTGTGTGCGGCACAAGGGGTGTGGCGGATGCGCCGGGTGCAAAAGGTGTTCCGGGAATTGTGAAAAATGCACAGAGGGAAAGAGGTAGCTTTTCCTGTATTGCGGCTGTGTTGTTGCAGCGGAAAAATGGCAGAGGGAGCGGTATCCTTCTGCTGTTTTTTGGCATAGAAGACAAATAGAAGCCTAATACAGGAAATACTTTCATGAGGACTGACAAAAAAATCTTGTGTTTTACCCATGGTTGGGATATAATGAAAAACAGAACAGAACTGGACAAAAGGGCGTGAACAGAAAGGAAAGATGGCTGAATGGACATTCGATACAGCACAAATCAGCGGGATGTGAAACGATATACAACGGAGGAATTGCGGCGGGAATTTTTGATTGAGAAGCTGTTTTTGCCGGGGGAACTGACGGCTACCTATTCCCATGTGGACCGGATTGTGGTGCTGGGGGCTATGCCTGTAGAGACCTCGCTGGAACTGGGAGCCACGCTGGACTGCCGGAAAAACTTTGGGGTGGATTACTTTTTGCAGCGGCGGGAGCTGGGAATCATCAACATCGGCGGGCCGGGAGAGGTGACTGCCGACGGAAAGAAATTTGCCCTGGGGCATCTGGACACGCTGTATGTATCCATGGGAACAAGGGAAGTGACCCTCTCCAGCGAAAACGCCGGGGAACCCGCCAAGTTTTACATGTGCTCCACGCCGGCGCACAAGGCCTGTCCCACCACCTTTATCTCCATGGAAAAGGCAGCCAAGCGGCACCTGGGAGGTAGGGCCTCCTCCAATGAGCGCACCATCAATCAGCTGATTCACCCTGATGTGCTGGAAACCTGCCAGCTGCTGATGGGCTGCACCATTCTGGACGAGGGGAGCGTGTGGAACACCATGCCGGCCCACACCCATGAACGGCGCATGGAGGTGTACATGTACTTCAAAATCCCGGAGGACAACGTGGTCTTTCACTACATGGGGGAGCCAACGGAAACCCGGCATATCATCCTGCACAATGAGCAGGCGGTAATCAGCCCCAGCTGGTCCATCCATGCGGGGAGCGGGACAGCTTCCTATGCCTTCATCTGGGCTATGTGCGGGGAAAATCAGGAATTTGACGACATGGACAACCTCTCCGTTATGGACCTGCGGTAGAAAGTAGGAAAGGGTTTTCACAATTTGGAAGAGAGAAGGTTAAAAGTATGGCATGCTCCCTCTTTGATTTGACGGGAAAGGTGGCCCTTGTAACAGGGGGCTCCTATGGCATCGGCTTTGCCATTGCCTCGGCACTGGCAGGGGCAGGGGCCAAAATCGTGTTTAATGATTTAACAGAGGAGCTGGTGGAAAAGGGGCGGGCCGCCTATCGGCAGGCAGGGATTTCTGCCCACGGCTATGTGTGCGATGTGACGGATGAGGAGGCTGTGAAGGCCTTTGTGGCCCGGGTGGAGCAGGAAGTGGCTACCATTGATATCCTGGTGAACAACGCTGGGATTATTAAGCGCGTCCCAGTACTGGAGATGGACGCGGGAGACTTTGCCAAGGTGATTGACGTGGACCTGGTGGCACCCTTTATTGTGGCAAAGGCAGTGGCCCCTGGCATGATAAGACAGGGCAGTGGCAAAATTATCAATATTTGTTCTATGATGAGCGAACTGGGCAGGGAGACGGTGTCAGCTTACGCCTCGGCCAAGGGTGGGCTGAAGATGCTTACTAAAAGCTTGGCCAGCGAATGGGGAGAATACAATATCCAGGTAAACGGGCTGGGGCCAGGCTACATTGCCACGCCTCAAACTGCCCCCCTGCGCACCCCCGGGCATCCCTTTAACGATTTTATTATCAGCAAAACCCCTGCCGCGCGCTGGGGAACGCCGGAGGATTTGGCGGGGCCGGCGGTGTTCCTGGCTTCCCGGGCTTCGGATTTCGTCAATGGGCACATTTTGTATGTAGACGGTGGTATTCTGGCCACTATTGGGAAACAGCCGAAATAGGGGCTGGTGCTTTGTCTGTGTTGGCTTTGGGCACTGAACGGGAAAGGAAGAGACAGCGATGTTTATCTTGGATAGGGAGACAGAGGCTGTTACGCTGGAAAACGGCGTGACACGGAAAATCAAAGGGTATCTGGACGACTTGATGGTGTGCGAGCTCCACTGGAACAAGGGGCAGGTGGGGGATGTGCATGCCCATCTCCACCGGCAGTGCGGTTACATCATCCGCGGCAGCTTTGAGGCCCAGATGGAGGGCAAAAAACAGGTGCTGCGGGCGGGGGACTGCTTTTACGCGGAAAAGGACGTGCCCCACGGGCTGGTGTGCCTGGAAGACGATTCCTTAATGCTTGACATCTTCACCCCAAAACGGGACGATTTTTTGAAATGATACAGAGGAGGAATTGATTTGAAGCCTAATTTTGGGCCGTTTTCCCCTGCTGTGGAGGGAATCCTGCACGGCGGGGACTATAACCCAGACCAGTGGATGAAATTTTATCCCGAGACATTGGAAGAGGATTTCCGGCTGATGAAGCTGGCGGGCTGCAATGTGATGTCGGTGGGTATCTTTGCCTGGGCGGCGCTGGAGCCGGAGGAGGGGCGCTATACATTCGAGTGGCTTGACAAGGTCATTGACGGGCTCTGGCAGAACGGGGTGTACACCATTTTGGCAACCCCCAGCGGCGCGCGGCCGGCCTGGATGGCGAAAAAGTATCCCGAGGTGCTGCGGGTGGACGAGATGGGGGTGCGGGCCCTCTTTGGCGAGCGGCACAACCACTGCCTCACCTCGCCGGTGTACCGGGACAGGGTGAAGCAGATGAACACCCGGCTGGCCAGCCGGTACCGGAACCACCCCGGTGTGATTTTGTGGCATGTCTCCAACGAATACAGCGGCGAATGCCACTGCGAGCTGTGCAAGGCCGCCTTCCGGGACTGGCTGCGGGAGCGGTATCATGATAGCCTGGACGAGCTAAACAAGGCCTGGTGGACAGCCTTTTGGAGCCACACCTTTACCAGCTTTGAGGAGATTAACCCGCCCTCCCGCCGGGGGGACAGCAACCTGCACGGGCTGAATTTGGATTGGCGGCGTTTTTGCTCCGACCAGACCATCGATTTCCTGAAGGCGGAGATTGCCCCGCTAAAAGAGATTGCCCCGCAGATTCCCGTCACCACCAACTACATGGATTTCACTCAGTTCCCCTTGGACTACTATAAAATGGCGAAGGAACTGGATGTGGTGTGCTGGGACAACTACCCCTGGTGGCACAACCCGGCCTACGGGCAGGACGAGGAGGCCGCACGCAGGGCCTTTATCCACGACATCAACCGCTCTTTTAAGGGGGGCAAGCCCTTTTTGCTGATGGAGAGCGCCCCCGGGCCCACCAACTGGCAGCCGGTGGCAAAGCTGCTGAGGCCCGGCATGAGCGCGCTGGCCTCCATGCAGGCAGTGGCCCACGGTGCGGACACGGTGCAGTATTTCCAGTGGCGGAAATCCCTGGGGAGCAGCGAGAAATTCCACGCCGGGGTAGTGGACCACTACGCCACAGAGCGCACCAGGATGTTTGGGGAAGTGGCTGCACTGGGCGAGGATTTGAAGAAGCTGGCAGGGGTGATTGGCACCTCGGCGGATGCCAAGGTGGCGATTATCTACGACGCCCAGAACCACTGGGCATTGGGGGACACCAAGGGCCCCCGGGCAGAGCACCGGGATTACTTCCAGACTTGCGTAAATCACTATAAGCCCTTCTGGGACAGGGGGATTGCGGTGGATGTGATTGACTCGGAAGCGCCGGTGGAGGGCTATGACCTGGTGATTGCCCCCATGCTCTATCAGGTGCGCAAGGGCGTGGGGGAGAAGCTCTCCCGCTTTGTGGAGGGGGGCGGCACCCTGGTAACCACCTACTGGAGCGGCATTGCCGACGACAGCGACCTGTGCTTTACCACCGGGCGGCCCGGCCCGCTGCGCCGGGTGATGGGCATCTGGTCGGAGGAGATTGACGCGCTCTATGACGGGGAGACCAACCCTGTCCTCTTTGCCCAGAACAATCTGGGGATGAAGGGCTCCTTTGCCGCTGACACCCTCTGCGACCTGGTGCACCTGGAGGGGGCCGAGGCGCTGGCAACCTACCAGGAGGACTTTTACGCGGGGTATCCCGCTGTGACCGTGAACCGCTGCGGGCAGGGACAGGCCTTTTACATCGCCTGCCGCACCCATGACGGGATGCTGGACAACTTCTATCAGGCCCTAGCCAAACAGCTGAAGCTGCCTAAGGCCCTGGACACCAACCTGCCCAAGGGGGTGACAGCCAGCCTGCGGGGGGACGAGGAACACGCCTACTGCTTCCTACAGAATTTTGAGGGGAAGGAGCACCGGGTGAATTTGAAAAATGCCCAGTATACCGATGCCCTCACCGGTGAGCCGGTTTCCGGCACGGTTGTAATGAGACCCTACTCCTACCGGATTTTGGAGCCGGTGGAGGGGGAATAAGGGATAAAAAAAACGCCTGCTGTCCGGGGATTCCGGATGGCAGGCGGTTTTGTTTTTTACAGCGCTGCAAAGAGCCGCTGGGTCTCGGGCAGGTCGGGGAGGCAGCGGGACAGGGCGGCGGTAAAGGCCGGGTCGCTGTCGTCGTATTGCAGGTGCAGGAGTTCCCGGAGCACCACGTAGTCAATCAGGCGCTTTTCGTAGGCCACCAGCTCCTGGTTGATGGTGATGTTGCCCAGAGGGGTACAGCGGCCCCAGTCCCGAATCATCTTCTTCACGGTGAGCTTGGCGCATTTGAGGCCGGTGAGCGGCTCCAGGCGGGAGAGGCTCTCCTCGATTTCCAGGCAGGCCCGCTCGTGGAAAAAGCGTTCCACCATATGGCGGGTTTGAATCCGCTCCTCGGCGGGCTTTTTCAGGTAGCTCTCGTGGAGATAGAGGTTGAGATTGCTGCCGTTGAGATACCACTTGCTGCTCTTGGCGTCATAGTAGTACAGGCGGAGGGTGTGGGGGAGGCCAAGCAGCCAGAACGTCTCCCCGTCCCGGTAGTCCAGGGGGCGGGTGGGGCTGGCGGCATCGGTGGAAAAGGCAAATCTCCTGGTCTTGCGCATGGTACTCTCCTCATCTGCTGCACCCCTTGGGGCGGCAGCCATTTTTCACACATTATACCAGGCATTGCTGAAAATAATCTGAAACTCAGGCCCCTTTCTGATATTTACGCAGCAGCAGGAGGAAGGAGAGGAGGTTATAGCCCAGATGGGCCAGCACACAGCAGAAAAGGGAGCCGGAGAGGAGGGAGAGCAGGCCCAGTGCCAGGCCGCAGGACAGGGCGGAGAGGGTTTGCACCCAGTTGAAATGGAGCAGGGCAAAGAGCAGGGAGGAGAGCAGCAGCGCTGCCAGGGGGCCAAAGAGGGGGGAGAGGGCGGGGAGGAGCAGGCCCCGCATCAGCAGCTCCTCCATCACCGGGGACAAGAGCACGGCCTGGAAAAAGCCGCTGACAGGCTGGGACGCTAGGCGGGCGGCAGCTTGGGCATAGGAGGCCTCGCTGCGGGGGAAGCGCTTTTCCAGCAGTGGGTCAATACCGCAGTCGCAGAGGAGGTAGAGGGCCGGGGCAGTGAAAAGGGCAGCCAGAAGGCCGGGAAGAGAGGGGAAAGACAGCGGCGGCAGGCATCCCGACCGAGCCAGGAGCGCCAGATAGCCCCCACAGCAGAGGAGCATGGCAAAGAGGGAAAGCCACTGGGATTGGCGGGGGAAGCGCCTGCGGCAGACCACAATATTTATAATAGTGTAGAGCAGCATTGTCAGAAGATAGCCCAGTATCCAGAGCAGGGCCTGGGGAATAGTTGGTGCCATTGCTTTTGCCTCCTTTGGGATTAGTGTAGCACTTGGGAATGTGGTTTGCAAGGGGCGACTGTGGAATGAGATAAAATGTGGGGCGGGAAAGACAGGTTTCCCCTTGCCTTTTCCCTAGTACTATGCTACAATCTAACAGATTACAGAAAACGAGGTGTACTATGGAAGTTAAATTGTTGCAGGAACAGGTGGTATGCGCTGTTTACAAGATACATATGACGCGGGATTTCCCCGCGGCTGAACGCAAGCCCCTCTCGGCCCTCTTGGGGATGCTGCGGGAGGGACGGTATTTCGTCTACGGCTGCTATGAGGGGGAACGGCTGGCTGCCTATGCCTGCCTGTGCCGCTCCGACAGTGGGAAGACGTTGCTGCTGGATTACTACGCCGTTGTCCCGGCGTTCCGTTCCCAGGGGGTGGGCAGTGGCTTTTTGGCCCGGCTGCGGGAGGTGTGCGGAGACTACCGGGGGATTGTGCTGGAAATTGAGTCGGTGGAATCCGCCCAGGGGGAGGAGGAGCACAGGCTGCGGCAGCGGCGCAAGGATTTCTACCTGCGCTGCGGGGTGGAGGAGACCGACATTTTTTGCCGGGTGTATGGCGTGCACTACCAGATTCTCTTTTTCCCCTTTTCCCCCCAGTGGGACAACAACCTGGCCTATACAGAGCTGGACAGCTTCTACCGTACCTTTATCCCAACCAGGCTCTACCCCCAGAAGGTGTTCTATTTCCCGCCCTATGGCCCGGGATGTGAATAAAAATTATTTTTCTTTCCAAATCCCCCAATAAACAGGGGATTGCAGCGGTTATATTTTTGAGATGCCGCTGTGTTTTCCTGACTGGTTAGCTGGAAAAAACTGTACTACATACTTGAAACAGTTGGCAGGTGCCAAAAACAGAAATGAGGGCGGGAAGCTGCCTAACGATAGGGGAATTGTGAGTGAGCTATGAGCGGAATCATTGAAGTGAGGAGCCTGCGGAAGGTGTACCGTATTGGCACAGAAAAGGTGGTGGCCCTGGTGGGAGTGGATTTAGCCATTGACGACGGGGAAATCTGTTGTATCCTGGGCACCTCCGGCTCAGGCAAATCCACCATGCTGAACCTGATGGCAGGGCTGGAAAAGCCCACCAAAGGGCAGGTGCTCATCAAGGGCACCGACATCACCAAGCTGAACGAGAAAAAGCTGGCCCTCTTCAGGCAGAAGAATATCGGGTTTGTCTTCCAGTCCTATAACCTGCTGGGGGCGCTGACGGCGCTGGAAAATGTGAGCATGCCCCTGATGTTCAAGGGGATGGGGGCGAAAAAGCGCAACAAGCTGGCCGGGCAAATGTTGGAACAGGTGGGCCTGGGAGAACGGATGAAGCACAAGCCGGGGCAGATGTCCGGCGGGCAGCAGCAGCGGGCAGGGATTGCCCGCGCCTTTGTGGCAAGGCCTGCCATCGTCTTTGCCGACGAGCCCACCGGGAACCTGGACACCAAGACCACCGACGAGGTGATGCGCCTGATGGTGCGCATGGCCAGGGAATACCACCAGACACTGGTGATTGTCACCCATGACCCGGAAATCTCCACCTATGCCGACAAGGTGGTACATATCATTGACGGGCAGATTACCTCAGTGGAGCGCCGGGAGAACCCCCGGGGCTCCGAGGACCCGGACGACCCCGCCATTGTGGCGGAAAAGGCCAAGCTGGCCGCTGCGGAGGCGGCGCTGCAGGCCCAAAACAGCCAAACAGGCGAGGACGGGGAGCGGGCGACCGCCCAGGCTGCCGCCGTGGAACAGAAAGGATGAGGGAAATGAGCTTAAAAAAAGTGTTTGCGGCGGTTTTGGCCGTATTGATGGTGGTGGGGATGGCGCCCTCTTTGAGCTTTGCGGCAGAGGGGGATAAGGTGAAAATCAGCGTTAAGCCCTCCGCCGTGAGGATTCCGGCTGGGGAGGCGGCTTCGCTTGAGGTCTGGGTGGAAAATACCAGCAGTGAGAATCTGGAAGATGTGGAAGTGATGCTCACCGGGGAATTTGACCCTAAATTCCTCTGGGCGGCGGGGAGCGGCGTGGACACCATGCAGCCCTCGAAAGTGATTGAGGGCACCATTGCCCCTGGGGATTCCAAGAAAGCCGTCTTTACCCTGGAGGCCAAGGACGGGCAGGCCAGCGCCCAGAAAAAAATCTCGGCAATGGCCTATCTTGGGGATACGGAAATCGGGAGAAAAGACGGGATAGAAGTGAATATCCAGGAATCCGCCAACGGCGTCACCCCGCCGGAGGAGGAGACGATGACAGCCAAGAACTATCCGGTGCGGATTGACAACGGGTCAAAGGCGCCCAACCTCATCAAGGGGCTCTATTTCCGCAGCGTGACGCTGAATTTTGAGTTTGCAGATTTTGCCTTTAGCCAGTATGACCGCATTACCGCCACGGTGGGGCAGCCCAGCGACGGCGGCATTGAGCTGGAAAACATGGAGTATGAGGAAATCCTGATTGATGACGGCACGCGGGAATCCCGCAGCATGAAGGTGCGTGTGCGGGCCCTGGCGGGGGCGGCCCCCGGTTTCTACACGCTGCCCATCACCATCACCGCTGAGTGCGCCGAGGGGCTGACTGCCCCCGACGGCAGCTCCACCCTCACCTACCAGCTGCGCTCCTTTGTGAAGGTGAATGAATCTGAGGGGGACGAGCAGGCGGCCACGGAGTTTTACATCAGCAAATACCAGGTGGACAAGGAGAATATCCAGTACGGCGACCAGTTTGACTTCTCTATTGACCTGGTGAACACCGGCAGCGACGACCTGAGCAATGTGAAGATGCGCATCAGCGGCCTGGCCACTGATGGGCTTACCCTGGTGGACGATACCGACGTGAAATACATCGACGTGAAGAGCGGCGCCACGGAAACGGTGACCTACCGACTGGAGGCCAGCGAGAAAATCGGCACCGGGCGCTATCCTGTGACAGTGGAGGCCACCTATACCCCCAAGAGCACCGGGACGGCGGCAGAGGGGGGCGCAGCGGAGGCCCGCACCGAGACTGTCACCGCCTATATCAAGGTGACAGGCAAGCCCACTGAGGAGGACGAACCCCAAACCAAGCAGGAGAAGCCGGTTATCATCATTGACAGCTACACCTATGGCGGGGAGAATGTGACCTTTGGCAGCGAATTCCCCCTCACCATGATTCTGCGCAACACCAGTACCTCGGCCACCATCCGTAACTTGAAGGTGACACTCAGCGACGATTCCGGGGTGTTTAGCCCCACCAAGTCCAGCAACACCTTCTTTGTGCAGAGCATTGCCCCCGGCGCCACAGTGGAGCAGACAGTGGAGTTTTTGGCCTCCTATCCGGTTACCTCGGAGTCCAACGCCAAGTCGTATACCATCAACGTGTCCTATGAATACGAGGCCATGGCAGGCGGCAAGCTGATGGACAATGCCTTTACCAGCAACGAAGTGCTCTCTATCCCCCTGATGCACACCGACCGGTTCTCAGTGGGGGAGCTCTATGTGGACTCCCAGGCCTATGTGGGGCAGCAGAGCTTTGTGAACCTCTCCTTTATCAACGAGGGCAAGAGTACAGTGTACAACCTCTCGGTGCGTATGGAGGGGGAGAACATGACGATTTCTGAGGGGAACTACTATGTGGGCAACCTCCAGTCCGGCACCCAGGACAGCTTTGAGGCCTATTTTACCCCCCAGGAAGCGGGACAGGCCAAGGGCACGATTATCTTTACCTATGAGGACGCCAACAATGCCCCCAAGGAAATCCGCAAGGAGTTTACCGTGGAGGCCATGGGCTTTGACGACCCCGGCATGATGGGGGGCATGGACCCCGGTATGGACGGCGACCTGCCGGCCATGGGCGACGACATGATGGTGGACGGGGAAAAGCCCGGCCTGGGGAAAGGGGTTATCGTGGCGATTGTGGCGGGCTCCCTGGCTGTGCTGGGCGCGGGGGCGTTTATCACGGTGAGAGTGGTGAAGAAGAGAAGGAGAATCGCGGAAGATGAGGATATTTGATATTATCGCCATGTGCTGGCGCAACCTCTTCCGCCGCAAGGTGCGTACACTGCTCACTGTGACCGGCGTAGTCATTGGCACCTGCTCGATTGTAGTGATGATTTCCTTTGGCGTGGGGATTGACCAGTACTATGCCCAGTCCCTGAGCCAGATGGGGGATTTAACCATGGTGGAGGTTTACAACTGGGGGGGTGGCGGTGGCAACGGCCAGCCCGAGGACATCACCGACGAAATTGTGGCCCAGATGGCCGCGATTCCCCATGTCTCGGCCATCAGCCCTTTCTATGACATGTGGAATGAGGGGGTTATTGTGGCGGGGAGCAACGACCGCTACCTCTACCAGGGCAATGTACGGGGCGTGTACCTGGACCAGATGGAGGCCTTTGGCTTTGAATTCACCGAGGGCGGCTGGCCCACAGAGGAGGAGAAGGAAAACGCCATTGTCTTTGGGCAGCATGGGGCCTATCAGTTTATGGATACCAAAAAGCGGCGCAACAACATGGTTTGGCCCGAGGAACAGCCCGACGGCACGGTGAAAAAGCCCTTTGTGGATGTAAATACCGCCCGCATCCGGGTCTCTGGGCGGCAGGACGGGAGCAGCAGCTCCAAAGGGAAAAAGGTGCGGTTTTATGACCTGCGCTCTACCGGCGTGCTGGTGGAAAACTACAATATCGATTATGGCAGCGACTATGGCGTGTATATCGACATGAGTTTGGTGAAAAAGCTGGCGGCGGATACCAAGCGGCTCAACGGCACTTCCTCCTCCGACGGGCAGAAAAAGGACATTGTCTACAATGAGATACGGATTAAGGTGGATGATATGGACAATGTGTCGGAGGTCATTACCGCGATTGAGGCCATGGGCTACCAGACCAGCAGCATGGGCAATATCCGCGACCAGCTCCAGGAGCAGACCAGGGTTATCCAGATGGTGCTGGGCGCGCTGGGCGGCGTCTCGCTGCTGGTGGCGGCTATCGGTATCACCAACACCATGGTGATGTCCATCTATGAGCGCACGAGGGAAATCGGTGTGATGAAGGTGCTGGGCTGCGTGGTGGGGAATATCCGCACCCTGTTCCTGATGGAGGCCGCATCCATTGGCCTGCTGGGAGGCGTGCTGGGCATCGGCATCAGCTACGGGCTCTCTTATGCGCTGAATCATCTGGTGGCAGGGAGCAACGCCCTGGGCGGGATGCTGGGCTTTGGTATGATGGACGGGATGCAGGTGAATATCTCGGTGATCCCCCCCTGGCTGGTGCTGCTGGCGCTGGTGTTCTCTACCTGCGTGGGCATTCTCTCCGGCTTCTATCCTGCCAACCGGGCGGTGAAAATCAGCGCCTTGGAGGCGATTAAGCACGAATAGAAAAAACTCCCCATCGCCTGGCTGGCGGTGGGGAGTTTTTTGGCCTTGATGGGGCGGGTTTGGCGGATAGCCATTTTCCCTAAAAGGGGTTGTGAAATATTGGGGGAATTTTGGCCCAATCTTGTGGAATATCGCTTGACATTAGTTTCCTGGCGTGGTAATCTAAATAGCAGAAGGTTTTTCTGCGGAAATGGGCGTTTTTCCGGAAGAGCCCGGCGAACAGCACGGCCGTGCTGTTGCACTATACTGTTAGTATAGTGCAATGGGGCTGGCTGGGAGCTAAAAAGTTAAGGAGGAAAACGAGTATGAAGAAAAAATTATTGGCAGCTCTTCTGGCTGCCGCCATGCTGACCGGTCTGGCTTCTGCTACTTTTGCTTCGAGTAATGTGACAGATTCAAACCAGGTTGACCTTACTGTTGCGGCCAACACTGTTACAGTTAAAGTAGATGAAACTGCACAGATTGAAGCAACCGCGACAGGCAGAGATTTGGTAGAGGATACTGCATTGACAGCTAATATTGCATATACTAGCAATGATGCTGCCATAGCAACAGTCGATGCAGAGGGCACTGTTACAGGTGTTGCCGCAGGTGAAACTACTGTTACAGTTACTGCTACTGCTGGTAAAGCTACTGCTATTGAGACAGTTACTGTAACTGTGACTGCCGATTCTGTGACTCCTCCCGAAGAGCAGACAGTTACTTCTGTAAAGATTGCTGCTCCTACGAGCACCACACCTGCTCCCGGTACCCAGTTTACACTGACTGCTGAAATTGTTACCAGCGATGGTGAGGCGTATACAGGTACTGATAAGAAGTGGGAAATTACTCCCGCAACAGAGGGTGTGACAGTTGTTGATGGTAAAGTTACCATTGCCTCTACTGTAGCGACTGGTACTGTTTTCACTGTCAAGTATACCGCTGGTGGTAAAGAGGCTTCTGTGAAGTTTACTGTAACTGCTGCTACAACTGACGACGGTAACAATGGCGGTTCCACCGGTGGTTCGACAGGTGGCGGTTCCTCTTCTTCTGGTGGCACAACCACCACTACTCCTGCAGAGGAGACTGTGAGCACCACTGAGGCTGTTGCCAAGGTTGAGCAGGCGATTGCCGCTGCCGACGCTGACGCCACTGTGGTTGTTGTGAGAATTCGCAATGCGAAGTCCATCACTGCTGCTGCGCTGAAGGCGGTTTTGAAGGCTGCTGTGAAGGCCGAAAAGGCACCTATTGTCCATGCTGATGTGACAAAGGACGGCAAAGTTGAGAGCCGTCTGTACATTGACCCCTCTTTGATGAAGGGGAATGGGGAAATCAAATTGGGTGTCACCCTGGGCGATGAAAAGGTGACCACCAAGTTTGATAAATACTTCAAGAATGACATTGCCGTTGTGAAGTTTGACCAGACCGGCTCCTTCGGAATGTCCATCAAAGCGGCTGTCAAGCTGGACCTCTCCAAGCTGGACACCAAGGCTTTGGTATTCTACAGCTACAATCCCAAGACCAATACCTACACCAAGATGACTGCGCCCAACTATCGGATTGACGCCAACGGCTACCTGCACTTCACTACTTCTATGGGTAACTGTGTC
>JAAVYW010000088.1 GCA_022791315.1 Oscillospiraceae bacterium | reverse complement strand
CTGGTGGTGTGAAATAAACAATATTAGAGAGAGGGAAGACAAGATGAATGAACAAGAATTAAAGACAGTTTTAGAGTTACATAAAAAGTGGTTAGAAGGCAAAGAGGAGGGGAAAAGAGCCAACCTTCGGAAATCCAACCTCCGGGGAGCCGACCTCCAGGGAGCCAACCTCCGGGAAGCCGACCTCCGGGGAGCCGACTTCCGAAGGGCCGACCTCCGGGAAGCCGACCTAGATTATTCAGTATGGCCGTTATGGTGTGGGGGACTTCATGTAAAAACAGATAAGCGCATCATGGCACAGTTGGCATATCATTTCTGTGCACAGGACTGTGATAACCCAGAGTATATCAAAGCCAGAAATGCTATCCTCTGGTTTGCGAATCAATTCCATCGGGCAGATGAATGTGGAGAGTTAGAGAGGAAAGAGGAAAAGCGGTAGAGGAGCAGCGATGAAAATGGATGATGCTGTGATTTGGCGGCAGAAACAGGAGAAAGAGCGGCAGGACACCCGGCCATGCGCAAGCTGCCCGCATGATCGGAAATGCACGGTCAAAAACTGCTCGGAATGGATGGGCTGGTTTCATGTGCAATGGCGGGAGATACAGAAAGCGGGTGGTGTGCGGTGAGAAGCCATATTCGGCCCAAGGTGACAAACAAGCAGCGGGCCATGGTAAAGGAGCTGGTGGCCGGGGAGATGGAGGGACAGCGGGAGGTTGTGACCCGCAGGCTGATGAAGTTAGTGTGTCTGTGCATCAGCAGGGATTTTGGTTTTGGGCCTGTTCGGCTAGGGAGGCTGGTGGAGAGCATCAATCGGCTGTTGGCGGAAGAGGGCAGGGAGCCGGAATTCTGGTATCGGGTAGATAAGGCCCTGGAGAAGCTGGGACTGGGGTTTGAGAGAGAAACAGATTGAGTAAGAATCATCGGAGGCAAATTTTGAAAGGGCGCCCACCTCCAGACGTGGAGGCAAACCGATGAATTACAAAGAACTTATCAGAGAACAGAAACAACCGTTATCCTACAAAATCGCCAAGGCTTGCGAGGCGATAGAAGCGGGAATAGCGAAAAGCAAACATGCCATGGCCCTGGCCTTTTCAGGCGGCAAAGACAGCACTGTGCTTTGGCATTTGATACGGGAGAATTTCCCTGCGGATGCCGAAAGGCTTTACATCATATTTGGGAATACGGGAGTAGAGTATCCGGAAAGCCTGCACTTTGCCCGAGAAATCGGAAAAAAGTGGGGAGGGGTTCGATTTTGCGAAGTCACACCTTTGAAGACAGAATCAGAGGGCCTGAAATATGAGGCACAGAAGCGGGTACTGGCCTGGGTAGAGGAACAAGGGAGGCTGGATGAAATTCTAAAACCAGACGGGAAATTGAAAAGCACAGAAACCCTGGAACGCATCTGCCCGCCGGAGATGTATGAGCAGTTTCGGCGGGAGCATTTAGTCTGGCCGAAGGGTACGCCAAAAAGTTATTTCTGGTGTGCAGATCAATATGGCTGGCCGCTGTTGGGAAAGGCATTCTCCCGGCTGGGCGCTCATCGCATCAACATTGACTGCTTTCTCAAATACTCGGATTCCAAAAGCCAGGATGCAAAAACACTTGCTTACTATGAGATCTTGGAGAAAGTAAAAATCAGTCAAATGTGCTGCCATTTTTTGAAAAAAGAACCCAGCGAAGCGAAACAGGCAGAATTAAATGTCGATGTGATTTTCAAGGGCCTGATGGCAGCAGAGAGCCGCACCAGGGCAACTAATTTTCTTAGCAGAGGATATATTTTCGAGTCTTCGCGTCCATACCTCCCAGAGGGAGATCCATTTTGCCACTGCAATCCGCTATCAATCTGGACAGACGATGATATTTGGGAGTATACGACCCGCTTTCATGTCCCCTACAGTGGTATTTATGATATGGGCTGGCAGGATGGGGAGGAATACCATAAAATCCCCCGAAATGGCTGCATGGGATGTGGGACGGACCTGCTTTTCCCCAATAATCACCTGTCCATCCTGCGGAAAACACATCCCAAGGCTTGGCATACCTTTATGCACATGGGCATGGGCGAGGAAATTATCAAGCTCCAAAGGGAAAAGCGGGGAGGGCAGATGAGTGTATTTGACTATATTGCTGACACGGACTATCTCATTAAAAACCGTCCCTGCGTCTTTGACCGGATAGACAAGCTGGTGATGGAGGAAGTAAAGCAGGATGAGGAAATGATGATTTATGATTCGGAGGAGACGTGAAGAGGTTGAAAAACAGCGAAGTGATAGCCGGATTTCTG
>JAAVYW010000050.1 GCA_022791315.1 Oscillospiraceae bacterium | reverse complement strand
ATAGGACTAAGCTCCGTCTCAGCCCAGTCCCGTCGGTTCCCGCACCGAGCAGGCAAAGGCCAACATTCGTTGGCCTGGTTCCTTGCCTTGCCGCAAGGAAGCGAAAGGCCCATAGGGGACAAGCCCCTATGTACCCCGTCAGTGTCAGTAGGGGTAGCTCGGGTACCGGCGGACGCTCCAGTTGTTAGCGTTCTCCCCCTTTATCAGTGACAAGGCCAAGTGAAGCGGGCTCGGTGTGGCCCCGATGTTAGTTCGCCTTGGCGCAGTGCGGGGGCGGATGGGTTCTCATTTAGCCTCTCTATCTCCCAAAACTCTGCTCCTATTCGTCTGTCCTTAATCACCCTTCTTGAGGGAGGGCAGGCTGATAGAGAGAGGCGACCCGTAAAAACTAGAAAAGCCTCCATCGCAGGGGTCACTCGGATGTCGGCAAATGTTCCGGATGTCAGCGTCCTCCCCCTCTATCAGTGACAAGGCCAGGTGAAGCGGGCTCGGTGCGGCCCCGGCGTTAGTTCGTCTTGAATGGTTCGAGGGCGAGTAGGTTCTTACCAGGCCTCTCCATCCCCTCAGATTCTTCCCCCACTCACCCACACCTTAGCCTCCCTTCCCAAGGGAATCCTCAAACAGAAGGAATAGCCGTTTCCCGCCTCTTTTTGGGAGAGGGACATCAAAAAACACATAGAAAGGCCGTGCCCTATGGAAACCATCACTGTCCAAAACCGCCCTATCCGCGTCCTCCGCTTCGATGCCCTTGTCATCGGCACCGGCTGCGCAGGCTATAACGCCGCCGATTCCCTCCACGCCCTGGGCGTCACCCATATTGCCATTCTCACCGAGGGGGTCAACATGGGCACCAGCCGCAACACCGGCAGCGATAAACAGACCTATTATAAACTCTCCCTCTGCTCCGATTCTGCCGACAGCGTCTATGAGCTGGCCCAAAACCTCTTCTCCGGCGGTAGCGTCAACGGCGACACCGCCCTGGCCGAGGCAGCCGGTTCGGTGCGGGCGTTTATGAAACTGGTATCCCTGGGGGTCCCCTTCCCCACCAATGCCTTTGGCGAATATGTGGGCTATAAAACCGACCACGACCCCAAGCAGCGGGCCACCTCCTGCGGCCCTCTCACCTCCAAGCGAATGACGGAGTGCCTGGAGCAATCTGTCCTCTCCAAGGGCATCCCCATTTTCGACGGGATGCAGGCCGTCAAGCTATTGACCGCAGAAGGCCGCGTCCTGGGTGTCCTCGCCATTGACCAGTCCCGCCTCTCCCCCTCCGATTGGGGCCTCACCCTGTTCCTGGCCCCCCGCGTCATCATGGCTACCGGCGGCCCCGCCATCCTCTATGAGAACTCCGTCTATCCCGAGAGCCAAACCGGCATGACCGGCATGGCGTTGGAGGCCGGGGCAGTGGGCTGCAATCTCCAAGAATGGCAGTACGGCCTGGCCTCCACTGCCTTCCGCTGGAACGTCTCCGGCACCTATCAGCAGGTGCTTCCCCGCTATATCGCCGTGGATAAAGAGGGGAACGAACGGGAGTTCCTCCCCGACTACTTCCCCACCCCCGCCGCCGCGCTGGACTGCGTCTTTCTCAAGGGTTACCAGTGGCCCTTTGACGCCGCCAAAGTCCCCGGCTCCTCTCTCATTGACCTGATTGTACACCATGAGATTTTCCACAAGGGCTGCCGGGTCTATCTGGATTACACCCAAAACCCCAAAGGCCTGGAACAGGGCTTTTCCTCCCTCTCCCCCGAGGCCTATGGCTACTTAGAGCGCTCCGGCGCCCTTTTCGGCGCCCCCATCGACCGCCTGCGCCACATGAATCCCCAGGCCATCCGTCTCTACGCCAGCCACGGCATTTTCCTGGAACGGGAACCCCTGGAAATCTCCGTCTGCGCCCAGCACAACAACGGCGGCCTAGACGTGGACTGCCACTGGCAAACTTCCCTTTCCGGCCTCTACGTGGCCGGGGAAGCCGCAGGCACTTTTGGCGTCACCCGTCCCGGCGGTTCCGCCCTCAATTCCACCCAGGCAGGCTCTTTCCGTGCAGCAGAGCACATCTCTCTCGCCCCGCCTGCTGCCCCTCCAAAGGTGGAGGAGGCCCTGCCCCAGCTGGAGGAGTTCCTGAAAAGCCTTTCCCTCCTCTGGGCCTCCGGCGAAGCGCAGTCTCTCCCTCTCCGCCGCAAAGTCCAGCACCAAATGAGCGAGGCCGCTGCCCATGTCCGCAGCCCCGAGAAGCTGCGGCCTCTCCTCACCCTCTGCGAAGAGGAATACCATCACTTCTTTGAGCACACCCGCCTCTCTTCACCAGCCGAGCTCCCCCAGGCCCTCAAAACCCGTGACATGCTCTGCACGGCCTGCGCTGTCCTCTCCGCCATGCTCTGTTCTGCCTCCCGCTGCGGCAGCCGCGGCTCTGCCTTAGTGCTGTCCCCAACCGGCACCCCCGCCCACGACAAACTACCCGATTACACCTTCTTCCCGGAAGACCGCTCCTACCGCGCCTCCTGCCTCCTCTCCCACCTGGAAGCGGGCCGCTTCGTCTCCCGCTTCCACCCTGTCCGCCCCCTCCCCAAAACCGAGGACTGGTTTGAAACCGTCTGGCAGGAGTACAACCGCCTGCATGGCATTGAGTAATAAGACAAAAGAGTAGCACGAGAAAATCTCGTGCTACTCTTTACATCAAAAAGGCGTTCCCAAAAAAATTATTTCTTCAGCATCCTTGAGACAATTTCCCCGTCTTTGGAAACCAATTCCGTAGTAAGCTCCGAAGTAAAATCCATTGCATGATACCAATGCTTTTTAAAGCGGAAAAATAGTTTCCCACCGATTTCCCTTGTGCGGCAGGTATAGTTTCTACCTCCAGCAGTAACTTGAGCCCATTCTAAAACCCGATTGATTCCTAACACCAACATAACCTATTTCCTCCATAAGGCGCAGCTTATCATCCAATCTTAATTCTTATTATAGCACAGCAGTTGATGCCCGGCAATTTCTTTTTGATAACTTTATCTAACAATTCCCAGAACTAAGAAAGGCCAGGGGACGGTATATGCCGCCTCCTGGCCTTTTCCGGGTTCCCCTTACTCAATCCCCACAACCTTATAATCCGCGTCCTCCACTGCCTTTTTCAGCACCTCGTCCGGCACTTCCTTACTCAGCGTCACAACCGCAGATTTTTTCTCCCAATCCACCTGGGCGCTCACCCCGTCGATGGCGTTCAGCACCTTTGTCACAGTGGCCTGGCAGTGGGCACACATCATGCCCTCAATCGTCATTTTCTTTGTCATAGTATTTCCTCCTGTTTCTCCCACCCCGGCAGCCTGCACCACCGGTTCCGGGTTTATTGCAGCTTCCGCCTGGGCGGAAAATCTGGGCTCAAATAATTTTAACCGCAGCGCGTTGCTCACCACAAAGACCGAACTCATACTCATGGCCGCTGCGGCAAACATGGGATTCAGCCGCCACCCCAATAGGGTAAAGAACACCCCTGCCGCCAACGGGATTCCCAGGGAATTGTAAAACAGGGCCCAAAACAGGTTTTGCCGGATATTCCGAATCACAGCGTGGCTCAACTGAATCATGGTCACCACATCTTTCAGACTGTTCTTCACCAGCACCACATCCGCCGATTCCACGGCAATATCTGCCCCCGTGCCAATCGCCATGCCCACATCGGCCTTGGCTAGGGCCGGGGCGTCGTTGATGCCGTCCCCCACCATCGCCACTTTTTTCCCCTGCTCCTGTAGCTCCCGCACCACACGTTCCTTGTCCTGGGGCAGCACCTCTGCCACCACATGGGCAATCCCCACCTCTTTGGCAATGGCCCCTGCGGTCTCCCGGCTGTCCCCGGTGAGCATCACCACGTCCAGCCCCATCTCCCGCATCTGGGCAACAGCCTGCCGGCTGGTGGGCTTCACCGTGTCCTGCACGGCAATCACGCCAAATACCCGCTTCTCGTCCGCAAAGTAGAGCAGCGTCTTCCCCTGCCCCGCCAGTTTTGCCCGGCACTCCCCTGCAAAGGCATCGTCGATTTTGTGCTCCCTCAGCAGCTTGTCATTGCCGCCCAGGAGCCTTTTCCCCTCCACGCTGCCCAAAATCCCCTGTCCCGCCACTGAGACAAAGTCCGTCACCGGCAGCAGGCCAACTCCCGCCTCCTCCGCCTTGGCGCAAACCGCATCCGCCAGCGGGTGCTCCGACTGCTTTTCTAAAGAGGCTGCCACAGCCAAAAATTCCCGTTCGTCCCAGCCCCCGCTCACAAAGATGTCCGTCACCTGGGGCTGTCCCTGGGTCACCGTGCCGGTCTTGTCCAACACCACGGTATTCACCGTGTGGGCCGTCTCCAGCGCCTGGGCGCTCTTGATGAGGATGCCGTGCTGCGCCCCCTTGCCGGTGCCCACCATGATGGCGGTGGGCGTCGCCAGCCCCAGGGCACAGGGGCAGGAAATCACCAGCACCGAGATACCGATGGAGAGGGCAAATTCAACCCCCGCCCCCACTGCCAGCCACACAATGCAGGCCACCAAGGCAATGGCAATAACAATGGGCACAAATACCCCGCTGATGCGGTCGGCCAGCTTGGCAATGGGCGCCTTGGAGGAGGAGGCCTCCTCCATCAGCCGGATAATCTGGGAGAGGGTGGTATCCTCCCCCACCTGGGTGGCCTCAAACTGGAAATACCCCGACTTGTTGATACTGGCGCTGATAACCTTGTCCCCCGCCTGCTTCTCCACCGGGATACTCTCCCCTGTCAATGCCGATTCATCCACTGCGGAATTCCCCTGCACCACCATCCCATCCACCGGGATAGTCTGTCCCGGACGGATAACCACAATGTCTCCCACCCGCACGTCCTTGGTATCCACTTCCACCTCTTCGCCGTCCCGCAGCACGGTGGCAGTCTGGGGCCGCAGGGCAATCAGCTTGGAGATGGCCTCGTTGGTCTTCCCCTTTGCCCTGGCCTCTAAGAATTTCCCCAGCGTAATCAAAGTGAGAATCATCGCCGCCGACTCGAAATACAAGTCCATGGAGTACTGGTGTACCATCTCCATATCCCCGTATCCCAGCCCGTAGCAGATTTTAAAGATTGCCCACACCCCATACACCATCGCCGCCGAGGAGCCAATGGCAATTAGCGAATCCATGTTAGGGGCCCGGTGCCACAGGGTCTTGAACCCGTTTTGATAGAAGTGGAAGTTAATCATCATCACTGGAATAGCCAGCAGGAGCTGGGCAACAGCGAAAATCCCCGCGCTCCGGTGGTCGGTCAGCAATTCAGGCAGCGGCCAACCCATCATGTGCCCCATGGAGAGATAGAATAGCGGCACCGTAAAGGCAATGGACCAAACCAGCCGCTTTTTCATGGCTGCCAGTTCCCCGTCCGGTCCCTTGGCGGGCGCTGCCGCCTCTACGCCTGGTACCGAGGCCCCATAGCCCGCCTGTTCCACCGCCGAGATAATGGCGCTCTCCCCCGTCGTGCCCTCGTCATATTCCACTGTCATGCTCCCGCCCAGCAGGTTCACGTTCACCCCGCACACCCCGTCCACATGGTTCACAGCCTTCTCCACATGGGCCGAGCAGGCCGAACAAGTCATGCCCGTAACCGTGAATTTTTCCTTTTTCATTCCCATCCCTCCCAAATCAAAATCTTTCCAGTTCCTACTATAATATACTGGATATAAAATGTCAAGTATATATTTTTCAGTTTTGCCCCCTGATGTGTTCCGGCGTAACAGTTTCCCCTTAAAAAACCGAAAGCCCGTCTTCGTAAAAAGACGGGCTGGGGGGGTTCGGGCAGCCTAAATGCTGCTTTAGAAGTTATCAAGATAAATGGAGACGAAACCATTTTGCCCTTACCAAGAAAGGCAAAGCGCAAAACCCTTCATCTATAAATAGTATACCGCATCCGGCAAATTTTGTCACCTGTCATATTGCCTGTTTTTCATAAAAATATAAGATTTTTTTGTAATAAATCACAATTTTACCATAAAAACTCTTTTAAGGACGCAAATTCAGCCAGTCCCAGCCCAAGTTCTCCGTTGATAGGCTGCCCCAAAAGCGGTCAGCCTATTCTCCCCTCGTCCAAAAAACGGGCCAGCTCCTTGGCGTAGTAGGTGATGAGAATCTGCGCCCCCGCCCGGAAGACCGATACCGCTGTCTCGCACACCAGGGCCTCCTCGTCCAGGTATCCCGCAGCGGCGGCAGCCTTTATCATGGCGTATTCCCCGCTGACGCTGTAGGCCGCCAGCGGCAGGTCAAAGGCCTGGGATACATCCCGGATGACATCCAGATAGGCCAAAGCGGGCTTTACCATCAGGATATCGGCTCCCTCCTCCACGTCCAGCGCAGCCTCTTTTATAGCTTCCCGCCGGTTGTGGTAATCCATCTGGTAGCTTTTCCGGTCGCCAAAGGCCGGGGCCGAGCCAGCTGCCTCCCGGAAGGGCCCGTAGAAGTGGGAGGCATACTTGGCGGAATATCCCATAATGGGGATATGGGAAAACCCGTTCCCATCCAGCACCTCCCGGATGGCCCTGATATGCCCGTCCATCATGTCCGAGGGGGCCACCATATCCGCCCCCGCCTGTACCTGGGCCAGCGCCGTCTTTGCCAGCAGGGGCAGGGTGCTGTCGTTATCCACCTGCTCCCCCTTCAGCAGCCCGCAGTGCCCGTGGGAGGTGTATTCACACAGGCACACATCCCCAATGCAGTACACTTGGGGAAAATCCCGCTTCACTGCCCGCAGCGCCTGCTGCACCACGCCTTTTTCATCCCAAGCGCCGCTGCCTGTCTCGTCCTTGCAGGCCGGCAGCCCGAACAAGAGCAGGGAGTTCACCCCCGCCTGCTGGGCCTCCTCCACTGCAAAGCCCAGTGTATCCGGGCTGTAGCGGTATTGCCCCGGCATGGAGGGGATTTCCTCTTTCACCCCGTGCCCCTCTTTTACAAACACCGGATAAATCAACGCCGATTTCCCGATACGGGTCTCCCGTACCATCTCCCGCAGTAGCGGTGTCCCCCGCAGCCTGCGGGGCCGATAGAGCAATCCCATCTCACAGCCTCCTCCTTTTCTTCTCCTCTGCCAGCAGCTCCAGCATGGCCGGGATAGTGGCCCTGCGGCTCACCAGCACTTCCATCCCCAGCCCCCTGGCCGCCTGGGCCGTCTTCTCCCCAATGCACACCGCCGGGCAGGGCCGCAGGCCAGGGAACAGCTCTCCAAACACCCGCACCGCCTTAGAGCTGGCAAAGAGCAGGTAATCCAAGCCCTCCCAGTCCACCCAGTCCGCCTCGGGTGCACAGGCCACAGTGCGGTACACCCGCAGGCTCTCCCACGCCGCCTGCCCTGTTCCCAGCGCCTGGTCAATGTCCTCGTCCGATTCCTCGGCTCGCACCAAGAGCACCCGGTCTTCCGGCCCACAGCAGCCCGCCAGCAGCTCTCCCAGCGCCCGCCCGCTGCTCTGTCCCGGCACCAGGCCAGCCCGCAATCCCGCTTCTTCCAGGGCCTCCGCCGTCCCGGGCCCCACAGCGGCCAGTTTCACCTGTGCCAGCTCCCGGATGTCGCCCCCCTTCCGCCGCAGCAGCCGGAAAAAGGCCTTTACCCCCTCCCGGCTCAAAAAAGCCGCCACAGAAAAGCGCCCCCAATCCGGCCAGGGGGCGTCCCTGTCCTCCTGCCGCAGCAGCGGCAGCACCACCGGTTCCCCGCCCAGCGCTGCAATCTGCTCCGCCAGCCGGGAGGACCCTGCCTCCGTGCGGGCTACCAGCAGCCGCAGCCCGGCCAAGGGCCGCTGTTGCGCCCAGCCCAGCTCCAGCTTGCACACTTCCCCCACCACAATCAGCGCAGGAGACTGCACCCGAGCCCCCTCCGCCGCTTCCGGCAGTTCCCCCAGCGGGGCCCGGATGACCCGCTGCCTTGCCGTCGTCCCCTGCTCCACAATGGCGCAGGGCATTGCAGGAGGCAGCCCCGCCTGCAAGAATCCCCTGCACAGCTCAGGCAGCACGCCCACCCCCATCAAAAACACCAGCGTCCCCTCCAGCTTTGCCAGCAAGGAGAAGTCCAAGTCCAGCTTCCCCTCCCGGGTACGGCCTGTAAAGACATGGAAGGAGCGGGCCAGCCCCCGGTGGGTCACAGGAATCCCCCCATAGGCTGTCGCCCCCAACGCCGAGCTGATACCCGGCGCCACCTCGCAGGGTATCCCGGCCGCCAGCAGCGCTTCCAGCTCCTCGCCCCCCCGGCCAAAGACAAAGGGGTCGCCCCCTTTCAGCCGCACAACCCGCTTCCCCTCCCCAGCCAGACGCACCAGCATCCGGCAAATCTCCTCCTGGGGCACTGGGTGCAGCCCCGCCCGCTTGCCCACATCGATTTTTTCTGCCCCCTGGGGAATCCGGGAGAGCACCCCTTGTCCCACCAGCCGGTCATAGACCACCACATCCGCCTTTTGCAGGGCCCGTTCCCCCCGCAGGGTCAGCAGCTCCGGGTCGCCGGGGCCCGCGCCCACCAGCCACACCTTTCCCATGCCCTTCTCCATCCCTATCCCCCCTCAAACAGGCTTTTTCTAAACCTGGCACCGCAGCCGCATCGCCAGGTCAATCCCAATCCGTTCCGGCTGTTCCGCGTCCCCCACCAAGGTGCCTACGGCGGGGTGTTCCGCCCCCTCCGGCAAATAGAGCCCAATCAGCTTCAGCTGCCCGCCCCATATCTCGGCGTAGGCAGCCGTGGGCGCCGTGCAGCCCCCGTCCAGCGCAGCCACAAAGGCCCGCTCTGCCAGGGCGGCCCGCCGGGAAAAATCGTCGTCCACCTCTGTCAAAAACCCATAGCGTTCTCCCGCCCGCCCCTGTATCGCCAGGATGCCCTGCCCTGCTGCGGGAATCATCTCGTCTGTGGAAAATACCCTGCTCACCCGCCCTGTCATGTGCAGCCGGGAGAGCCCGGCAAAGGCCAGCACCAGTGCCCCGTATTCCCCGCCGTCCAGCTTCTCCAGCCGGGTCAGTACGTTGCCCCGCACTGCCTTTACCGGGTTTTTGGGAAAGAGGGCCGCCAGCTGTACCGCCCTGCGGGGGCTGGCTGTGCCAATAGCAGCCCCTGGCGCCAAAGCGGCGCAGCCTGGCGGCAGCACCAGCGCGTCCCTGGCATTGGCCCGCCGGGAATAGGCCACCAGGGGCAGCCCCTCCGGCAGCTCCATAGGCACATCCTTCAGGCTGTGGACACAGAGGTCCACTTCCCCCTCCCGCAGCGCCCTGTCCAGCTCCTTCACAAAGAGCCCCTTTCCCCCAATCTGGTCTAAGGTCTTGTCCAGGATTTTATCCCCTGTGGTCTTCATCGCCACCAGTTCCAGCTCCAGCTCCGGGTGTGCCTTATGAATCCGCTTCATCACCAGCCGGCTCTGTGCCAGCGCCAGCTTGCTGTCCCTGCTGCCAATGCGTATCAACCGTTTTTCCATGTTCGGAATCATCCCTTTCCCAGGTCTCTCGTGTCCCATCCCCATAGGCGGCAAAGAGGGAGCGCACCGCGCCAGCCGCCTCCTTAGCCAGAGCGTGGTCCTGCCCGCTGGCCGTAATGCCCGCCACCAGCGGCCCGCTCCGGGCCAGGGCCGGGAAGTAGAAGTCGCACTCTTCCCTGCGGTCCGCCACATTCACCGGCACACCCGCCGCCCGGCAGGCTGTAAAAACAGCCCGGTTCACTTCCCGCCTGTCGGTGGCCGCCAGGCAAAAAAAGCTCCCCTCCACATCCCCCGGTGTATAAGGCCTGTCCAGCCAGGTGATTTTCCCCGCAGCGGCCAGCTCCCGCAGCCCAGCACAGCACTCCGGCGCCACCACCATAATCTCCGGCCCAAAGTCCGCCAGGGCCCGCACCCGCCGCAGCGCAATCCTCCCCCCGCCAATCACCACCACCCGTCTCCCCCGTAGGGAGACAAAAAGGGGAAAAAAGGGCGCGTCCTCCCGCTGTCCCATGTGCTCTCCCATCTCCTTCCAAAACTGCTTTTATTTTACACTATTTTTCCCCTCTTGTACAGAATCAAATTCCTCAGAAAGGGAATTTTTTCCCATCCGCCTCCCCAGCCCCCTCCCTGATTGGTGGTCCAAAAACTTCCTTTTCTGTCGCAAAACCGCAAAATGGTGCGGAGGGAAAAGCAGGAGATTTGAGCAGAATCTACAAAATCCCCCGTTTCTATTTTTTCTCCTTTTCCCAATATTGTATGTTTCGGAAAGTCATGCTATAATAAGCCTATCAGTACTCGTTTAGGCGGGGGTGTGCCGCGGGCACAATACAGTTGTTCCATCACAGCCGGCTTCACAGGAAAACGCAATTGCGCTGGTGTGTTTTGGGCCAGGCAGCTCGATTCGTAGGCCAGAAAGTTCTCTCTAGTCTTTTCCGCCGCATCTGCGGCGTGATTTTGGTTCGGGGAAAAAGACGATGTCAAAAGAGCAAACGGAGAAACGGGAGGTTAGTAAAATGAGCGACGATTACAACGCGATTGCCATGCCAGTGGGGCGATTGGGCATTATCGGTATGGCCGGAACGGAGGAAATCACCGCAAAGGTGGACAGTTACCTGGTCAAACGGCGCGCGCAGCGGGAGGAGGAGACTTCCGAGCATCCCCACTTTGCCGGTTATTGCCGGGATACCTATAAAATCAGGGCAGCCTGTCCCCGTTTTGCCACCGGCGAAGCCAAGGGCGAGCTCAAGGAATCCGCCCGCGGCCTGGACCTCTATATCCTGGTAGACGTATTCAACTATAGCGTCACCTATCAGATGTACGGCCGCCAGATGCCCATGAGCCCCGACGACCACTTCCAGGACCTCAAGCGCGTCATCGCCGCTGCGGGGGAAAAAACCAAGCGCATCTCGGTCATCATGCCTCTGCTGTATGAGGGCCGCCAGCACAAGCGTTCCACCCGGGAATCCCTGGACTGTGCCCTGTGCCTCCAGGAGCTGGCTAATATGGGGGTGCAAAACATCATCACCTTTGACGCCCACGACCCCCGCGTTCAGAATGCCATCCCCTTAAAGAGCTTTGAGAGCATCCAGCCCACCTACCAGTTCATCAAAGCCCTCGTCAATGAGATGCCCGACATCTGCCTGGACAGCGACCACCTGATGGTAATCTCCCCCGATGAAGGCGGCATTGGCCGCAGCATGTACTATTCCTCGGTGCTTGGCGTGCAGCTGGGCATGTTCTACAAACGCCGGGACTATGCCGTCATCATCAACGGCCGCAACCCCATCATTGCCCACGAATTCCTGGGCAACAGCGTAGAGGGCAAAGACCTGATGATTATTGACGATATGATTTCCACCGGCGATTCCATGCTGGACGTAGCCCGCCAGTTAAAGGACCGGGGTGCCAAACGTATTTTCGTATGCGCCTCCTTTGGCCTCTTCACCGACGGCCTGGAAAAATTCGACCAAGCCTATGAAGAAGGCGTTTTCACCAAAGTCTTCACCACCAATCTCACCTATCGTTCCCCGGAACTCAAGGCGCGGGAATGGTACTCTTCGGTAGATATGTCCAAATTCATCGCCTACATCATTGACAATCTAAACCACGATTATTCTATCAGCGCCATCCTAAACCCTGTCAGCCGCATTAAAAAACTCCTAAACGGACTAGATAACCGCTAATTCCCCTCCCCCGCTTTCCGCGGGGGCTTTTCCATCCATCCACAGAAAAGCGCCTGGCCCCGTCGGCCAGGCGCTTTTCTAACTGACATCAGTTCTCTTCCCGTTCAAAGCTCTTCCAGGGCACATCCACTGCCTCGCCCTCTTCCAGCAGCCGTCCCATCTCCAGCATCAGGGGAAACTCCTGCCGGCTCGTCAAGCCACGGTGTTCCAGCTTTTCCAGTGCCCCCAGTATCACCCGGATAATGGCAACGGATTCCAGCGTCACCCCGGCCAGTATCTCCACTGCTTGGGCATAGGTCTTCCCCTCTCCCAGCAGCGTGCCGATGCGCCTGGTACGCCCGCCAAAGACGGTGACATAGAGGTCCCCCGCCCCATAGACAATGTTATTTTCCTGGTTCCCCCCGGCCAGCGCGATGAGCTTCCCCATCTCCTTCACGCTCTGTCCAAAGAGCGCCGCCTGGGGATTGTACTCCTCCTTGGCCTGGGGCCCGTTTTTCCGGTTCCCCAGCCCAATTGCCAGGGAAACCCCCAGCGCATAGGCGTTTTTCAGCGCCACAGCGCACTCTACCCCAGCCACGTCCGTGGAGAGGGAGATATGGTAGTAATCCGTAGCCAGCATGTCCTTGATACGCCGCAGCACCTCCATCTCCTCCCCGCAGAAGGCCACGCAGGTCTGGTTACGGTCCACCAGCTCATAGCTGATGCAGGGCCCTCCCACCGCGTTCAGCAGGAGCTTCCGCCCAGGGAATTTCCCCGCCAGATACCGGGGGAAAGGCGAAAGGTTCCCCTCCCCGTCCGCAGCCATCCCCTTTGTCACCATCAGCACCGGGAGCCCGTCCGGGATTTTAGGCAGCACCTGCTCCCCAAACCACTCCACTCCAAAGCTGCTCACCCCGCCGATGAGCAGGTCAGCCCCCTCCAGCGCCGTCTCCATCTCCTCCACTTGGAAATAGCGGATACCCTGGGGCAGTGTCCGCTTCATGTTGAGATGGTAGCCGTCCATCCCCAGCCGCTCCACGATTTCCCGATCCAGGTGGGTTCCCACCACCCGCACCTCGTTCCCGTTGTCCAGTGCAGGCACGGCCATAGCCGTTCCCATCATCCCAGCGCCCACAATTGTCACAATTCCCATTGTCTTTCACCTTTGCCCTTTCTATTTCATCCGCTGCTGCATCAGCCAGAGCCGCATCATGGCCCGCTGGGGCAGCAGCTTGGCCGCCACATGGCAAAACTTCACGTAAAAACTGTATACCGAAATGTCCTTCCCCCGCTTGGCATCCCGCAGGGCCTTGGCCGCCACCTTGTCCGGCGCCACCATACCCACAAAACGGCTGGTGGCCTTTTCCGCCCCAATCTGCGCCCGGTCAAATAAATCTGTAGCCATCCACCCAGGGCACACTGCCGTCACTGTAATCCCCCGGTCCCGCAGCTCCACATGCAGCGCCCGGGAATAGTTGCGCACAAAGGCCTTGGTAGAGCTGTAAATATTTTGATAGGGCAGCGGCTGGAAGGAGGCCTGGGAGGCCACATTGAGCATCCTGCTCCCCGCCGCCATATAGGGCAGGCACACCAGCCCCATAGCCACCACCCCGCTGCAGTTCAGGTCAATCATGTTCACTGATTCCTCCACACCCAGGTCCCCATAGCTGCACAGCTTGGCAAACCCCGCGTTGTTCACCAGGTATCGGATATTGGGCTTCTCCTCCTGCAAAAGCGGTTCCAGCCCCAGGATGTTCTCCTTCGCCGATAAATCCAGCGGTATGGGGCGTATCTTCTCCCCCAATTCCTCCCGCAGCTTTTCCAGCTTTTCCGCCCCCCGGGCAATTGCCCATATCTCCTCCACATCCGGCTCTTTCGCCAGCAGCCTGGCCAGCTCCCGCCCGAATCCCGCGCTGGCCCCGGTGATTACTGCAATCCCTTTCCCCATCTCTTTCCAACTCCTTTTCCCTCAGTTTCCCCCATCCCTACCAAAATATCTATCAGAGCAGTGCCCGCACCGTCCAGCCAGAAAAAATCCTGGAATCCCACTTTCTTAAGAACAGCAGGGAATTTAGTTAGCATTTTTTATTGCGAAATTTGCAATTTTTCCAAGTGCCACGAAGCCGCATAAACAAAGGGAAAGCGCCCCATACCGCATAGGAATGGAGCGCATCGTTTTGGAGCGGATGACGGGAATCGAACCCGCGTAGCCAGCTTGGGAAGCTGGAATTCTACCATTGAACTACATCCGCAACTGCTAGATTAGTTTACCATATCCCGCCAAAAAATGCAACTGTTTTTCGCAAATTTTTTAAAATTTTTTCTCGGGACATCAGCCCCTCCACACTGGCAGTTGTCCATCCGGAAACGCTGCCCAGGAAGGCAAAATTCTTCAAATGATATATTTCATCGGCGTAAACCGTACCCCGCCCATCTCTTTCTCTTCCGACAGCGGCAAAAATCCAATATGAAGGTAAAATGGCTTGCCATATGGCGAGGAATTCAAAGTAATCTCTTTCAAAGAGGGGTTATCCTGCAAAACATCCTCTAAAAGAAAGCGAAAAATAGAAGTGGCAACCCCGCGCCGGTGGTATTCTTTCCTGGTAAAGGCAAGCGTGATATGCGCCCTGTCCTGTCTCATCCCCATCATGCCTACCATTTTCCCCTCATCAAACGCCGCATAAATAGGGCAGACGCCATTTTGACACTTCAAAATGAATTCATCATTTTCAATAAACTGCCGGAAGACCTCAACCCCCTCCGGTTGATAGTCCGGCGCTTCAAACTCCAAAAAGACTTCCGTTGCCAAATCCAGTGCCTCTCTCACTTCACTGCCATTGATTCTCCGTATCTCAACCATTTTTCCCACCTCAAATCCCGCTGTATTGCTTCAATCCCATCTTGCCTTCCGTCATCGAGGATACACACCCCATCCCATCGGCAAAGAGGAAAAACAGGACCCGCACTGCTCTGCGCAGGCCCTGTCGAAAACGATAAACTATTTTCCCTGGCCGTAATAGGCGTTAGCCCCATGCTTGCGCAGGTAATGCTTGTCCAGCAGCTCCTGCTGCATGGGAGGCAGGGCGGGGTTCATCATCTGGGCGTGCCAGGCCATAAAGGCCAGTTCTTCCAATACCACCGCGTTGTGCACAGCATTTTCCGCGTCAGTGCCCCAGGTAAAGGGCCCATGACTGTACACCAGCACAGCGGGGATGTCGTCCGGGCTCTTGCCCGCAAAGGTCTCGATAATTACATTGCCCGTCTCCAGCTCATAGTGTCCGGGCCCGCCGCCAATCTCCTGGGGCGTCATAGGCCGGGTGCAGGGAATCGCACCGTAAAAATAATCCCCGTGGGTTGTCCCCAGCGGCGGAATCTCCCGGCCCGCCTGGGCATAGGTGGTGGCCCAGCGGCTGTGGGTGTGTACCACGCCCCCGATGTTGGGGAAGGCACGGTAGAGCGCCAGATGGGTCGGCGTATCCGAGGAGGGATTCTTATCCCCCTCCACCCGCTCGCCGGTAGCCAAATCCAGCACCACCATATCCTCCGGCTTCATCACATCGTAATCCACACCCGAAGGCTTGATGACAATTAAGCCCTTCTCCCTATCCACTGCCGACACGTTCCCCCAGGTAAAGGTAATCAGCCCGTGCTTGGGCAACAGCATATTCGCCTCATAAACTTCCCGCTTCAATGCTTCCAGCATCGCAATCTCCATCCTTCCAATCTCATCGTTCCGCCCCAAAGTCCGGTCACTGGCTCTATTAGGGGGCTGTCCAAGCCGCCTATTTCCAAGCGCCCTTCCCCTCTCAGGGTCTATCGCAGCGAAGCAAAGCTAATGTTTCCAGGCCCAGCACAGCCGGCCTGTGGGAGAAACCCCTTCGTCATTCGCCGCAGCGAGCGAGATTCCCCTTATCGCCACTATCCCTCACCGTATTTACTAACGGCAAACAGGCCCTAAGCTCGCCTATTGCGTAAACCCGCCAGTCCCTCCCCAAGGGAGCAGCCAAAGACCAATAAATCAGCCCTTGGCTGCCTCTTTCTCAAAAGGGGCGCAGTCAATCCCAACTTACCGCATCGCCTTCACAGCCGCTTTTTCCGCAGCCAGCCCGGCGGTATAGGCCTTGATAAACTTGGCAAAGCCCTCCATATCGGCGCTATCCGGGGCCACCTGCTGCCCCTTATTCCCGGCAAATACCTTCCCAGACAAATAGTCTTCCAGGGCCTCCCCCTGTTCCCGGCGCACCATATAGGCAGCCAGCAGGGCCATGCCCCAAGGGCCACCCTCCCCTGCCGTCTCCATCACCGAGACCGGGGTGCTCATAGCGGCAGCCATCAGCTTCTGCCCCACACCGGTGGCCTTGAAGAAGCCGCCATGCCCCAGCAGGGAGTCAATTTTCACCTGCTCCTGCTCCAGCAGAATGTCCATTCCCAGCTTTAGCGTCGCCACAGCCGAGAACAGCTGGGCCCTGGCAAAGTTGGCAAAGCTGAACTTGGCGTCCGGCATCCGCACAAAGAGGGGGCGTCCCTCCTCCAGCCCGGTGATGGGCTCACCGGAGAAATAGTTGTAGGAGAGCAGGCCGCCGCAGTCGGCGTCTCCCTCCAACGCGGCATAGAACATGGTGTCAAGCGCCTTGGGCATGGAGCAGGGCGCACCAATTGCCGCTGCAAATCCCCGCAGCAGCTCGGCCCAGGCGTTGATATCCGAGGTGCAGTTATTGCAGTGCACCATTGCCACCGGCTTGCCCGTGGGAGTCGTCACCATATCAATTTCGGGATACACCTTCGAGAGCGCCTTCTCCAACACCACCATGGCAAAGACCGAGGTGCCCGCCGAGATATTCCCTGTCCGCGCCGCCACACTATTGGTAGCCGCCATCCCAGTGCCCGCGTCCCCTTCCGGAGGGCACAGGGGAATCCCCGACTCCAGCGTCCCGGTGGGGTCAAGCCGTTTGGCCCCCTCTGGGGTCAGGCGGCCCGCCGCCTCTCCTGCCTGGAGAACACCGGGCAGCAGGTCTTTCAGCTTCCAGGAATAGCCCTTTTCCGCCGCCAGCGCGTCAAATTGGGCCATCATCCCGCTGTCATATAACCCCGTCCCGCTGTCAATGGGGAACATGCCCGAGGCCTCCCCCACGCCCAGCACCTTTTTCCCTGTGAGCCGCCAGTGCACATAGCCCGCCAGGGTCGTCAGATGGTCAATGTCCTTCACATGCCCCTCCCCGTTCAGCATGGCCTGATAGAGATGGGCAATGCTCCACCGCTGGGGGATGTTAAAATGAAAGAGCTCCGTCAGCTCTTTCGCCGCCTGCTCTGTCATGGTGTTGCGCCAGGTGCGGAAGGGGGCCAGCAAGTTCCCCGCCTTATCAAAGGCCATATAGCCGTGCATCATAGCCGAAAACCCAATAGCCCCCAGCTTTGTCAGAGCAACCCCGTACTTCTCCTGCACTTCCCCGGCCAGCTTGCGGTAGCTCTCCTGGATTCCGGCCCAAACATCCTCTAAATGATAGGTCCACACCCCATCCTCATAGCGGTTTTCCCAGTCATAGCTCCCCTGGGCCACTGGCGCGTGGTCCGTGCCAATGAGCACCGCCTTAATCCGGGTGGAACCCAGCTCGATGCCCAGCACCGCCTTTCCCTCTGCAATCACCTGACGAATCTGATTTGTCTCCATGAAACGGTCTCCTCTCTTGTCTTGTCTTTTCTCTGTTCCATGGCCCTATTTGGGCCAGTTGTACGCACAACTCAAAATGCAGCCGGCTCCCTTTTCCCAGGGAGATTCAGTCTCCGCTTTCTCTTGACGCGCTCACTTCCTCCCGTCCTGTGCTCCAGGGCAGGATTAAAGGCTTTTCCATCTGCCCCTGCAAAATATGCAGCATCTTCTCCGCCGCCATCCTCCCCAGATCCTCCTTGGGGCTGGAGAGGGAGAGGAACGGCACCGGCGAAAACTGGGCAAAGGTACTGTAGTCAAAGCTGGCAATGTCCAGCTGTCCCGGCGCGGAAATCCCCATCCGGTGGAGCACCTGCATGGCAATTTCATCGTTGTAGCACACCACCGCTGTGCAGCCCCCCACTGCCTGGGGAATGCCGCTTCCCAGGATACCCTCCCGGCTTTCTGTGGTATACCAAACCACATGGTCGTCCGCCACCGTGAGCCCAGCCAGCCGCAGCGCCTCGGCATACCCGGCATAGCGCCGGTGCCCCTGGATGTCGTCGGATTTAAAGATGCCCGCAATCCGGGTGTGCCCCTTGTCCAGCAGGGCCTGGCAGGCCATTTGTCCCCCTGCCCGGTCGTCCGCCACCACATAAATGGGCCGTTTTAGGTTGGAGTAGTAGCCGTTGAAAAACACCACCGGGATATTCAGCTCGTTAAACCGGTCATACATGTCAATGTTGGGGTTTGGCAGGGCGGTTTTGGTGCCCTCCACAATCAGCCCGTCAATGGGCTTGTGCAGCAAATCCTGCAAAATTCGCCGCTCGTTGTCCACCCGGTTCCGGGTAGCCATCAGCAGGGTGGTATATCCATTCCCCGCCAGCACATGGTCAATCCCCTGCAAAATAGCGGGAAAGATATACTCCCCAATATAGCTGGTGACAACGGCAATATTGCGGGTGGCCTCCCGCTTGGGCAAGGCGCTGCGCACATAAGTGCCGCTGCCCTGCACCCGGTTGGTGAGCCCCTCGCTCTCCAAGATGCTCATGGCCCTCCGCACCGTCTGCCGGCTGTACCCCGTCTCCTCCGAAAGCTGGTTTTCGCTTGGCAGCTTCTGCCCGCTCACATACTTCCCCGACAGGATTTCCTCCCGCAGCCTCAGCACCAGCTCCGCATATTTATGCTCTCCCATTTTTTACCCCTCTCTCTCGTGGGCACCTAACTTGTTCTCTTTTTCCTTTTAATTGTATCATACAACTTAATCTTTGAAAAGCCCTTTTTGACAAGTTTTGGGAGATAGCAAGAAAAAAATTAGAGTTCTATGTCCGGTTTATTGGTGATAATGGCATCCACACCCAGGGCCAGCATCCGTTTCACGTCCTCCGGCCTGTCCACTGTCCAGGGATTTATCCGGATACCCAGCCGCCTGCACTCTGCCGCGTCCTCCTCGTCCAGGTTCCCGTGGTAGGGGTGGACGGCGTCCGCGCCCAAAGCCCTGGCATATTCCCCAGGATGTACCATCCGGGTCTCGTAGAGCAGCCCAATGGCAATTTTGGGATTCAATGCCCGCAGTTCCAGCAGGCACTTATGGTCAAAGGAGGAGACGATAATCCGCTCTCCCATCCCGCTCTCCACAATTTTCCGGTTCACCTTTTCCACCAGCCCCGCCTGATAGGTGAGAAAAGAGGACTTTATCTCAATATTCAGCTCCAGCTCCGTGGGCTTTAAAAAGTCCAGCACTTCATCCAATGTGGGGATTTTCTCCCCCTTAAAATTCAGGGAAAAGTGGGAGCCCGCATCCATCCGCTTCAGCTGTTCCAGTGTGTAATCCCGTAAAAGGCCCTTCTCCCCGGTGGTGCGTTTCAGCACCTCGTCGTGCATCACGGCCACCTGTCCATCCCGTGTCAGCTGTACATCCAGCTCAATGCCCTGGGCCCCCATGGTATTTGCCAGCAAAAAGGCGCTCATGGTATTTTCCGGCGCATAGGCCGAAGCGCCCCGGTGTGCATAAATTTTCGCCATTTTTCAGCTTCCCGCCTTCACACATAGATTTCCAAAAAGGAGGTGATTTTCCCGTGAGGATATTCCCCCTCCAACAGCCCAAATTCCGGGTCATAGTATTTTCCATCATAGAAAAGCACCCAGTGGGTATATCCCCCGTTGGTATGTACCGTCAAAATCGAATGTCTATAGGGAACTGGATTTTTCTTAGAAATCCGCTTGTTCCTCTCTGCGTGCCCGATACCATAACGGTCCAGGAGCTCCACCAGCTGGCCGATACTGGTGGGGCCAGCTGTCTTACAATCTGCAATCACTTCTTCCACCGATTTCCCCGCAAGCATGGCAATACACGCCTGCCCGCAGGTGGTGTCAGAGGGCTGCAAAACCAGTTCCATATCCACACCCTCTTTCTGTTCACGGAAAAGGGGGCTGTTGCAAAATGGCAACAGCCCCAAAATCAAGTCCCAAATAACCTTGCCGCAGCTTAGAGCAGCTCGGCAATATCGGGATTTTCACCTACAATACCCACTACTGCGCCCTGGCTGGCCTCGCTGCTGTCGGGATGGGCGAGCAGCCATTTGTTGGTAGCAAAGAGCATCTTGTCTTCCTCGTTCACAGGGGTAATCGCAGGCTTGGCCTCATTCGTGCCTCTGGGCAGCACAACCACCACACGGAAACCTTCGCCCTTATGCCCATCACAGGGGGCATAGTGCAGCGTGGTGGCATAGAGCTCCACCGCAGTGCCCGCCGGAGCAGAGAACGCCTTGACACAGGAGGCGTCCAGCTTGCCGTTTTGAATTTCACATTCCAGCGCCACCAGGAAAACCATATCGTTGGCGGGGATATTGACCTCGCTGTCACGGTGGTATTCCACACAGTTGAGCTTTGTGTTGCTGCCGTTACAGTAACCAAACTGAATCGGCATCCCGCCGTATACATTGTTTTTCATCTGCTCAAAAATGGGCAGTGCCTCTAACCCGGCGTCGCTGGGCACGTAAATCACAGCATCCGCAGGCTTCTCAGTGGTCTCCTCCAACTTTTTCAGCAGGGGGGCCACGTCATAGCCGGTGACAACCTTGCCATAGGGCGCAAATTCTTTGTCGAAAACAGATAACAGTTTCATTGGAATCACCTATCCTTTCCTCACAATAGGAGGGATTTTTCTCATCACATCGTGGAACCTCTCGATTCCATCTATATTTTACTATAATCACTCCCATTTGTAAACGGCTTTTAGAAAAATTACCCAATGAAAAGCAACCCGGAATTTTGTCTATTATCCCGAAAAACACCCTAGGAGTATCTTCCCCCAGCATCCCCCTATTCCCCATGACAGCCAGGAATTTAAAATTTTTTTGAAATGCTTGTTGACAGCTCTTGCCCCACATGCTAAAATCTATTTCAATAAATCTTGAAATAGAAAGGAGCACACGCCCTTGCCTCTCAGCAAAATCCTGACCGCGTTGGCGGATGAGACCTGCCGCAATATCCTGACAACCCTGCGGGAGGGCACAATCAGTTCCGGCAATTTGGCTGCCCGGCTGGGGTTGTCGCCGCAGGCGCTCTCTTACCATCTGGCAAAGCTCAAAAAGGCGGGGCTCATTTACGAAACCCGCCACAAGAATTTCATCTATTACGAGTTGGATTTAACCATCCTGGACGAGGCCATCCTCTGGATTGATAACTTGAAAAAAGGAGAAAGTTGACAAATGAAAGTGAAAAAAGTGATATTCTTTTTCTTCGTGTTCCTTCCCCTCCCTGCCGTGTTAATCTCTCTCCAGTTTCTCCCGGAACAAATCCCCGCTCACTTTGACTTAAGCGGCCAGGTGACCCGATGGGGGAGCAAGTACGAAACCCTGCTTTTTCCGATTCTCGCCCTAGCATTTGGCCTTTTTCTGTGGGCCATGATACGCTATGCCGCCAAGCAGGAAGCGCAAGGCAAAAACAATCAATCCATTTCCCTCACCGCCAGTATCTTCTGTCTTCTCCTCCTCAATGTCCTAACCGGATACGCCCTTTTCACGAGTTTCAGGCAGTCCGAAACGCTTTCCTTCCACCCGCTTGACCTCTATCAAATCGAATCTGCCCTTGCAGGGATTTTCCTGCTGCTCATAGGCAACAAAATGCCCAAGCTGCGCTATAATTCGGTTATTGGCCTGCGGACTCCCTGGAGCATGAAAAACCAAACCACCTGGAAAAAGTGCCAGAGGTTCGGCGGCATCTCTTTTCTCGTGGCAGGCATTCTCATGGCGGTATCCGCTTTTCTGATAAAAGGATACCTCTGCCTATTTGTAACCCTGGGAATTCTATTGTTATCTACTGTTATAAGCACTGTTTACAGTTTTCGAGTCTCCAAAAAATATTAAGTGTGCCGAATCAGTCCAATCCCCTGTAGCACCTGCATTGTCGTCTTTCCACTGTCAGAATATATCATTTCCTCCAGCGCAAAGGGCAGCTTTTCCCACCCCTGCAAATGAATCAACCGATAGTTTTTCTCCAGCCGTTCACTGTTCTCCAAAACCGCTTTTCTCACAGCTATCCTCTTAATTTTCTCCGCATTCTGCAAAATCCCCTCCAGGGTCCCAAACTCCTTTAGCAGGGCGCAGGCCGTCTTGGGCCCTATGCCCCAAACGCCCTTGATATTGTCCGAGGCATCCCCTACCAGCACCTTGAAATCCGCATATTGCCCCGGCGCAATCCCATACCGCTCCCGCAAGTATTCCACCCCGCAGCGATAGGACTTCTTTCCCCGGTAGCGTAAAACCGTCACGTTCTCCCCGATGAGCTGAAAAAAGTCGCTGTCAAATGAGGCAATTACCACCTCGTTTTCCCCGCCATGGCGCCGGGCATACCCTATAATCCAATCGTCCGCCTCGCAGTCCGTTGTCTCCGCCTGGGCTATCCCCAAATATCCCAGCGCCTCTTTGATGTATCTCAGCTGCGAAAAGGGATTCTCTTCCTCTGCCGCCTCCCCGTAGTCCGCCCTGTTGGCCTTGTATGCCCCGTCTATCGCCGCCCGTTTATTTTCGTGCTCCCCGTCAAAGAGTACCGCTATATGGCTGGGCGCTGCCCAACAAACCATCTTGAGCAGTGCCCCCACAAACCCTATCACGCCCCATATCCCCACCCCGTCCCCGTTCACAACCCGTCCTGGCATCCCGAAAAACATCTGAAACAACAGGTTGCTGCCGTCCACTAACAAAATCCGCTTCCCCACGTCCCAATTCCCCCAAAACACAAAATCCCGCCCAAGTTAAAACAATGGCCAACTACTACCGGCAAAGCCGGCAGCTTAGGTAATGCCTTCTAAGAGCTCGGTAGCGGCGGCGCTGCTCCCGCACGGAAAAGAACATCACACACCCCTTCCAGTGGTTACTCTCACCTTTGTCTCTACTAGGCTTTCTGCGCCGTTTCCCACAGCAACACATCTCCTATGCTTTTTGAGCGCGATTGTCAGTCGCTTTTATATCAGCATAGGCCCTTTTTGCTCAGAGCTTAGAGTCTGTTTTAAAACCATCAAAGTAGCCAAAGGAGGATACAGGCGAGGCAGACAACAGCGTGGAAATAAAGAGCTTTCTTTTCATATCTGGTGGCAAAGCGGCGGTTGTTTTTCAGTTTAAGGAACAGATTTTCCACCAAATGACGTTCTTTGTATGTATGCCAGTCCGTTTTTCTGGGACGCTTGGCAATGATACGGCTGGGGATCACCACAATCCCACCACGTTCTTTTAGCCAACATACAAACTTATCGCTGTCATAGCCTTTGTCTGCCAGTATGAGTTTGCCATTCAAATCAAAAGGCTCCAACAGAGTCTGTGCCATACAGATATCGTTTCGGTTCCCACTGGAGAGCAAAAAGCGCAATGGATTTCCGAGCCCATCCGTTACCGCATGGACTTTTGTGGTCAAGCCCCCTCTGCTCCGTCCGGTTTCCTCGTTATACCCCCCTTTTTAGCCCCGCTGGCGTGCTAATGGACCTTGATCGTGGTGCTGTCCAGCATCAGCGTTGTTT
>JAAVYW010000049.1 GCA_022791315.1 Oscillospiraceae bacterium | reverse complement strand
GCCCCTATGTACAATCTGTATAGGAGCAAAGCTCCTATACAGATTTGGCAGTGTCAGCAGGGGTCACTCGGGTGTCGGCGGACGCTCCGGATGTTAGCGTTCTCCCACTTTTAGCAGTGACAAGGCCAGGTGAGGCGGGCTCGGTGCGGCCCCGTAGTTAGTTCGCCTTAGCTGGGTGCGGTAGCGGATGAGTTCTCATTTAGCCTCTCTATAGCCTTAATTTCTTTTCCACCCTCTAAAGCTATACTGCCTGTCCCCCCACGAATACCTTTTCCACCACTAAATCGTCTCGGACAATCAGCAAATCTGCCAGATGGCCGGGGGCCAGTGAGCCTACCAGATGGGAGGCCCCGGCTTGCCGGGCGGGGACAGTGGTGGCACTGCGGATGGCGTCCCCCTGGGGGATACCGCAGTTCACGCAAAAGCGCACCGCAGCGGCCACATCTGTCACCGAGCCTGCAATGGTGCCGTCTGCCAGCAGGGCCTTCCCCCCGGCCACTGTCACTGCCTGCCCGCCCAGGGTGTAGGAACCGTCCCCCAGCCCGGCGGCGCTCATGGAGTCGGAGATGAGGCACACCCGTTCCCACCCCAGCAGGCGGAACACCATCCGGAGCAGCGCCGGGTGTACATGCACCCCGTCGCAGATGAGCTCCACACAGGCCGTGCTGTCAAAGGCCGCCCCCACTGCCCCCGGCGCCCGGTGCCCCAGCGGGGAGAGGGCGTTAAAGAAGTGGGTCACATGGCTGGCCCCGGCGGCAAAAGCCGCCATCACCGTGTCGTAGTCCCCATTCGTGTGGGCCACCGAAACCCTGCAAAGCCCCGCAGCCTGGGGGATAAACGCCATCGCCCCCGGCAGCTCCGGCGCCAGGTCACACAGCTTGATTCGCCCTCCGCACAGGTTGTTCAGCCGCACCAAGAGGGCCATGTCCGGCGGCAGGAGATAGCGCCTGTCGTGGGCCCCCCGCTTGGCCTCGCTGAGGAAGGGCCCCTCCATGTTCACCCCCAGCACCCGGCTTCCCCCCTGGGGCCGCTGCCCCAGCAGCTCCCCCAGTGCCCCATAGGCCTGTTCCAGCTCCTGCAGCGGTAGGGTCATGGTGGTGGCCAACAGGGAAGTGATACCCGCCGCAGCATAGGAGCGGGCCATCCGCCCATAGTCTTCCCCGGTGAGGCCGGAAAAATCCCCGCCGCAGCGCCCGTGGGTGTGGATGTCCACAAATCCAGGCAGCAGCTTTTTCCCGCCGCAATCTATCACTTCCTCCCCGGGAAGAGGGGAGAGCAGGCCGGTTTCGGCGATTTTTTCCCCCTCCGTGCGCAATCCCCCGGCCCGGAATACCCCGTCGTCACAGAAGAGCAGGGCGTTTACAAAGAGCATAAAAGTCCCTCCTTCAGATGCGCCCATAGCGCGTTTCGATTAGTTCATGAAAAAGCCCCTGCGGTGCTATCGTGCCGCTGCCAGCCACCGGGCCATTTCCCCCACTTGGGCCAATGCGTCCCTGTCCTCCCCGGCCGGGAGGCGGTCGGTGCCGTGGGAGAGGGCCCGGCGGTGTTCCGTGGCCCCCATGAATTTCAGCAGGGTATGGGCCGTGGCCAGGGCGGGATCAGGGCTGCCGTCCCCGCCCCCCACCAGCACAATGCCGCCCCGCTTGCCCGAGAGCCCCGGTTTTCCCAGGAACCGCTTTGCCGCGTAAAGGCATTGCAGCCTGCTCCCCAGCGCCAGCAGGGAACCGGTGAGCTGCGAGAAATACAGGGGGGAGGCAATCACCACATTGTCGGCCTGCCGTAGGAAGGCATAAATCTCGTCCATGCCGTCGTGGAGGGCGCAGCCCTCTGTTTTCCAGCAGCGGCGGCAGTCCACACAGGGCCCCGCCTGGGCAAAGTAGGAGAATACCTCCCGCACCTCCCCTGGCAGGAGGCCCTGCAGCGCCCCGGTGAGCGCCGCCGTGTCCCCGTTTTTGTGGGGGGAACCGTTTAAAATCAGTGTTTTCATAGGCATCATCCCTTTTCTATCTTCCCCAAAATCCCGGCAGAACCCGCAGCAGGAAATAGCGGCCCCTGGGCAGTTTTTCCCGCAGCATATCCTCCAGCCGGTTGTGGTAGCGCTCCATTTGTTCCAGCTGTCCCCAGTCCGGGGCAATCCCGCCAAAGCGCAGCACCTCCAAAATCCCCCCTATCTCGCCCATAGACACGTTCCCATCGGGTATCCGCTGGTCTACCCGTGCCGCAAAGGTACGGATGGTGTCCCCCGGCCTGGGTTCCCGGTCAAAAAAGGCTAGCTGCCGCAGGATGTCCCGGTAGTAGTACTCTGCCGCCTCCCCCCGATTGGGATACCGCCGCTGCACATACCGCCGCTCGTAGAGCCGGAAGGGCCTGTCACAGAGATAGGGGTAGAGGGCAAAAGCCCCCAACAGCACTGCCAGAACCCCTAAGAACACCCCCGCAATCCCCAGCAGGTTGACGCCGGGTTTCCGGTTGGGCTCCACCTCTGGGGATGTCTCTAAGCCAGCCTCGGGCAGCTGGGGTTCCGGCTGGGGCTCTGGCAGGCGGGCCGTGGCGTCCTGGGAAGGGGAGGGGGCCTGGGACGTGGCAGTGAGTGCCGCCTGGGCCTCCCTGGCCTCGGTCCAGGACACCGGGTCAAAGGCCACCCAGCCAATGCCGGAGAAGTAGATTTCACACCAGGCATGGGCAGTGGCGTTGGTGGCGGTGTAATTGGGTTCCGCCCTGCCGGTGGGGATGAGCCCATACCCAGTGACATACCGGCTGGGCAGCCCTGCACAGCGGGCCATCACCGCCATGGCCGTGGCGTAGTAGGTGCAGTAGCCCTCCCGGTCCCGCAAAAAGGCCGCCGTAAAGTCCTCCCCCTCTGTAGGGACAGCGGGGGAAAGGCTGTAGGAGCAGTGCCCCGCCAGCCAGGCCTCCAGGGCCGCCGCCTTTTCATAGGGGGAATGAAATCCCGCTGTAATCTCCGCCGTGAGGGCATACACCGATTCCGGCAGGGTATCCGGGAGCTGGAGATAGTCCCGGCAGATGCCCTCCCATGCGCTGTCCTCTTCCCCGGCGGCGATTGGCTCCAGTGCCAGCATGGCCTCGTCAAAGCCGGGCAGGGTACGGTCGTAGAAGCTGCCCTCTAGGGTATAGGCGGTGCTGTAGGGCAGCGCCCTGTCCCAAAAGAGCTCCCCCTGAAGGTTAAAATAGGTCTCGTTCCCAGTACGGGTATCCAGCCGCAGGCGGCGCACCCGCAGGAGGGAGAAGAGGGAGGCGTGGCGGTTGTTCCGGTGGGAGACAGTCACCGTCGCCTGGGTTGTCATGCCCTCGGCCAGTTTCCTGGCCTCTTTGCCCCCTAAAGGAAGGGAGGGGGCAAAGAGCTCCTTGCGCCGCCCCCGCCACAGGAAACTCTCCCAGCGGAAATGCCCCAGGCTGCCACTGTCGGCCCAGCCTTGGCCAGTGTAGAAGTTCTGGATGCTGCCTCGCAAAAACACAGGGGCAGTGGAAGTCACAGATAAGACCGTCACATTGTCGGGCCGGATGGGGCCGCCCAGCCGGTCCCCCAGCGGGAGGAAGCCCGAGGCGCCAATGTCAAAGCCTAGGCCGGGATACCCCTGCCCGCTGGAGAATCCCAAGTAGTCGTTCACATCGGCAATCAGGTTGCGGATGGTGGCGGACCGCCAGGGGACCGTGTCCTCCGGCACCATTATGAAAGAGCCCAGCACGCAGAGCACCGCCGCCGGCACTGCCAGCAATTGGAGGGTGTAGCGGGGGATGGGCGCGGCGTTTTCCCGTTCCCTGCGCCTGCCCCGCCGGGAATCGTCCTGCAGGAATTCGGGGGTGTTGGCAGGGGCCTCCTGCGCCGGGGCGGTATCCAGCTCCCGGAAATACAGCCGGGGCAGGCTCACAATCAGCACTGCCAGCAGGCAGCCCAGCGCCCAGAGCAGGGTATCGTACCCCCCAATCCAGAGAAAGGCAATCTCCCCGCCGCACAGAAGCCCCAGGGCGCAGAAGGAGAAGCAGCGGCGGAAAAAGGCCATGCACAACCCAAAGAGGGGCAGCGCCAGCAGACATTGCAGCAGAAAAGCCGCCTGCCCAGGGGAGAGCGACCCCTGGGCCCCCTCTTCCGTGAGCAGGAGGGGCAGGTCGGCCAACCAGTCCAGCCCCCAGCGCAGCAGCCGGGCAGGGCTTTCGCCCCCGGTGAACCAGAGCGCCAATAAAAAGCCGCCCCCTGCCAGGGCAGCCAGCCCCGCCGCCGCAGGGCCCACCCACCATCGCAGGGAGAGGAGCACCCCCAAAATCCCCGCCAGGCCCGCCGCCAGCAGGCAGCTCCACGGGGCAACGGGCACCCCTGCCAGGGGCAGCAGCCAGAAGAGCAGCCCGCAGCAGAGCAGATAGGCGCAGAGCACGTCTGCCGCCCGGTTCAGGGCAAAAGGGGAAAAGGGCAGGGGCGCTTTGGCCCGGATATTCTGTGTCACGGGAAACCTCCTTTTCTGCGGGCATTACCCAAAGCACTCAAAAGCGGCAACAACGCGGAGCATGTCATAGTCAAACCTGTCTGTTCCATATAGGCGCAGGAACTCGTCGGTGTACCGGCCGGTTTTCAGGTAGTGCCGGAGCGTCCACACCGCCCAGTATAAATCAATGTGCCGGTCCCCGGCCCCTGCCAGCCCCAAGTCAATCAAGGCGCTGAACCTGCCCTGTTCCAATATCACATTGGGCAGGCAAAAATCGCCGTGAATCAGTGTGTCCTGCCTGAGCCGATGCCGGTTCTTCTGCATCATGTCCCAGGCCTCCGCCCGAGAGGAAATGGGAAATTCCGGCATCAAAACCGATTCATCCCAGTATCCCCCGTCCGGGTCGTTGGCAGAGGCTCGATACCGTTCCAACCGGGCGGAACAGGGCAGCCCCGCCGGGGAAATCCCGTGGAGCTCCTGCAGGGCCCCGGCCAAAGCACGGCACAGCTCCTCCGGCTTGTCCAGAAAGGCCAGGGCAGTTTCGCCGGGTGCCCGCCGGGTGAGCAGGTAGTCCCGGTCGCGGGAGAGGGACATCACCACCTCAGGGCCCAGCCCATGGCGGAAAAACCATTTTCCCATCCCTGCCTCCCGTTCCAGCTCGCCCTGTTCGTCGATTTTCAAGTAGTAGTCCGGCGGCACATAGAAAGTGCGGGCGTTTGAATGCCAGCTGCTGTCCCGGAACTCCGCACCCGCCAAAAAGGGATGCAGCTCTGCGGGAAACTCTTCTAAGGGGATAGGCACATTTTTCTGTTCCATAGGCTCCTCCTCACACTCATAGGTTCCCCAATACCTGGGCAAGGTGTTCCTCGTCGGGGATGTGCAGCAGCGCCACCCCCGGGGGCAGGGAAACGGGCCGCTCCGGGCCGGTGAAGACGCACACCGTGCTCCGCTCCCCGGCGGCCTGTTCCAGCAGGGCAAAGAGCCCCTCCGTCATGCGGGCAGTGATGAGATAGAGGGGCGTGCCAGAACCGTCCGGCAGTTCTAAATCCCCGGAGTCCGGGGAAGCGGGGAGCCGGGCCAAAAACCGGGCCAGCTCCGGATAAGCCGCTGCGGAACCGGCGGCAAAGGGCTTGCCCCGCCCGTTCCCGATAGCCACAGCCCGGCCCGCCTCCAGATGGAAGCCCGCCAGCGCCCCGGCGCAGGTGCAGATGAGGTCATCCCTGTGCCGGGCGGCCTCCTGGGCAGCCGCAGCCTCCCGGGCCCGCTGCCGCCCCCTTTTCCCCCAGCGCAGCTCCCGCGCCGGGCCCTCCTCCCGCCAGAGGCCCAGCAGCAGGGCAACCCCCTCCTCGCCGGGGGCCTCATACTGCCGGGTGAGCAGCTCCTGCCTGCGGGCCGAGGCCTTCCAGTGGATACGCTTGGCAGGGTCGCCAGGGTGGTAGTCCCGCACCCCGGCCAGCTCCTCCCCCTGGGGGTTAAGCAGCAGCGCGCTGCCGGAAAACTGCTTTTTGTCCGGCCCCCGCCCCGGCAGCTCCGGCAGGGGAACGCGCTTGGGGCAGATGAGCAGGGGGCATAGCCGGTGATAGGGCCGCCGCATCAGGGGAAAGCGGATGCGGGTGAGCCCGAACACGTCGTGAATCTCCACCTCCCGCAGCCCCACTGCGTATTCCCCCCGGTAGGGGCAGGGTACCGTGTGGGTGAGGGTGATATGGGAGCGGGCGGGCAGGTCAAAGGAGAACACCCCGTCATCCCCTGGCGACACAGCGCCAAGCCGCACCTTCATCATGGGGAAGGGATAGGGCAGGTCGTTGTAGATGCCCACGGTGAGGGTTACGGCCTCCCCCTTTTCCGTCTCGGCCCTGTCCAGTTCCTGGGTATAGGCAAAGGCGAAGGCGGTGAACACATCCATGGCATAGGCGCAGAGCAGCAGCAGGGCCTGGGCGAAGAAGAGCAGGAAAAAGAGCCGCTGCCCTGTCACCCGCCCGGCCAGGAAAAAGAGGGCCAGCAGCCCGTAGAAGGCCCAGCGCCGCACGCTCCCACCCATCACGACACCTGGGGGACGGCCAGGGAGGAGATGATTTTCTCCACTATCCCGGCCTCGCTGTCCCGCTCGTCCTGGGCCCGGCGGTTCAGCTGGATACGGTGGGCCAGCACCGGCACGGCCAGGGCTTGGATGTCATCGGGAATCACGTAGTTCCGCCCCTGCATCAGCGCCCAAGCCATGCCCGCCTTCATCAGGGCGATAGAGCCCCTGGGGCTCACCCCCAGCCGCACCCGCTCCGAGCTGCGGGTAGCTGCGGCGATGCGTACAATGTACTCTGCCACCGCCGGGGCGCAGGCAATTTCCTGCGCCGCCTGCTGCAAATCCAATATCTCCTGGGCATTCGCCACCGGTTCCAGCTCCTTCACCGGCTCTTTCCCCCGGTGGGCGTCCAAAATCCGCAGCTCCTCCTCCATCGAGGGATACCCCATGGAGAGGCGCATCAGGAACCTGTCCAGCTGGGCCTCCGGCAGGGGATAAGTGCCGGTGAGCTCCAAGGGGTTCTGGGTAGCTAAGACGAAGAACGGGGCGGGGCAAGGATGGGTCTCCCCGTCAATCGTCACCTGCCCCTCCTGCATGGCCTCCAACAGGCTGGACTGGGTCTTGGGGGTGGTGCGGTTGATTTCGTCCGCCAACACCACCTGGTTCATCACCGCCCCTGTCACCAGCCGCTTTTCCCCCGAATGCAGGTCGTAGAGGGTAAACCCGGTCACATCCGAGGGGAGCACGTCGGGCGTGAACTGGATGCGCCCAAAACTGCACCCCAGCGACTTTGCCAGCGCCGTGGCCAACGTGGTCTTCCCCACACCGGGCACATCCTCCATCAGCACGTGCCCTCCACACACCATGGAGCACAACAGCAGCTCAATATTCCTCTCCTGCCCGGTGATAACGCTGCGGATATTCTCCCGCACCCGCTCAATCAACCGAATGGGCGTATCTTTCACAGGTTTCTCCTCCTTATCATTTTTGGCCTATCACAGCGTAGCGAAATTAAAGTTTCCGTCCAACCTTTTCAAAGGGTGGCAGGTCCAGGACAGCGTCCTGGTCGCTCATCGCAATGAGCGAAACTCCCCTATGCCTAGCAGGGCGGCTTTGAAGAGCAAGCTATCAGTCCCCACCCAGCCCACAAGCCGCCCTCCATCTAGTTTCCCTTTGCCGGTAACACTTCCCCCTCCCACGCCGCCTTTGTCGCCAGGCAAACAGGCCCCCTCCCTAACCCAGCCCAACACAAGGGGTGCCCCTTCCGGGAAAGGGCACCCCTTGTCAGTCCTATGCCAAATCTTTCCGCACCTGCGCCATCATGGCCGGGATGTCCAGGTGGTATTCACACCAGGCGTTGCAGCCGCCGCAGGCCACGCAGGCGTCCGCCTTCGGCCCGCCCATCTGGGCGTATTGCCCGGCATAGGGCGCGGCGTCCTTGTTCAGGGCCTTGGCGATGGTGTAGCGGGAGTGCAGCCCCAGGATTTCCGGGAAGGGGATGCCCTGGGGGCACTGGAATTTCTCCAGGCAGTGCATACACTCCCGGCAGATGTTGTCAAAGAGGCCGGAGACCTGGTCGGCCTCAGTAGTCAGCGCCTTCCGCTGCTCGTCGGAGAGGGGCGGCAGCGTGGAGACCTTGGTGTCTGCCAAAAATTCCTCCGGGAACCGGGCCCCGGCGTCCACTGTGGAGATGTAGGGGTTTGCCAGGCAGAAACGGAGCATGTCCTCATAGGTGATAGAGCAGATGTCCCGGATGAGCTTGGAGGTGGCAACCATGCCGTTGCCGTTGAAGGCCTTCATGTTCACGATGCCAACGCCCTTGTCATGGGCATAGCGGAGCAGGTCCGGCTCCCCGTCCTCCCCCAGGGTGCGCTTGTACACATTATAGGGCAGCTCGACGACCTGATAGGCCCCGGTGTCCAGCGCTGCCCGGATGGTCTCGCCGTCGCCGTAGTGGCTGGAAAAGCCCAAGAAGTGGAACCAGCCCTGCTCTTTTAATTCCAGCGCCTTCTGGATTGCGCCGGTCTCCTGGATTTCCTCCCAGCGGTCGGCCTTGATGCCGTGCATAAAGACCACCAGCTTGATTTCCGTCTGCCCGATAAAGAGGCCGTTTTCCCGCTTTTCAATGCCCAGGGTCTTGTGGCTGAGCATCAGGTCGGCCTCAAAATCCTGGGGATTGTAGCCGTGGCCCTTGGTGACAATCACAATGGGCTCGTCCAAATCGCTGCGGGAACGAATCACGCTGCCCACAATCTCCTCGCTCTGCACCTCCACCCCGCTCTGGGTGACGCCCTTGTAGGCCCTGGCGGTGTCAATCAGGTTGATGCCCTGGTCCAGGGCAAAGTTCACCAGGCGCACGCCCTCTTCCCGGTCTTTCAACATCCGCAGGTTCATGGCCCCCAAGCTCACCTCAGAGACAGTGAGCCCCGTGGCCCCCAGCGGCCTTCTCTTGACAATCGTTTTCATACACAAACCCCCGCTTTCTCTTGGTTTGGGCCGGTGGAATCCCGGCCCCTGCTTCATCGGTATGATACGGTAAAATTTTACCACAAAGCGGGGGAGGATTCAAGCGCTTTTGTGCAGAAAGCGAAAGGAATCCCCCCAGCCCTGCCAAAGGGCTTGACGGGATGGGCAGATATGTTAGAATGGGGGAAGAATAGAGAGCAGTTTCATTTCTAAGGAGGAATATCAGTGGTTATTGCACCAAAAGTTCGGGGATTCATTTGTACAACAGCCCATCCCGCCGGGTGCTGGGCGGCAGTGGAGGAGCAAATCCGGGAGGTGGAGCGCTTCCCCCACACCGGCGGGCCAAAGAAGGTGCTGGTTATCGGGGCCTCCACCGGCTATGGCCTGGCCTCCCGCATCAGCCTGGCCTTTGGCTTTGGCGCGGCCACGCTGGGGGTGTCCTTTGAAAGGCCCGCCTCTGGCAGCCGCACCGCCACCGCAGGCTGGTACAACACTGCCGCCTTTGAGGGGCTGGCAAGGGAACGGGGCCTCTATGCAAGGGACATCATGGGCGATGCCTTTTCCCGGGAGGTGAAGGAGCAGGCCGCCGCCTGTATCCGGGCAGAGCTGGGCAAAGTGGATATGGTGGTCTATAGCCTGGCCGCCCCCCGCCGTACCCTGCCCGACGGCACGGCGGTGAGCTCCGTGCTCAAAACCGTAGGCGCGCCCTACAGCAACAAGACTATTGACCTGAAAACCCGCACCGTCCGCCCGGTGGAGGTGCCCCCTGCCACAGAGCAGGAGATTGCCGACACCGTTAAGGTGATGGGCGGCGAGGACTGGATGGACTGGATGTCCTTTTTGCAGGGGGAGGGCCTGCTGGCCCCTGGCTGCATCACCCTGGCCTATTCCTATCTCGGGCCGGAGGTCACCCATCCCATGTACCTGGACGGCTCCATTGGACAGGCCAAAAAACACCTCAAAGCCACTGCCGACGAGATGGGCCGTAAATTAGAGGGGATAAAGGCCTATGTCTCGGTGAATAAGGCGCTTGTCACCCAGTCCAGCGCGGCCATCCCCATTGTGCCGCTGTATATCACCATGCTCTACAAGGTGATGAAGGAGATGGGCCTCCACGAGGGCTGCATCCAGCAGATGGACAGGCTCTTCCGGGAAAAACTCTTTGTCCCCACCCCTGTGGTGGACGAGGCGGGTTACCTGCGCCCCGATGACTGGGAGATGCGCCCCGATGTGCAGCAGAGGGTGGACGCCCTGTGGGAAAAAGTGGACGACGCCAACCTGGAACAGCTCTGCGACATCGATGGCTATTGGGAGGATTTCTACCACATGTTTGGCTTCGGCTTTACCGGCGTGGACTATGAGGGAGACATTGACCCCGACGTCTCTCTGCCCGGCCTGTGGAAGGAGGAGTGAAAATGAGCCAGAGGGTGAAATGCCTCTTGGCCGCAGCGCTCCTGCTGTGCCCGCTGCTGGCCGCCTGCGAAAAGGCCCCGGCTCCGGAGCAGGAGACGCCCGTTTCCTCCCAAACCACCCCGGAAGCGCCGCCCCGGGAAGATGTGGAGGACGACATTATCCTGGAGCCCATCGACGAGGAACCGGAGGCCCCCGAAACCGCTGTAACCGGCTCCCTGCTCCCCTTGGGCGCGCCGGAATTTGAAGGCTTCCCCGATGGCGTCTTGGCCTCGGGGGAGGAGCTGGCCCGCTGGCAGGAGCTGACAGAGCCCGGCGCCATCGCCTCTGTCCTGGTCTGTGACATGGGGGAGGAGGGGCGGGAGCTCACAGCCTCCTCCGCCGCCCAAGTGGTGAAGACGTTGGAAAACGCCCAGCTCGGGCTCTATGAAACCCTGGGCAACCCCATGACCGGCGGCAGTTTCTTTGTGGGCGCCTATGATGCCTCCGGCGCGCTGCTCTTCCGGGCGGCCTACAACGGGGAATGGCTCACGGTGCAGTTTGACGGAGAAGGGGAGGGCTACATTTTCGACGGCAGTGCCGCCGGATTGGATAAGCTCTACACCTGCACAGCAGAATAGGGGAGAGAGGAGGCGCCCATATGGCACAGGGGGAGCGAAACCTGAGGATGGACGCGCTGCGGGTGTTCGCGGCGTTTTCAGTGGTACTGCTTCACGCGGCGGCCCGCAGCTGGGACAAGCACGGCCTGGACTTCGGGGCAGTGGTGTTCTTTGACGCGGCGGTGCGCTACAGCGTGCCGGTGTTTGTGATGCTCAGCGGGATGTTCCTGCTGGACCCGGAGCGGGAGATACCGCCGCAAAAGCTCTTCCGGGGGCATGTGCTCCGCCTGCTGCCGCTGCTGGTCTTCTGGGCCCTGGCCTATGCCTCGCTTGACAGCGTTTTCCTCCCCTTCCTCCGAGGGGAGGGCCTTTCCTGGAAACCGCTGTTTCGCATCAGTATCCTGGGGGATTACCACCTGTGGTATCTGCTGATGATAATCGGGCTCTATCTGGCAACGCCCATCCTGCGCCTGATTGCGACCAACCGCAGGGTGATGTGGTATTACCTGGCGCTGTGGGCCCTCTTCGGCGTCTGCGGCCGGATGCTCTCTACCCTGCCCGGCTGCTCAGCCCTGGGCACCCTGCTCACCGGCCGGGCCCATCTGAATTTCTTCTATGGCTACACCGGCTATTTCCTCCTGGGCTATGCCCTTCACACCGCGGATTTGGCCGCGGATCGGGAGCGGCTCCTGCGCCTTCTCTGGCCCGTGGGCTTTCTCTGTATCGCCATCGCCACCCTCTTGGCCAGCTGGCGGACGGGAAAGCACGCAGAGCGCTATATGAGCAATTTCTCCGTCTTCGTCTTGCTGGAGGCCGTGGGGGTGTTTGTGTCCTTTGACCGTTCCCCGTCCCTGGGCAGGCTGGCCCAGCGCCCCTTTTTTGCCAGGGCCGTCCGCGCCCTTGTGCCCCTGACACTGGGCATCTACCTTGTCCATCCCGCTGTCCTGTCCCTCTGCACCCGCTTTTTCCTTGAGGGCCCGGCCCTTCTGCTGGTTCCGGTGCACTTCGCCGCTGCATTGGTGATTAGTGCTGCCGGTGTGTTTTGTGTAAAGAAAGTCCCGCTGCTGCGGAAATTGATGTAGATACCTTTTATATTTCGTCCCCTGCTGTCTTCTCTCTTGCCAAAAAGAGTAAATCATGTTAGAATAAATCAAAAAACAGCAGAGAAATAAAGTGCGCACATGAAAAGGCGCCTTTTCATCATTCCAGAATATTCTGGAATGATGCCCTCTGACTGGCGAGACAGAGAGGATGTGCACAAATTGACAGGACAACAGGTGGGACGGGATTTGCGAATGGATGCCATGCGGGTGTTTGCGGCGTTTTCGGTGGTGATGCTCCACGCGGCGGCCAGCAGCTGGAACAAGCCGGGGCCGGATTTTATAGCGGCAGCGCTCTTTGACACAGCGGTGCGCTACAGTGTGCCGGTGTTTGTGATGCTCAGCGGGGCGTTCCTGCTGGACCCGGAACGGGAGATGCCCCTGAAAAAGCTCTATCAAAGGCATGTGCTCCAGACGGCGTTTGTCTTACTGGTTTGGTCGGTGGGTTACGCGGGGTTCCATCAGGTGATCCTTCCCCTGTGCCGGGGCGCGGAGATTTCCTGGAAGACCTTTTTGGGCAATGCGCTGTTGGGGCATTACCATCTGTGGTATCTGTATATGATAGTTGGGCTCTATCTGGCAGTGCCCGTGCTGCGGCTTATTGCCAGGGAGCGCAAAGCCCTCTGGTACTATTTAGGGTTCTGGGCGCTCTTTGGCGTGCTGGCAAAGACAGCGGCCATGCTGCCGGGCTTTGCTCCCCTTAACACGCTGCTAAACAGCAAAGCGCACCTGTATTTCTTTACGGACTTTGCAGGCTACTTTCTCCTGGGCTATGCCCTCCGCACGGCAGAGCTGAAACCAAAATGGGAAAAAGCCCTGTGCTGGATGGCCCCTGTGGGCTATTTGGGAACGGCAGCCGCCACGTTTTTAGCCAGCTGGCGCAGCGGCGCCCACGTCACAAAATATATGGACAATTTCTGCCTCTTTGTCTTCCTGGAGGCCGTGGGTATCTTCACAGTTTTCCAGCGGGCCAAGGCAGCGGGCCGCCTGTTGGAGCACCCCGGTTTTGCCAAAGCCGTTTCTTTCCTATCGGAACTGACGCTTGGGGTCTATCTTATCCACCCGTTTCTGCTGAATTTGGCAACCAAATACATCCGCGAGGGCTCGGCCTTTCTTTTAGTCCCTGTGCATTTTCTTGCCACCCTTTTAGCCAGCATCCTCTTCACTTTCTGCGTGAAGAAAATCCCGCTGCTGCGGAAATTGGTATAGCAGGTGCCGCCTACTCCTTTTCTCCGTTTTTTGGCATACTCTTCCCCATGGCGGCGATTGCGATGGCAACCAGGGGATTCAGCCAGCTGAAGAAAGTGAAGGGCCCATATTGCCAGGCAGAAATCCCCAGCATGTTCTCCGTAAAGCCCGCCCCTGTACTGTAGGGGACAATGCCGCCAAACACGGTCCCGGCGTCCTCCAGGGCACGGCTGAGGTTTTGGGGCTTCAGGTCATGCTCCTGGTAGAGGGGGCGGAACAGCCGCCCGGTCATGATAATCGCCACATATTGCTGGCCTGTGCCCAGCAGCACGCCCCAGGCGGTGAGCACTGTGGCGATTACTAAGCCCCTGTCGGACTTCACACGGCTGATGACCTTCTCTAAAATTGCCTTTGCCATGCCTGTCTTTTCAAAAATACCGGCAAAGCTCAGGGCAATCAGCATCAGGGCAACGGTGCGCATCATGCTCAAAATGCCGCCCCGGTTTAAAAGGGTGTCCACGGTTTCCACCCCTGTGCTGGCGGAAAAGCCGTTCATCACAGTCCCCAGCAGGGAAGAGAGGCTCGCCCCCTGGACGGCCAGCGCCGCAAGGATTCCCAACAGGGCGGCCCCCAGCAGGCCGGGCAGGGCAGGGATGCGGAAAATCACCATAACCAGCACCAGCAGCGGCGGCAGGAGCAGCAGGGGATGGATGAGGAACTGGCTCTGCAGCACGTCCAGCGTCGCCTGTACCTGGGAGGAATCGATGGCGCCTTGGCCGAAGAAAAAGCCCAATACGCCATAGAGGATAAGGCACAGGAGATAGGTGGGGGTGGTAGTCACCATCATGTGGCGGATATGGTCAAAGACATTGGTGTCCGAGACCGAGGGGGCCAGGTTCGTGGTATCGGAGAGAGGGGACATCTTATCGCCGAAATAGGCCCCGGAGACAATCGCCCCCACCGTAATGGGCCCGGGAATTCCGATTGCCTGGCCAATGCCAAAGAGGGCCACCCCAACAGTGCCAATGGTGGACAAGCTGCTGCCAAGGGCCAGGGAGACCAGGGAGCACAGCAGCAGGGCCGTTATCAAAAAGAACCGGGGAGAGATGATTTGCAGCCCATAGTAGACCATGGTGGGGATGACGCCGCCGGCCATCCAGGCGGCAATGAGGATGCCGATGGACATGATAATGAGCAGGGCGGGCAGGGCCGGGGTGATAGCCTGCGTGATGCCCTCCAGCATCTCCTGCCAAGAGAACCGGTGAAGCGCCCCCACGGCAGCGGCAAAGGCCGCCGCCAACAGCAGGGGCACATGGGGCGCGCTGCCCAGCCCGGCTGTAAACAATATCACTAGGGCGATGAGCACCAGAAATGTCACCAAGGATAACCAAAATTTTACAGGCTGTGCTGCCTTTTCCTCTTTTTTCACGTTTTTCCCCTCCGTTTGGTTTTTTCTATAGTTTCATAGTAGCAGATTCCAGCGGGAAATACAAGGCTGGGGAGACACAATTTCCAGGCCCGGCAGGCGGCTTTATCCCTTTTCCCCCTTTACCCGCTCCCAATACTGCCGGAAGGCCTGCTCGTTTTTGTTGGGGCCAAAGTCGTAGTAGCGGGCGCCCTTTAAGCTGTCAGGGAGGTACTGCTGGGGTGTCCAGTGGTTTGGGTACTCGTGGGGATAGAGATAGAATTGCCCCTTCTTAGCCACTTCGGCGGAATCGTAGTGTTTGTTTTGCAGGTGGCGGGGGATGGGGCCGGCTTTCCCGGCCTGCACATCGGCCATGGCGGCATCAATGGCTGACTCGCCGGAATTGGATTTGGGGGAGAGGGCCACCAGGATGACAGCGTCGGCCAAGGGGATGCGGGCCTCGGGGAGGCCCACCTGCAGCGCCGTATCCACTGCGGCCTTGCAGATGGGGATGATTTGGGGATAGGCCAGCCCCACATCTTCGCAGGCGCACACCAGCAGGCGGCGGCACACCGAGGGCAGGTCCCCCGCCTCCAACAGCCGGGCCAGGTAGTGGAGGGCGGCGTCCGGGTCAGAGCCCCGCATGGATTTCTGGAAGGCGGAGAGGATGTCATAGTGCTCGTCCCCCTCCCGGTCATAGCGCATAGCGCTCTTTTGGGAGACGGCCTGCACGTCTTCCAGGCTCACCTGCCGCTTTCCCTCTAAAAGCGGCGCAGAGAGGGCGCAGAGCTCCAGGGAGCTGAGGGCCTTCCGCACGTCGCCGCCGCAGCCCGCCGCAATGCCCAGGGCAGCCTCCTCCGACAGCTCAATGGGCGCGCCGCTCTCCTCTTCCAGCAGCCGCACCGCCCGGAGCAGGGATTTGGCAATGGCCTCCTTGCCCACCGGCTTGAATTCAAAGACCGTACACCGGCTTAGAATGGCGCTATAGACATAAAAATAGGGGTTCTCGGTGGTGGAAGCGATAAGGGTGATAGAGCCGTTTTCAATGTATTCCAGCAGGGTCTGCTGCTGTTTTTTGTTGAGGTACTGGATTTCGTCCAGATAGAGCAGGATGCCCCCGAAGCCCCCCAGGGTGTCCAGCTCGCCCACAATGGCCTTGATGTCTGCCGTACCGGCCCGGGTGCCGTTGAGCTTGCGCATCAGCTTGCCTGTCCGGGCGGCGATAATCTGGGCCACTGTGGTCTTGCCTACGCCGGGCGGGCCATAGAAAATCATGTTCACATCCGCGCCGGAACGGATGATGCGGGAGAGCATCTGCCCCTCTCCCAGCAGGTGCTCCTGCCCCACCACTTCTTCCAGGGTGGAAGGGCGGATACGGTCGGCCAACGGTGCGCTCATTGCAAAACCCTCCTTACAGGAATAGAGACCAAAACGCAGCTGCGCTCTGGTCTCTATTGTAGCACAATTTTCCGGAAAAAGGAACAGGCGTCAGTTCTCCAACAGATAGTCCTCTGCCAGGAGCAGCGTGATGCTGGAAGTCCAGGTATAGGCCCGGTCCCGCAGCCCCTCCCCGGTCAGCGCGTCGAAGTTTTCCGCGCAGCCGCTCTTTTCCACCATCTTGAGAAAGCGCCGGGCCATGTCCTTTACAAAATCCCTCCTGCCGCACGCCCACAGCCCATCTAAAATCAGGATGGTGCTGGGCGCCCAGATGGGCCCGCGCCAGTAGCCGTCCGCCTCATAGGCTTCGCTTTTCACGGCCTCTGTGGCAAAACCGTAGGCAGTGAGGAAGGTATCCCCCTCCAAAACCCGAATCATGGCCTGCTGCACCTCTTCCGGCAGCCGCTTTGCCAGCAGGATGGGCAGATAGAGGATTAAGCTCTGGGCAGTGATTTTTTGCCCGGTCACAGTCTGTATCCCCACAGGCAGGTTATCCGCAAAGAGCTTTTCCAGCATCTTATCTGCCATCTCTTTGGCGCGGGCTTCCCAGGTTTTGGCCTCGGGCTCCCGGCCCAGCAGCCGGGACAGCTCTGCCAGCTCCTCCATTTGGAGCACTAAAAACGCCGCCAGGTCGGGGAGTGTCACCGGCGGGAGCAGCTGGAAAGCGGTGGCGTTGTCCCAGCCGGAGTCGTTGCCGTGGGTGTATTCGCAGAGCCCGTCCCCGTCCTGGTCCCGGTAGTTGAGCCACCACATTGTCCATTTCCCCAGCTTGTCACAGGCCTCCTCCAGCATGGCCCTGTCCAGCTGCATTTTCTGCCTCATCTTGTGGAGCGCCCAGCCGTGGATGGGGGGCTTGCAGTAGTTGTCAATGACAATGGAGTCGTTCACGCTGTCGGGAATCCGCCCCGCCGGCGTCTGGTGGTCAAAGAGGACCATGAACTGCTCCCAGGCCAGGGCCGGATTGTGCCCGGCCAGGGCAATGGCGTTGAAGCAGTGGTCCCAGCTCCACACATTGCACATCCAGTTTTTTGACATGTACATGGTCTCCCGCTTTAAGAAGCCGCTCTTATCCACGATGCTGCTCCAATTGACATAGGATGCGGCTTCCCGGACCTCCTCAAATTCACTGGGGACACGGGGCATGGACTGGTAAAAGGCCTGGAACTCCTGTTCCGCCTTTTCCCGCTCTGCCTCGATGTCCCATTGCCGGTGGCGGTTGGCCCAGTCTGTCCGCACTTCCTCCAGCACCAGGAGGAATTCCCCGTCCTGGGCTTCCGCTGCCAGCTTCCCGTAATCCGCGCCGCTGATATGCCAGGCCTGTTCCAGGCGGGCAATGCCCCTCTGGTTTCGGCACATGAAGCGGGAGCCGTTCTTAAAGCAGTTTGCCAGATACCAGGTCTCGTCCCCCGAAAGTACGGGCTGGAGGAAATTGTAGGCGCCGTCCCCGGTCATAAAGTCCAGGCAGAGGCCAATCCCTTCCCCGCGCCCCCGTATCAGGATGGTAGAGGGGTCGGCAAATACGATTTCGATTTCCCCTGCTCCTGTTTCCGGGGTGAGCCGCATTGCAGAGGGCCCGGCCTCTGCGGCAAACGCAGCCGGGTTCCCGTTCTGCAAAGGGAGCAGCCGGGCCACAAAGGGCTCCTTTGCCGCCCCCCGGATGGTCCTCAGGTAGAGCCCCTTTTCCAGTTTCCTGTGGTTGAATTCCCCCTCGTGCCACGAGAGCGCCAGATAGCTCCCGCGCCTGCTGAAGGGGACTGCTTTTAAATCCAGCTTCATCGGTTTTCCTCCTCTTCCCCCATCGAGGGGTGTCACGTTTTGGCCTCTATTCTAACACAGTTCCAGCGGAAAGACAAGGGGCCTCTATCCCACGTCCGGATAGAGGCCCCTTGTGATAAAACCGGGAATCACATCTCCAATTTCATATCTCCCTCTCGAATCCAGCCCATGCGCCGCATGAACTCGGAGCACAGCAGCGTCACAGCGGCGGGGAGCACAAAGTGCATCAGCAGGATAAGCCCCAGGGCTGCCAGGGGAGCCATGCCCCCCTCGGTCATGGAGGAATAGGCGGCAAACTGGCCCACAAAGCCCGCCGAACCCATGCCGGAGCCCACCGGGGTGCTGGTCATCCCAAACAGGGCAGAGGCCACCGGCCCCAGCAGGGCGCTGGACACAATAGCGGGCACCCAGATAAGGGGCCTGCGCACAATATTGGGCACCTGGAGCATGGAGGTGCCCACCCCCTGGGCCACCAGGCCGCCCACCTTGTTTTCCCGGAAGCTGGCTACGGCAAAGCCCACCATGTTGCAGCAGCAGCCGATGGTGGCAGCGCCCGCCGCCAGGCCACTGAGCTGCATGGAGACCCCGATGGCCGCCGAGCTGATGGGCAGGGTGAGAATCATCCCCATCAGCACCGAGACAATGATGCCGCCGATAATGGGGTGCTGCTCCACATTGAAATTCACGATTTGGCCCAGCCAGACCATAAAGGCCGAAATGGGCGGCCCGGCCACGATGCCCGCCACCGCGCCGGAGGCAATGGAGACAAAGGGCGTCACCAGAATATCCACCTTGGTCTTGCCGGCCACCAGGTGCCCCACCTTGATGGCCACCAGCGCCGCGATAAAGGCGCCCAGAGGTTCCCCCGGCTTGCCCAGGGCATAGCTCTCCAACGCTGCCAGGCTGGGAAAAGCGCCAATCATGCCCGCCACTGCCGCGGAGACCGTCACCAACGGGCCCTCTTTAAACTTGCAGGCCACCCCCACGCCAATGCCCACGCCGGTGAGCGTCTTTGCCACATTGCTCACGGCAATGATATAGCTCCCCGCCGCGCCGCCGATGAGCGTGCCGATTTGGGCGATAATCGTGCCGATAATCAGGGTAGAGAAGAGCCCCAGCGCCATACCGCTGAGCCCGTCAATAAAGATTTCGTTTAAGACTGCTTTGAACTTTTTCATCTGCCTGTAACCCCTCTCTCGTGCCTGCAAATCTGTCAAGACACATATATATTCTAAGAGTTTACAGGAGCTTTGTCAATCCCCGTTGGGAAGCAAAATGCCTTTCCCAGACAAAGATTGTAGGATTCGCTCATAAATTTCTTCACTTGGGCAGGAAATTGTGTGCAGGTGGATGCCGCCGGTGAGGCTGGAAAGGGCCTTGGCCTGTTCCGTTTTCAGCTTTTCTAGGAAGCGCTGCACGTCGAAACGGCTCTGGATATGGAGCTGGCCGGAGATTTGGCCGTAGATGGGGTGCTCTACAATCACATCCACCACCTCCCCGCCGAAGTCCACCACGGTGAAGAGCTCCTCGGCCAGCTGATCCTCGCCGCTGTGGCAGCAGGCAATGGTACGCCGGATACAGCTGGGGCCCTCCTGTTCCAGCAGATAGCCCCTGGGGGTGGCGAAGATGGGCACATCCTTGGCCCGCAGCAGGGCAACGTCCCCCACAATAATCTGGCGGCTGACGCCGAAGCGGGCAGCCAGTGCGCTGGCGCTCACCGGCCCCACTTGCTCCCGCAGGGCACAGACAATGGCTGCCCGCCGTTCCTCTGTATTCATCGGGCGGCTCCCTCCTTTCGGTTTCCGGCCAGTTCCCCGTACCAGGCCGCATAGCGCTCGGGGCGGAAGTCCGGGCGGCCGGTGGCGGGGTTTTCCGCGAACACGCCCGGCAGGGCGCGGGACAGGTCGATAGTTGCCAAAAACATCTCCTGCTCAAAGCAGCCCACACCCCCTGCGTAGACATGGCAATAGGGATACTCCTTGCCCATGATCCAGCCCAGGCTGGGCCCCATCACCAGGCTGCTGCCGGGGAAATTGCAGGAGAGGTCGCTGCCGCACAGATTGGCAGAGGCCACGAACATCCCGGTCTGGATTACCAGGCTCTGCAGGGTGGTGCGGTAGAAATCATCCCAGGTATTGATGCTTGAGAGCGCGGTCAGGTTCAGGTAGAGTTTTGCGCCCTGGGCGGCATAGTAGCGGGGCAGCTCGGGGAAAGAATAGGTGTCGTGGCAGATGCCCATCCCCATTTTCCCAAAGGGGGTGTCTAAGAGCAGCGGGGAATCTCCGGGAGAACACCACCGGTTTTCCTCCGCAAAGGGGTGCAGCTTGCGGTAGGTGAGCGCCCGCCCGTCGGGGCAGCAGACAAAGGCGGCGTTGTACACCGTTTCCCCTGCTTTCTCCGGCGCGCCGAAGAGGGCGTAGACACCGGCCTCCTCTGCCGCCCTGCGCAGGGCGAGCACCGGCCCGTCTTCCAGGGAGCAGGCGTTTTTCACCTGCATCTTTTCCGCAAGGGGAGTATCCTTTTCGTCGCAGTAGCCGGTGAGGGCCAGCTCGGGGAAGAGGACAAGGTCTGCCCCCCGCCGGCCTGCGGCCCGGATATAGCCGCCGATGCGGGCGGCGTTTTTCTCCACCTCCCCCCGCTGGGGGAAGAAATTCACCACGGCTAAGGTGATGATGGGATTTATCATTGCACTCAGTCCTTTCGCCTTTATCATACAACAGCAGCGGGGGGAAGTCAAACGGAATTGTGCGGTGCAGGCCTCTTAAGCCTGCACTGCCGCCGGGTCTGCCAACAGGGCCTCCATCTCCACGTCCAGCATGTCGGTAATCCGCATCAGCTCATTGATAGTGGGATTGGCCTTGCCATGTTCAATCAACCGGAGATAGGAACTGCTGATGCCGCATTCCAGGGCAAAGCCCTCCTGCGTGAACCCCTTCCCCTTGCGCAAATATGTGATATTTTTTCCAATTTTGTCATGAATCGACATAAAACTCCCTCCTTCGATTTTATTTTAGAGGAATTTTTATGAAAAATCCAGATAATATATATACGTTTTACTATTTTTAAACATTATTTTTTGGCGAAATCCGATGCCCATATTGCTCCCAAGGGAGGAGAAAAAAGTGGGGGCTCTCTTGGAGCCCCCACTTTCCACGTTGTTTATATAACAGTTAAAAAATGACGAAAACCCGCGGCCCTGTTTTAACTATAGAACCGATTGATAAACCTCTAAGTACTTCTGCGCCGAGGATTTCCAGCTGAAATCGCAGGCCATGGCGTGTTTCACCAGGGCAGCCCAGCCCTTCTTATCGCCGTAATAGAGGCCTTTGGCCCTGTCCACGGCGCCTTTCATGTCATGGGCGTTGTAGGTCTGGAAAGTGAAGCCATTGCCGTCCCCTTCGCCGTAGTCCTGGATAGAGTCTTTCAGGCCGCCGGTTTCCCGGACAATGGGGATGGTGCCATACCGCAAGGCCACCATCTGGGCCAGGCCGCAGGGCTCGGATTGGGAGGGCATGAGGAACATATCGCAGCCGGCGTAAATCTGTTTGGCCCGGTCGGCGAAAAAGCCGATGATGGAGCAGACATTCTGGGGATACCGGGCCTGCATCTCCCGGAAGAAGTCCTCATACTCCCGTTCGCCGCTGCCCAGGATTACCATCTGGATATCCCGGTATTCCATCATGGCATCGAAGATATAGCGCACCAAATCCACGCCCTTGTGCCCGGTCAGGCGTGTCACCATGCCGATGAGGGGCTTTTCGGGGTGGTAGGGGAGCCCTAGGGATTCCAAGAGCTTTTTCTTGTTCTCCTCTTTTTTCGCCAGATGCTTGGCGTCAAATTCCTCAAAAATCGCCGGGTCTTTGGCGGGATTATAGAGGGTGGTGTCGATGCCGTTGAGGATGCCTGAGAGCTTCCACTGCTCCTGTTTGAGGATGCGGTCCATCCCATAGGCAAACCAGGGGTCGAGAATCTCCTGGGCATAGCTGGGGCTCACAGTGGTGACCCGGCTGGCTGTCTGGATAGCGCCCTTCATGAAGTTGACGCAGTCGTCGTATTCCAGCACGCTGGCGTTCTGGTCCGAGATGCCCAGCACGTTTTCCAGGATTTCCTTGCCGTACTTGCCCTGGTACTGGATATTGTGGATGGTGAATACCGTCTTGATATTGTCATAGCCCTCGTACTGCTGATAGTACAGGTGATAGTACACCGGCACCAGCGCAGTTTGCCAGTCGTTGCAGTTGATAACATCGGGCTTGAAGCCCACGGCGCCAATCACATCCAGCACAGCCTTGGAGAAGAAGGCAAAGCGCTCGGCATCGTCGTAAAAGCCGTAGATGCCGTCCCGCTTGAAGTAGTATTCGTTGTCTACAAAGTAATAGGTGACATTCCCCACCTTGGCGGAAAACACCCCGCAGTAGAGCCGCCGCCAGGCCAGGTTCACGGTAAAGCAGGTGAGAAACTCCATCTGGGCTTTCAGCTCGCCGGGGATGCCGCTATAAAGGGGGAGGATTACCCGGCAGTCGGCCCCGGCCTCACAGAGGGCACCGGGCAGGCTGCCTGCTACGTCTGCCAAGCCGCCGGAGGCGATAAAGGGGCGCGCTTCGCTGGCCGCATATAAAATCTTCATCATTTCCATCACCATCTTAATCTATATTTTTAGGGCCCCTCTCCGCTAAGGACGGTCAGCTTTGCTAAAAACTTTTAGGCCCAGGCTGGCCGCTTGGGATTGGCAGGGGAGGGGAACCTGGTTTTTTCCTGCAAAACCGGCATTTCCTGCCGAAGGCCCCTCCGGCAGGAAATAGCTTGCTTAGACAATCTTGCCCTTAGCCACATAGATGGGGTAGGAGGTATAGCCGCTGAGGGCCCTGCCCTCCCGGATTACCACGTCCTTATCGGTAATCACCGAATCCAGGGAGGCAAACTGTTCAATCACCGTGCCCTGCATGATAATGCTGTTTTTCACCTTTGCACCCTTGGCAATGCGGCAGCTGCGGAAGAGGATACAGTTCTCCACTTCGCCGTCAATCACACAGCCGTCGGCCACCAGGGAGTTGCTCACCTTGGCATTGAGGCCGTATTTGGCCGGGGCCTCGTCCCGCACTTTGGTAAAGATGGGATGGGAAGGGTCAAAGAGCTCCCGGATAACCTGGTTGTCTAAGAGCTGGAGATTAGCCTGGTAAAAACTGAGCATACTGTCAATATGGGCGGCGAAGCCGTTAAACTCATAGCCATACATCCGGTAGGAACCCAGCTTGCCCAACAGCACCGTCTCTTTAAAGCTGAATTGTTTGCGGCTTGCGGCCTCCTGGATGATTTTCAGCAGGAAGATGCGGTCCAGGACCATCACGTTTAAGTCCACGCAGTAGTTCCCGCCCCGGGCAGGGAAAATCTGGGTATCCACAATCGCGCCGTTTTCGTCCAGGTCAAAGACAGTGTTGAGCGCGGCGCTCTCTTTGGAGAGCTCCATCTTCTTATAGGCAATGGTAATATCCGCCTGCTTTTCCTCATGATAGGCAATGAGCTTTTGATAGTCCATATTGGCTACCGTGTCACAGTCGGCCAGCACCACATACTTGGCAGAGGAGTGCTCCACGTAGTCCAGGATATTCACCAGCGCCTCCAGCCTGCCCCGGTAGACCCCGGTATGGGCCTGCCCAAAGGGGGGCAGGATGCGCAGCCCGCCGATTTTCCGGGATAAATCCCAGAACCGGCCCGAGCCCAGATGGTCCATCAGCGACTGATAATTGCTCTTGGTGATAATCCCCACGTTCTGGATTCCCGCATTCACCATATTGGAGAGGGGGAAATCCACCATCCGGTAGCGCCCGCCAAAGGGGACGGAGCCCGTGGTACGCTGGGAGGTGAGCTCCGGTATCATCTCATCGTGCATGTTCGAGAATATAACTCCTAAAATATCTTTTTCCGCCATAAATGCCATCCCCTTTAGACATCAAATTCGCAAATCTGTTTGGGCTCCACCACTGCGTTTTCGCCTACGGTCACATGGGCGCCCACCACGGCCACGCCCCAGCTGGCCTTGTCGGTCACTTCCTCGGGCCGTTTGCCCACCACAGCACCCCGCTTGATAACCGCATCCTCCGCCACGATGGAGTACTGTACCTGGGCCCCTTCCTCAATCACAGCGCCGGGCATAATGATGCTGTCCCGCACCACGGCGCCCCGCTGCACAACGGTGCCGGAGAAGAGCACGGAGAAATCCACGTCCCCATAGACCCGGCAGCCCTCTGAGATGATGGAGTTTTGCACCTTGGCCTCCCGGGAGACATAGTGGGGGGGCTCCACAGGGTTCTTGCCGTAGATACGCCAGTCGGGGTCGTAGAGGTCCAGCGGGATATTGGGGTCTAGCAGGTCCATATTGGCCTCCCACAGGCTGTCGATGGTGCCCACGTCTTTCCAATAGCCCTCAAACTGGTAGGCCATCAGCTTTTTCCCGTCCGCCACCATGGCAGGGATGATGTTCTTGCCGAAGTCGTTGGAGGAATTCGGGTCGTTCTCATCCAGGGTGAGATAGTGCTTTAAGGCCGAGAAATTGAAGATATAGATGCCCATGGAGGCCAGCAGGCTCTTGGGTTCTTTGGGCTTTTCCTCGAATTCGTAGATGCTGCCGTCGGGATTGGTGTTCATGATACCGAAGCGGGAGGCCTCTTCCCGGGACACCTGGAGCACCGAGATGGTGCAATCGGCCTGGTGCTCGATGTGGAAGTCCAGCATCTTGGAGTAGTCCATTTTATAGATGTGGTCGCCGGAGAGGATGAGTACGTATTCTGGGTTATAGTTTTCGATAAAGCGCAGGTTCTGGTAGATGGCGTTGGCCGTGCCCTTGTACCAGTCGGAGCCGGAGCTCTTCTGATAGGGGGGCAGCACATGCACGCCGCCCACCATCCTGTCCAGGTCCCAGGTGGCGCCGTTGCCGATGTAGTCGTTGAGCACCAGGGGCTGGTACTGGGTCAGCACGCCCACGGTGTCGATGCCGGAATTGACACAGTTGGAAAGGGGAAAATCAATGATTCGGTATTTGCCGCCAAAGGGGACTGCCGGCTTAGCCAGGTCCTTGGTCAGCACATACAGCCTGCTGCCCTGGCCACCGGCCAGCAGCATGGCTACGCATTTTTTCGACGGTAACATAATACACTCGTCCTCCCTCTTGCTCTCTTCACCAGAAGCGGATTCAAATTTCGGGGAAACGCCGCGCCGCAGCGGGGCGGGCTTCCCAGGGCTTTATCTTATGCGGCCGGGATGAGGGGCCGCTTTCCCTCATAGTGTTATTCCTTGCCCTGCCCGGTAATCAGCGGGGTGGCAGCCTTCACCGGCACTACGCCGGTCTTGCGTACCACTGTCTTTTGGGGAATAATCTTGGTGGCCTTGAGGAAAATAACCGACATGGGCGGGATGGTGAGCGCCAGCGACTGCTCCTGCCCGTGCATACAGACTGCCTCGGTACACAGCACGCCGGGGTTGCCCTCGCCGGTGCCCATGTACTCCTTGCGGTCGGAGTTAAAGACCTCCTCGTATTCCCCGGCAAAGGGCACGCCAATGCGGTATTCCCGCCGGGTGACAGGGGCAAAATTGCACACGGCAATCAGCTCTTTGTTCCGCTCGCCGATGCGGCGCAGCGCAATAATATTCTGGTCCCTGTCGTCGTTTGCAATCCACTGAAATCCTTCCCAGGAATCGTCCCGCTCGTAGAGGGGACGGTTTTTGAGATAGAAGTGGTTCAAATCTTTGACATAATTTTTCAGGGCGCGGTGGTATTCGTAATCCAGCAGCAGCCAATCCAGCTCCTTTTGGAAATTCCACTCGGCAAACTGCCCGAATTCCTGGCCCATGAAAATCAGCTTTTTCCCGGGATGGGCCATCATATAGCCATAAAAGGCCCGCAGGGAGGCAAACTTCTGCTCGTATTCCCCGGCCATTTTCCCGATGAGGGAGCTCTTCCCGTGCACCACCTCGTCGTGGGAGACGGGGAGGATATAGTTCTCCGAAAAAGCATAGAAGAAGGAGAAGGTGAGCTTCTCATGGCAGCCGCTGCGGAACAGCGGGTCAGTGGACATGTAGGAGAGCATGTCGTTCATCCAGCCCATGTTCCATTTGAAATTGAATCCCAAGCCGCCAATATCCACCGGCTTGGTGACTAAGGGCCAGGCAGTGGATTCCTCGGCTATCATCAGCGCATGGGGGAACTGGCGGAAGATATGGCTGTTGAGCTGCTGCAAAAAGGCCACGGCCTCCTTGTTGATGTTGCCGCCGTCTTCGTTTGGCACCCATTCGCCGTCTTTGCGGTCGTAGTCCAGATAGAGCATGGAGGCCACGGCATCTACCCGCAGGCCGTCTACATGGTACTTCTCCATCCAGAAAGAGGCGCTGGAGAAGAGGAAGCTCTTCACCTCGTGACGGGCGTAGTTAAACACCTTGGTGCCCCAGGCCTTGTGCTCGCCCTTTTTGGGGTCGGCGTATTCGTAGCAGCTGGAGCCGTCAAAGAGGGCCAGGCCGTGCTCGTCCCGCGGGAAGTGGGCGGGCACCCAATCCAGGATTACACCGATGCCGGCGGTGTGGCAGCGGTCCACAAATTCCATAAAGTCCTGGGGCCTGCCATAGCGGGAGGTGGGGGAAAAGTAGCCGGTGACCTGATAGCCCCAGGAGCCGTCGTAGGGGTATTCCGTCACGGGCATGACCTCGATATGGGTATAGCCCATTTCCTTCACATAGGGGATGAGCTCTTCCGCCATTTTTTTATAGTCAAATGTGTTATTGTCCTCATAGCGGCGCCAAGAGCCCAAATGCACTTCATAGATATTCACCGGGGAACGGTAGATATTCTGCTTTTCCTGGGCCTTTTGCCATTTCTTGTCGTGCCATTCATAGCCGCCAATTTCCACGTAACGGGAGGCGTTGGAGGGCCTGGTCTCCATGTGGAAGGCATAGGGGTCGCTCTTGAGCACGCGGAAGCCGTCTACACCTAGGATACTGTATTTGTACAGGTCGTATTCGTGAAAATCCCGGGAGGGGATATAGCATTCATAGATGCCTGCTTCACTGATTTTTGTCATGGGGTTTTTTGTGTCGTCCCAGCCATTGAAATCACCGACTACGCTGATTTCCCTAGCCATTGGCGCCCAGACCCGGAAAACCACGCCGGTACCTCTGCCACGCTTGGCGCTGTGGGAGCCGAAAAACTCATAGGCCGTACAGCTCGTCCCAGCCAAAAAGGCGGCCATCTCCGCTTTGTTTTGCTTTGAAATATTGGTCATTGCTTCTCGTCCTTTCTCCATCGGCAGCTGATTTTCCGATAGGCATGATCCGTTGTCTATATTTTACACCTTATACATCGGAATTGCAAGAAATTTTTGTCTATATACTATGAATCAGCGAAATTTTGTTGTCAGAAAATTGTGATATATAGATAGTTTTTGTCCGGTAAGCGGGCAAATCCCTCCTTTTTGTCGGCGAAATCATGATTTTTTGATTGTTTTTTCGTCATTTTGCAAAAATATTTTGGCGGGTTTTCCAAATCGAGAGAACAAAAAAATTTTTGGATTTCGGCCCTAAAAATTTTGAAAAAACAGCGGCTCTTCTCTTTCCAAAATCTTTTTAATATAGTATGATGATACCGACAGGCCAGGCATAAAAATGGCTGGAAGAACATGAGAGAGGACGGGATGACGGTATGTTTTGGAGCATGGAGGAAAACCGGCTCATCGGCCGCAGTGGGAATGAGACATTGATGATAGAGGGCTGGGGCAAGAACGCCCTGCGGGTGCGGGCCACCCAGTACCCGGCTTTCACAGGGGCAGACCAGGCCCTGGAAGAGCCTCACCAGGAGGAGACGGCAATCGAAATCGGGGAGAGCGGGGCCACTGTTACCAATGGGAAAATCACCGCAAAGGTGACGGACTTTGGGCAGATTACCTTTTACCGGGAGGGAAAGGTGATTTTGGACGAGTACTACCGGCAGTTTGGCTCCAATTCCAAGCACTCCCCCTGTTTGCAGATTATGGCCAGGGAGTTTAAGCCCATCTACGGCGGCGACTACCAGCTCAAGCTGCGGTTCTGCTCCCAGGAGGGGGAGAAGATTTTCGGGCTGGGGCAGTATCAGCAGCCCTATCTGGACTTGAAGGGCTGCACCCTGGAGATGGCCCAGCGCAATTCCCAGATTTCGGTGCCCTTTGCCCTCTCCAGCCGGGGCTATGGTTTTTTGTGGAACAACCCGGCGGTGGGCCAAGTGACCTTTGGCAAGAACTACACCCAGTGGGAGGCGAGAGTCACCGAGGAGCTGGACTACTGGATTACCGCCGACGACACCCCCAAGGCCATCCTGGAAAACTATACCGCTGTCACCGGCCGGGCTCCCCAAATGCCGGAGAACCTGCTGGGCCTGTGGCAGTGCAAGCTGCGCTACCGCACCCAGGAAGAGGTGCTGGAGGTGGCGAGAGAGTATCACCGCCGGGGTATCCCGCTGGATGTGATTGTCATTGATTTCTTCCACTGGATTCGCCAGGGCGACTGGGCCTTTGACCCCAAATACTGGCCCGACCCCAAGGCCATGGTGGAGGAACTGAACGCCATGGGCACCCGCTGCATGGTCTCCATCTGGCCCACAGTGGATAAGAAGAGCGTGAACTACGACGAGATGCGGCGCAAGGGCTATCTCATCCGCACCGAGCGGGGCGGGCGGCAGACCTTTGACTTCCAGGGCGACACCGTCATCTATGACGCCACCAATCCCGGCGCCCGGGACTTTATCTGGGAAAAGTGCAAAGAGAATTACTTTGACCAGGGCATCGACCTGTTCTGGCTGGACGAGGCGGAGCCAGAGTATTCCGCCTATGACTTCGACCACTTCCGCTATTATACCGGGCCCAATGTGAAGGTGGGCAACCAGTATCCCAAGCTGCACGCCAAGGCCTTCTATGACGGCCTGGTGGAGGCGGGGAGCCAAGACATCTGCAACCTGCTGCGCTGTGCCTGGGTGGGCAGCCAGAAATATGCCGCCCTGGTGTGGTCGGGGGATGTCTACAGCACCTTTGAATCCTTCCGGGACCAGGTGGCAGCGGGGCTCAATATGGGGCTGGCGGGGATTCCCTGGTGGGCCTCCGACATCGGCGGCTTCCACGGCAATGTGAACGACCCCTGGTTTAAGGAGCTCATCATCCGCTGGTATCAGTTTGCCGCCTTTGGCCCTGTGCTGCGGATGCACGGCGACCGGGGCCCCCATGACATCCCCTCCCTGGACCCCGGCGGGTCGTACGGCGGCGGGTTCAGTTTCACCGGGCAGCCCAACGAGCTGTGGAGCTACGGCGAGGACGTGTTTGCCATTTTCAAGAAATACCTGGACATCCGCTTGGGGATGAAGGGCTATATCAAATCCGTGATGGAGGAGGCCAGCGCCAACGGCTCCCCGGCCCTGCGCACCATGTTCTATGAGTTCCCCGACGACCCCCAGTGCTGGGAGCTCTCCGAGCAGTACATGTTCGGCCCCGACTACCTGGTGGCGCCGGTGCTCTACGAGGGCCAGCGGGAGAAGGAGGTCTATTTCCCCGCCGGGGAATGGGAGAATATCTATGACGGCAGCATCCGGCAGGGCGGCGGTTTTGCCACTGTGCCCGCCCCCTTGGAGGAAATCCCGGTCTTCCGCCGGGTGAAGAAATAGCCCGGTTCTGCCACTGCCCGGGCCAACGAAGGAGGAGCTTATGTACTGCCAATCCATCTTAGACCGCATCACCGCCGGGAGCCGGGAAATCCTGGGGGAAAACCTGGTGGGGGTGTACCTTCACGGCTCGCTGGCGATGGGCTGCTTCCAGCCCCGGAAGAGCGACATTGACCTGCTCGTTGTGGTGGAGGGGCCCATCCCCCAGGAGCAGAAGCTGGACTTTATGGAGCTGGTGGCAAGCCTCAACCAAGAGGCCCCGGAAAAGGGCATCGAGATGAGCGTGGTGCGCCGGGAGCACTGCCTGCACTTTGTCTATCCCACCCCCTTTGACCTGCACTTTTCCCCTGCCCATCTGGACCGGTTCCGCCGGGACCCCCGGGGCTATCTCCGGGACATGCAGGGGACAGACCCTGACCTGGCGGCCCATTTCACCATCACCCGCCGCTACGGCATCCCCCTTTGGGGGGAGCCGGTGGAAAAGGTGTTCGGCCCGGTGCCAAAGGCGGATTACCTGGACAGCATCTGGCAGGATGTGGCAGGCGCGGCAGACGAAGTAGCGGAAAACCCGGTGTATGTGATTTTGAACCTGTGCCGGGTGGCAGCCTACCTGGAAGAGGACGCGGTGCTCTCCAAAAAACAGGGCGGCGAGTGGGGGATGCGTGCCCTCCCGGCGGCCTGGCATCCCCTGATTGCGAGGGCGCTGCACAGCTATGCCACCGGCGAACCCATGGAGCCGGATATTGCCGCGGCCCAGGCCTTTTGCAGCGAAATGCTGGGGAGGATTCAGGCGCGGATGGATTAGGCGGGTAAAGGAAAACCCCGTCGCAGATAGGGTTATCTGCGACGGGGTTTTTAGCGTTCTGGGTTTTAACAGAAATATATTGTGAAAGCCGACGGTCCACAGTTGAGTTTTCCCAATTTTTGTAGACGGTGTACGGTGAAAAGACGGCTACCTGGTATCCCGTGGGAGCGGAAAGACAGGTGAATGTATAGCCTCGCGGGAAATTTATTTCTCGAAAGGGGTGATACATATAACGCTTCAGGAAGTTTTCTGGACCGTGTTGATTGCTTGGATTGTAATCCAGGCATGGGACAAGTTCCGTAACAGAAAGAAGTGAGCCGTCTGTAGCAGCAGGCGGCTCACGGCTGCTTGAGGGCATAGCCCTCATAAGTCACTGAGATTGTATGTTGCGGCAACCGTCTGGGTTTTCGCCGCAGGGGGATGCTTGTTACCAGCAAGCGTCTCCCTGTGTTTTTATTATATCCCCTTGGCGGGGAGTTGTCAAATGCTTTTGCCGGATTTGTCTGCCCTTTCTTCCGGGCCTTTTTGATAAAACCGGGAGAGCACCCCTTCTTCCTCGAATTCCTCCCGGCATACAAAGCCCGCCTTTTCCAGCAGGCGGCAGGAGGCCAGGTTGGCGGAGAAGGTAAAAGCCCCCAAGTCCCGGAGGGCAAAGCGCGTTTCCAGCAGGGGGAGGAACAGGGCCAACGCTTGGGTGGCGATGCCCTTTCCCCAGAATGCAGGTTCAAAAACACAGTAACTGAGCATGGCCTGGGGGCTGGCCTCCCGGCCAATGCCATAGCACCAGATGTCGCCCACGTACTCCCCGTCTGCCCAAATCGTCTGGCCAAAGCTCCCTGCGCCCGGCAGAAGGGAGGCACGGTATTCCTCCAGCGCCTGCTCCAGGGTGATGTCCCGCCGGGGCAGGGTGGCGGTGATGCGGGGGTCTTGGGATTTTTCGTAGTACACCTTCACCGTTTCTTCGGTGCGTTCCTTGAGTTGGATTTGCATGGCAGCCCCTCCTTTGTTTTTCAAGTATATCCAAAAAAGGGAAGGAAGTCAACCGCCTTTGCGTGAATATATACCAAAAAATTATCCCTAAAATCGGCGTTTTACTTTTCGACAAAAGCATTTAATAAGAATACACTAAAATTAGTTAAATAATACTTTAAAAATAATTGTTTTTGGTGTAAATTCCGCTGTCCATCGGGGCGGCGGTGGAATCGGAGCTCGCCCCTTTGACACACGGTTTATTCCGGCGATAGGCGGGATGCAATATGAAACGCATTTGGAACAGACGGCTCCTGGCTTTCCTGCTCTGTGCCGCGCTTCTTGTAACGGTATGCGGGTGCGGGAAGCAAGCTGCGTTCCTTGTCCCGTTGGACAGCGAGTCGGTTGCTTCCCTGGAAGCCATGTACGGCAAGAGCATCCGCGAGCTGGGGGAGGAATGGGATTTTTCGATGGAAGACCTTCTGGAGGAAAGAATAGGGTTAGGGCGATGGTCTTTGGACCGGAAGATAGAGGCAGGGGGCAAGGACTTTTGGCAGAGCCTGCTGGTTGACCAGTTTGACCAGAAGGACATGCTCACCGGTTTCTGGTTTGGCCGCTATTGTGACAGCGCGGAGGAAGCGGCAGAGGTTGCGGAAGTTCTTTATCGGGCTGCGGTAGAAGAATATGGGGAACCCAATGGTAAGAATATAAGCGGCCTTCTTTTAAACCGCGAGAATGCTTTCGGTGAAATCAGGGAGTATGGAGGCAGCTGGAATATCATGTGGCCTGTTGGTAAACTTTAGCATTGAATTAACCTATCGTGTGCTTCCTGAAGAATGGTATCGATTTGAGCCAGGATATGAACCACGCATCCCCATGAGCCCTATCGTGAGAGGTGAATGACGCCGTTTCCGGTTGCAATCAGCGGCAAGCTGTATCCGGGGAGCTGTTTCAGGATGCCGCCCCCTGCCTGTTTTTCAAGTGAGGGCGGCATTTGCCAGGAGGTAAATGCACAAAGAAACTCCGAAAAAACCGGCGTTTCGCTCCTTGACGTGAGGGGGCGGGGCGGGGTACAATAGAATTAAATTAGAAATTTATGCTAGGAGGAAAACCATCGTGATTTATTATGTAGATGCTGCCACACATCGCGGCGGCGACGGAACCAAAGCCCGTCCCTTTAAATGGATTAACGATGCGGCCCAGATTGCCCTGCCGGGCGATGAAATTATCGTGGCCCCCGGCGTATACCGGGAATATGTCAACCCCAAAAATGCGGGGACTGAAGAGGCCCCCATCGTCTACCGTTCCGAAAAGCCCCTGGCGGCGGTTATCACCGGTGCGGAGCCTGTGAAGAACTGGGAGCACTATGAGGGCGACGTGTGGCTGGCTAAAATCCCCAATGGCCTGTTCGGGGACTATAACCCCTATGTCCAGACTGTTTGGGGCGACTGGTATTTCAGCCCCATCTCGGTACATACCGGGGAAATCTATCTCAACGGCCACTCTATGTACGAAATGCAGAAGCTGGAGGACGTGCTGAATCCCCAGCCCTATGTGCCCTCCTGGGAAGAGCCGGAGCAGACCCTCTACCAGTGGTACACCGTGCAGGAAGAAAACACCACCCTGCTTTATGCCAATTTCCGTGGCGCTGACCCCAACAAGGAAACCGTGGAAATCAATGTGCGCCGCAACTGCTTCTATCCGGACAAGACTGGCGTGGGCTACATCACCCTCTCCGGCTTCACGGTAAAGCAGGCCGCCACCACCTGGGCTCCGCCCACCGCCTACCAGGAGGGCATGATTGGCCCCCACTGGAGCAAGGGATGGGTCATTGAGGACTGTGAAGTCTCTGATTCCAAGTGCTGCGGCATCTCCCTGGGCAAGTATCTCCAGCCCAACAACGAGAACAAGTGGAGCCGCTTTGTCACCAAGGACGGCACCCAGACCGAGCGGGACGCCATCTGCCAGGCCCAGCGGGAGGGCTGGACCAAGGAGCTCATCGGCAGCCACACCGTGCGCCGCTGCCATATCCACCACTGCGAGCAGACCGGTATCGTGGGCCATCTGGGCGGCGTCTTCTCCCTCATTGAGGACAACCATATCCACCACATCAACACCAAGCAGCAGCTGGCAGGCGCGGAGATTGCCGGCATCAAGATGCACGCCGCCATCGACGTCATCTTCCGCCGCAACCACATCCACCACTGCTCCAGAGGCCTCTGGCTGGATTGGCAGGCCCAGGGCTCTCGTATCACCCAAAACCTGCTGCATGACAACACGCCTCCCGCCCGCTGCAAGGTCACAAATCCCCGGGGTACCGGCTTGAACCTAAACGAGGACATCTTCATCGAAGTGAGCCACGGCCCCACGCTGATTGACAACAACGTACTGCTCTCCGCCACTTCCGGCCGCCTCTCTACCCAGGGCGTGGCCTATGTGCACAACCTCATTGGCGGTTCGTTTATCGGTGTGGGCGCGGGCACGGACAATGCCCGGAACGGCCAGCCCCGGTATACCCCCTATCATGTGCCCCACCGCACGGAAATCAACGGCTTTATGTCCTTCCTCCACGGGGATGACCGGTTCTATAACAACATCTTTATTCAGCAGGAGTACCCGGCGGAATATGCTGAGGTAAAGGACTGGGCCAGCGGCACCACCAACCTGGTTCCCGGCACCCATCCCTTTGACGAGTATCCCACCGAGGCCGAGTGGAAAGACATCTTCTTCGGCGAGCCTGCCCCCGGCGAGGACCCCATGGAGCACCGGATGAAGAGGATGGAAGGGTATTTCCACAAGCTGCCGGTCTGGACTGGCGGCAACGTGTATTTCAACGGGGCGAAGCCCTGCGCCAAGGAGGAAAACTACCAGGTGATAGAGCATCCTGTGAAGCTGGCCCTGGTGGAAAAAGAGGACGGCTGGTATTTGGAGACCGACCTCTACGACTACTTGCCCGGCATGGCCACCCAGGTTATCTCCACCGAGACCTTGGGCGAGGCCTTCGAGCCCGAGCAGAAATTCGAGAACCCCGACGGCACCCCCATCGTCTTCCAGAGAGACTATTTCGACGGCCACCGCTCTGCCAATCCTCTCCCCGGCCCCTTTGTCTGCGGCCACTGCGCAAAGGGAAAACTGTTCTAAACTGACATGGAAATCCCGCCTGGTTTTTGCCAGGCGGGATTTTATGAAAATGATGAGGTGTTCCCGTCATGGGCGGTTCAAAGCCCGCCAATACCTAGGAGGTGAATGGGTATGAAGCAAACCCTGTACAAAAAATTCCCGGCCCTCTTTCTCTGCGCGGCACTGCTGACGGCAACCCTATGCGGGTGCCAAGCAAAACAGTCAGATGATGTTTCGCTTTACTCTCTCCCATTGAACGCGGCATCGATAGATTACCTGGAATCGGCGGTTTTCGGCATGTCGCCGGATGACATCATAGAGGAATTGAGCTTTTCCGAAGAAGAGTATGAGGAAATGATTCCGCCGGGGCTGCTGATTACTGATAAACCGATTACCGCAGCGGGGAAAGAATTTACCAAAGTCACCAAAACCGTGAATGGACGCCGCATATTCACCAACATCTTTACCTACTCGGGCGTTCGGGAAGAGGCCCAGTGCAGCGGCGTGGTATACCGCTGCGAGTGTGAGAGCGCGGAGGAGCTGGCAGAGGTTGCGGAAGCGTCTTATTTGGCTGCGGTGGAAATGTATGGCCCGGACGAGCAAGGGCACCTAAGCAACGGCAAACCTCTTTGCGAAGAGGGGGTTTTCGATAAGATTCGGAAAGTCAAAGACGGACAAAGCAGGAAATGGGCTGAAGCCTGGTGCGTGGGTGAATATTCCTATTTGGAAATCATTGTTTGGGCTGACGAAATAAGGGGATTGGATGTGGAATGGAGTTATTTCGTGCTTCCCGAAGAGTGGCAGCACTATCATCCGGGGGCTGGAACGCCCCATACTGTTTCTGGCCATCCCATATCTTTTCGCGATTCTATATTATGGGATCACCTTCCGCCCGACCAGCGTGTTGGGGAGCCGCTGTCCTGAAACACAGCTCCCTGCCCGTTTTGCTGTGCTGTGCGGCAAGAAAACCGCGCGGATGAAAAAGCAGTTCCCGAGGAATGGCACCGGTTTGTGCCAGGGTATCAAGCGCCCTTTGCCCTTTTTCCTGTGGGGGAATAGGGGCAAAACTCCCGCCTGGAAAACCAGGCGGGAGTTTTTTACTCTGCCGCGATGAAGACATCCATATACTCCACGCCGTCCCGGTGATAGCTCCGCTCGAAGCAGGAGATCACCTGCTTGTCGTCCCATTTGTGGGCGATTCCGTTGACGGACATGTGGGTCATCAGCACCTTGTAGGCGTTGGGGATGAGTTGGAAGGGGGCGGCCATGGGGAAGCGGATGGTGATAGCCATGTACTTCTGCCGATCCTGCCAAATCATCTCCCGCTTTCTGGATTGGGGGACGTTCTCCTCCTGGAAGACCAGGGCCGCCGTGTAGCCATGCATGTTGTGCACGTTGATGAGCTCCTGGGAGGGCACCGGAAAATCCCAGCCGATCACGTCCGGGTTCGAGAGCTCCAGCTCCTTGGCCCACTGGTTGACATGGGTGATGGAATCGTCCTCCGGCTCCATGCTCACCACCGTGTAGGGCAGATACCAGAAGGGCTCCACTATTTCCTCCCGGATGTTGGAATAGGCCGCGTTGTTTAAGGCCATGTCCTCCCGTACCAGCTGATCCATGGTGCAGGAGAAGAGCTGGCAGAGCTCCACCACCTTCTCCATCTCGGGGTACACGGCGTCCAGCTCCCACTTGGAGACCGTCTGGCGGCTCACCCCCATTTTCTCCGCCAGCTCCTCCTGGGTCATCTGCCGTCTCATCTTCCGCAAAAACTGCAAATTTGTTCCAAAGCTCATCCCGTCATCGCTCCTTCTCTTTTTTTCGCCGGCTTGCCCCTATCATACATCAAAAGCAGTTTCCTTTCCACCAATTTTGCCGCTCTCTTTTTCCTCTTTCCGCAACCGGAAGGTGCGCAGCAAAAAGCGGCTTCGGGGAAATAGGCCTGGAACTGCTTTCAGTGCAGGGCAGGAGGGTTTGTGGCTCAAATCCGATAAGCGGAAATGCCCTTTGAAAAATGGAACAGATTTTATCCACATACTCCGTTGCATGTTTATATGCAGTAAACAAAAAACTTATAAAATCAAAACAGACCACTTTTAGTGGTCTGTTTTTATATGGCGGAGAGAGAGGGATTCGAACCCTCGATGGGGTATTAGCCCATACACGAGTTCCAGTCGTGCGCCATAAACCAAGCTAGGCGACCTCTCCACATAGCTTTTATATTATATCGGATTCCGCAGGAAAAATCAAGTGTTTTTGCAAAAAAACTTTCGGTTTTCCGGTTTTGCCGGAATATCTTGCCCTGGGCGGCTGGGTATGATAGAATATAGGCGGAAAATCCGTGTTTTTGGGAGGGCTTGCCGATGCGGAAAATGCTTGTATTCCCCCTGTGCCTTTTCTTGACGCTGCTACTGGCAGGGTGCGGGGAAAAGGTGGTGGCGTGGAATGGGGAGACAGAATACTATGCCCATGTCACGCTGGCGGTGGACGAAACAAACCTGTATGAATATGTGGACGCGGTGGGCCATGTCTTTGTGGGCACTGTGGAGAAGGTGGAGCAGAACCTGGTGCCCGACGAGCCGGAGTATGGGGAGGACGACTTAAGCGTCTACAAAATCCGGGTGGACAAAAACATCCGGGGCAGGCTTGGGAGCCATGTGGAGTGCGCCAAGCACGGGGGTATCCGGCAGGATGGTACCATGCTGCTGCTGCAATCGGACAACAGCGTGGACACCGGGCTCCCGGAGGAGGGAGGCCAGTATATTTTCCTGGCCTATGCCGGACGGGACGGCCGCCTGCTACTCTCCGAGTTTTTCGACAACCGCCCCTACAGCGACGACCTCTTGCAGGAGTATCTGGACTACTGCCGCCACAGCGCCCCCTCCGACGGGGAAAAATAATCGGGTTTCTTGCCCGAAACCCCTTGACAAACGGCGGAAAGCGGGTATAATAAGAAAAAACTCAATAGAGGCTTTTGAGCCTCACCCACAAAAAGCGTTGATGGAGAAAGGGGAGCACAATCCCTGTTTACAGAGAGTCGGCGGTTGCTGCGAGCCGATAACAGCCGTGTCTTCCAAATCCCTCCAGAGCAGAAGCACCAAAGCGGGCGTGCCCCGTCAGTAGATGCCTTCCGTAGGACTGCGTTAAAGTCGGAAATTTGTTGGAATTTCGCAGAGATGGCAGAGGAACCTCCGGTTTCCCTCTGCAATTTGGGTGGTACCGCGGACTCAAACTCCGTCCCATTTTCGTGGGGCGGAGTTTTTTGTTATTTCAATCCATCCTGTTAGGGGCCTGCTGAAAGCCTTGCTGTATCAAGAGGTTTGAAAACGGGCTCTTGGGGGAAAAATTTCTATGGAAACCAATGGGAGGCAGAGACTCATGAAAGAGCAAAATGAAAAAATTTTGGAAATTGCCGAGCGAATCCGGGCACTGCGGGACATTTTGGAAATCCCTGCCCAGGACATGGCAAAGGCCACCGGCGTCTCGGTGAAGCGCTATGAGGAGCTGGAGCGGGGGGAACGGGATTTCTCCTTCACCTTCCTCTACCAGTGCGCCAACTGCTTCGGCGTGGACATCGCCGAAATCCTCACCGGCGACATGCCAAAGCTCTCGTTTTACACCATTGTGCGGGCGGGCAAGGGGCTGCCCATTTCCCGCCGCAGCGGCTTCCAATACCAGCACATGGCCCATCTCTTCAAGCACCGGGTGGCCGAGCCCTTCGTCGTCACTGCCCCCTACAGCGAAGAGGAGCAGGCAAAGCCCATCGACCTATCCCGCCACGAGGGGCAGGAATTTGACTTCATCTTAAAGGGGAGCCTCAAGGTGGCCCTAGAGGGCCACGAGGAAATCCTCCACGAGGGGGACGCCCTCTACTACGACTCCGGCCACGGCCACGGCATGATTGCCACCGGCGGCGAGGACTGCGTCTTCCTGGCCCTGGTGTTAAAGCCCGAGGAGCCGGAGAGCAAAAAAGAGAAGAAAAAGAAATGATTTCCCGCCTGCATGTTTGGGAACGGGAGTTGACCCCGAACCGCGGGGAGACCATTTAGGGAAGAAAGGGAGAATCGCCAATGCTGAACTTAGGGCTTGACACAAAATTTGTCCGGGAGACCCTGGACGAGAACGGGATGCTTGTGGACTATACGCTGGACTATCCGGAGACGTTTAACTTTGCCTATGACATTGTGGACGCGGCAGCAGGACTGGACCCTGGCCGTTTAGCACTGCTCTGGTGCGACGTGGAGGGCAACGAGCGCCGCTTTACCTACCGGGAAATCATGGAGAAGAGCAACCAGACTGCCAACTATTTCCTCTCCTTGGGGGTCCGCAAGGGGGATAGGGTGATGCTGGTGCTCAAACGGCACTATCAGTACTGGTTTTCCATCCTGGCGCTGCACAAAATCGGCGCCGTGGCTATCCCTGCCACCCATCTGCTCACCACCAAGGACTATGTCTACCGCTTCCAGAGTGCCTCGGTGAAGGCCGTGGTGGCGACCACCGACCAGAACACCCCCGCCGCCATCGACGAGGCGGCGAAGCAGTGCCCGGAGCTGCAAATCAAGGTGAGCGTCAAGGGCGCTGTGCCCGGCTGGCACGATTTTGATGGGGAGCTGCCAAGCTTCCCCACGGAGCTGCCCCGGCAGGACACCAAGGCACACGAGCCCATGCTGCTCTACTTTACCTCCGGCACCACCGGCTATCCCAAGATGGTGTACCACGACTACACCTATGCCCTGGCCCACATCATCACCGCCAAATACTGGCAGCAGGTGGAGCCCGGCACCATCCACCTCACCATTTCCGACACCGGCTGGGGCAAGGCGGCCTGGGGCAAGCTCTACGGCCAGTGGACCATGGGGGCCACGGTACTGGTCTATGACTTTGACAAATTTGACCCCGCCCAGATGCTGGGGGTGATGTCCAAGTACAAAATCACCTCCTTCTGCGCGCCGCCCACCATGTTCCGCTTTTTCATCAAGGAGGGCATCGAGCACTATGATTTGTCCAGCCTCAAGCACGCCTCCATCGCCGGGGAGGCCCTGAACCCGGAGGTGTTCTACCGGTTCCAGGAATACACCGGCCTCAAGCTGATGGAGGGCTTCGGCCAGACCGAGACCACGCTGATTTTGGGCAACCTGAAGGGCATGGAGCCCAAGCCCGGCTCCATGGGCAAGCCGTCGCCCATGTACCATGTGGACGTGGTGGACGAAGAGGGCAACAGCGTGCCCCCTGGGGAGACCGGCGAAATTGTCCTGCGGGTGAAGGAGGGGGAGAAGCAGCCCGGCCTCTTCTGCGGCTATTACCGGGACGAGGCCCGCACGACCGAGGTGTGGCACGACGGCCTCTACCATACCCGGGACACTGCCTGGCGGGATGAGGACGGCTATTACTGGTATGTGGGCCGCACCGACGATGTGATCAAGTCCTCGGGCTACCGCATCGGCCCCTTTGAAATCGAGAGCGTGCTGATGGAGCATCCCAGCGTCCTGGAGTGCGCTGTCACCGGCGCGCCCGACCCGGTGCGTGGCCAGGTGATCAAGGCCACTATTGTCCTGGCCAAGGGCTATGAGGAGAGCGAGGAGCTGAAAAAGGAGCTGCAAACCTACGTGAAGAAACAGACGGCCCCCTATAAGTATCCCCGTATCGTGCAGTTTGTGAAGGAGCTGCCCAAGACCATCAGCGGCAAGATTAAGAGGAACGAAATTCAGTAGTTTTTTATGTCCCGCCCCGTCTGAGCCCGTGGCGCCTCCCGGGTGGTGCTATCTTTGAGCGGGAAGCGGGCCGCTGGGGGCTGGCGGGGCTGCTGAGATTTGGGATGAGGAGAGGGTTTGAATGGAACAGACGGAGAGGGACCGGGAAAGAGCGGTGCGGAAAAGCGTGCGGAAGCTGCTGCCCGGGTTTTGGGGGTATGTCGCTGCCTCCGGGGTGATTTTTCTGGTGATACAGCTGGTGGGGCTGGTCCCCACGGTTTTGATGCAGCGGATGATTGATACCCTGATACCCGCAAAGGCGGTTTCGCAGATTCTCTTCTACCTTGTGCTGTTCTGCTGTATCCCGCTGGCGGTAACGCTGCTATCGGCGTTTTACCGGTATCAGCTGGCAATTGTGTGCCGCAGGCTGGGGCTGAAACTGGCGGTTCAGGGGTTTGAAAACCTGCTGGGACAGCCGATGCCCTATTTTGACACCACGAATTCCTCGGAGCTGGCGGCCTACTGCCGGGGAGAGTCCATGAAGTATATTTCCTTTTGGCTGATTGAGATTCCCCAGCTGGCGGCAACCGGGCTGTGCGGGATTGTGGTGATGGGGTATCTGCTCAGCCTGCACTGGGGGGTGGCGCTGTTTTTGCTGCTCTATATCCCGGTGGCGTTTTTCCCCAGCAATTGGTTTGCCGGCCGGGTCCAGGACTGCTTTGCCCAGAACACCAAGAGCAACGCCAAAATGCTGCAAATCATCGACGACACGTTCCGGGGCATCCGGTCGGTGAAGGCGATGGTGCTGGAAAAAGCGCGGATTGGGAAGCTGCGGGAGGTGAGCGAGGAGACCGTCTCCATCTGGAGCAAAATCGCCCTGTATGACAATATGAGCGGGATTTGGGTGGACAATTTTTCAGACAGCGTATTCACCGGCGTGAGTTTTGGGATGACCGCCTATCTGATTGTGATGGGGAAGATGACCCTGGGCAGCTTGGCGGTGGTGCTGAACTATACGGCAAAGTTCTTAGGGATTGTGAAACAGTTTATGCACACCAACTATGACTTTAAGGCGCAGCTGGGGGAATATCAAAAGCTGTTCCAAATCCTCACCATGCCGGCGGCGGAAGGCGAGGGGGATTTGCCCCTGCGGTTTACCAAGGAGCTCCGCTTTGAGCAGGTGACTTTTGCCTATACGGAGGAACGGGGGGACATCCTGAAATCGCTGGATTTGACGGTAAAAAGCGGCGAGTGGCTGGGAATTGTGGGGGCCAGCGGCGCCGGGAAGACCACTATCTTTGATCTGCTGCTGCGGTTTTATGAGCCCCAGGCGGGGCGCATCACCCTGGACGGGATTGACTTGGGACGCATTTCGGCAGGGGAGCTGCGAAGCGGGATTGCCAAGGTCTCCCAGGAGACGTTCCTGTTTCCCGGCACAATCCGGGAAAACCTGCTCTTGGCAAAGCCGGGGGCCGGGGAGGAGGAGCTGAAGCAGGTGCTGAAAAGCGTGTGCCTGGATAAATTTACCGGGGAACTGGATACGGAGATAGGGGAAAACGGGCTCTCGGTATCCGGTGGGGAACGGCAGAAGCTGGGGTTGGCCCAAGGCCTGCTGCGGGACTGCCGGGTGATTCTCCTGGACGAGGTGACAGCCAATGTGGACAGGGACTCGGAACGGGAAATCAAGGAGGTGCTGGGAAAGCTGCACAGGGAAAAGGGGCTGACTATCATCGCCATTTCCCACCGCATCGATTTCCTGGCGGATGTAGACCGGATTGTGGTGCTGGAGGACGGCAGCGTCAAGGAGGAGACGGTTTACCAGGAGTATGCAAAACGATAGAGTCAAAGCCCCTGCTTTTGACGATGGAATGTGAAACAGAGCCGCGAAAGCGGCGCTTCGATTATAATACGACAAGGAGGAAAGCAGCTATGATACTGGAACACCAATACCCCATCTGTGAATTTGACACCGACCGGAACGCGGTGATTCAGGCCGCGGGCTTTTTGGAGAAAACGCTGCCGGAGAAATGCGTCATCACGTTTTTCCGTAAGGAATTGCTCCAGCTGGTGGAGGAGCGGCAGCTCCCTGTGATTGGGCGCCTCTATTCTGAGGTGATGGACAGCCCGATTTACCAGTACACTGCTGGGAACGGCGAAACAATCTGCCTGCTGCTGCCCTTTATGACAGCCCCCGGCGCGGCCACCACCATCGAAGACCTGCACGCCATGGGCTGCGAAAGGTTCCTCATCTGCGGCGGTGCAGGCTCTCTGCGCAAGGGGAGCCGGGTGGGACAGATTGTGGTCCCCACCGCTGCCGTGCGGGACGAGGGCACCTCCTACCACTACCTGCCCCCTGCCAGAGAGGTGGAATGCCACAGGGGCGCGGCGGACTATGTACTGGCTGCGCTGGAAAAGCTGGGCCTGCCCCACACGGCGGGCAAGACCTGGACCACCGACGTGGCCTATCGGGAAACCCCTGCCCTAGTGGAACGCCGGCGGGAAGAGGGGTGCTTAACAGTGGAGATGGAGGCGGCGGCCTTCTTTGCCCTGTCCGAGTATTATGACCTCCCCCTGTCCCAGCTGCTCTACATTGGCGACGACGTGAGCGGCAGGGAGTGGGACAAACGCAGCTGGGACAGCCGGAAGAGCATCCGGGAAAATCTGATTGCCCTCTCCCTGAAGCTGATGGAGGAATGGGCATGACAAAATTTGAGAAAATAGTGACACTAAAGGACGGGCGCACCGCCCTGCTGCGGGAGGTACGCCCCCAGGACGCCCGGGCCGCTGTAGACTATGTGCGGCAGGTGGACACCGAGACCCGTTTTCTGGCCAGAGAGCCGGGGGAATTCACTACGACGGTGGAGGAAGAGGCCGCTCTTTTCCAGAAAGCGGCGGAAAGCCCCGCTTCATTTTGGGCAGTGGCCTTCCTGGACGGAGAGCTGGTGGGCATGTGCTCCGGCGACCTCCAGGGCAGCAGAAGGCGCTTTCGCCACCGGGCGGTAGTGGCAATCTCCCTGCTGGAAAAGGCCTGGGGGCTGGGGCTGGGCACAGCCCTGCTCACCGCCTGCCTGGACTGGTACCGGGAACGGGGCTGCGAGCAGGCCGAGCTGACCGTGATAAAGGACAACACCCGCGCCCAGGGGCTCTACCGAAAGCTGGGCTTTGTCCCCTGCGGGGAGATTCCCCATGGGACGAAATACAGCGACGGCACCTATGCCGACGAGGTTCTGATGGTGAAGATGCTGTAGGACGGAAAACATCTTGATTGATACAAAGAGGCGGTGTCTGTGGAGACACCGCCTCTTTGTATAGAACCCTTACGAATCACTTGAATTTTATGGATATTTTAGTGTATAATGAAGAAGGTATTCCCTAAATAGTTGGAAGATAGGGGAGACATCGACATCGGAAGGGGGCGTGTTAAGATGCAGATAGAGTCTCTGCACATTCAGAATTTCCGTGTTTTCCGGGACGTCCGGGTGGAAAATATCCCGCAAATGGCTGTCTTTATGGGACAAAACGGTGTGGGAAAGACCACTTTTTTTGATGTCTTCGGTTTTTTGCACGATTGCCTTGATAAGAATGCAAGCGCCGCTTTGGATATGCGGGGCGGGTTCCGGGAAGTCTTTTCCAGGGAACAGACAGGGGATATGCGGTTTGAGGTTAAATTCCGTCCTTCGCCAAATGAACCTGTTATCACCTATGAGCTTACAATAGGTCTCAATGAAAAATCAAGGCCGGTTGTAAAAAAAGAGGTGATGCGTTTCCGTCGCGGACAGCATGGGGCCCCCTGGAAAATTTTGGATTTTTCCTATGGGGAAGGCGTTGCGGCCCGCGGCATACTGCAGTCCTATGAGGATGTTAAGATTGCCGACCGCACCCGTCAAAAGGTGGCGGCTCCGGATATTCTGGCAGTAAAAGGCTTGGGGCAATTTGAGGATTTCCCGGCTGTGGCCTCTCTGCGCCAGCTAATCGAGGACTGGTATGTCTCCGATTTCCACATCGAAAGCGCCCGTAGCCGCCAGGAGGCGGACTATAGCGAGTCCCTCTCCACTACAGGGGATAATTTGGCGCAAGTGGCAAAGTATCTCTACGACAATCATCGGGAGCGCTTTGATTCCATCCTGCTGGCGATGAAGGAGCGGGTTCCCGGTGTGACGAATGTGGAGGCAAAAGTGACGGAAGACGGCTATGTGGTGCTGCGGTTCCAGGATGGGAGGTTTAAAAACCCCTTCTCCTCCAAATTTGTTTCGGATGGCACCATTAAAATGTTTACCTACCTGGTGTTGCTGCGCGACCCGGCCCCCCATGCCCTGCTATGTGTGGAGGAGCCGGAAAACCAGCTGTATCCCGAGCTGCTTCCCCAATTGGCGGAGGAGTTCCGGCACTATTCCGATATGGGGGGACAGGTTTTTATCTCCACCCATTCCCCTGATTTTTTAGATTCCGTGCGCTTGGAGGAGCTCTATTGCCTGGTGAAGACAGACGGCTATACCAATATTGTGCGGGCCAATGAGCTCTCTCTGATTCAATCCCTCTGCCGTGAAGGGGATTCCCTGGGAGAGCTTTGGCGGCAGGGCCTGCTGCTGGATGCGGCCATGAAAGCGGGGGAGGCCTTAAAATGAAGCTGGTCTTTTTATTGGAAGAGCCCTCTATGAAGTACCTGTTGGACGAGCTGCTGCCCAAAATCCTGCCGGAGGGGGTGGAGTTCCAGACCATCTCCCACACTGGGAAACGGGCGCTGGAACGCTCTATCCCCCGCAAGCTGCGGGGTTGGAACGAGCCGGGCGATGTCCGCTTTGTTATTCTGCACGACCAGGACGGGAGGGACTGCCGGGAGCTCAAGCAGTCCCTCCTTGCCCTTTGCCAGGATACCGGGCGGCCGGTGCTTGTGCGGATTGCCTGCCAGGAAATGGAGGCCTGGTATTTTGGCGACAGCGAGGCCCTGGCGCTTGCCTATGACATACCAAAGCTCCGGAAGCTGCCGTTTCAAAGGAAATACCGTGCTCCGGACAACATCCCCTCCCCCAAGGAGGAGCTATATAAACTCATCCCCCAGCATCAGCAGATTGCCGGAGCCAAACGGGTTGCGCCCCACATGGTGATTGAGCGAAACACATCGCCCAGCTTCCAATGCTTTGTCAGCGGTGTGCGCCGTTTGGCGGGATTGGCTGATACATAGCCCTTTGTTTTTTCGACATTTTTGAGAATAATGTTCTATAATTATAAGTTTTCATAATTTTATATTATATTTTTAAGAAACGCTAATATATTACATTGAATTTTTTAAAAATCCCTCTACGCTGGGACGTAGGAGGGATTTTTATGTTGTATTTAGTCGAAACGGAAAAGAATGTTATCCTGCTGAGAAATGCGCGGGGGCTGTCCCAGGAGCAAGCGGCGCTGGAAGCCGGCATAAGCCCTGGCCGCTGGCAGCAGCTTGAGAAGGGAAGCAAAAATACCACCTTGGATACCCTGCGGCGCATGGCAAAGGTGGTGCATGTTGCCCCGCAGGTGATGGGCGTCCTGTCCCTGAGCGACGGGGAAATCCTGGCCCTACACCGTCAGCTGCCGCCCCTGCCGTCCGGCACACGGCCCGGCACAGTGGGGCAGAACGTCACCCTGCTCCGGAAGATACGGGGACTCTCCCAGAAGGAGCTGGCCAAAAGGGCCCATGTGAGCGCCGCCAGGCTGCGGGACATGGAACTGGGGTGCGCCAATGTCACAGTGGGTTTCTTAGAGCGTGTCGCGACGGGTTTGGGTGTCCCGCTGCTGGCGCTGGGGACGGTGGGATTTTCCGAGGACCAGGTTTTGGACATGGTACATTCGGCAAGGGCCATCGTGAAGGAGTACCAGGACAGGAAACGAAAGAAATCGACCGCCGGTTCCCGGTAAACCCTGCTGCCGGGCCTGTATTCTGTAAGTTTGTCAAAGAAATTGGACAAGGAACTCGAAAGGGGAAAACCATTGGAGCGGCCGCATGGGTAAGCTATTGGAGCGACGGTTATGGACAGCAAGCTGTTTCTCAAAGTCAGCCAGAGAGAAGAAAGAGTGGAAAG
>JAAVYW010000048.1 GCA_022791315.1 Oscillospiraceae bacterium | reverse complement strand
TTTGAAGTATAATGCATATTCCTATGATTACCGATTTAGCACTCACTTAGCAGCACTGCGAACTGGAATTTGCAGGCGCTTTTTCACAGGTTATTTTACGGCTGTGAAGAATAGGCGGCGGAAGCGGAACAGGATTGTGCCGTCTTCGGCGACGGGATAGGCTTCCCGTGCATGGCGGAGGAGTTCCGCTTGGAATGCCTGGCCGGTCTCCTCGTCCATTGCGTCCAGATAGGGGCGCAGGCGGGCGCCTTTGACCCATTCCAACAGGGCGGGATGGTCGGGGAGGAAGTGGTAGTATTGGGTTTCCCACATCTCAAATCCGCTGGAACAGCGGGAGAGGATACGGCAGTATTCCTCCGGTTCCAGGATATCGTTCTTGGCCAGCCGGACACCTTTTAGGCCCCAGCGGGGCTCCTCGGCCACCTGGCTGATGATGCGGTAAAAGGGTTCCTCCTGGTTATGGGGCATCTGCACCGCCAGGACGCCGCCGGGTGACAGTTTCTCCATCAGCGCCGGGAAGAGGGCTTGATGGTCCGGCACCCACTGGAAACAGGCGTTGGAAAACATCAGGTCGTATTGGCCGGTGAGGGCCTGCACATCGCACAGGCAGAAGACCAGTTGGGGATGGGCCCGGCGGGCCTGTTCAATCATGTTGGGGGAGCTGTCTATCCCCAGGAGGGCGGCTTTGGGAAATATGGTACGCAGCACGGACGTACTATTGCCCGACCCGCAGCCAATGTCCACGATTGACCGGGGGTCATACTGCCGCAGGCGGTTGGCCAGGTCAATGGCGGGCTGGGAGCGCTGATGGCGGAACTTTAAATACTGCTGGGAATTCCAGTCGGACATGGGATGCACCTTCCTTTCACACTCTTTTCTCCTTTAGGATACCGAATTCTGTCGAAAATGTCAACTCGAGTGGTTTTTCCTCTCCGTGATGCAGGCTACCGCTTTTGTGGAAGCAGGGAGAGGATGCTCCGATTTCTTCCCAAATACTACATTTTTCTTGACATTCCCCATCCCTTTTGATATACTCGAATAAGAACAAATGTTTATTTTGGGCGTGCGCCCATTGCAGGGGAAAGGGGGAGTGGCAGATGGGGAATGTGTACCAGGATTTTCCTCTGCTGGAAAATCAGCGGTTCCTGCTGCGGCAGGTGGGGGAAAAGGATGCGCAGGAGTTAGTGGAAGTTTATGGGGACAAAAATGCCCTCCCTTTCTTCAACAGTGACAACTGCAACGGCGACAATTTTTACTATCCCACCCGGGAGCGGATGGCAGAGGCAATCCGGTTTTGGCTGAGGGGGTATGAGAAGGGCTGGTTTGTGCGGTGGGCGGTGGTGGAGAAGGGTGTAGGGAGGGCGGTTGGCACGGCCGAGCTCTGCCGGCGGGATTCCCAGGAGGTTTTTGGGGGCTGCGGGGTTTTGCGGCTGGATGTGAAAAACAGCTGCGAGCGGGCGGGGACATTGCTGCACCTGCTGCGGCTCACCTTGCCCTGTGCCTTTGAGAGGATGGGCTGCGGCGAGGTTGTCACCAAAGCGCCTCTTTACGCGGTGGAGCGGCGCGAGGCGCTGGCTAAGGCGGGGTTTGTGGAGGATGCCCGCCCGCTAATCGGCGAAGGCGGGAGAAGCTATTGGGACTATTGGGTGATTGCAAGGCCATAGCGAGGATGTCGGAAATATACAAGACGGGGCGGGAAAGATGTTGTAAAATGTCTTTGTATCCTTATTTTGGGGCACAAGGAGAGCGGGTGAGGAATAGCAAAGGAAGATGGGGGGGATGACATTGAAAAAAATATCCTTTGCTGAATTTTTGAGATTGAGGAGGTTGGTTCACCGCAGCGCGAGGCCTCTTGACTACACAAAATGGAAATTCCTTTTTGAAAATGGCAGTTGCGATGATTTCCTGTTGGTTTTGTCCAGCTACCAAAATGAGGATGGAGGTTTTGGACACAACATGGAGTGTAATAACTGGAACCCCAACTCATCTCCCTATACAGTGTGTATTGCGCTGGATTATCTGGATACGACAGGTGATTATGAAAGCGGCATAAAAAGCAAAATCATTACGGGTATCATCAGATATCTGAGCTCCGGGGCATATTTACTGGACAGTGGCTGGGTGGGGATGCAGGGAATCCCCAGCAATAATGACTTTGCGCATATGCCATGGTTTCATTTCGATGCAGGGAAAGCAGCAGAGGCCGACATCGGAGTGACGAAACGTCTTGCGGACTTCATTCTCAAACATGCAGATGAGGGGAGCGCTCTCTACAGCAAGGCAGAGAGTTTGAAAGACCGGTATAGACAATGTGGGCAGGTTCTTCTCCATGGCTATCCCGATTACAATCCCACAGCGCTGAACATGGAAGCATATGACCCTGCAACATATCCGTCTTGGCTGCCGCTGCCAGTGTATTTTGTCGCTTCACCGGAAAGCAGCTTTTATCCGGAGTGCAGACGTACTGTGGACATGAATCTGGACACAATCATTGACTCGCTGCTCGGAACACACGAGTTTCACTTCCCTTCTGCCGAGGAACTTGACGCATATGAGCAAGGCAATCCTCATCCGGACGGCAAGCGGTGGTGTGTAGCTGAACAGACGATAGGAAACTATTATTGGGGCAGTAATTTTATCATACGCGATTTGGATATACTGCGGAAGTTCGGCAGATTGGATTTTGATTTGCCTGTACTCATACAGTGAGAATATCAGGAATGCGCTGTTCCATTAGGGTTTCCTGATAGGCGAGGAAGAAGCGGCGCAAGAAACCAGCAAAGAGAAATACATCTTAAATATTGAAAAACATAAGAAAACGCGATTCACATACCGAGAGGAGTTTTGACCATGATTGATTCTATCTGCGGGCTGCACTGCACCGGCTGTTCCTTTATCGAAAGCCATGGGTGCAAGGGGTGTATTGAGACGGGCGGCGTGCCCTTTCACGGGGAATGCCCTGTGGCAAAGTGCTGCCTGGGGAAGGGGCTGCACCACTGTGGGGAATGCGATGAAATCCCCTGCGAGCTGCTGGTGGACTACTCCTGCGGCCCGGCTGCCAGTTCCGGGTCGGCGGCCGAAGACCACAGCGACCATCCCAGGGGGCAGCGTATTAACCAGTGTATTCGCTGGGCCAGGGGGAAAGAGTAGGAGAGATGGAACTGCGCCGCTGCCAATGGGCGGGGGATGACCCGCTCTATATCGCCTATCACGACACGGAATGGGGAAAGCCCCTGCATGACGACGGCAAGCTCTTTGAGCTGCTGATTTTGGAGGGGATGCAGGCGGGGCTCTCCTGGATTACCATCCTGCGCAAGCGGGAGGCCTTCCGGGCTGCCTTTGACGGCTTTGACCCCCAAAAAGCAGCCTGCTGGACAGAGGAAAAAGTGGAGGCATTGATGGGGAACCCCGCCATTGTGCGCAACCGGCGGAAGATTCTAGCCACAGTGGAAAATGCCAGGGGGTTTTTGAAAATCCAAAAGGAGTTTGGCAGTTTTGACGCTTTCCTGTGGCACTATGTGGACGGTGTGCCCATTGTGAACCACTGGGAGCGCCAGGAGGACATGCCAGCCTCTACGCCCCTTTCCTGCCGGATAAGTCAGGATTTAAAGCGGAGGGGGTTCCGGTTTGTGGGGCCCACAATTGTCTACTCTTTTTTGCAGGCCGCAGGGCTGGTGGACGACCATATGGTGTGGTGCCCGGAGCACACGGACTGCCGGGGGAGGGGAACAGGGGATTCCCGGTGAAAAAACAGCAGGCTGCCTTACTTATGCTGGGCAGCCTGCTGTTTTTTGTCTGGTATGCTGGGGCTATCGCTTTGTCACCACTACATGGACAGTGTCCCCGATGGACTTTCCCAGCGTTTGGCGGATGGATTTTAGGAGGCCGAGGAGATAGCAGATATTTCCCTGCTCATCCTTCACACCCATGTTGACAATGCTGCCCTCATAGGGGACCCCGTCAAAGAGGGCATGGACTTTTACCCGCCCGGCACCAAATTCCTCCCGGATATTCCAGGGGAAAATGACATAGGCCCCGCCTTTGCCTGCGGCGGCGTGGATGACGGCATCGAATTCATACTGGTTTTGCACTTTGGTTTCCCCATTCTGGCCCGGTGTCTCTGGTTCTTGCCATTGGGCGGTCCCCTCCCGTTTTGGCAGCTGCTTAAAAATAATTCCTATTTCTTCTGCACCAGGTGCAGGGCAAAGCCGGCCAGTTCCCGTTGGAGATAGACGGCGGAGAGGCGGCCCTTTTCGTCATAGGACTTGCTTTCGGGGAGAAAGGCCTCGCCCTGGCGCTCCAGATAGTCCATGGCGCGCTCGACACTGTTGGTGAGGAGGGCAATGTGGCCGTTTTTGCCGCGGCCGGGGGCTTTCATCACCTCAAACTGGCGCTCCACAAAGAGGCTGGCGGCGTTCTCGTCGGGGGTGCCGAGCAGGAAAAGGCGGCTGAGCAGCCGGGCGGTTTCCCGGGCCTCGGTCTCATTTGCGGCGTTGATGCCGATGTGTTCCAGGCGCAGGCCCAGCATGGCCTGCACGGCCTGGCGGGTGAGGGCTGTCACCTTGGCAAAATCCCCTGCGGCAATGTCTGCGGGGTTTACCATGAAGCTGCCGCCGCAGGCGATAATCTTGTCAAAGGCCAGGTAGTCGTTCATATTGTGCAGCCCGATGCCCCCGGTGGGCATGAAGCGCACAGAGGAGTAGGGGGCGCACAGGGCCTTGATTTTAGCCAGGCCGCCGCTCTGCTCGGCGGGGAAAAACTTGAGTTCCGTGAGGCCCAGCTCCAGGGCAGCCTCTATCTCGGAGGCGGAGCTGACGCCGGGCAGGATGGGCACGCCCTTCTCCTGGCAATACCGGACAATGCCGGGATTGAGCCCGGGGCTGACAATAAAATGGGCCCCGGCCTCCACGGCGCTGTCCACCTGCCCGGTGGTGAGGACAGTGCCTGCCCCCAGAATCATATCCGGATAGGCCTTGGCGATGGCGCGGATGGCCCCGCTGGCGGCCGCTGTGCGGTAGGTGATTTCCGCCACCGGCAGGCCGCCCTCACACAGCGCCTTAGCCAGGGGCAGCGCATCCTCCTCCCGGTCGATTTTTACCACGGGGACGATACCGTAGCGGTGGATTTTTTGCATCATGTTTTCCATAAAAAAGATTCCCTCCCTCTCCTTTGTTGCTGGCCGGTTGTTTGTTTCTATTATAGCATTGACAGGGCAAAAAGTCGATAGCAGAATGGGGATACCGCTTCCCAATAATTTACTTGTTGTAAAACCCGTATTCGCACAGCAAATCCATGCAGAAATTTACTTCGTCGTCTGTGAAGAGGGGGGCAAAGGCGGGGCGGGCGGCCAGGGCTTCCAGGGATAAGTCCAGCCGGCCGGCCTGTTCCAGGGCATAGAAACCCTCAGAGGGGCGGCGCCTGGACAGCGACCCCTTTACGGCGGCCAGGGCGCCGCGCTTTTCGGTTGCCTCGGCCAGGCGCTTCTGGGATACGTGGCAGGCTGCCTGGGCGCTGCCAAGGGCGGCTTGCCACTCCTGGGCGAATTGGGATTCCAGTGCAGGGGATTTCATAGTCGGCTCCTCCTTTCAGGATACTTTACAGCATTTTGACAGAATAGGTGCGGTGACGGGGGCCGTCGAATTCGCAGAAATAGATGCCTTGCCAGGTGCCGAGGCAGAGGGCGCCCTTCTCCACCGGCACCAGCACGCTGCTGCCCACACAGGAGGCCTTGAGATGGGCGGCGGAGTTGCCCTCCATATGCCGGAACTCGGGCTGGTCGGGGAAGGCCTTCTCCAGGCCCAGGAGCAGGTCGGAGACCACGTCCGGGTCAGTGTTTTCGTTGATGGTGATGCCGGCAGTGGTATGGGGGCAATAGACCAGGCAGAGGCCGTCCTGCAGCCCGCTTTTCCGCACGGATTCCCGGACGCTGGCAGTGATATTGTAAAAGTTTTCCCGGCTTGTATTGAGATGAAATTGTTCCATTTGTCATTCCCTTTCTCTAATCTGGATTCTACCCCTATTATATAGCGGACTGGCTGCTGTCGCAAGCCCCCGTTTTTTGGGGGATAGAGGGGGTTTTTGGGCGGGAAAAATTTGGGAAATTTAATTGCGAAAAGGACTTGACATTTTTAGACTTTTGGGTATAATAGAAAAAGTGGTTACTGGGTGTGGCGCAGATGGTAGCGCGCTACGTTGGGGTCGTAGAGGCCGTGGGTTCAAGTCCCGTCACTCAGACCAGGCGGAGTATCCTTTTTGGGATGCTCCGTATTTTTTTATGTAAATTTGATAGGGTGGTCCATGATTGGGAGTAGCTGTCAGCTACGCTTTAATTTATTCTTATTGCACGCTTTGCTGTGTTACGATACTGCTTTACCAAAAGTTTATATCAGATTTTCCTGCGGAGCGTCCTTTTGGGTGTTCCGCGTTTTTTATGGAGAGGTCCTGGGACAGGGATAGAAAAAGCCGCAGCCCTTTCATAAAAGAAGGGCTGCGGCAAAACCAGCCGATAGAGCTAGGCTTTTTTGGACGCGCGTTTGGCGGTAAGGAAATTGAGGAGGAAGAGGGCGGCCAGGAGAATCACGATAGAGACCGGCAGCACGATGAAGGCGTTGCGCACAAAACCGGCCAGGAGATAGCCCAGGAAGGCGCAGACAGCCACTGTGGCAGCGTAGGGGATTTGGGTGCTGACATGGTCCAGATGGTTGACGCCTGCGCCGGTGGAGGAGAGGATGGTGGTATCCGAGATAGGCGAGCAGTGGTCGCCGAAGACGGAGCCGGCCAGGGTGGCAGCCAGGGCAATCACCATCAATGAGGGGTCGGCCTTGCAGATGTCAATGACAATGGGGATGAGGATACCGAAGGTGCCCCAGGCTGTGCCCATGGAAAAGGAGAGGAAGCAGGCCACCGCAAAGACGATGGCGGGCAGCAGCTGGAGGGGGAAATGGGAGCTCTCGATGATGCCGGAGACATAGGGGCCGGTGTTGAGCAGGTCACGGCAGACACCGCTGATAGACCAGGCCAGCACCAGGATGATGTCGGCGGGCACCATGGATTTTACGCCCTCGCCAATGCAGTCCATAAACTGGCGGAAGCCCAGCACCTTGCGGCGGAAAATCATGAAATACAGGAAGGTGAAAACCAGGGCCAGGAAGCCGCCCATGGCCAGGGACAGGGATGCGTCGGTATTGCCAAAGGCATCGGCAATGGACACGCCGCCGCCAAAGGTGAAGCCGCCCACATGGAGCATGGCTGCCACGCAGAAGACAATTAGGGCCACAATGGGGACAATTAAATCCATGACCTTGCCCTGGGACTTAATGCCGCTTTCAAAATCCTGGGAGACGCCGTGGTCCTCGTTGGAGAAGAGGTCGTTTTTCTCAATGGCGTTCTTCTCGAACTTAGCCATGGGGCCAAAGTCCAGCTTGGTGAGGGCCAGCGCCACAATCATCACCAGGGTGAGCAGGGCGTAGAGGTTAAAGGGGATGGTAGACAAAAACAGGCCCATCACATTGTCCACGCCGGACTGGTTCATCTGGGAGGCCACAGAGGCGGCCCAGCTGGAGACCGGGGCGATGATGCATACCGGGGCCGCTGTGGCATCCAGGATATAGGCCAGCTTGGCACGGGAGACGCGGTAGCGGTCGGTGACAGGGCGCATGACGGTGCCCACTGTGAGGCAATTGAAGTAGTCGTCAATAAAAATCACACAGCCCAGGGCGCTGGTGACAAGCTGTGCTGCCTGGCGGGACTTGACCCGCTGCCCGGCCCAGGCCCCATAGGCCGCCGAGCCGCCCGCCCTGGTGACCACCACCACCAAGGCGCCCAAAATAGCCAGGAACAGCAGGATGTTGGCATTGGCCGGGTCGCCCATTTTGGAGCCCACAATGTAGAGGGTGGTGTCCAAAGTGCCGATGATGCTGCGGCTGTAGATGGCTGCGCCGGAGATAATGCCGATTACCAGGGAGGAGATAACCTCCTTTGTGATCAGCGCCAGCACAATGGCGATGAGGGGTGGAAGAATGGAGAGGATGCCCACGTCAATTGGTTCCATAGAAAACTTCCTTTCTGCCGCGCTGGATTTAAAATCCGCCGGGCCCCCTTCCCCAGCCGGGGACATCTGCGGGTTTACGCGGTTTCTTATCCATAAATATAACATAAATGTGAATTTTTTTCAATTTATTTGTGACGATTTCGCAGGATTTTTTGCGGATTTTTGCAAATTTCACGGAATTATGGGGAAAGACTGGGATAAAAATGCCGTAAAATGCAGAAAAGGCAGGGAGAGGAGTCATAAGGGATAGTATAAATATTTAGCCGGTGGGGTTTCCCTGTGGGGGAGGCAGGGGGAACCCACAGAAGTTTTGGGGAGAAGGATTGACATTTGTTTTGTTTTTGTTATACTAAATATTAGGAAAATGTGAGAATTTTCCATGCAAAAACTCCATTTGGGATACAAGAGACAGCTGTGAAAGGATGAATGCCGTATGAAGTTTTTTATTGATACCGCCAATGTGGAGGAAATCCGCAAGGCCAATGACATGGGCGTGATTGCAGGCGTGACGACCAACCCCAGCTTGATTGCCAAAGAGGGCCGGGACTATGCCGAGACACTGGCGGAGATAGCCTCCTTTGTAGACGGGCCCATCTCCGGTGAGGTGAAGGCCACGACGGAGGATGCTCAGACCATGATTGAGGAGGGGAAGGCCATCTACGCCCTGAACCCCCAGCGGATGGTGGTGAAAATCCCCATGACGGCGGAGGGGCTCAAAGCCATCAAGGCGCTCTCTGCGCTGGGAATCCCCACCAACTGCACGCTGATTTTCTCCGCCAACCAGGCGCTGCTGGCGGCACGGGCCGGGGCCACCTATGTCTCGCCGTTCCTGGGGCGGCTGGACGATATTTCCCAACCTGGGATTGATTTGATTGAGAACATTGCCGCAATTTTTGCCAATTATGCGGACATTGACTGCCAGATTATCGCCGCTTCGGTGCGCAATCCAATCCATGTGACCGCCTGCGCCCTGGCGGGGGCAGATATTGCCACAGTGCCTTACAATGTCATCCTCCAGATGCTGAAACACCCGTTGACCGATTCCGGGATTGAGAAATTTAAGGAGGACTATATCAAAGTGTTCGGCAAGTAACTGCCGGGCCAGGGAAAACAGATGCCCGCCGGGAATTGGCTTTCCGGCGGGCATTATGGGGGCAGAGCGCGGCCTGGGAAACGCCCCCTTTTTCTTTTTCGCTTCCTTTGTAATACAAAGGAAGCCTCCCCGCCGTGGCGGGGAGGTGATGGCAGGGGCTAGGGGCGTTCCTGCTCTGTGAGCTTTTGCAGGTCAAAGGGCGTGTTTTGATAGACGAAGTAGTTGAGCCAGTTGGAGTAGAGCAGGCTGCCGTGGGATTTCCAGCGGTTGACCGGAGCGGCTGCGGGGTCATCGCCGGGGAAATAGTGGCGGGGCAGGGCGATGTCCAGGCCCTTGGAGCGGTCACGCCAATACTCCCCTGCCAGGGTGTCCCGGTCATATTCCGCGTGGCCGGTGACAAAGAAACGGCGGTTGTCCCTGCTGGCTACCAAGTGTACCCCCGCCTCCTCAGAATAGCTGAGGAGGGATACCTGCCCGCAGGCCTCGATGTCCTCCCGGCGCAGGGCGGTGTGGCGGGAATGGGGGACAAAAAAACAGTCGTCAAAGCCGCTGAACAGCTTGTGGTTCGGCACGAGGCACCGGTGCTCAAAGACCCCAAACATCTTTTGCGGCAGTGGGTACTTGGGAATTCCATAATAATAGTATAGCCCCGCCTGGGCCGCCCAGCAGATGTGCAGGGTGGAGAAGACATGGGTGTCTGTCCAGTCAAAGATGGTACACAGCTCCTCCCAATAGTCCACCTGCTCAAAGGGCAGCTGTTCCACCGGCGCGCCGGTGATAATCATGCCGTCGTAGTGCCGCTCCTTCACGTCATCAAAGACGTTATAGAATTTTAACAGATGCTCTGCCGGCGTGTTCTTGGACACATGGGTCTTGGTCTGGAGCAGGTCGATGTCCACTTGGAGGGGCGTATTGCTCAACACCCGCAGCAGATGGGTCTCGGTCTCAATTTTCTTGGGCATCAGGTTGAGAATCAGAATCCGCAGCGGGCGGATGTCCTGATGGGCTGCCCGGTGCTCGGCCATGACAAAGATGTTCTCCTGCTCCAATACCGCGCGGGCAGGGAGGCCGTTTGGAATATTGATGGGCATGGGAATCCCTCCGGTTAAAGTCATTTTACCTTTCCCAGGCTTTTGGCCTCTATACTTTACAATAAGTATCGGCTTTTCAGCAGGGCGGATTCTTGTGGCTGCCTGCTCCTTCCCGCCGCTCCTACCACTGTCTCCCCGCAGTGGCGGGGAGACTTCCTTTGTGTTACAAAGGAAGCGAAAGGAAATAGGGGTTTGCAGTTGCCAGAGCGGGGTGGGCTTGGCCGGGAAAAGCGTGGTTACTGGCTTTCATTTTAGCCCTTGGCCGCTAAATTGGCAAGAGAAAAAGGAAAAGAGGCGAAAAAAAGAAAAAAACTGAATTTTTTTTTAAAAAGCTGTTGACAAAAGGGAAGGGATATGATAATATAATGAAGCTGTCAGCGAGAGCAGTAAGAAAGCTCAAGGGAGGCAGCAGATAGGACCTTGAAAAGTGAACAATATTACGACGAATTAGTACAGAACCCTGGAAATGATTTGAGAAGTACTAATACAGACAGTAATGAAAGACGTTAGTGTTTGGAATTAGAGCTTGGAAACTTTTTG
>JAAVYW010000067.1 GCA_022791315.1 Oscillospiraceae bacterium | reverse complement strand
GGATAGAGCAACTGCCTTCTAAGCAGTAGGTCGCAGGTTCGATTCCTGTCAAGCGTACCAAAATTATATGGTGGATATAGCTCAGCTGGTTAGAGCGCCAGATTGTGGCTCTGGAGGCCGTGAGTTCGAATCTCATTATCCACCCCATAATTTTTGACAACGGCAATGGCCTTCATTGCCGTTGTCTCTCTATTGGGCTGTAGCCAAGGGGTAAGGCACCAGACTTTGACTCTGGCATTCGCAGGTTCAAATCCTGCCAGCCCAGCCAATCGCTCTCCCGCCATTTGTGGCAGGAGAGCGATTTTTTCGTTGGATTGGCGGTTCCTGTAAAAACAATTGGGAACCCTGGGGTAAAATTTTGACTGATATTGGAAGGGAAGTCCCTTTTACCTTTCGTGTTGATGGAGCTGGGCACTGGCGATTTCACGAACACAGCTTGAAGCAGGAAATTGGCTATTATAATCAAAATAGTAAATCGAAAGCTGTAGGGTAACAGTAATGAAACTGTATGAAGTTATAGATACAATACAAATGTGGATTAGAACTGTTCAAGAGATGTATCATGGCGAAATAGATGTAGAATTTCTTGTGGAACATGAAGATTATTTGCGATACATTATTGAAAGTGCGAATTATCTTGCTGAGTTAGTCGTCGAACCAGAAGGATTTCATCCGCATCGTTATGTATCGTTTGTGGCTTTAGATAAAAGAAAAGACTTACTACAAGAGCCATACTTTTATTATGATGAAAAAGATAGTTCCGTGGAAAATATATTAGAAAATCTTAATAAAGGAATATCGCATGTTGTTGAATGATAATGACAGCTTCCAGTTTATCAGCCAGTTACCGATTATAAGTAGCTGTCCATTCGGCTATTTTGACGAAAAATGATAGACGTTTGTCAACACAAAAGGTAAAAGTGATGAAGGGAAAACTAAATATGCCTATCCGCCCTTTTACGACGAAACTGTGTGAGATGCCCCGTTGGTCCGGGAGTAAGGCAAAGAGCCTTGCGGGGATAAGATAGAGAGCCAAGTCAAAGCTCCTTAACGCACCCCCGCGCGCAACGCACAAATGCGCGCGGGGCACTTTTGGGTAGAAAGACCCACCCGCTCTGCTGGTGGGCTTCCCTCGTATGCTTTAGCAAAAAGCTACGAGCGAAGCGAGTTGACACAGTGCTGCAAAAGTTTCAAAAGAAGATGATTTGCCCGTTTACGGGCGGCGGGGCGCGAGATGCAGGCGAAAGATATTTGATATGTCTTGAGACACCCGCCGGTATCAGGCCTTTTTAGGGCCTACCAAAGCCTCCGGCTATGCCGGAGGCTTTGGCTTCCCTTTTGGAGAAGGCCCGTTTTGTTTCAAAAAGGGAAGGGCCAAAAAATCAAAATATTTCCAATAAATTCTTTTTTAAAATCGTTATATTTTAGGTCTTTTTGGGTTTTTACTGGAAAAGACAAAATTTTCAAGTCACGGAAAGGTGGATTGGTGCTTATGGCACGGAAAATCGACAGAATCGATTGCCATACCCACATTGTAAACGAGGAAATCCGCCGGGAGTATTTTAGCCGGACAGAAGCTGTTGCTCTGGTGATGCAGTTCCCGGAACGGATTATGGAGAATCCTGACTGTATTGCTACAGTGAAACGGGACGACCGGCTCTTTTTATGCCCTGCTGTTGATTTGAAAGTCCCTATTCTCCCGCAGTTGGCGGCCCTGGAACCCCATTTGGAGGAAGATAAAGTTGTGGGGCTCAAAATCTATCTCAGCTATCAGCAGGGAAAAGCCAACGATGACAGGCTCCTTCCAGCCTACGAATTTGCGGCGCGGCACCGGCTCTCCGTCACCTTCCACACGGGGCTCTGCTCCCTGGTGCTCCCCTCCGACCAGGATTTGGAGGGTTCCTCTGCGCCTTACATTGCCTTGGCGGCGGAACAGTTCCCCCAGGTGAACTTTATCCTGGCCCACATGGATGACCCCCACTTCCTCCGCTGTGCGGAGATTGTGGCTTCCTATGACAACCTCTTTACCGACGTCTCCGGCGCCTATGAGACAGGCACCAAGGAGGGGGAGAATGTGGAGGAGGCCATTGAGACCTTTTGTGCTGCTGTGAGCAGCCAGCCGGGGATGGAGCGCAAAATCCTCTATGGCACGGATTTTTGCCCCCCCATCCAGCTGGCCCAACTCAACGAATATGACCAGACCATTGCCCGCATGTTCCCGCCGGAACAACACGATTTGGTATACAGGAAAAATGCCCTGTGTGCCTTCCCACGGTTGGCGGAATTCCTGGGGCTGTCAGAATAGAAAGAGGAAATTGCAATGTCTATGAATTTGAAATCGTTTTTTCGCTCCTTTACGCCCTATCAGATTGGGTATCTGATAGTTGTTGTGCTGCTCACGCTGGCTTTTGCCATCTTTTTCCCGGAGCTGATGCTGGAAGACACTTCCAATGCCTTTGTGGTGGGCTGCTCGGTAGTGGCTGTGCTGGCGAATCCCATCTGTGAACTGCTTATCTCCAAACAGAGCAAACTGAATTTCCTGGTGGACATGTTGTTCATTGAAATCCCAGAATTTGTCCTGTGCATTGCAATGGGGTGGTACACCATCGCCATTGTCACCCTGTGCTTCTGGATTCCCATTGACATCATCAGCTTCCTCCGCTGGAACAAGCATCCAGACCGCCAGCAGGAGGAACTCACTGTTGTCAAGCGCCTTACCTGGAAACAGGATGTCCTGGCTGTGGCGGGTATCCTGCTCTTTGGTGGGGTGGTGGGCTTTTTCATCAGCCATCTCCCCGGCGCGGAATCCTCTTACCTGGACGCGCTCTCCAGTGCCTTTGGCATGGCCAACGGCATCCTGCTCCTGCTGCGCTACAATGAACAGTGGTTCGCCTGGCTGCTCACCCTAGTTCTCTATGCCATCCTCTACACGCTCTCTGGCGCCTATATCATGCTCATCACGGTGGCGGCCATGCTGGTAAACACCTGTTACGGTATGTACCGCTGGTATCGCTACACCCGCACCCATGCGGCGCAATAGAGGCGGGCACTTCTAGTACAGGGGACGGAATTTAGGGCAGGGAAGGGGGCTGCCCTATTTTTTGTTTTGCCTGGGGAAATGGCTGATGAGCGCAAGAATTTTCTTGCCAATTGCTGGGATTTTCGTTATAATAAGAATATTGATATAGGGTATTCTCAACTTTGCAGCAGAAAAGGAGGACGGGGACATGACAGTTGCAGCGCTGGAAGCGGGTGCGGCTCTCCCTGTGGATTTGATTCTGTTGGGGCTGGCTTTGGTCCTCACTTTGGTGGGCGTGATTTTCCGCCTGGTGCAGGTGGGCCGCCAGCGGGAGATGGAAAAAAACCGGGAGATTCAGCTGAGGGAGCACTTTTTTGACCTTTTGCTGCGTACCACGGATGATATTTTTATCCTCTTTTCCCCGGATACCTTTGTTCCAGAATATGTCAGCCCCAATCTGGAACGGCTGCTGGGCCTGCGCCCGGAGGAGATTTCCGAGGATGTGCGGCTGCTCTGGGGAGAGCAACAACCGGATTGGGACCTTCCCTGCGGCAAGATTTGCAGCGTTAGCCGGGAGTTTTTTCTGCGCCAGACAGGGGAACACCGCTGGTTTAAGGAACAGCTCTACCACTTTACCCTGGATGGCCTTCGCCGCATGATTTTAATCCTCTCCGACCGCACTGCGGAACGGGATATGAACGAAACCCTGGAACAGGCCCTCTCTGCTGCCAAGGCCGCCAACGAGGCCAAGAGTAATTTCCTCTCCAATATGTCCCATGACATCCGCACCCCTATGAACGCTGTCCTGGGCTTTGCCACCCTCTTGGAAAAGGACGCTGCCCAGGAGGAAAAGGTGCGCTACTACACCCGGAAAATTACCGCTTCCAGCCAGCACCTTCTCAGCCTCATCAATGATATTTTGGATATGAGCAAGATTGAGAGCGGCAAGACCTCCCTCAGCATGGTGGAGTTCAGCCTGCCGCAGCTGGTTGACGAGCTCTACACCATGATGCTGCCCCAGGCCCGCGCCAAGGGGCAGGAGCTCGACCTGCTCACCCGCGGGAGCCTGCCTGAATTGCTGGTGGGCGACAGGCTGCGGCTGAATCAGGTGCTCATCAACCTCCTCTCCAATGCAGTCAAGTACACTGGGCCTGACGGCCATATCCAGCTCTCGGTCCAAAACCTCCCGCCCAGGCGGGAGGGGACGGCACGCCTGCGCTTTTGCGTCACTGACAATGGCTTTGGCATGAGCGCAGACTTTGTGAAAACCATCTTTGACCCCTTTTCCCGGGAAGTCACTGCCGCGACACAGGAGATTCAGGGCACAGGCTTGGGGATGTCCATTACAAAGAACATCGTGGATTTGATGGGCGGCGCCATCTCTGTGGAGAGCAAGCTGGGGGAGGGGAGTACCTTTTCCGTTACCCTGGAATTTCCCCTGGCTGACCAAGTGCAGGATACGGCCTTTTGGAGCCGCCATCACATCACCCACGCCCTGGTGGCTGATGACGACCCGGATGTCTGCCAGGATATTAAAGAGCGCCTGGCCGAGGTGGGTGTACGCGCTGACTCCGCCGCAGACGGCAACGAAGCTGCTCAGCTGGTGGCCCAGGCTGCCAGCCGCCAGGAGCCCTATCCCGTTATCCTGATGGACTGGAAGATGCCGGGCCTTTCCGGCCTGGAAACTGCCCGTCTCTTGCGGCAGAATGCCGGCCCGGCCGTGCCCATCTTTGTGCTCACCGCCTATGACTACGACGACGTGATGGAGCAGGCCCGCTCTGTTGGGGTGGATTTGTTCCTCCCCAAGCCCTTTTTCCTCTCCAATTTCCAGCACGCCTTGGCGTCTCTCTATGAAAACCAGGCGGAACCTGCCCTGCTCCCCGGGGAAATCGAGCTGGAGGGCCTGCATGTCCTGGCCGCTGAGGACAACGAAATCAATGCCGAAATCCTCACCGAGCTGTTGGATATGGAGGGGGTATCTTGCGAGATTGCCCACAACGGCCAGCAGGCCCTGGAGCGCTTCCAGGCCAGCGGCCCAGATGAATTTGACGTGATTTTCATGGACGTACAGATGCCAGTGATGAATGGCTATGAGGCTGCCCATGCGATTCGTGCCTGCGCCCATCCCCGCGCCGCTTCGATTCCCATCTTGGCTATGACTGCCAATGCCTTTGAAGAGGATGTGCAGCACGCCCTGGACGCCGGCATGAACGCCCATATTGCCAAGCCCTTGGATATGGATAAGCTGAAAGATGTCCTTGCCTCCCTCTCTATCACGCCGCAGAAGCGGGAATGAGGGGGCAAGACCTGCCCGCTTTTCTCCTGGGGATTTCCGCCAAAAAGCAGCGGAAAAGATTGTCTGAATTTTGCCCTAATCTTGTGGCATATATCTTGACATCCCTTCCAGCGGATGCTATGATTGTTTTTGTAAAGCCCTTTTTCGCAGAATGGGCGCTGTTGGAGAGGGACTTTCGTTGTCCCAACAAGGCCTTGTTGGCATGATATACTATAGTATATCATGAATGTTCTTGTTTGGACAGAAAAATTTAAGGAGGAAAATGAGTATGAAGAAAAAACTCTTGGCAGCTCTCTTGGCTGCCGCGATGCTCACCGGTCTGGCTTCTGCTACATTTGCCGCAAATGACGATGTGACGGATACCACCAAAATCGAGACGGTGACGATTACCACTACTCCTACCATTAAGGCTGGAGAGACGATTACCTTAGAGGCTGATGTTACCGGCCAAAAATGGGTGCAGGACACCACTGTGACTGCGATGACGAAAGATGATGTCATTTTTCATTGGTCTGCCGATAAAATTGCAGGCGTAACAGTAACAGAAGATGGCAAGCTGACAGTTGCCGCGGATGCCAAGGTGATGACCTTTGCCGTCATGGTTACTGCGACCTACAGACAGGATTCGTCAGTGAGTAAAGAGTCCGAAAGAGTGACCTTTACGGTGACTGGCATTCCCACGCAACCCTATGCCACCAAGATTGAAATCACTGGCAAGCCCGATAAAGTCACGCCTGGTTCTGAGTTTACCCTGAAAGCAGTTGCCACCATGAGCCAGGAAGGCGCTTCCTATGACGGCCCTTGGACTTGGACGCTTAAGGAAGTTAAACCTGCCAATGAGGGTGTTACCATCGACCAAACCGGCAAGGTTACCATTGCTTCTTCTGTCCCTGCCGGCACTATGGTTCAAATTGTAGTAGAGGGCTCTGGCCTGAAGGGCATTTCTGCACCGGAGGGTGTACAGGCTTGGAGCACTGCTGCTACTAGCTTCGAGGTAGAGGCTGCTACAACTGGCGGTTCCACCGGTGGTTCGACAAGCGGCGGTTCCTCTTCTTCTGGTGGCACAACTACCACTACTCCTGCCGAGGAGACTGTAAGCACCACTGAGGCTGTTTCCAAGGTGGAGCAGGCGATTGCCGCTGCCGACGCTGACGCCACTGTGGTGGTTGTGAGAATTCGCAATGCGAAGTCCATCACTGTTGCTGCGCTGAAGGCGGTTTTGAAGGCTGCCGAGAAGGCGGAAAAGGCTCCTATTGTCCATGCCGATGTGACAAAGGACGGCAAGGTTGAGAGCCGTCTGTACATTGACCCCTCTTTGATGAAGGGGAATGGCGAAATCAAATTGGGTGTCACCCTGGGCGATGAAAAGGTGACCACCAAGTTTGATCAATACTTCAAGAATGACATTGCCGTTGTGAAGTTTGACCAGACCGGCTCCTTCGGAATGTCCATCAAAGCGGCTGTCAAGCTGGATCTCTCCAAGCTGGACACCAAGGCTTTGGTATTCTACAGCTACAATCCCAAGACCAATACCTACACCAAGATGACTGCGCCCAACTATCGGATTGACGCCAACGGCTACCTGCACTTCACTACTTCTATGGGTAACTGTGTC